>JAJPKM010000017.1 GCA_021323735.1 Gammaproteobacteria bacterium
GCGTAACACCCGCGGCATCGTAGGTACTGACGGCATCGTCGGCACCGATAGCCTGCGTAACACCCGCGGCATCGTAGGTACTGACGGCATCGTCGGCACCGATAGCGCGCGCAACACGCGCGGTGTGGTCGGCACCGATAGAATCGTGAATGCCGTTCGAAGTGCCTTGGGTATGAGCGTGCAGCACGCTTCGTCGCCAGGGGTCCAGAGCGCGGGCCATTCAGGTGGTTCCTCTAGAACAGTGGAACGCCAGCAGTGCGAATTGGGCATGGATATGTTTTGCAGCCTTAACTAGGCTGCGTTTCAGTCCCTTCGTATTACCGGGGCGGTCGGCCTTCGACCGCTCCGGATTCAGCACCCACCGATTCGCGAGATCATCGCAACACTTTGACCACGTACCGATCTGTGGTCTTCAGTACTCCAGCTAAAGCCTTCAGCCGTTTCACGGGATAGCCGTTCGAGGATTGTATCCGGCGGCATCGGCCATGTTCATCTGACTTCAATACGTAGATGCCGGCGCAGGGAAGTGCGATTCGTGGCCCGCTACACACTGCCAGCGCCCATCGCGATAGACAAAAATATCCGTAAAGCGATTCTTAGCAAGAACCTTTTTGTCATCACCCTTTGTCACACCCACCCCGCGTACGTACGCGAAATCGCCATATACATACGCATGCAAGTCCAGCAACTCGGTGTGGCCGCTGCCAGGGTTTGCGGCACTGGCCAACATAGCGGACCGGTCGATGAGCGAGCCCGCAAAGTCAGCTTCTTCGAATTCATCGGCCAGAATGCACCCCAGCGCAGCCACATCGTGCTGTTCCGCAGCTTGCAGCCACAAGTGTTCGGCCCGAACCAGAGTAGCTTGATCTTTTAGTTGGCCCGTCGGGCAAACTGCACCATGAGCCAATGGGCACAACAGCAATAGTGGAAGGGCGATTTTCACTCGGGATCTCCTATGTCGAGGCGCTTGGCGGCAACCATCCGCCTCTTTTTGAATGCGGCAACGGTTGAACATTAACAGGTGGCACGTGCTAGTGGACCACTAGCCGCCCATGATAGGTTCTTTGCAACGATGGATTGATGCGCCGAGCAGCCCGGGACAAGACCCATAAATGTAACGGACGGATAGGGGCCCCATTAGCCGGTCGATTCGGCTTGACGCGCCTTGACCAATCTTTACCCATACCGGGTATACCACCTCACTGAAAGTGCGTTACGGTGATAGGGCGATCTGAAGTGACAGATCGAGTCAAGGGCCTGTGACGGCCCAAGGAGCAACAAATGAAAACCGTTGTGACTCTCGTGCTGGTTCTCTCCGTCATCACCGGATGCGCAACCCAGGGCGTGGTCGCGCGCGGTGTCGGAAGCGAGGCTCCCTCTCTCACGGGGACAGCGGCGGACCCTTTTCCACCAATGGCGGCGCCATCTCAGGATCAAAACATGATGCCACGCGTAGTCATTCCAGTGACCGGCGGCGCCCCTGTGGTAGGTATCCCCGTGGGAGGCGGTCTATACGTACCTGTAACGGGCGGGGCGCCGATACCGGGGATTCTGACGGGGCCTTGAGTGGCATGCAGGCCCTTTTGGCTCATGGTGCTATCCAGCGCTGGCCGCTGCCGCAATTGTGAAGCGACGCACAGCCGGCAATGATGGCGAGTCGGACACTTGCCCATCCAAAACCACAGGGAGAGTGACGATGTATACGAAAATTGCGCAAACCACTATGTTGATCGGAATGGGCGCTTTGCTGACGACGGGCTGCGCGACGATCATTCATGGTACCCAGCAGAATGTTGGGATATCGAGCACGCCGACCGGCGCGTTCGTCACCATCGACAACCTCCAGTCGGGCACGACGCCAATTTTTGCGAAACTTCGGCGCAAGGAGAATCACGTCGTCAGGATTTCGCTACCTGGCTATCAGCCCAAGGATCTGACGCTCACGAGCGGCGTCAGCGGCTGGGTTTGGGGCAATATTGCCATCGGCGGATTGGTCGGGCTCGCGGTGGATGCGATCACCGGCGGAATGTACAAGCTCTCTCCCGAAGAGCTGTCAGCAGCGCTCGGCGCCACTTCTGCAGCAACGGTCACGAAGGGTGCGGATGGCATCTACGTGGTCGTGGTGCTCAAGCCGGAAGCGAATTGGGTTAGAGTCGCGCAGCTAGAACTCCAATAGGATCTATGGCTTTTCTGGTGCGCGCTCGGAGGAGCGCGCACGCGTCATTGCGTGCGACTTTTCTGCATCGTCGATGCCCTGACGATCACATCCATGCTGCCGGGCATCGAGCACACTATCGATGAGGTGCCCGACGGGAATCGTTCACGTCGGTCACGCTCACGAACGCAATATGTAACTGCACACGCCGCTCGAGTCTGATTCTTGTAGGGGTTTCCATGCAAAAATGCCGAATGCAACGTATGACACTTGAGCGACGTGGCAGTCTTCGCGAGCCACTGTTGATGGCTGGCGGCGCTCATGGGTTAGTAGAATTCCTGATTGACGAAGCCTATCTTTTGCAGGCCGCGATGCTGCAAATCGGCGAGTGTCTGCGCCACAATTTGGTAGTTCGCGAATTTATCCACAGTGATATGCACCTCCGGCTGGGGTGACTTCTCGGCCTCGACGCTGATGAAATTCCGCATCGTCGCTCGATCCACCGTGGCCCTGTTCCACAACAGCGCGCCGTCGAAATCAATTTGCAAATCGATCACCTCAGGCGGTGTCGCCTGCTCATTGGGCTGGGGCGATGGGTTGTCGATCTTGATGGAGTGAGTCTGGCTGGGAAGCGTGATGATGAAAATAACCAGCAATACCAACATCACGTCGATCAGCGGAGTCATGTTGATCTCGGAATAGGACTGTCCCGGGTTGCTGCCGGCCATAATTGCCATGGGTACTCTCCTTGAGTGTCTTGACGGTGCCTGACATCAATCGCCACAAGCTTTCCTCTTCATCGGGTTTCGCCATACCGCATGTTGAATTCGGCATGTTGCCTGGGCACTTGTTTTTATTTTATACCCTATGTAGAGTTACTACCATGGGTAGCAAAGATACTCGAGTCCGAATGTCCCTGCAAACGTTGCGGGTACTGGAGACGTTCCTGGAAAACCCCGCCGAGCAGTTGGCCGGCGCGGAAGTGCACCAGCGTTGCGGAATCGCATCGGGAACCTTGTATCCAATCCTGCTCCGACTTGAATCGGCCGGCTGGTTCGTCAGCCAGTGGGAATCGATTGATCCCGCAAGCGCGGGTAGGCCGCGGCGTCGACTATATCGGCTGACCTCAACGGGCCTAAGACGAGCAAGTGAAGTGTTCGCAAGCTTTAACCGAGGAGTACTCGCATGAGCCAGCGCTACGAACCATCCGGGCCCCCGAACTTGAGCCGAGCGACTCGCTGGCTGATTCACCACTCTGCACACCGGGCGCCCGAGTCTTTATCCTCGAGGCTCGAGGAGGAGTGGCTCGCGGATGTCGCATCTCGATCCTCTGAGCTATCGAAGTTGCGCTTTGCGGTCGGCTGCTATTGGGCGAGCCTGGTGATTGGGAATGAATCCGCCCGAATCCCTGTCCCAGCAGCAAGTTCTGCGTTGTCGGCCGGCGGCATTGTCACGTTGACTGAGCGGAATTTTGGCTACCTCTCGCTTCGCTCCGCCACACTATTCTTGATCGCCGGGCTGCATGCTGCGCTTTTCTACGGAATGATCACCACGCTCTCGCATACGCGCGCGACCACACCTCAATCCAACTTGGAGAATCACGCGCTCAAAGAGGTTCCTCCGGAGAGGGTACCTGTGCTCCAGCCTCTCTCAAGGGATTGGACGATCGCAGTGCCGAAACCGGATGCCGAGATTCCACCGCTGCTCATTCCAAGCGACAATGTCACGTCAGCGATCGAGGAAAAATCCATCGAACCGGACTCGCCGCCAGCGGTGATTCCGCCGCGTGTGATCGCGCGGATTGCCGGGGGTCCTGGTGCCGGATTTCCGGATACGGCTGACTTCTATCCATCGCCCTCCATACGTATGGGCGAACAAGGCATTTCAACGGTGCAGGTGTGCGTCGATAGTCACGGTCGGCTGACCGCCGATCCGACGATCGTGCGAGGCAGCGGAAGCGCTCGGCTCGACCAAGGCGCGCTGAAGTTGGCACGAGCGGCATCGGGGCACTACCGCGCCTCCACTGAAGACGGGCAGCCGGTGGATTCCTGTTATCCCTTGGGAATCCGATTCCAGCTCAGTAATTTGCGCTGAGGTTCGCGCTGCCGCAATTGGCCTATGCCCTAGGGCTTAGAATCCCGAGACGCACATCACAATATGGTGTGCGCGCTGAACGCCGCAGCGCAATGTTGACCTACCATCCGGTTGGGAGGGTCAGGAATGAATAAATTCGTACTCATCGTACTCGCCACCTTCACGCTGATGGCATCAGGGTTGTCAGTCGCCGGCGACAAGACGACCGACGCCCCCGCGAAGTCTAGTTCCTTCGTCCCTCACCCTCATACCAGCAGGCACGTCTACGGCACACCGATTCAACCGGCTGTCGTGAGT
The DNA here is from genome assembly GCA_021323735.1 of Gammaproteobacteria bacterium. Lineage (GTDB taxonomy): Bacteria > Pseudomonadota > Gammaproteobacteria > Steroidobacterales > Steroidobacteraceae > Bog-1198. The sequence continues at coordinate 4,547 of JAJPKM010000017.1, forward strand.
CATGCAAGGACCTCGCCTCACAAACAAACGTCTAAGAAGCGGTCTTCGAAAACCGCGAGCCGCGATAAGCGCTAGACGTTACCTATTGAGGTGCAGCAGGAGGCGATCCCACCGGTCCTACGATGAGTGGCTACGACTCCGAGAGCCGAGAACAGCTTTTGTCGCGGCAACCACTCGTTCCACATCGGATTCGCCCATGGATGGAAAGAGCGGCAGAGTCACGATCTGTCGACAGACCCGTTCCGCCACGGGAAACATTCCTATTTTAAAGCCACGCCGGCGATACAGAGTGAACAGGTGAATGGCGGCGTAGTGGTAGCCTAGTCCGATATTGCGGTCGAGCATTTGTTGCATGAACGCTGCGCGCGCGATGTGGCTCGGCAGGACCAGATGGAACATGTGCCAATTGCTGTTCTGGAAATCGGCCATGGGCAATTCCGCGCCATATGATGCCTCGAAGTCGGCGCCGAAACAGTGGAAGTAGTGCCGGGCCAGCGCCAGCCGCTTGGCGTTGAATGCTTCCAGATGCGCCATTTGGCCAAGGCCGATGGCGGCCGCAATCTCCGTCATGTTGTACTTTCCGCCCAGTACATCGACGTCGATGCCATCCAGGCCGCTGCGGGTGACGCCTTGCAGGCGATACTTCTCCGCCAATATCGCTTCCTCGGCATTGTTGACCACCAGGCAACCGCCCTCGGCGGTGGTGATGTTCTTGTTTACCTGAAAGCTGAACGACGCAAAATCGCCGAATGCGCCGATGCGCCTACCCTTCCACGTCGATCCGATGGCCTGTGCTGCATCCTCGACCACGCGCAGCGAGTGGGTCTTCGCGAGCGCATGCAGTTTGTCCATGTCACAGGGCAACCCGCACATATGAACAGGGATGATCGCTCTGGTACGGGGAGTGATGGCGGTCTCTACCTGGTCGAGATCGATATTGTGGGTGCGTGCGTCGATGTCGGCGAACACCGGCGTTGCGCCGACTTCGATGATCACGTTTGCCGTCGCGACCCATGAGTTGGGCGTCGTGATCACCTCATCGCCCCGACCAATGCCGGCAATCCGCAACGCGATTGCCATCGTGCAGGTGCCCGAGTTGTACGTCCGGACGGGTCGGCCGCCGAAATAGGCGGACAAAAGCGATTCGAAGGCCTGCACCTTGGGTCCGTTGCTGGTCAGCCAGCCGGATCGCAGCACGTCGCCGACCGCAGCTATGGTGGCTTCGTCAATGCTGGGCCTGGCAAATGGCAGGAAAGGCTGCACGGATGTTTGGGTCATGGGCGTACGTCAGAGCCGCTTTGGTACGGGTTTATGTCAACCACCTGGTGGACCATCCTGCGACGGCTGCTAAGAAGAACCATTCGAAGAAAATCCCCGGCACTACAGATTTCCCGGCCGCGAGATGACGCGCCCAGATTATTGTGATGCGCCTCTCGCATTTCTTCCAGCATTACAGGGCGACCATACACACAATAGCGCCCACCGCAAGTGGTTGAGGCTAAACGAGTTGGTACGGGCATGACTTCAGTTTACAACCATTGGCTTGTCGGACTCTCCGTCGTCGTGGCCATGCTCGTTTCGTACACCGCATTGCGGCTGGCCGCGCGAGTGGCGGCCAGCGAAGGGCGCGGGGCTCGGATCTGGCTTGCTATCGGTTCCGTCGCAATGGGCATTGGCATCTGGTCCATGCATTTCATCGGCATGCTGGCCTTCTCTTTGCCGATACCGCTGGCGTACGACGTGTCCACAACCTTGCTATCCCTGGCGGTGGCCATCGGCACCTCCGGTTTCGCTCTGGCGATCACCAGCGGTCAGCGGCTCACGATGCTGCGTCTCGGCTGCAGCGCCGTCGCGATGGGCGCCGGCATTGCATCGATGCACTACATGGGAATGGCGGCGATCGAGGTGGTGCCGGCCATCGCGTATAGGCCGTGGTTGGTGGCGCTCTCCGTCGTGATCGCCGTGACGGCCTCGTTCGTTGCTCTTTGGCTGTTCTTTCGGCTGCGCGAGGGAAATTCCCCCTACCAGTGGCTGGCCCGAATCAGCGCCGCCGTGGTGATGGGCCTTGCCATCAGCGGCATGCACTACACGGGGATGGCTGCCTCCCGATTTTCCCTGGGGTCCATCTGCCGCGGCGGAGTGACCCTTCAAAGCGGCTGGCTTGCGGTGACCATTGGAGTATTCGCGCTCGGCCTTTTGGTCGTGACTCTGGTGACGGCAATCTACGACGCCCACCTGCAGACCCGCACCCGTATCCAGTCGTTGCGGCTCGAGCAGGCCAACGCCGAACTGCAACACCAGGCAACCCACGATGCGCTCACCGGATTGCCGAATCGCACGCTGTTCCTGGACCGGTTGGGGCGCGAAATCGCCCACGCAGAGCGTGACGGTCACACCTTCGCCGTGATGGTCGTGGACCTCGACCGCTTCAAGGTGATCAACGATACGCTCGGGCATGGACCCGGAGATCGACTGCTGGTCGAAATCGCGCGTCGTTTGTCACTGGCCATTCGCGCCGTCGATACCGTGGCGCGAATCGGCGGGGATGAGTTCCTGCTGCTGGTCACGGATATCCGCGAGCCGGCGGATGCAGCAGTCATCGCGGCCAAGGTGGTCGAAGAAATCGATCGATCCGTCAGCATAGACGCGATGGAAGTGCACACCTCCGCGAGCGTCGGCATCAGCGTCTACCCGGCCGACGGGACAGACTCGGATTCACTCGTCGCGCACGCGGATGAAGCCATGTACTTTGCCAAGCAGTCCGGCCGGAATGGCTTTCAATTCTTCAGCGCCGACATGAGTGTGTTCTCCCGCGCGCGCCTCGATTTGGAGCGCGATCTGCGCCGCGCTCTGGCGCTGAAGCAATTCGAGGTGCACTACCAGCCGAAAATCGACATCGTCTCCGGCCGCATGAACAGCGTGGAGGCACTGTTGCGTTGGCGGCACCCCACGCGCGGGCTGGTCAGCCCGAACGAGTTCATACCGCTTGCAGAGGAAAGCGGGCTCATGTTTGCCATCGGCGAATGGGTGCTGCGCGAGGCATGCCATCAGGCGCGCCGATGGCAGCAAAGCGGGCTACCCTTCTTGCGAATCGCGGTCAACATCTCGCCCATCCAATTCCTGCAGCCCAAATTCCTGGACATCGTGCGAGCGGCGCTCGCCGAGCACGATGTGGATCCCCACTATCTGGAAATCGAGTTGACGGAAACGACCGTCATGGACCATGCCGAGAGCTCGATTCAAATTCTCGAGGAGCTCAGCCGCATGGGCGTGCTGGTATCGATTGATGACTTCGGAACGGGCTATTCAAGCATGAGCTACCTGCGCCGTTTCCCGGTGGACAAGCTCAAGATCGATCGAAGCTTCATCCATGATCTGACTCCGAATTCGGACGCAGCATCTATCGTCAAAGCGATTATTTCTCTCGCCCACAGTCTGCGGCTCAAAGTCGTCGCGGAGGGCGTCGAAACAGCGGAACAGCTGCAGCAATTGCGCGAGCTCGGTTGCGATCAGTTCCAAGGTTTCTATCGCAGCTCGGCGGTGCTTCCCGACGAGATCGAAAAGCTCGCGCAGCCGGACATCGAAGCCGACGAGCGGACCTACATCGAAACCCACAGCAAGCTGGCGGTCTTCAGACGTCGCTAAATGCCGCCGGCCAACGCCGACATGGCGCAATTGAGGGTACGGCGCTCAGCGCGCCCCGGCGGATACCGCATTCCGACGGCGATTTTCACTTACACTGGGAGTCATTCGGAGAGGCATTTGGGGAATCTTCGTTCGTGATCCACTTGGCATGATTCGTCCACTCGCTCCGGCCTTGTTCGTCTTCTTCTGGTCGACAGGTTTTATCGTGGCAAGGGCGGCGGCACCTCACGCCGACGTGCAGTTGTTTCTGCTGTGTCGTTTTGCCTCGGTGATTCTGCTGCTGGGCATCGCGGCGGTGGCCGCAGGAATTTCATGGCCATCGCCACGCGAGCTGGCTCGGCACGTATTGGCGGGTGCCGTCATGATGGGGCTGTATCTGGTGTTGAGTTTTTGGGCGGTGGCACATGGCCTGCCCGCCGGCATCATGGCGCTACTGGGTGCGCTGCAGCCATTGTTTACCGCTGCCTGGATGCTGACGCGAGGCGATGGTCGGCCCTCAATGTCGATGTGGCTGGGACTCCTGGTCGGGTTCTCCGGCGTCGTGCTCGTTCTTCTGCCCAGGCTCGTGAATGCCGGTTTTGCGCTGGCGAGTTCCGCCAATGTCGCCGCAGGCATGCTGAGCATCGTGGCGCTGACCATCGGCACGCTGGCGCAAAAGCGGCTCAGTGGTGAAGATCTGCGTGTCGCCGGATGTCTGCAGAATCTGGGCGCGGCCATTGTCGCGGTACTCGCGATGTGCAGCATGGGCGGCACGCGATGGGACGGCAGCCCTGTTTTGTGGGGCGCATTGCTTTGGGCGGTGCTCATTTCCTCGATTGTCGCGCAAGGCATGCTGATGTGGATGTTGCGTCATGGCGAGGCGACGCGAGTCACGGCGCTGATGCTGTTGGTCCCGCCGCTCGCGGCGATTTTGGCATACGCGGTGTTTCATGAAACGCTGAGGCCTTTGCAATTCGCGGGATTCGCGCTGGCGCTTGCCGGTGTCGTACTGGCAAGACGCGCGGTCACCTAGATGTATTCTTCGGTGCGCCCCGCTGGCAGGTGCGCGGCCCTGAGCCGGCCTCGGCCTACCCTGGTGCCCCTTGCGGCGGCCGATAGACGCAGTATTGCCAGTACCGATGGGTGGGCCGCTTAGGACCCACCCACCCCGCTCGAACCAACTGCCTCGCGATCAATGCCGTCATGACGGCATGCCCCATGAGGAATACCGATTTGTGCTCTCGGGCGAGATCGATGAGCCTTTCGGCCGCACGCTGCGCTCGGTTCGTCGCCGTCGAATGCGACTCTGAATTGGCGGAGTAGCCGCAGAACCACGCCACGCGGAATAGTACCGTCCACACCGACAGCGGCAGATGCGGGAATTTCCACATTGCATGAGGCAGCTCTGCCTCGCGGAAAACATCCTCGATGCCGATGTCCCGTGTCGGAGCCAGGGCGTATGCAGACTGCACGCAGCGCGGTAACGGGCTGGCGATGATGCATCGAGACGTGACCGCCCGGGTCGCAGCATGCTGTGGAAATTCCTCCGCGGAGATCTCGGCGGCATCGTAAGCGCGAAGCCAGTTTGCAATCTGCCGGGGAGCCATCCAAGTCCACTGATCGAGTCTCGGTCTGCCGTGACGTGCCAGCACAATCTCCATGCGCGCGATCTTGTCCTTGGGGGAAAAATGAAAGCGAAATATAGCATGCGTGGGCAACCCGGGCGAACGTCCGCACTCCCGCCTACCTCAAGCTCGCCCCATCGGGAGAGGGCTTTACCGGGATGAATCGGGTATATATGATGGAATATAACGCGCGTAACGATGATCGCCGGATTTGCTAGAGGGACAATGGTGAAGAATTCAGTACTGGCATTGATAGTCGTGAGCACAATCGCAGGCATTGCCCACGCGGAGCCCACCGCCGATGTTCCGGCCGCCGAACCGATTCCGGCTGCTCCACCCAGCTCCGCGGGCTGCGGGAGTCTTCATGAGTTCGTCGCCACCGATTGCTCGCTGACCTGGAACGGCATCACCGTGTACGGCGTGTATGACGTCGGCGTCGGCTGGGTCAGCCATGGCTTGCGGGAGAATGGCTTCAACTATGAGGGCGAATCGCTGATCAACCGCAACGGCAATCACTCCCAATTCCTCATTGCACCGAATAACCTGCAGCAGACGGGTTTGGGCATCAAGGCCAAAGTGGAGTTCATGGATCACTGGTACGCGGTGTTCAATGCGTCGACCGGCTTCAATCCACAGTCCGGCGATCTCGCCAACATGGCAGCCACCAACACCACGAACAACGGCTTACCAAGGGGTAGCTATTCGGAAACCGGCGACGGCGCGCGCGCGGGTCAAACCTTCAACGACGAGGTCTATGGCGGCATATCGTCAACGTATCTCGGTACGCTGACCTTCGGCCGTCAGCGCGCCCTCGGCACGGATGCCATGCTCGCGTACGATCCCGCCGGCGGCGCCTACTCCTTCTCGTTCATCGGCTATAACGGTCTGACGGCCGGCGGTGGCGACACCCAGGACACCCGTTGGGACGAGGCCATCAAATATCGCGTGAGTTACGGCCCGGTCCATTTCGGCGCGATGTATAAACTCGCCGACGGTTCGGGTGGCTGCTACTCAGCCTCCGCAACCTGGACTGCTGCCACCTGTACGCCGGAAGAGGCGCATAACACCGCCTATGCGTTCGACTTCGGCGCAGAGTACGCAAATTTCTCGGCGGACATCGTCTACCAGCACTACAACCAGGCGATCAGCGTACTCAACCCCCTGCTGGGGCCTGAGAGTCCGACGCAGCCCTATCAGTCGACCCTCAACAGCATCAATCAGCATCCCATCACCGGGGCCAATGTGATCGGCACGGACAACACAGAATATGGCATCGTGACCGACAACAGTGCCCTGATGCTCGCGGCAAAATATACCTGGGACCCGTTCAAGTTCTTTGCCGGCTACGAACACATCCGGCTGACCAACCCGTCCAGCCCATTGGGTATCGGCGCCTCGGCCCAGGGTGGTTATCTCCTGAGCGGCGTCGAAGACACCAATCTGGATTCTCCCAGGATCGTGCAGGTGTGGTGGACGGGTGTGAAATACGCATACGACGGCAAAACCGACATCACCTTGTCTTGGTACCATCAGCTGCAGAACGACTTCCGTGTGCCGTCCGCGTGCTCGCCCGCCGCCGGTTTCCGTAGCTCCTGCGCAGGGACTCTCAATGAGGAGTCCCTCTATGTGGATCATCATTTCACCAAGCGATTCGATGTCTACGCAGGCATTGCGTATTCCAGCGTGAGCGGCGGTCTGGCCATTGCCATCCCTCACGGCCCCGGCGTCCCCTACAACTTCAACACCAACCTTGCGCCGACGATGGGTGGGCGTTTCGCCTTCTGAGGCTTTTCCGCTACGATGGCCGGACCGATGCTCTGATCGAACCCATGCCACATTCCCTAGTTTGCTGGCGCTGCGGCGCCTCCCTATCCGCGCTCAGCCTGCCTTTGCGGCGCCTCGATGTGTGCAAGGCCTGCAATGCGGAATTGCACGTGTGCAAGATGTGCGTCGAATACGACATCTCGTATGCCAAGCATTGCAAGGAACCTACGGCGGAGGAGGTTCGGAACAAGGAGGAGGCGAATTTTTGCGATCACTTCAAGCCCAGAGCCGGCGCCTACGTGGCGAAGAACGAGGTGGAAATCGCCAAGGCCAGGTCCGCTCTGGACGATTTATTTAGAAAGTGACTTCGGCCCCTTAACATCGCCGTCACTCCCGAACGACATAATATTTTTCGATCGTGAGGCGATTCACATGGCGGTGAGCGGCGCCTCAAGCTTTAGTCTCCTAGGCCGATGCGCTGCGCATGCGAAACACCCCACGCGCAGACCGACCGCTACCCGAAAGCCCCGGCTTTCCCCTGGTCGAAGTGGTGGTCACGATCAGCTTGCTGGGTATCGTCGGCGCCTTCGCCTTGTCGCGATTTACCCGCCTCGCCAATACCGCGCGGGCGACCACGGTGGCGACCCTCGGTGCCAACCTTCGCCGTACCGCCGAGGCGGCGCATGCTCAATTTCTGGCGTCCGGGGCCCATCTGTCGGCGAGCACCATAGAGGGAAAAAGCATCCACCTGGAGAACGGCTACCCCGGCACCGGCCCCGACGGCATTCGCAATGTGGTGATCGAATCGGACGGCTTTACCGCCCACGAAGGTGCCGGATTTGTCACCTTCATCCGGGCGGGTGCGCCGGCCGCGCAACAATGCGCCGTCACCTATCGACATGCCCCTGCGCAAAGCCCCGTCCCCCCCGAGACCGATATCGATGTCAGTGGCTGTTAGGTTTAGGGGAATCCCGCATATTGGTTATCCGGGTATACGCCTAGAATTTGGGAGAGTATAAGGTAGTCCGGAGGTAGACTAAGAGTTGCCGGAGTTCCAACGGATGGCGACGTCTCCGGGTTTATTACGTCTCGCTGCCAATGCGCCCCGAGCCTTGGCTGACACTGCGTTGGACAGCCTGCGCGAGGCAGTGCTGGTGGTCGACGCACGCCACAAGCACCTGCCCATCGTTCTGGCCAATGCCTGCGCCCGCGCTGCGCTGAGCGTGCAAGGCGACACCGATTTTCTTGAAACCCCACTGGCCCTGGTGCTCGATGCCGCGAGTGCCACCAGCATCGGCAATTTGTTGTCGTCCGTGTCCGAATCCGGCACGTCCTGCAACCGAGTCATCGCCTGGCGCTTCACCCAAGGCGAGCGCTCAGTGATGACCGACATCAAGCCGCTGCTCTCGGCCGGTCAGCGTCTGATCATGCTGAGTTTCTCGCCCCCGACTTTGCAGCCGGACCTGGCGTCGGCATTCGACCAGTTACCCTTCGACATCCTCATTCTGGATGCGGAATTCAAAGTCACCTACGCCAACGCGGGCGCCGTTCGCTCGGCAGGTCCCCTGCCGGGTGGATTGCTGGGCTGCTCGGCACTCATGCTGGCCCCGACGCGGTTGCTCAAGGCGGAAATCTTTGAGCGCGCATTGCAGGGTCATCCCTTCCACGAGGAGACCCTCGTCCTCGAGGAGGCGGGGCGGTCCGCGCGCCGTTTCGAGGTCGATGTGCAGCCCTTCAAGGTGGCCTCCGCCACGGCCGGCCTCGTGATCTGGTCCGTGGAAGTGACCGACCCGCGCAAGACTCATCGCGTCCAGGGCAGTGGCGACCGGCGTCTGCTCGCGCTTACCGCGCAGGCTCTGGACATCATCACCATCGGTGGGCCGGACGGCCGGGTGCAGTACGTGAGCGGCGGGCTGCAAAACTCCTTAGGCTTCACCGCGGAGGAGCGCGAATCGCATTTGGTGTTCGAGCTGGCGCATCCGGACGATCGCGCCGAGCTCCTCGCCAAGTATGGGCAATTGCTGGCGGGCGATATCAAGTCGTTTTCCCAGGAATTTCGCAGCCGCCACAAGGACGGCTCCTACCGCTGGCTGGAATCGCGCTGCGTCTCGGCGCTCGACAATCCCTTGATCGGCGGGGTGGTGATCAATTCGCGGGATATCACCGAGCGCAAACAGGCGGAGTTCAAGCTGGCGCAGCGCGAGGAGGTGTTCCGTCTGGCCGCCGAAGCCGTGGACGGTATTATTTTCGAGTGGGATGTCGCCAAAGGCACGGTGAATCGCTCGCGCGCCGTGCAAGACGTGTTGGGCATCGACCCGGATGAACTCGATCCCACGATCAGCGGGTGGATGGAGCGCATCCATCCCCGCGATTTCATCGCCGCCAAGAAGGCCATCGGTGTCGGACTGATGAACGGCCGCGGATGGACCACGACCTATCGCATTCGCGACGTCAAAGGCCGCTATAAGTCCATCCTCGATCGGGCGCTGGTGCAGCGCAATCCCGCCGGCGATCCGGTGCGCGTGATCGGCTGCGGCGTCGATGTTTCGGAAATCAAACGCCTCACGGATATTCTGGACGAAACCCAGCGCACCGCCAATATCGGCGGCTGGGAATACAGCTATGCCACGCAGGATCTGACCTGGACCGACGAGATGTATCGCATCTACGACGCGCGGCCAGAGGAATTCGCGCCATCCTGGGAATCGATGCTGGGGCAGTGCACCCGTGAGTCGGGTGACTGGTTTCGCGAAGCTTTACGCCGTGCCGAAGCCGGCGAAGGCCATATCGATCTCGAGTTGGAGATCAATACGTTCCAGCATCAACGCATCTGGGTGCGGGTCATCGGTCATCTGGAAATGCTGGGCGGGCGCCCGTTCCGCTCCTTCGGCTCGGTACAGAATATCCAGGCGAAAAAGCTCGCGCAGATCGCGCTCGAGAGCAGCACCGGGTGGTTGAAACTTTCCATGGCCATGGCCAATATGCACGCCTGGCGCTGGGACCGGGCGCGAAATTCCTTCGAGTTCGCGAATTTGAAAGATCCGCAGGCGCAGCTGTCCAGTGTCTATCCCGACATGGAGACCATGCTGGCGCGCGTGCATCCCAATGACCAAGACGCGGTCAAACGCGCCATCGACGATGCCTTGGCCGGGCATGTCGAGGTGCGCCAGGAATTCGAGCTCCTCGGCGTCGACGGGCGCTATCGAGCCTACGCCACCACCGCCAGGCCCCTATTCGAGGGCACGGTCCCTCGCGGACTGGTGGGCGTCATCCAAGACGTCACGGCACGGCGGGACTCGGAACGGCGCCTGCGCTGCTCGGAGGAATTGCTGCGGGCGACAACCACCAACACGGCCGACACGCTGTTCCTGCTCGATACCGCCCTACATGTGCGTTTCGTGAACAAGAGTGTGAATGGTATCGCGACGGAGCAAATCATCGGACGCGATATCGGTACGCTGTTGCCCGAACCTGCGCGCGACGGGATGTTGCAAAAGCTGAGGCACATACTCAAGACCGGCGAGACGGCCACGTTCGAATTCGAATCCAGCGACGCGGGGCACGTGCAATATTTCGAGAACCGCGCCGTGCTGGTGCGCGACGACGGCGTGGCCACCGGCATTTCGATTTCGATGCGCGACATCACCGAACGCAAACGATTGGAGCAGGAAATCCTCGATGTATCGGCGCGCGAGCGCCAGAGCATCGGCCGAGATCTGCACGACGGTCTAGGCCAAGAGTTGACCGGTGTGGCGTTGATGATGCGCGGACTGGCGAGCCGAATCGCGGAGCGCTGCCCCGACGTCGTCGAGAACGTGAACGAAATCGTCGTTTATGTCAATCAATCGATCGAAACGGCCCGTTCCCTCGCCCGAGGCCTCCTGCCGGTAAGCACCGAAACCGGCGGCCTGGCCTCGGCGTTGCGCGCGCTCGCCGCGCGCAGCCGCGACCTGTATGGCCTGGAAGTGACCTTCCGCGCCGAAGTCGGCGAGAAACTCACGCTTTCGGAGACCGGCGCCAGCCATCTCTACCGTATCGCCCAGGAGGCGCTGACCAATGCCGCGCGGCATGGACGCGCCACCTGCGTGCAGATCGTGCTCATCGCCACCGACTTAGGATTTTCATTGCGCATCATCGACAACGGCATCGGCCTGGCACGCGCCATACCGTCCAGCGCGGGGATGGGCTTGAAGATCATGAGGTATCGGGCCGACATGATCGGTGCCCGATTCGACATTACGGCCAACACGCCGAACGGCGCCGTCATCACGGTGGTGGGGTAGCGCAAGCCTAAGGTGAGATACACTACGAACAAGCCATTTCAAGGAGAATGCAAACATGGCAGCCAGCAATACATGGATCCGATCCTCGACATCGTCTGCGGGGGTCAACACGGGCAAGCGTCGGGTACGTCGCGTCCTCATCGTCGACGATCACCCCATCGTGCGACAGGGACTCCGGCGCATCATGGAGAACGAAGAGGACTTGGTGGTTTGCGGCGAGGCCGAAACGGCGCGCGATGCGCGTATCGCCATCAAGGAACTCAATCCGGACGTCATGATTGCGGACATCAGTCTCAAGCAAAGTGACGGCATCGAACTGGTGCGCGACGTGCGTGCTCACTATCCGCAGCTGCCGATCCTCGTCCTGTCGATGCACGACGAGACGATTTATGCGGAGCGTATGCTCTCGGCCGGCGCCAACGGCTACATCATGAAGCAGGCGGCAAGCGAGCAATTTCTCGTGTCCTTGCGCCGGGTACTGGACGGCGGGATCTATGTCTCCGAGGCCATCGGCAACAACATGATTCAGAAATTCGCGGCCGGCGGATCTTATATATCTGCCAATCCCATCGATCGGTTGAGCAATCGCGAACTGCAGATTCTGCACATGATCGGCAAGGGGAGGAGCACCCGGGAAACCGCCGAATCCTTGAATTTGAGCATAAAGACCGTGGAATCCCACCGTCAGCGCATCAAGCGCAAGCTGAATCTGACCACCGGTACGCAGCTGGTGCAGTATGCGGTGAACTGGTTCACCGGCCGCGAGGCGAATGCTGCGACGAACCCGTTACCCAGCGAGGAGGTAAGCCCCTAGCCCCGGGGCCGGGTTGCGTTGATCGGGTATCGGGCGTTGAGGCTGTCATGCCCATGGGGCGGGAATCGCGACCCTGTCGGTGGGCCAGGCCTGCCTGAACGCCTTGATGAAGCGGCGCCGTTTGGCAGTTGGACCCAATTCGGGCTTTCTCTTAGCGTCAATGAGTGCCAGTGCCGAGATTTTCAACGATGGTTTGACCCATGATTCAGTCACCGGGCTCATGGCCGATATTTCGGACAGCCATAGGGGTAAGCAGGGTTGACGATAGTGTCTGAGGAAACCGTGACGCCGATCACAGTCGACGAATCACCGGCCATTTTGCTGGCCGAGGATGATCCGGTTACCCGGATGCTCATGACCCGCTTTCTCAAGAATGCCGGCTACGAAGTGGATGCCGTTGCCAATGGTTGCGAAGCGCTCGACCGGATGACCAAGCGCTACTACCCCATGCTGGTCACCGATTGGGAAATGCCGCAGATGGACGGTATCGCCCTGTGCAAGGCGGTTCGCAACATGCAGCTCGACGGGTATGTGTATGCGCTGCTGCTTACCGCGCGCGATGCCAAGGAACACGTCATCGCCGGCTTGGAGGCGGGCGCCGACGATTACCTGGTCAAGCCCGTGCACGAGCCGGAGCTGATCGCGCGTCTCAATGCGGGACGGCGAATTCTGGCGCTCGAGCACTCGTTGCGCGTCGCCAATCAGCGCAACCGTATCCTGTCCATCACCGACGCCCTGACCGGTGCCTACAATCGCCGCTACCTCATGGAGCAGCTGCCGCGCGAGTTCGAGCGCTGCCGCCGCTACGGCTACCCGCTCTCGGTACTGATGTGCGATCTCGATCATTTCAAACTCATCAACGATGAGCTCGGCCACGCGGCTGGCGACGATGTTCTACAGCAGTTCGCCTGCCGTGCCCAGAAATTCATCCGCTCCAACAGCGATTGGATTGCGCGCTACGGCGGCGAGGAGTTTCTCATCGTGCTGCCGGAAACCAGCCACGACGAAGCCGTGGTGGTTGCGGAGAAAATCCGACTCCTGGTCGCTTCCATGCCGTTTTCGATCCACGGCGGCGATGCCGCCGTGACGGTGAGCTTCGGGATCGCCTCGACCGGGCCGACAGGTCCTGATCTTGGCCTCAAAGTCGATGCGATGATCCGGGCGGCGGATGAAAGTTTGTACAAGAGTAAATTGGCGGGGCGCAATTGCTCCACCGGCCAGCAAATGGGTGTGCCGCTGGCTCTTGCCGCGCACGCCTAGCGCGTTCCTGCCAGCCGCACGCTCAACCGACGCGGCGCAATTCCTCGTTCACCGCGGCCAGCTTCTCGCTGAGTTCCGCCACCAAGCCGCCGATGGCCGGCACGGATTGCTCGCGCACGGCATTCTCGAGGCGCGAGGCCGTGCGGCTCAAATCCAGCGCATGAATGTTGGCACTTGCCCCTTTCAATGAGTGGGCTCGCTTGCGCACGGTATCGAAGTCACTGACCTTCAGCGCCGCCAAGATCTCCGCGAGGCATTGATCGCCGCTGCTGACGAAGGTCTCCGCCAGTTCCCGCTCGAATTCCGCATCGCCGCCGGTCAGTTCGCGCAGCGCGTCGCGGTCGATTGCCGCCGCCGCCGGTTGCGCCTTCAGAAACCGGCTCAAGGCCTCGATCAGCTGCGCAGGCTCGATGGGTTTTCCAAGATGCGCATCCATGCCGGCGGCGATACATTTCGCCCTATCCTCGGTCATGACGTTGGCGGTGAGCGCGATGATGGGCAGGTGCTTGGCGCCCTGGGATTTTTCCCATTCGCGGATGCGCTGCGTCGCCGTGAATCCATCCATCACCGGCATCTGGCAATCCATCAAGACCGCGTCGAAGGCGGCGGATGTGATGCGCTCCAGGGCCTCGGCCCCGTTGTTGGCTATGGTCACGTGGGCAGCCAAGTTCTCGAGTGTTTTTTGCGCCACGCGTTGATTGACAGGATTGTCCTCGACCAGCAGGATTCTGTTGCCGCGGAAAGCGGGCGGTGCCTGGCGGAAGGTCTTCGAGATCGGCGCGTGCGGTACCTTCCCGGTCAGCACCTGGTCGATGAGGCCCGCCAGGTCGGCAGCGCGAATGGGCTTCAGGCCGACGGCATTGGGCCGATGCTCGTGCTCGGCGGTGCTGCGTTCGGCGCCGAACAAACACATCAGAATCAGCGGCAGGCGCGCAAAGCGGCTATCGCTTCGCAGCGCGGTCAAGAGATCAAGTCCCCCGCGCAGGGGCATCAACTCATCGGCCAACACCAAGTCGAAGCGGTTCTCCGTGACCTGCGTCAGGGCGGCCTCGACGCTGTCCACGCACACCGTGTCGTAACCATAGCGTTTCAGCTTCAATTGCAAGCTGGCGCGCGCCGCGGGGATGTCATCGACGATGAGAACTTTCCGCCCCAGCCCCGTGGGCACGCGCGCCGGCTGCTCCTTCAGCACGTCGACCTCCACCCGGACCCAGAAGGTCGAGCCGCTGCCGACCTGGCTGCGTACCCCGACTTCGCCGCCCATCAATTCGGCCAGACTCTTGACGATGGACAGTCCTAGGCCGGTGCCGCCGTAATGGCGCGTGGTGGAGGAATCGACTTGCGAGAAGGACTTGAACAGGCGATCGAGCCGGTCCGACGGGACGCCTATGCCGGTGTCGGTGACCTCCAAGTTCAGCGAGGCTCGGTGGTCCGGGAGCGGCCGCATATCCAAGTGAACGGTGATGTGTCCCTCATGCGTGAACTTGACCGCGTTGCTCAGCAGATTCAGGACCACCTGGCGCAACCGCCCCGGATCTGCACGGATCAATACCGGCACGTCCTCTTCGATGCTGACGATGAGTTCGATGCCCTTGGCGGCGGTTTGTAAGGCGGTGGCGGCGACGGTCTCGTACAGCAGATGAATCAGATCGAACTCGACATTCTCCAGTTCCAGCCGGTCCGCTTCGATTTTCGACAGGTCCAGCACGCCGTTGATGAGGGAGAGCAGCGCCTTGGCGCTGCCGCGGATGATGTCCAAGTACTCGCGCTGCGTGTCGTTAAGCGGCGTCTCGGCCAGAATTTGCGACATGCCGAGCACACCGTTCATGGGAGTGCGGATTTCATGGCTCAGGTTGGCGAGGAAGCTGCTTTTGGCTCGATTGGCAGCCTCCGCGGCCAGCTTGGCCTCGAGGGAGGCTTGTTCGGCGAGTTTTCGGTCGGTGACGAGTTGCATGGCGCCGGCCAAGCGCAGCGGCGTGCCATCCGCCGCGCGTTCGGCCTGGCCCCGCGCGCGCATCCACTCATAGTGCCCGGCCTTGTGACGCACGCGAAATTCCAGGTCGTACACCGCGCGATGCTGCAGATGATTGTCCAGCGCGAGACCCACACGCTCCCGATCCTCCGGATGGACCAAGCTCACAAAATGTTCGTGGTTGGATCCCAGTTCCTCGACGCTGTAGCCCAGCAACTCGCCAAACTGCAGGCCGTACCAGGAAACATGGGTGAGAAGATCGATTTCCCAGAGGCCGTCCTGCGTGCCGCGCAGTGCCCGCTCCAAACGAATCTCCACCGAGCCCAACGCCGCCTTGGTGTGTTTCAGGTCGCTGATGTCGACGATGGCACCGGTAATACGCTCGACATCCCCGGTCGGGCCGCGCGCGACCTTTGCCTTCTCGCCGAGCCAGCGTTCGGTGCCGTTGTCGAGCAGGACGCGGTACTCGCAGCGATAGTAAGGAGCCGCGGGCGTGGTTTCCAACGGTGCGCTGCGGACGCGGGCGAAATCATCCGGATGCACGCGGGACAGGGTGCGGTTCAGATCGTCGAGCGACATGGTCGCCGGGATGCCCAGCAGTTCATGGAAATTCTCGGAGCAGAAGCGGCTGTTGCGGCGAAAGTCGAAGTCGAAAGTGGCCACGCCCGCCGCGGTCTGCGCGATGTTGAGCGACTCGGTGGCATAGTGCAGCTTCTCTTCCAGTTCCTTGCGCTGGGTGACGTCGGTCACGGTGCCGATCGCGCGCGAATCGTAGCCCTCGCCGCCCAGCAGCACCTGCCCGCGACCGGCCAGCCAACGTGTTTCCCCCGACGCCGTCAGGGTCCGATATTCGGTTTCATACCCGCCGCCGGAGGCCACTGCGTGGTTCAGTGCATGAACCACCCCTTCCAGATCTTCGGGGTGAATGGAGGCGAGCCACTCATCCCGCGTGAGGGTCATGTCACGGCATTCCAACCCGATCAGCTCGAAGAAGAGCGAGGTACCCCGAATGTGGCCGCTCGCGAGGTTCAGTTCGAAGACACCAAAGCCGCCTGCGGCCTGGGCAAACTCCAGAAACTCCGCGGAACTGCGCGACAGGCTGTTGGCAGCCGGAAGAGGGGCGGGCAATGCCTCGCCCGCGATCGCGCCTGCGTACGTCGGATCCTTAGCGTCGGAACGTCTTCGCAGCTTGCTGAGTAATGTGCTCTGAGTCGGCCAAGGCATGCGGATAGCGTATCCCAGTGGGTTGCGCCCCATCTTAAGGGTATCGGCTGGAACGGGCACCGCTTGAGCTATGATCGATCTCTCAATCCCGTATGAAACATGCGAAATCCGACGTTTTTGAAGCCATGGCAGGCATAGCCGCCGTCACGCCTACCGAGGGCGCGCAGGCCTTTGCCCGGGATCTGCTCGGCTGGTTCGGGGTGCATGGACGGCACAACTTGCCCTGGCAAGTCCATCCCACGGCGTATCGGGTGTGGGTGTCGGAGGTCATGCTGCAGCAGACGCAAGTGGCCACGGTCATTCCGTACTACGAACGCTTCATGGCGCGCTTCCCCGATATTGCCTCCTTGGCAGCAGCGCCGCTGGATGAGGTGTTGCACCTCTGGACCGGCTTGGGGTATTACGCCCGCGCGCGCAATTTGCATGCCTGCGCCTCGAACGTCGTGGAGCAACACGGCGGCGAGTTTCCGCAACGAATCGAAGCCATGATGGAACTCCCCGGTATCGGGCGCTCCACGGCGGGTGCGATTCTGGCCCTCGCGGCCGGGCAGCGTCACCCCATTCTCGACGGCAATGCCAAGCGGGTGCTCTCGCGGTTTTTTGGCATCGCCGGAGATCCCACCTCGGCCGCCGTGCTCGCGACCCTTTGGGCGCAGGCCGATGCCTGCACTCCAGAGCAGGCGGCTGCCGCCTACACGCAGGCCATCATGGACCTAGGCGCCACGGTGTGTACCCGGTCGAAACCCGCCTGCGAGCTATGTCCCCTGCGGGCCGGCTGTACGGCGATGCGCGAAGGGCGCCAGGCGCAATTGCCGGGTAAGAAGCATCGGCCGGTTCGGCCCTCGCGCGAGGCGACCGTCTTGATTGCCGAGGCGCAAACCCAGGGTTCGATCGCAGTACTGGTGGAGCGCCGGCCCCACTCGGGATTATGGGGCGGACTGTGGTCGCCTCCCCAGTTTGACAGCCCAGGAGAGGCGCTCGCCTGGTGCCGCAAGGAACTCGGCGGCTCAGCCGAGTCACATCGGCTGCCGCCGATCGATCACGCCTTTACGCATTTCGACCTGCGCTTGAATCCGCTGCGCGTGCGCTGCGAAACCACGGCGGGCGTGAGCGACGGCGAGGATCGGCGTTGGTACCGCCTCGACGCACCGCCACGCATCGGCCTGCCGCAACCCATCCGGCAGTTATTCGAACGCCTGCGTACGAACCGGGCCATGGGTTAAGATTCGCCATGGCACGCAAGATCCACTGTGTATTGCTGAAGCGCGAGGCGGAAGGTCTCGACTACTTGCCCTATCCCGGCGAGCTGGGAAAACGTATCTACGACAACATCTCGAAGGAAGCATGGGCGCAGTGGGTGGCCCACCAGACCATGCTGATCAACGAGAATCGCCTGACGCCCATTGAACCTAAGGCGCGTGCCTTCTTAGTGGCGGAAATGGAGAAGTTTCTGTTCGGCGGCGGCTCCGATAAGCCCAAGGAGTACGTGCCGAAGTAACAAGCCATGACACGAGCCGCCGGACGCATCACCCGCCGCTGCGAACCGGCTCGGCCGGCTTCACGTAGGTATCGAGCCAGCGGTTCATTTCCCACAGCATGTGCGACAGGCTCTCATGCGCTTCGTAGCCATGGGCCTCGAGCGGCAGAAACACCAGCCGAACCGTGGCGCCGTGGCCCTTGAGCGCCACGTAGAAGCGCTCGGATTGAATGGGAAAGGTGCCCTGATTGTCGTCCGCCTCGCCGTGGATGAGCAGGATGGGCGTCTTGATCTTGTCGGCGTAGCTGAAGGGTGAGGTCTTGAAGTACACCTCCGGAGCATCCCAGTAGGTGCGTTCCTAGGCCTGGAAGCCGAAGGGCGTGAGCGTGCGATTGTAGGCGCCGCTGCGCGCAATGCCGGCGCGGAACATGTCGCTGTGTGCCAGCAAATTCGCGGTCATGAATGCCCCGTAACTGTGACCCATGACGGCCACGCGCTTCGGGTCGACCACACCGAGCGACGCGCCGGCATCGATCGCTGCCTTGGCCCCAGCGATGAGCTGCTCCACGTAGGTGTCATTGGGCTGCGCATTGCCCTCACCCACGATGGGTATGCTGGCATTCTCCAGCACCGCATAGCCGGTCTGTGTAAAGAAGACCGGAGAGCCCCAGCCGATGCGCGGAAACCGAAAGGGCGACCCGCTCACCTGGCCCGCGGCGGCGCGGGTTTTAAATTCCGCCGGATACGCTTCCATCAATGTCGGCAGTGGTCCCTGAGCTTTGTCGTAGCCGGCCGGAAGCCATAGCGTTGCCGTCAATTCCAAGCCGTCGGCGCGCTGGTATTTCAACAATTGCTTGGTCGGCAATTTCAGGTTCGCGTAGGGCGAGGGAAAGTCGGTCACCGGCTTCGGTGTCGCCCCCTCCGCCTGCTGCCGCAGCGTTGCGACGACGTAGTTGGGGGAGGTGCTCTGGCTTTCCTGGCGCACCAATACCTCGTCCTTACCCAATAGCGCGACCGGTTCCGCGTACATCTGCTTGGGCGAGCGCCATAGCACCTGTTCCGTACCGCCGCCGAGCGGCATCGCGCCGACAAAGGGCAGATCGCCCTCCGGCGTCGCACCCGGCGAGAGAAAATAAATCCCCTTGCCGTCAGGCGTCAGTTGCAGAACAGGGTAACCGCTGGCATTTAGAATGGATACCGCGCGGCCCGGGCTGTGATATCGATCCTGCGACGACCCCTCGTAGAGGGTGACACCTTTCGCGTTGCGGGCGCTCGGATCGAACGTGACCAGTGCGACTTTCCGGTCCGACCAGCGCCGTTCGGTGGCGAGGGCCAAATGATCGTGTCCCCATTCCACCCCGCGAAGCCGCAGCGGCGACTCCAGCAGAACCTCACCCGCACCCTCAAAGGGAGCCGCGAGTTGCATCAGCCGATCGCGCACGGCAGCCGTTACTTTCGGATCGCCGCCATCGCCGGCTTCCACCCAGACGAGCATGGCGGGCGCATCGCTGCGCCAGCCGTAATCACGCGGGCCGGTGGGAACCGCATCGAATGCGATTGGGATGGCATCCAGCAAGGGATGATCCGAGAGGTCCTTGATAGCTCCGGTCTTCAAATTGATGATCGAGGTCTTGGCGGGAAAGTTTTCCACCGGCAATGCATAGCTGAAGGGGCGGTGCACGCTTTCAATGAAGGCGAAGCGCCCATCGGGCGAGGGCTGTGCCTGCGCGATCAAACCCTTTGCCGGCAAGGTCCGGTGAGTCCCATCGAGAGACACGAGGACGAGGTCCGAGGTGGCATAGAACGCAAAGACCGCTTCATCCGCCGGCGTTTTGAGCAGATCTTCGTAGGTGCGCGCCGGCGTCACCTTGCCCAGATTCTCTTCGACGTTGGGTCCTGTGGGAACCTCGGTGGCCCTTGGTGCGGCCCCGCGTGCCGCGGGCACGATCTTGCAGAGCAGTCCTTGCGAATCCGCCATCCACTCGCACGGTGTACCGAGCACCGCATTCAATTTGAAGGTGCCCGTTCGGTGTGCCGACGCCATGGCCACATCGATAACCCACAGCTGCAGTTCATGGGGTTCTCTTTGGACAAAGGCCACATGCTTGGAATCCGGCGACCAGGTCAGGTGGCTGGCCTTGAGCGTCGCAGGCAACGCCGCAATGGGCTGCCGCGCCCCGCCTGCCAGCGGCTGCAGCCAGATTTTCACCACCGAGACTTCTCGGCTGGGGCCGTTGGTGGCGGGATTGAACCGAATGCCGGCGAGGCGATAGCGCGGCTGCGCCACCTCCGCAATGCTCGGGAAGGTCTGCGGCTGCAACACCAACAGCCGGGATCGATCCGGTGAGACGCTCACGACCGGTGTCGCCGGGGCATCCAGCAGTGCCTCAATCGCCGCTGGCGGCGTTTGGTACGTCAATGCCGACTGTGCGACCGCCCAACCTGCAAAGCCACACAGAGACAGCATGCCCACCGCAAGGATCTTCATCATTCGCTCCTGATCAGGCCCGGGCGGGCACTATACCAATGCCGATCAGTGCGGTCGCGAGCGTTCGCGGGCGACCCAGGCTTCGACCTCCTCGAGCTTTCGCGGAATGGAGGAGGTCAGCAACCGGTAGCCGCGATCCGCCATCACCACCTCGTCCTCGATACGTACCCCGAATCCTTGGGCGGGCAGGTAGACCCCAGGCTCGACCGTAAAGACCGCACCGGCCGGAATAGGTTTCTCAGCGTCGCCGGCGTCATGCACATCCAGACCGACGAAGTGACCGAAGCCGTGGATAAAATCCGCAAGATAGCCCGAACGTCGCAACGACTCCTCGGCCACGTGCTGCAGTTCCGCCATCGAGACGCCCGGTTTGATCGCGGCGAAAATGTCCTCTTGCGCTTGGTATACCGCGTGATATACGCGAGCCTGCTCCGCGGTAAAGTGTCCCGATACCGGATAGGTGCGGGTGACATCCGAGGCATAGCGGCCGTAGTCGGCCGCCGCATCGACCACCACCAAGTCCCCGTTCTGCAAGATGCGGGAGTTCTTGTCCCAATGCAGCACCGCGCCGTTCGGACCGCTGCCCACGATGGAGGAATAGGATAGACCCGTGGCGCCGTTGGCAAAGAATGCATATTCGAGTTGCGTCTGCACGTCGCGCTCCGAAACGCCCGCGACCGTGGCGCGGGCGACGGCATTGTGTCCTATCGCAGTAATGGCAATCGCGCGCTCCATGCGCTCCAGTTCCTCCGGCCCATGAGCTGAGCGCAGATCCGCCAGCAATCCGCGCTTGTAGATGACCTTGAGGCCGAAACGGCCGGCAACGCGCAGCGCCAGCTCATCATCGTTGCGATCCGTTTTGGCCATGCTCGCCGGGGTGATCATGGCCACACAGTCGTGGTGCAACCCGGCGGCGGACAGCGCGGATTCAGGCGAGCCGCGCAGAACGCGGTCGACGCCGTATTTCTTCAGCAGCTCCGGCGATACCGCTTCGCGCGGACCGGTCCAGCGCTCCGCCTCCGGATCCCGCGATTTCAAAAAGAGCAGGACTTTCCTGTAGGGCGACTTCGGCAGCAAGACCAGATGCGCATCCGGTTCATTGATGCCGGTGAGCCAGTAGAAGTTCGCATCCTGACGATAGTCCTCCGTGATGCCATTCACCTCACCCTGTGAGGAAATGATGGCTGCGCAATCACCGAGTTCTGCGAGTACGCGCGCTCTGCGCTGCTCATAGACGGCAACCGGCAGATCCGCCGGCGGCATTGGGTTGGGATGAACAAAGGCGCTCCCGATGGTCGAAGCGAGAACGAGGGCATGGAGCATGTCGAATCCTTCAGTGGCCGCGGCTCGGGCGCCGTCTGGGCCGAATCCTACGTTGCGGGGAAAGCCAGTACAAGGACACAACAGCACGAACCAGCTCACAATCGGCAACCCCTTGTTGGCGGCCCGTTGCTTGCGTTCCCCGATCGTGCCATCGAATTGCGGCGTTCGAGAGCTCACATTGTACGCGTCGGTGCCACCGAATGTCTGAGCCGCGCCCGTCTCAGAATTTTTTGTGAATATTCCTCCGTCGAGCTAGGCTAGAAGGCATGGATTCGCGTGTCATTTCCGCCAATCACATCGCGCGCACCGATGGATCTCTCCTAAACGTAATGACCGGCCGAGTACCCTTATCGGTAGTTTGGGCTCTTACGGCGCTTGGAGCGGCCTCATCCTTTGCGGCTGAGCAGGCTGTTGGTGCGAATCATGCCGAACGTGCGAGCCGGGATGCGATCCGATGCGCTTCTGGGAAACCGGAGGTCGCGATTGCTGCGTGCAGCAACATCATCGGCGACCAACGCGAGACTCCGGAGAATCGCGCAAGCGCCCTGCGCACCCGCGCGTCTTTCTATCAGCAGCAGGGCGACCTGGATCACGCCATCGACGATTACACTACTGCGCTGAAAACGGTGGTAAAAACTGCAGAGCAGCAGGGAGTCCTCGCCAAGATCCATTTAAATCGCGGCTTGATGTTCTTCCGCAAGAACGACGAGGCCGAGGCGTTGGCGGATTACAACGAAGCCATCGCACTCGACCCGCAGCTCGCTTCGGCTTACCTCAATCGCGCCGCGATCTCGGCAAATCGCCGGGACGATGACCGCGCCATCGCCGATCTCGACAAAGCGGCAACCATCAGTCCCAACGAGTCCGGGATATACCTTAGCCGTGGTTTCATCTACGCCCGCCGCGGGGAGAGCGCCCCGGCGCTCGCCGACTATTCGAAGGCCATTGAATTGAACCCGGCGGACGCAACGGCTTGGCGCGACCGCGCCTATGTGTACCGCGTGCTGGGCGACGATTCGAAGGCATCCGCCGACGCGGCCGAGGCAATTCGACTGGATCCCGATGCGACCAGCGCCCATCTGTATCTCGGGCTCAGCCTTCAGGCGGCCGGTAAGGCCGCGCAAGCCCTGGATGAGTTTGACCGAGCGATCAAGCTGAACCCTCGCGATGCTCATGCCTACATGGCGCGCGGCAATTACTACCTCGCGCAACGGAATCTGGAGCGCTCGATTACTGACTTCACAGAAGCCATTCGTCTTAATGCCACCATGACCGCTGCCTATGTCAATCGCGGCACCGCCTTCTTCGGCAGGTCCGATTGGGACTTGGCGATCGCGGACTTCACCAGCGCCATCGCGCTTGATCCCAAGGAGGGCGCGGCCTACTTGAACCGCGGCCTGACGTTCGGCGCCAAGCATGAGCGTGACCGCGCAATCGCGGATTATACTCAAGCGATCCGAATCGATTCCAATGCACTGGATGCATATCGGCACCGTGCCTTCTTACGTCAGCAAGAGGGAGATAGTCACGGCGCGCTCGAAGACTACGATCGGGTGATCAGCTCCAATCCGCGGGATGCCGAGGCGCTTCGCGGCCGTGGTTTCGTTCGGCTCAATCTGCATGAACCGGATGCGGCAATCGCCGATCTGACTGCCGCGATCTCACTCAACCCGACCGACGCCCTGGCCTTTGGCTTCAGATCATTGGCTTATGCAGCCATAAAGGACTTCAAGCGCGCAGATAGTGATGACGCAGCAGCCCGAAAACTCAACCCGACGACCCGATAGGGTATGGCACTCTGTTGCCACCCTTGATTCGAGCTTATAAAAAATGACGCCGACCGGGCTGCCCCGATCGGCGTCACAGAGACCTCATAAAGAGAGTCAGTCGGTCAGTGCCGATCCTTATCTCCGGTCCTTGCCGTCATCGCCGTCATGGTGATCCCGGTCATGCCGATCGAAATCGAACATGTCGAAGAGATCGCCGATCGCGGGTCCATTTACCGGGATGTAAGGCGCGGCGAAATCGTCGCCGTCATGATCGCCTTCCCTGCGGCGGGTTTCCGGGTTGGGCAGATTGTCGCGGCTGCGGCTGCTCAACGTGCCCAGCTGCCAGTTCCTCTCGATGAACTTGGTGAGCGATGCATGATCGGTGTAGGTGTGATTCACGTGCCCACCCTTTGTGAAGGGCGATACCACGATGAACGGAATGCGTGGTGCGTCACCGAAGAAGTCCAGCGGTTGGATGAAACCTGAGTCGTAGAAGCCGCCGGACTCGTCCCAGGTGATGATGATGGCCGTGTCTTTGGCCAACTCCGGCTTTGCCTGCACCGCATCGACGATGTTCTTCACGAAGGCTTCGAACAGGTCGAATTTCGAGGACTGAGGATGGCCGTCGACGAAGCCGCTCGGCTTGATGATGGACACCGAAGGCACGGTGCCGTTGTTGACGTCATCGAAGAAGTCCGTCACGTCCTTGTTGTTCGCGCGGCCGGCTGCCGAACCCATGATGCTGACGGAGTACTGCATGGGATTGCAGATGGGGCAGAACTGGTTCGGCAATCCCGCGGCGGCCGCATTGAAGCCATCGCCGTAGTAGTGCCAGCTGACATTCTTGGCCATCAAGGCATCGCCGATGGTCGGAATGGTTTGCGGGGGAATGAAGAACGTGTCGCTGCCGTCCGCGGCAGGCACTGCTGCGGTGCCGGCCTGCGTGCCATTCGGGTGGAAGCCCGGGAAGAAGTTATTGATGGCATAGAAGGTATTCGGCGCGCAGTTCGATTTCAGCTGCGACTGCGCCAGATAGTTCAGGATGGGTTGTACGCCCGGCTGCGTCGCGTCGAAGCAATTGACGTATTCGCCCAGCGCAGCGCCGACGTCGTTGGTGTAGAGGTTCGGGTCGACGATGGGCGCCGCATGCGCCGCTTGCAAGGTGGCGAGCGACTGTGCCCCGATCACGGGATTTGGATTGGCGACCAGCGAGATGGTGCCTAGAGCCTTCGGCAGGCCGGCAGCGGCCGCCGGGATCGCCGTCGGGGCGGGAATGGGAGTGCCCTTGCCGTCGCTGAAGAAGTACACATCGCCCGTGCCGAACATGATGTGGTTGGCACCGGTGCCGCCGATCACGGCTTGATGCATGTTGTCGCTGATCGTGTACTTGTCGGCCAGTTGCTTGAAGTAGGGAGCATCGCCCTGCTGCATGTTGAAGAACGCCAGCGACGTGCCGCTGCCCTCTTCGGTGGGGCCGGTGTAGGTCGCGGCGAAAATCGGACCCAGCGCGCCCGGTGCCGCGAAGGCATTGGGGTTGATCGCGCCCGCGAAGGTGCTGGCGACGAAGGGCATGAGATCCAAGAGACATCCGCTGGGATTGGAGCGCGTGGCCTGCGACTTGTCGCAATCCATCATCTGCCACATTTGGAAGAACCGATGGATGGTGTCTTCGGTGTACGAGTCATAGGGAAGGCCGGGCCCGCCATTCTGCGAATGTGCGGTCTGCTGGAACGGGCCGTTGGGAAGGCCGGCCGCCGAATTGACGCCGAAGATGCGGAAATCCGGATTCCTGATCAGCGAGGTGGTTTCGGTAATGTCGGGTGCATCGGCGGCGAAACCCGTGGTCATGATTTCCAGCGCATGCTGTTGCTGCGCGAAATCCGTGGTCAGCGTCAGCTCCGGTTCAGCCAGAGCCGCCGCTTCGGTGGTTGCGAACGGCGAACCGGTGGCATCGCTGGGCGCCCGCGGCACGCGGTTCAAGTCCGGCGCCGGCAGGGGATTGACGGGGCTCTTGGTAGAGTTGTAGGCCGTCTTGCTGCCCGCGGGCGGGTGGATGTAGTACTGTGGCTGAGCGGCAACGGAAAATTGCTGAGCCTGTTGGAAATTCTCACCGGGCGTGCCGTCGGCATTGACGATGCCACGCGACAGCAGGTTCCACACCCCTTCTTCGCGGTGCTTCGGCACATAGGTGGCGAAGGCGTGGTCGAAACTGCTGTTCTCACCAATAATGATGATCACATGCTTGATGGGCGATGCGGTCTGTACGTCTTTGGCTGCATCCGCGGCACAAGCCAAGTCCGCGCCGGCCAGGGCCGCTACACACGCTCCCAGCGCCAATTTGTATTTAAGAGTTCCTATTGCCGAAAGCATTCATCGCTCCTTACTAAGGGTTAACCATCGGGAAGGAGGCGCATGCTAGAGAAGGCCGATGTCACCCGTATGACATCAAGGTTAGGATTTGAGCATGTGGGCGCATTCACGGGTTATCCAGAACTTGCCGATTACCGGGAAGCGGTATAGAATGCCGATGTGGCAATTCAGGGATTCAAATGTAAGGATACCGAAGAGCTTTTCAGGACAGGGAAGTCGCGGCGTTTCGGCGCGATACGCAAGGTCGCTACTCGAAAGCTCACGATGCTGGAGGCGGCAACCGTGCTTGAGGACCTGGAATCGCCGCCGGGTAATCGGCTCGAAGCGCTGGTACGTGATCGAGTGGGGCAGCACAGCATCCGCATTAACGATCAATTCCGTGCCTGCTTTGTTTGGACCGATTCAGGACCAACGGACGTTGAGATCACAAACCACTACGCGTGAGGGGCAGGATTATATGACTTTCAAGAACGGAATGCGTCCGGTTCACCCCGGCGAAGTGCTTCGTGAAGAGTACTTGAACCCATTGGAGCTGAGCGCAAATGCACTTGCCAAGGCTCTACACCTGAGCCCGTCGCGCATTGGTGATATCGTTCTGGAGCGCCGGGGCATCACTGCCGATACCGCTATGCGACTCGCGCGCTACTTCGGCGGCACCGCGCAGTTCTGGCTGAACTTGCAATCTTTATACGATCTGCGAACGGCGGAGCGTTCTGCGGAAACGAAGCGCGCCATCCGGGAGATTGAACCCCTTGATCACGAGGCGGTAGCCTGAAATCGCCCCGGGGGGCACCGCGTGCTTGCCATCGCGGCCTTCTAAGCTAGCTCCCTGCGCGACGCGCAGCGGCCACCGCGGCTTGCAAGCCTCCCAAGTCCGAGAGATTCGAGACCCGTTGCCGTCCGATCAACACGCCCGGTGTTCCGCGCATTCCCAAACCGCGCGCCTCGGCGTCATTGCGCATCAGCAGTGCGTTGATGGGTGCATCATGCGCGGCCAAATCTTTCTTCAACCGATCCATGTCGATGCCGGCACCGCGCAACGCCGCATCAACTTGACTGTTTTCCGCCAGCCGTGGGGCGCTGATCAGGGCGTCGTGCGCCTGCAGGTACTTTCCCTGATAGGTGGCTGCCAAGGCTGATTGCGCCGCATAAATCGACACGCCGCCAAAGATAGGCCACTCCTTATATAGGACTGCCGCGGCATGATCATGTGCGATGAAGGGATGGAAGGCGGGCGCCAGCTCTTTGCAGAACGGGCAGTTGTAGTCGAAGTATTCCACGATGGTGATGTCGGCAGTGGTAGAGCCCAGCAAGGGAACACCGGGCTCATGGAGCAGGTGCTTTTGTACTTCTGCCGAAATCGGCGGCGGATTCTGCGCGCCGGCCACGGTCGGTAGCGCCAAGCCAATCACTTGCGCGGCGAGCAATGAGACCAGGCCGCAATGGGTGAGAAATCCGCCTTTCATGATGTCCTCGCTGGCTGAGTCTCGATCAAACTAGTTCTTCAGTCTAATTCGTCTGGGTGCCCGGCGCAGCCGCAGCGCGCAGTGCGGCCACGGCGCTGCCAACGAT
Organism: Gammaproteobacteria bacterium; assembly: GCA_021323735.1. Taxonomy (GTDB): domain Bacteria; phylum Pseudomonadota; class Gammaproteobacteria; order Steroidobacterales; family Steroidobacteraceae; genus Bog-1198. Next base: position 32,112 of record JAJPKM010000017.1, read on the forward strand.
ACTCCCCTGGTTGCCACGCTGCAGCAAAACGGCCACTTGCGTTGCGTCGGCGGGAAACGAAGACAGCGGCACCCGCAGGACGCTCGGCTTACCGTCCCATGCCGCCACCCGGCGGAATTGCCGCACGATATTGTACTCCGTGAGAGTTCGGCCGGAATTCTCGCCTCTGCCCACCGCGGTAGTGGCCTGCGGAAGATAGGCGACCACGTTGAGGTCGCAACCATTCTGCGCGGCGCGTTCCGGCAGGCTCACGGTCAGCTCGCTGCCTGTGACCTCGACGCCGATCGGCACGTCCTGCTGCCGCTCCGCCAGCGCAGCCAGGATCCGCCGGCGATCGGAGCCGACATAGCTGGCCCTGCCGTCGATCACGACCTGCGGCGTGAACGCCGACGACAAATTGAGGGAATCTACATATCGAACTTGGCGTGGCGTGGCCGTGGGGATTTCATATCGGTCGCGCCATCCAATGTTGTCCCAGTAGTCCACATGGAATGCCAGCGCAATGACATTGGGGAGCCTCGCGATCTCGCCGAGCAGGGCGTCGGCGGGCGGACAGGAACTGCAGCCTTGAGAGGTAAACAATTCCACCACCACCGGTTTGGCGGGCGCCGCAGTCTCCGCATGCCCCTGATACGTCGTACACAACGCGGCCATCGCGAACAGACTCGAAGAAAAGGCCATTTTATTGAGCCACATCATACGAATCACCGCCTTCCGAAGATTACCGACCCACTCTTACCGGCACGGAGGCCCAGGGAAAGGGAGGGGGCGTTCCCCCTCCCAGGCCTTGATCGGCCGGTTACTTCTTCGCTTTCGCCGCGTCGCAGTCCTTCTGCGTCGTTTCCTTGAAGCCTTGTCCCTTGCAGGAGTTCTGGCCTTTGCAGGCGTTCTTCGCCGTCTTGCAGGACGACTGACCCTTGCAGGAATTGGCGCCATCGCAGTGCACTTTGGCCTCGTCGGCGGCGCTGGCGGTTCCAATGGAAGCAACACTGAACAGGAGAGCGGCGGCCGTGGCAATCGCGGCGCCGGAGACGGACTTCGACATGAGCATGGTAAATTCCTCGTTGATGATGATGGCAATGAGGGATATTCCCCTTGCCCGAAGAGAAGACCGGGGCAGGGCGTGGGCTATGACACGGACCGTCGGCGTCCGAGCACCCAGTCCAGGGATACGGTACCGGCACCGGCTATGGCCAGCCACAGGAACAGCGCGAGATACTCGGTCTCGTCGAATCCGAGCAAGGTTTCCAGAGAATCCACGTCGTCCCACTTGGCGGCGAGAATGGCGACGATCATCGTGACCCCTAGCGCACCGGCTGAGATGCGGGTGATGAGGCCAAGCAGCAGAAAGATGCCGCCGAAGAATTCAACGCCGGACACGAAGGGCGTCAGAATCTGGGGCGCCGGGATATGCCAGCTGGCAAAGTTCTCGGTAATGGCGGGCAGGTTGTGCAGCTTGCCCCAACCGCTCCACATGAATACCCATCCGACCACGACGCGCGCGAACAGCGGAGCGAGCCAGGTGAGGTGTCGAGCGATCCGCTCGGGCCATGCGATCAACCAACCGTAGAGTGCGTTCATCTCATTCCTCGTTTGTTCGGGTTGCATCCGCTCGATCACCGTGGCGGTACGCGTCGAGTATTGAAATCGTACCCACTAAAGACCGGGTTGCGTGGACAATTATTTCGCTGCGCGGACAGTGGCCAGGATGATCATTGACTGCTCAATACACAATCAGTACCTTGCCGGCACAGGCCGCCGGCCGGAATTCGACGAGGGGCGCTGATCGAGCGGGCCTGCGCCTGGCCGAAGGTCGCCAAGCGAGGCAGATTCCCGGCGACCTGAGGCGCGAGCCTGCCGCGTCTGATGGCGCCTGACAGCCGTTTGCTACTGCGGGCAACCGGAGCGATGCCCTGACCCTGGTGGATCTGGTTGCAGGCCCGGCGCCGCAATTTTCATGTCGGAAGCCCCTACATTTTTAAACAAAGGAAATCGTTTCATGATCAAGTTCTACTATCACCCCTCGCCGAACCCCGCCAAGGTCGCCTTGTTTCTCGAAGAAGCGGGACTGCCTTACGAAGTCGTTCCGGTCGACACCCGCAAGGGCGAGCAATTCACCCCCGAGTTCGTGGCGATCAATCCGAACAGCAAGACCCCGGCGATCACCGATGGCGATGTGCGGGTTTTCGACAGTACGGCGATTCTCATGTATCTCGCCGAGAAGAGCGGAAAATTCCTGCCCGAGAATACGCCCAAGGCGCGCGGCGAATTGTTGTCGTGGCTCATGTTCGTAGCCACCGGCATCGGGCCGTACTCGGGACAGGCCGTGCACTTCAAGCACTTCGCGCCGAAGGGGCTGGACTACGCAGTCGATCGTTATCAATTCGAGGCGCGCCGGCACTACGGTATTTTGGATGCTCAGTTGGCAACCGGCCCGTACCTCTTGGGGAAGACCTATACCATTGCCGATATGTCGGCATGGGGCTGGGCGCGCGCGCTGCCTTTCATTCTGGGCGATGAGGCATGTGCGGCCATGCCGCACCTGAAGCGCTGGTTCGATCTGATCAGCGCGCGGCCGGCGGCGATTCGCGCCAATGCGCTCAAGGACAAGTACAGCTTCAAGACCGATATGGATGCCGAGGCTCGGCGTCACATGTTCCGCCACGTGGCGACCGCTTAAGTTACGGAAGATCTTGGGGTTGCGCTTCAAGCAAGCCGCCATTCTTGCGGTAACTGCCGTGGCCATCGCGGCAGTTACCGTATTCGCGGGCGCACGGCTCTTGCGCTCGCGCGCACCGGATCTGCATCGTCTCTACGCCAGCGGCATGGAACGCGCGCAAGTGCCGCCGGTGATTATCATCCCGGGCATCTTAGGATCGCGGCTGCGCGAACGCGGCAGTGGCCGCGAGCTCTGGCCGGGATCCATCTACAACCTGTTGTTCTCCGCGCGCTCATTGGCGCTCGATATAGACCCAAAGACGCTGGAGCCCCGTGCCGATGACGTCGAGGCCTACGATCTTTTCCGCGAAGCGCTGGGGAGCGATTACTACGGGGCGATCATCGACACCCTCGAGAGGCAGGGCGGCTACGTGCGCGGTCAACCTGGACGCGCCGCCGACCCCGCAAAGCGCCGCTATTATATTTTCCCCTACGACTGGCGGCAGGACAACATCGTCACCGCGCGCAAGCTGGATGCGTTGATCGAACAGATTCGCTCGGACTACGCGGATCCAAAGCTCAAAGTCGACATCGTCGCGCACAGCATGGGCGGTCTCATCACCCGCTACTACATCCAGTACGGCGTGGCCGACGTGCTCGACGGCAATGAGTTTCCGGCCAATTTCGCCGGTGCGAACAAGATTCGCACCGCCGTATTGCTCGGCACGCCCAACTTAGGTTCCGTGGGCGCTCTGCACAGTTTGCTCGCCGGCTACCAGGTCGGCAGACAGGCCATTCCCCCGGAAGCGCTGGCGACCATGCCGAGTGTTTACGAACTGCTGCCGCACCCCATCACCGATTGGATCGTCGATACCAAGGGTCAAGTCCTGGAGAGGGATCTCTTCTTCGTCGGCACATGGATAGCGTACCAGTGGTCGGTGTTCGACCCTGCCGTCGAGAATCGCGTACGGGCGTCAGTCACGAGCGCCGCGGAAGGGCAGCAAAGGATCAACCTGCTGGGCGACTACTTCGCCAAGCGCATCGAGCGCGCAAGGCGATTCGTCTGGTCGCTGACTTACAACGTGTCCCAGAATGCACCGGTGCGGCTGGTCGTGTTTGGTGGGGATTGCACGCTCACGCCCGCACGCGTGGTGGAAGAGCCGGGAGCCGCGCCGGACGGTCGCGCAGTCGTGCGGCTGCTGCCGAATGCCATCAAGTCCCCGCAGCCCGGCATCGACTACTCTCGCCTCATGCTTGAGCCGGGTGACGGCGAGGTCACCAAACCTTCGTTGCTCGCGCGCCAGTCCTTGGATCCCACGGTGTCGCGTTCCGATGACGTGTTCTTCCCGCTGGCTTATGCCTTTTTCCTGTGCGTCGATCATGAACATCTCGCCGGCAACATCAATTTCCAGGACAACCTGCTCAACGTCCTCTTGGAGCGCGGGCGGTCGTGGGAGAATACTTCGGTACCCGCTGCCAAGGAGCGCGGACGGAAGAACTGATCTCGGGACCGGCTACTATTTCCCGACGCCGGTGGGATCGGACCTATCGAGGTTCGGGGCAGGTGGGCGTCGATCCAGGCAGCGTCAACAAGGCCTGAGAGGAACGCTGCAGCAGTCCTTCCGGCGTGGTCCACAATTCGCCGCGCACTGCACAGTCGGCGCCGAAGTTGAACAAGGCGCGCATGCCTTCGGGTTTAAGATCCAGAATTCCGTTGAAGGGGTAGTCATCCGGGATGGCCGTGACGTTGAAGTTCATGTCGTTTCTCGTTGCAATGGCGTACGCGGCAAGAACCGCCCCTCGGGTACTGCTGTGCAACGCGGCCTGCACCCCGCGTTTGAGGATGGACGGTACTCTGACTCGCGTGGTGGCCGTCGTGGCGCCGTACTGCTCATTGGTCATGACGTAGAGATTGGCTCCGCGTAGACCCTGTAATCGATCGGGCAAGATGGACGCGATCTCCGGCGCGATGAACATCGACGCCGTGGTGCTGCCGTCCACGTGCATCTCGTCGAAGGTGGTTCCCATGGAATCGACCGGAATCATGACGGGGGGAAAGACTCCGGGAATGCTGGCGGACGCGATCAGCACCTGACGGAACAGCTTGAGGGCGGCCGGGCCGCCCTGCAGGGCAATGGCGCTCATATCCCAGATCACCGTGCGTTCGCTGTCGAGGTCCGTGGTGGCGATCAGCAGGAGACGCCCTTTTGCAGCTTCCTGCGCGACGGCGCGCAGCATCTCCTCGGTCGCGTAATGGTTCACGAGGTCGGCGAGCGGCTTGCCGCGAAAGACGCTGGCGCCGAACAAGGTACCCGTGATACTGAATTGCAGCAGGTTCACCGACCGCTGGCCTGAGAAGGATTCGGTCAGCTGGTCATCCCAGGAGGCTCCTAGAAAGGCAAAAGGCGCGGTCAGCGCACCGGCGCTCACTCCCGTGACGACATGAAATTCGGGGCGGATTCCCGCCTTGCTGAGTCCGGTGAGTGCGCCGGCGCCGAAGGCGGCACCGGCACCGCCGCCCGACAAGGCCAGCACGTTGACCGGGCCTCCCGCCGCAGCTCTGCGGACCAAGGCTAGGTAGTGCGCCGTGTCCTTTTCGAACGCCGCGCGGTCCTCGGCGACGACGCGCACGCCCTCTGGGAAGCCCACCGGTGTACCCGTCTCGTACCAATAACGCGGGTGCTCGCGCCGTGCGGGGCCTGAACATGCTGCCGAGCACAGCGTCGCCGCTATCAAGCATGCCGCTTGCAGGCGTCTGCCGAACTGCTTGCCGACGCCGGAGCTGGCGCCCGATTTGCCGCCTGTCAGATCCATGTCACCAAAACAGCAGAGGTGGGCACGGTGGTCTCCTGCTGCCCGGGTTGGGCACTTACACCTATATGGTGCCTGCTTTACTTCCTTCAAGCCAAACAGTCCGTTGAGCGTGTGGGATGGCTTGACCTTACCGGTACTCAGGGCGTATTTAGCCGCGTAGAGCCGCCATTCCCCATGGAGAATGTTCATGTCCACGCCCGTCATTCGATTTAGGATCGATTTCACCCCCTCGGCATTCGTGGGGCCGGGAAAGATCGATCTGCTCGAGGCCATACGAGAGTCCGGCTCTCTGTCTCAGGCGGCGCGTGATCTGGGGATGAGTTATCGGCGTGCGTGGCTGTTGGTGGACAGTCTGAAATCCTCATTCCGAGAACCGGTCACCTTGGCCAGCAAGGGCGGCAAGGGTGGCGGTGGTGTCGCCTTGACGAGATTTGGCGAGCGCCTGATCAGCAGCTATCGCGCCATCGAGACCGACATCGCGGAGGTGGCCGCGCGACGCCTGCAAAAAATCACTCCCGCGGTGACCGAACGCGCCCACGCCAAGTCGGCATCGCGCCGGCCGCTGGTGCGTAAGCGCGACTGACCTCGGATATAGGTTCTAAACCAACGCTGGAAATTCTTACTGGCGACATGTGACGGCTCCGGCCGCCGCCTCCGTCACGCCGCTGAAAAGTTCACGCGCTTGTCGTGCAGCTGCGCCGTCACAATACCGCAAGAATTCGCTGCCACACTTTGCGCCTCCAAAAGGCCATCAGGCACTGGGATGAAACCCTGCGGTCGCTGTTGACCTCGTGCCGATGTCCGCCGCCACAAAGTGAATATCCATGAATCAAATCTCCCGTACATCGAATCCCTTCAAGCTTGCCGCGGCGATTACCTGCATTCTCGCAGGTACTGCGGCGCTCGCCGCAGCCGATGGCGCGGCGGACTCGACCGACGTGGCATCCGGAGAGAAGCGCCGTGCCGATGACAAAGAGGATGCCCTGAAGGAAATCGTCGTTCTCGGCCAGCGCACCACGCCGGAAATCGCGCGGCAGGCGCAGGAACAAGCGCTGAATCTCATCAACCTGACCACCGCAGAGGAAATGCAGAAGCTTCCCGACATCAATACCGGTGAGGCCGTTCGCCGCATTCCGGGAATTTCGTTGGAAACGGATACCGGCGAGGGACGCTATATCAACATTCGCGGCCTGGACGCCGATCTCAACAGCACCACCTTTGGCGGTCTGCGACTGCCGCCGACGAACAACAGCTCGCCCTCCGGCGCGGGCCGTGCGGTGGCATTCGACTCGATTCCCATCGGCTTTGTCGGCGCGATCAAGGTTACGAAGTCCAACCTGCCGGAGCAAGACGCTGAGGCGCTGGGCGGCACCATCGACATCACGCCGAAAACAGCGCCTTCGGACGGCAAGCCGTTTGCCGACCTCAAGCTCGGTACCGGTGAAGAATTGTTGCGCCACACCTGGATCACCGATCTCGCGGGCACCGCGGGCACGCGCTTCGGTGGCGGCAACGGCGGCTACAATCCATTCAGCGTGCTCGTGACGGCATCGGTCTACACCGATCGCCGCGGCATCGACGATGCCGAAGCCGGATTCATCGACAATCAGCCGGCGGTGCCCGATAAGGCGATCGCAGCCTTCGAGCAGCGGTACTACAACTATCATCGCGAACGGCACGGGTATGGTGCCGATTTCGGTTTCGACCCGGACGAAGCCAATCACTACTTTCTGCGCTACTACGATGCCGGATATTCGGAATCGGTGTTACGCAACCGCCTGATTTGGAATTTCCCCCTTCCACCGACGGTTGACCCCAACAACCCGAACGGCCTCATCGGTATTGCCGGAAAGCCGGTCACTGTCGACAGCGGTGCCATGCCCGGCTTTACGAAAGCATTGCGTGATGAAAAAGAATTTCTCGACTCAAGAGTTGCCGAAGTCGGCGGCAAGAATCTGTTTGGCGACAATACCTTCGACTACCACGTGGGCTATACCAAGGGCACGTTCACCAAACCCTACGACTTGAATTCGGGCTTCGACAATCCGGCGCTGGCAAATGTCGCCTATGACAACACCACGAACCCGAACTTTCCCGTGTTCCGAGTGCTGCCCGGTACCCCAGCGAACGGCACCGTCACCGTTAATCCTGCCGACCCTGCCGGCTACCAGTTCGACTCGTTGGTAAACCAGTCCACACATTCCGACGACCATGAATGGGGCATCGGCGCAAATCTTACTCTGCCGACGCATCTGACCGACAGATCGAACGAAGAGGTCAAGTTTGGTGTCAACGCGCGCCTTCGCAACAGAACGACCGAGACCCCGACATTCTTTCTCGAGGTTTTTCCCAACTTGCCGCTGACAGCGGCGGTGCAGGGCAATAACATCAATTTCTATCAGGGCCACTATGCCAACGGCCCGCAGATCGATGCGGGGATCCTGCGCAACATCTATAGCGCCGCATTGGCAGCCGGGAACATCGGCACCGATCCTGTCGCCAATGAGCTCAACAACCAAACCGACAAGGAAGATGTGTACGCGGCGTACGGGCAGTACCAGTTCGGCTTCGGAGCCCTTAACATCATTGCCGGTCTGCGCATCGAAAATACCCAGGCTACATACGGGGGCTTCGACGATTCGGGGACATCGGCCAACAACGCTACGTGCCCGATCTTGGATAACACCCATGTCTGCGCCGTATCCAACAAGAGAAGCTACACCAACTTCTTTCCGACCGCGCAGGCGCGCTACGAAATCGAGCCGGATCTCATCGCTCGCGCGGCCATTTCCTCCACCATCGCCCGCCCGGGCTTCCAGCAGGTGACGGCGGCGACCACGGCCGACACCGTTGGTGACGTCATCACCGGCAATCCCAACCTCAAGCCGACGACGGCGACGGGCTTGGATCTGGCGATCGAGAAGTACCTGCCGCATGCCGGCATCGCCTCCTTGGGATTCTTCGCGAAAGACATCAAGGACTACATCGTCACCGATGCGGTTCAGGCCGTTGGCGGCCAGCAGAATACGGGCGGCACCCTCGGCATCATGAGACGCATCAGTTTCGGGAATGCTCCGACATCTCATCTGTTCGGAGTCGAAACCAACTACGTCCAGCATTTCCAGGACATTCTGCCTGGCCCCTTGGGCGGCCTCGGCGTATCCGCGAACTGGACCTGGGTCGACTCGCGGTATACGGTTCCGGTGATCGATCCGAACACGGGATTCAGCACGCTGTCGCGTGATTCCATACTGCCGTCGACGTCGCGCAACACAGCGAACGCCGAATTACTCTATGACATGTACGGCCTGAGCCTGACGCTCGGTGCCTACTACACCAGCAAGAATATCTTCTCCGTGGGCGGTACCGCGGCGCTGGACATCTGGACCCAGGAGCGTTTCTCGGTGGACTTCGGCAGCCAGTACAAGGTTACCGATCCATTCAGCATCTATTTCAACGCGAAGAACTTGACCAATACGGCGCTCAAACTCACCGAAGGCCCGGGCGACAACCGCGTCATCCAACGCGAGTTCTACGGCATCACCTTGCAGGTTGGGGGTAACTACAAGTTTTGATAGGGATTGCGCGGCGTGGCGGCCTCAGGGCCGCCGCCACCCGCGGCCGCAAGCTCGGGAAGCCGGCACCAACATCTCCTGGCGCTTTGGCTTTGAAGACCGAAGTCAATCGCTAACCTTCTGCGCGATGATTTCCATCACCATGGGCGTCACGAGGATGGCGTCTGGGTTCGCCGCCAGTGTTTTGAATTCCCTCTGCAGGATGTCAGCCCAATGCTGGGACACTCGGCCTAGCTCCACGAGCCGCTGAGAATTGCTCTGCACAAAAGCCGCCGGCCACTGCCACATGAAGTCCGACGGATGTACCGCAAAAACCAGCGGTCTCGTCTCAACTAGTCTCAAGCCATGCGCCGCCAGCAAGGGAATGAGAGAGGGCGCGATATTAGGTTCGCCACCCGCGGCTCGCCAGCTCATCATGACTTCCTCGACAAAGCTCTCCAGTGGCGGGCATCTCGGAATCGCCCGCCACGTACCGTAGTCCTGATATTCGTGAAATACGGCGTTGCCGCCGATGCGCAACGAGGCAGCGATGTTCTGGACCAGTTTTGCCGGATGCGTAACGAACGAAGCGACCCAGCGGCACCAGGCGACATCGATACCCGAGAGTTCCCATGGGCCCTCGACCACATCACGCTCGACGAGCCGCACATTACGCACTCCGCGGCGTTCAATCTCGCTCCTGGCAAAGCTTGAGAAATTCACCGATCTTTCCAGCGCCACGACCTCGCCGCCGGCCCCAACAATCTCCGCGGCGTCAAGGCTGGCGTATCCGGGACCTGCGCCGAAGTCCGCAACTTTTGAACCCGTCGTCATGCCCGCGCGCATCCAGGCATCCAGCACATGGGGTCGCCAGACCCGGTGCTGCAGACCGAGACGGGCAATCTCATCCATGCGCGTGCCCAGGACATAGTCGTCAGCTTTATTCATGATCTCGCCTGCCATGCCAGGGGGCCCTGACCCTAAGCAATGTACATTCTCGCGATCCACCGAGTCTGGCCGTTTCCGGACCCCGAATTGAGGTCCGCATGTCGAATGTTCCCGCGTATGCGGCAACTCACGGGGCTATAGCGTGGCTTTCCTGGGTGTCTTCTTGGCATCCTCCACCGCGGCATCGGCGCCCAAGAGGTATGCATCGAGCACTTTTTGTGCGATGGGTGCTGCCGTCGCACCGCCGAACCCGCCATTTTCCACGAGAACGGCAATGGCAATCTTTGGACTCTCGACCGGGGCGAAGGCGATGAACCACGCATGATCGCGCCGGCGCTCATCGACGATTTTCGCGCGGGTACTGTCGGTCTGCTTGATCGTGAATACCTGAGCCGTGCCGGTCTTGCCCGCCAGTGGGTAGCGAATGGGTTTGACCAAGGAGGGCGAGGCGGTACCGTAGGTGACCGCCCCGACCATGCCGTCGAAAACGACATCCCACTGCTCCGAGGTACCGATATCGATGGGCTTGGTCAATTGCGGGCTGCGCCGCACGATGGTGTCCGATCCTGCGGCACGTGTTGCCGCGACCAGGCGCGGTGTGGCGATCAGCTGTCCTCTTTCGGCGATTTCGGCCGCAACGTGGGCCTGTTGCAGCGGAGTGACGGTAATGGGTCCCTGACCGATCCCCATGCTGATGACCTCGCCGGGGAACCAGACCTGGTCGGCCGGGCGCTTGAAAGCGTGCTTTTTCCACTCAGGCGATGCGTACAGACCCGGCTTCTCACCGGGAATGTCGATGCCGGTCAACTCGCCGTATCCGAAGGCCTTCATGAATTCATCCATCCGACCGATGCCCAGCTTCCAGGCCACCCTGAAGAAATAAACGTCGCAGGATTTGGCGATGGCCTTGCGCATGTCCAGGAAGCCATGCTTTTCGTCGTCGCGATATTTATTGCTGTTGCCGGGCAGCTCGAAGAAGCCGCCACAGAACTCCTCCTGCTGCGGCGTCAGAATGTTGTATTTCTGAGCTGCGAGCGCTTCCAGGGGCTTCACCGTGGACCCGGGCGGATAGGCGCCGCGCAGCGCGCGGTTCAAGAGCGGGACGTCGATGTTATTGGCCATGGCGCTGTATTCCGCCACGCTGAGGCCGCGCACGAATCCATTGGGGTCGAACCCTGGCGTGCTGGCCATGGCGATGACATCCCCGGTTTTCGGATCGAGTGCGACTATGGACCCACGCTTGCCTGCCAACGCATCCTCGGCGACCTTTTGGACGCGCGCGTCCAAACTCAAGATCAAATCCTCGCCGGCGACTGGCGCTAGAGTATGTAGTCTCGGCGCGTACTCACCTGGCTTGTCGATGGGACGGCCCGCGGCATTGACCAAGATCTCTCTGAACCCCGGCTTGCCGTGCAGCAGGCTCTCGTAAGCCGCCTCGACGCCCAGTTTGCCGATGAGGCTGGTCCCGGCATACTCGGCGCTGTCGATTCGCTTCAGATCCTCTTCGTTGATGGCACTGACATACCCGATGGCATGCACCCCCATTTCCTTGAACGGATAGTGGCGAGCCAGCCGGGCACGAATATCGATACCGGTGAATTGATATCGGTGGATGGCGAACCGCGCCATTTCCTCCTCGTTCAACTGCAGCTTGATCGGCACGCTCTCGTACACTTTGTGCGAGAGGATGGTGCGCCGGACGCCGCCGACCTCCTCGCCGCGCAACACACCGATGTCGACCAGCTGGGCCAAAGCGGCATCGACGCCCTTGATGTCACCGATCTGTTCGCGGACGAGTTCAAGATTGAAGGCCGGTTGGTTGTTGGCCAAAACGACGCCATTGCGATCCAGGATCAAACCGCGGCTCGGCGGGATCGGCTCGTTGCGCACGCTGTTGCCTTGCGACAGGGTTGAGTAATATTGGTACTTCAACACCTGCAGATAAAACAGCCGGCCGGCGACCGCCAGCAGCAGCGCACCCGCGATGATGCCCGCGACGATGCTGCGGATCGTAAATAACCGATTCTCCGCGATGAAATTCTTGATCCGCGATTGGCGGCGTCTCACCATCTCGAGGACCCGGTTTTGTGCCCCATGGACATCGGCAGATTGTAGGGCATGCACGCTGAAAATCTGACAATTAAATGCGCGGCATCGCTCATTTCCCTGCAATGACGTCGACGGTAGCGTGGTGCACGCGACCCACGACATTGGGCTCATTCGGCTTCCGTTTGGACGGCGATTGGCGATCGCCCATGTAATAACACGGCCCCCCTCCCGGTCTGCTTTCCTTTGACAAAAAGGATGCAATTCATGGTCAAGGTCGCATTGTTGGTTCGCCTGGAAGCCAAGCCGGGCAAGGAAAACGAGGTGGCGAAGTTTCTCGAGGCCGCGCTGCCCCTTGCGCAGCAGGAAAGTGCCACTCCCCTTTGGTTCGCGCTGCGTTTGGGACCTTCCACCTTCGGCATTTTCGATGCATTTGCCAACGACACCGACAGAAAGGCGCATTTGTCGGGCCCCATTGCCGCGGCTTTGATGGCGAACGCCTCGGCGCTGCTGGCAAAGCCTCCGCAGATCGAGCAAGTGGATCTGTTGGCGGTCAAAGTCGCCAAGTAGGCGGAAGCCCTCCTCTCACACCGGCAGAGCGATCGGTGCCCGCCGATCGCTCTGCCGGGAGAATTGCCCGGTGTACGACGCAGCGATCTGGTGACGCGCACAACGCAGTGCTATGTTGGCGATCCGAAGGACTTGAGAATCATCAATGGCTCACCCACTCTTCGATCTTTCCGGCCAAGTAGCACTCATTACCGGCTCGTCGCGCGGCATCGGCAAGGCCATTGCCGAAGAGATGGCGGCGGTGGGCGCCAAAGTCGTGATTTCGTCCCGTAAGCAAGAGGCCTGCGATGTGGTGCGCGGTGAGATCCGCGGGCGGGGTCGCGAGGCCATATCCATTGCCTGCAACATTGGCCGCAAGGAAGAAGTCGAAGCTCTCGTCAAGGGAACGCTGGACCAATGGGGCCGCATCGACATCGTGGTGTGCAATGCCGCGGTGAATCCGTTTTACGGTTCCCTGACCAAGCTCGACGATGAGTCTTGGGACAAGATCATGACATGCAATGTCAAGAGTAGCTGGTGGCTGACCAAGCTGGTGGCGCCGCATATGGTGGCCCGAGGCTCGGGCAACATCATTCTCATCTCCAGCATCGGTGCCTTCCGGGCGACCTCCGTCCTCGGTGCATACGGCATTTCCAAGGCCGCGGAATCTCAGCTGGCGCGAAATTTGGCGCTCGAACTCGGTCCGAAGGGTATTCGGGTCAACGCCATTGCCCCGGGGTTGGTCAAAACTGATTTCGCCAAGGCGCTGTGGTCAAATCCGGCCATTTTGCAGAATGTCGAACAGCGAGCGCCCCTGCGGCGCATCGGTCAACCCGTAGACATTGCCGGTGTTGCGGTGTTTCTGGCCTCAGCGGCGGCGAGCTTTGTCACCGGTCAGCTCATCGTCGCGGATGGCGGTTCCACCTTGAGCGAGTGACCGGCAGTACAGTCGGTCATGTCGGATTCATTACGCAATCAGGAGGCGCGTGACGCAGGTTCTTGCGCCCCAGGTTCCTATCCAGTCGCCTACCTCCGCAGCCGGCATGGGTCGCGAAATGAAATAGCCCTGGCCTACGTCGCATCCCAGCTGCGATAGGAAGTTCCAGTCGTCGCGGTCCTCGATCCCCTCTCCGACCACCTTCATTTGGAGCTGGTGCGCCATTTGCAGACTCGCACGACAAATGGCCTCGCGCGTTCCATCGGCGCATGCCCCATGCACGAAGCCGCGATCCACCTTGAGCTCATCGAACGGCAGGTCGCGCAGCTGCGCCAGGGAGGAGTGACCCGTACCAAAATCGTCGATCGACAGGCGGAAGCGCTTGAGCGACAGGCGACTCAGTACATCGAGTACGGTGCTCAGTTGACGCATGACTTGTCCCTCGGTCAATTCCAAGGTCAACAATTGAGGGTTGACGCCGATTGAAGCAGCGAGGGCCACGGCCAGATCCGGAAAATCCAGCGCGATCAGGTCATCCATCGAAATATTGACGGCGACCGGTAAATGATGCCCCGCCTCCCACCAGGCCTTTGCCTGCTTCATGGCTTCAGTGAGGACCACAGTGGTTATCTGAGTCAGGAGCCCCTGTTCCTCTGCCAAACCGAGAAATCGGTCCGGGAATATCAGTCCATCCTCGGGGTGCTGCCATCGCACCAGGCACTCCAGGCCCACCACCGCACCCGTCGCCATGTCCACTTTAGGCTGATAGTGGTTGACCAATTGTCCGCCGGCGATGGCCGCACGAAGTTGCTCTCCACTGTACGATTGTTGACTGACGTGAGCGAGGCGGCGAGGGCCGATATTGGGTTTCAGGGTGCTCATCAAACGGGCCAATTCGTCCGGCTTCACGGGCTTCTGCAGACAGCCGAGCGCGATTAGCCGATGCGCCCCGATCAGTTTCTCGACGCTCTCCAGGATACGGCTGTTCTCGCCGCTGACCAGGATCACGCTGCCGCCGTACTGGCACTCCACGAGCCGGCGAATGAACTCAACGCCGTCCATCCCGGGCATGTTGATATCCAGAAAGATCAGGTCAACTACTTCGCGAGTCTCGCGGACCTGCGTCAGAGCCTTTTGGCCGCTGTCGCAGGCGGTGACCCGCGTGTAGCCGAGTTGCGCCAACATTTGGGTGAGGAGCTTGAGCATGAAAGGGTCATCATCCAGCAGGACAATCCCCGTGGTCCCCGGATCCTTTGCCTTCACGGATATCTCACGCACACTGTTCAACCGAGTTGCCGGGCGCTTGCAGCGAACGTAAGTAGCCTGTCACAGCGGCCATCTCTGTCTCAAAGCCCGGTGCCAGCTCGTTCAGTTTTGGTAAATCACCCGCGGTCCCCGCAATCTCGATCGCAGCGCAAAGATCGGCGAGCCGTAAGGCGCCGACGGCGCGGGACGAAGACTTCAGCTTGTGGGCAATGGCAGCGGCGTCATGCACACGCTGCTCCGCATACGCCTCCGTGAACTCGGCGGCCAACTGTCCGGCGCTCACGCTGAAGGCTTGCAGGAACTCTCCGATGAGCTGTGGATCGGTACCGACCAGCGCCTCGAGTACGCTCACTTGCACCGGTACGGATGACAGGGCTTGCATGGCGTTGGGATCGGCCGCCGGGATCCACTTCGCCAACATAGCCGCCAGGGCGGCGAGCGGCGCAGGCTTGCTCAAGTAACCGTCCATCCCCACGGCGAGGCAGCGTTCCGATTCGCCGCGCAAGGCATTCGCGGTCAACGCAATGATGGGCATTCGCGTACGGCCACCTTCGGCCCCACGGATTTTCAACGTCAGATCGTAGCCGTCCATTTCCGGCATATGCAGATCCGTCAACAGCAATGCGTAGCGGCCGCTTTGGAAACGCTTCAACGCTTCACGACCGGTCGACGCCATATCTGCCGCGTAGCCGAGCAAATCCAGCTGTTGGCGGATGACCTTTTGATTGATCTCATTGTCCTCGGCCACCAGAATCAGCCTGCGCTGCCTGAGTGCCTCGTCACGGGATGGTGCAGTGCCCCTGATCGTCCTATGATGACCGGAGGCTACCTCCGGCTCCTCCGACGCGCGCCCCGCGGCGATCGCCACGGCTTTGGCCAGCGTATGGCGGTTGAGCGAATTGCCGTCGACCAAGATGACGTCATCCCTTTCCGCGCGAGGACTACGCAGCTGGCCGCGCCCTACGACCACCAACACCACTCGCGGGTCCAGATCCGCGCGCCCCCCGGCGGCGGATTGCAGTTCGTCCACACCCGGTAGATCTTCACCGACATCGACGACCCACACGGCCGGCTCGCTTGAATCGGCCGGAGTCCATTCGCGAGCCGCCGCGAGATTCGGCACCCGCACCACCGAAGCCGTATCCGCCTCGAGGTAGGTCGCCAGGTCATCGGCAAGACCCGCATGTCCCCCGACGACAAGACAGGTGAGTCCCTTGATCTCGGAAGGGCTTTGCGCGGTATCGGCCGGCACCGGCGTCAAATCGAACGGCACGCGCACAGTGAACGTGGATCCCACATTCAACTTGGTCTCGACGGTAATGCTTCCGCCCATCAGGCTGGCGAGTTGCTTGCAAATCACCAATCCTAGCCCGGTACCTCCGTACTTGCGTGTCGTGGAGGCGTCGGCCTGCGTGAACGACGTGAAGACGCGCGCCAAAGTGTCCTCCTTCATGCCGATGCCGTTGTCGCTCACCCGAAACTCTACCACCGCATGGTCCGGTTGGCGGTCCACCAGCACGGCGCGCACCGACACCCGGCCTGGATGCTCACGGCAGCTGGAGAATTTAATCGCGTTGTTGATGAGATTGATGAGTATCTGCCGCAGCCGCGATGCGTCCCCCAGGACCACGGCCGGTATCATCGGATCCGCGAACACCGTGAGTGTCCCCCCCTTGCGTTCCGCAAGCCGATTGACCAAGTTGCAACTCTTCTCCACCACTTGGCACACGGACATGGGAAGGTGCTCAATATCCAACCGGCCGGCCTCGATCTTCGAAAAATCTAGAATGTCGTCGATAATGGTGAGCAGGGAATCGGCCGACTCGCGAATCAGATTGGCCAATTCGACCTGAGGAGCAGTCAGGCTGCTTTGGTGCAGGACCTCGAGCGCGCCAATGATGCCATTCATGGGCGTGCGTATCTCGTGACTCATGCTGGCCAAAAAGAGATCCTTTGCGCGATTGGCCAGCTTGGTTTCGCTTTCGCGTATCCGGCTCTGAGCGAGCTGCCAGCTCAAGCGGCCCAAGAGAGTCGTGAGCACGACGACAAGTATGCTGGCGACGCTCGCACGCCACAGGTAAGTGAGCGTGGCGCGATGCGCGGTCTCCAGCTGCTCATCGACCGAGAGTCCAACGAGCACGGCAAGGGGAAAGCCGTAGAGCTTTCGGGCGCTCGTCCACCGCCGCACCCCGTCCCAGCTGCTGGTCGAGATCGTAGCGTTCGCGTCGGCGGCGTCGTGTTCCCCTACGACGGAGCTAAGATCGATCTCCTCGCCCGAGAACTGTGCATCTCCGGTACGCCCTACGCGCACGATCCCATCGGTGCCGACGATGCCGATGACTCCGTGCTCGCCAAACCTCGAAGTTTCATAGCCGCTGACGAAATAGGCTGGGTCGACCGCGACGACCACCACGCCATCAAACGAGCCGTCTGCCGCATTCATCCTGCGGCTGAAGTACAGATTTTTGTCGGCGGCCGGTTCCCGGCCGGGCTGTCCAATGAAGAACGTATTGCTCTCGCGTTGTATGCGAAAGTAACCCTCGTCGGCCACGTTTTTCTTTTGAAGCGTGTGAGTGCTGTCGGTAATGCTGCCCAGGCGATTGGCTATGCTCACATCGAAAAACAAATCCGGCAGCAACAACCCCTTGTCCCTGAGTTCCGCGAGCGCGTGGTGTCCATTGTCGCCTTCGTGCCAATACTTGACGAGATTCAAGGTTTGATCGATTTGGTGGAGAACGCGAGCTACCTGGGCTTGGTAGGTGCCCACCAGCTCAGTGCTCGATACCGACGCGACATGTTCAGCATCGGAGTACTTCAGCTTGATGAGTCCTAGGGTCGCTTCCCAAATTGCGGCGAGCACTAGGATGGCGATCAAGGGAAATAGTACGGCGGGATCGGTGGCCCGATTCAAAGCGCGATGAAATGTGTCTGAGGTCGGCACCGCCTTTCCTTGCTCGCCATTTGAGCGGCATCGGCAGTCCAGGAAAATCTTGGTCCTGCCAACGGGAACCAAGCTAACACGATCTTGCTGCTTCGCCGTGAGCTACTTCTCACATCTAACAGCGGACCGGCAAGGCGTGGCTCCAAAGCGTGCGTCAGGTACGCATCTTAGGCGCCGATCAGCACATACTGTCTCGCATCTCAACCTAGCGGCCGCCCTCCTACTGTTCGCGACAGAGGTTCCCATGGTTCTCAAAGTGAAGCCTACGGCCGCAGCCGCGATGCTTGCACTCGTCACGGTGGTGGGGCATGCCGAGAACACGATCGATACGCTTGACCGATATGTGACGTTCGGCGGATTCGGGACGCTGGGCGTCGTGCATTCCGACTACAGCCAGGCCGATTTCATCGCGAACGTGGTTCAACCCCGCGGCGTGGAATTTCGCAGCTGGAGCGCAACTCCCGACAGTGATTTGGGTGCTCAAGCCAAAGTCACCCTGACCGACTCCCTGAGCGGAGTGCTTCAAGTTCTCTCGCGCGAGGATGCGAACGGCCAATGGAAACCCACGGTCGAGTGGGCGAATCTGCAATACCAGGTCTCTGCGGACTTGAAAGTACGGGTTGGTCGCATGGTCTTACCGACTTACCAATACTCCGACACGCAGTACGTGGGATACTCATTGCCCTGGGTTCGGATACCCATCGAAATCGCCTACACGGATGCCGGTCTTCACAGCGATGGACTCGACGTGCTCTACCGCGTAAAGACAGGCAGCCTCACCCAGAATCTGCAGCTTCAATGGGGGCGCACGATGGTGGACTTGCCGGGAGTGGAATTCACCTCCGCCCCGGCAACTGTCGCGGTGTTCAGCGACACTCTGCAATACGGCGATGCGAGCTTGCGCCTGGTGTACCAGAAGTACAGCAGCTCGGGAAACCCGTCGGTTCAATTGCGAGTGACCGGTGCAGGGTTGACGTACGATCCGGGCGCTTGGTTCGTGACCGCGGACAGCAACTACAGCCAAGACAAATTCTTCGGTGATTTATTCGCGTGGTATGTCAGCGCCGGCGTGCGACTAGGCCACGTCTCGCCTTACGCAATTTACTCCACCACGCACGCACAAAGTGTAGGCACGTCCGGACTGCGGGCACTGGGCAACGAGCATACCGTGACCGCAGGCGTCCGCTGGGACTTTGCCAAGAACCTCGACACCAAGCTACAGTTGCAGCAGGTGACCATCGACAGCGTGGATGACCCCGCTTCGTTTGCCGACCTCAGTCCCCGTGTCCGGGTCGGCGACAAGGCAAACGTACTGAGCTTGACGTTGGACTTCGTATTTTAAGACCACGCCGCAGTGAGCCGTCACATCAGATCCTTAGCTCTTAGCACCTTGATTTTCACGGCCATGGCCGTCGCCGACGTACGAGCGGAGGAACTCGTGGTCATCGTCAATCGCGCGGCACCACCGCTGAGCAAGGAACAGATTGCCGATCTTTATCTGGGAAGAACCGATGACTTCACCCCCATCGATCAGGTTGTAGGATCCGAAATCTACGTTGAGTTCTATAAGAAGGTAACGGGCCGCGACAGTGCGCAGATCAAGGCCATCTGGTCACGGCTTGTCTTCACCGACCGTGGCGTCGCGCCGAAGCAACTCCCCAATTCGGCGGCAGTGAAGAAGGCGGTCGCCGCCAATCCGAAATCGGTGGGGTACATCGAGAAGTCCGCCGTAGATTCCTCGATCAAGGTTGTGCTGGCGGTCGATTGACCAATCATTCACTCGCCCACTCTCACGCTGACATCCTGGTTTTCCTTCGGCAGATGATCGACCAGGTATTCGTGCATGTCGTTGCGTACGGTTGGCGAGGTTGAAAACTGGCTCTCCAGAAAACTATAGATCGCCAGCGTGACGAGGGTATGTTGCCGAGCGGGACGCATGGCGTGGGCAAACTCCGTGGCCTGGCAGGGCGGCGTGGAAGCCGTTGCATCCACACCGGCGCCACCGATCAGCTCACCGAGCGTGGGCAGGGGCTTGCCGCCGTTGGACTCCTGCGCAGACTTGAGTCCACGCATCAGTCCCGTACAGCCTAACTTGTCCGGATTGTCGAGCCACCGGAACACCGTGGGCGCCATATCGATGAATCCCACATGGCTGCCCGATTCCAGCGTGACGAGGACGGCATTTTTGTCCTCCTTCGGAATCGGTTGCGCGTTTTCACGGTAAGGTACGATGGCATCCGCCGTACCGCCGATATACATGAAGGGAATGCCGTTGCCTGCGAAAAACTCCGGCGTAAAAAACTGACTCGGCCCCGCCATCGAGACGGCGGCACGGATTCTGGGGTCCTTGCGCTTGGCATCGAACGCCGCCAACTCCGTGCTCAGTCCGCCCAGCGACAATCCTACGACGGCGATGCGATCGCGGTCGACGCTGCCATGCAATGGGTTATCCGCTTGCTGGCTTCGCGCGAGCATCTGATCGATGAGGAAGGAAATGTCGCCGGGCTGATTGACGACGTCCGAGATGACCGCACCGCCCGGCGCCGACCCATTGGACAGCGGGAAATCGGCGCTGACGGCCACATACCCATGGCTGGCCAGAAATTGCAGAATGTATTGCCCCTCTTTGTATTGGGACATGTAGCCGTGGCTATACACCACCAGCGGAAAAGGAGCGCCTTGTTTGTCGGCCGGAAACCAGATCCCGCCTTTCAGCTCGCGAACGCCAACGCCCTTGAATTCGCGATTGGCCGCCGTCGATCGGGAAGTATCTGCCCACCTGATGGATTGATAGGAAACCTCGTGAGGTCCGCGCCGATAGTTCTGTCGGCTGAACGCGCCGGCGGGCCGGTCCAAGGGAGGGTTCAGCACGACATAGGCCGCGATGGCCAGCACGCCGAGAATTGACAAAGCGATTTTGAACAGCGGTCTCATATTGAATACAGCCGTATATTTGTCGAGTGAGAAGTGTACAAGAGTCTTAGGTGCAGGGCGCCGTCCATGGTACAAAAATTCAGGTCTCCACCCGTCGCGGCACCGGGGTGCAACCTAAGCGCCATGCAGGCGCGATAGACTTCGTTCCAAGAAATCTAAAAAAGGCAGTATGAATACCAATTCAATGCGCATGCCGATGGGCCGCCGCTGGTGCGTAAGGGGAGTCGGCGTGGCGCTGGTCTTGAGCGCCTGCATCGGCCACGCCGGCATGGCGCCGAAGACACTGGACGGCAAGCCGCCCCTGATCATTGGACACCGGGGTTTGCCGGGCCTCTATCCGGAGGAGGTCATGGCGGGCTATCGGGCGGCGATCGCGGCGGGTACCGATGCGCTCGAACTGGACCTTCAATCTTCGAGCGATGGCGTGCTGTTCGCCTGCCACAACGTCTTTCTGAGCGATACGACGGATGTTGCCAGTCATCCGGAATTCGCTTCGCGGCGCAAGTCCCGCATGGTTGATGGCGTGAGCACCGGACCGGACTGGTACATCAGCGACTTCAGTGCCGCGGAGCTGAAGTCGCTGCGGGTCAAGCAGCCGATTGCCACGCGCAGCAAACAGTATGACGGCTTGTACCCGATGGCGACGTTTCAGGAGATCATCGATCTGGCCAAGCACACCATGGCCAAGGACCCTGGGCGCAGGATCAACGTCTATCCTGAAACCAAGAATCCCCTTTATCAGCGGCAGCTGGGTCTGCCGTTGGAGGAGGCGCTGCTGGCCATGCTAGTCAAGGCCGGCTGGAACACCAAAGATTCCCCGGTGTTCGTCCAGTCATTCGATCCCGCCAGCCTGAAGCTCATGCGTAAGCTCGGTTTGAAAACCAAGGTCGTGCAGTTGATCGACGGGGCGGGCATCGACTATGCCACCGGTGCGATTACCTACGAGTCGCCCGATAGTGCAAAGCCTTTCAGCTGGCTGCAAGCCGGCGATGCGCGGACTTTCGCGGCCATGGTCACCCCCGCGGGCCTCGCGGAAATCAAGACCTACGCGGATGGCATTGGTCCGTGGAAATTCTATGTATTGCCGGCGCAAGGAGTGGATGCGAAAGGCAGGGCCGTGAGTGCTTTGGATCAGGCCTCGAATGCCGCGCCCTCGTCATTGATCGGCGCGGCACACCAGGTGGGCCTGTTCGTTCATCTTTTTACTTTTCGCGACGAAGGCGAGCATTTGACAAAAACTTACGGCGGCGATCCGATGGCGGAATACAAGGCGTACTTCGATTTGGGCGTCGACGGCGTGTTCAGCGATTTCTCGGGCACCGGCCGCGCCGCGCTGACGCAGTGGCTCAAGGCCCACGTGCGGTGAACCACCTGACGGGCGAGGCTGCCGGTCAGTCACGCCCGATTCGGCGCTGACAATGCTGGGAACGGCCATGGGCATTGACGGCCGCGGGTGATGCAGGGAATGGCCGTGCCGCTGCAGTAAGCGGTCTGGTGCGGCAGGCGGCGCCCATTGATAATGACTCCATGAAAACCACGACACTTGCCTTGGCAGCCGGACTGATATTCACCTATTCGATCTCTCGCGGCGATTCGCCCGGAGTTCACACCCAGAGCCCGGCATACACCGCCGAGGGGCACCTGATCTTCCCCGCCGACTATCGAAGTTGGATATTCCTGAGCGCCGGTCTCGACATGAACTATTCGGAAGGCGGCATGCAGATGTCGCATCACATGCTGGATAATGTGTTCGTCAATCCCGCCGCCTACAAGAGCTTCCTGGCCACCGGCACCTGGCCCGACGGCACCATTCTGGTGAAGGAAAACCGCCGCGCCGAGACTGAAGGCTCCATCAACAAGAGCGGTCAGTTTGAAACGACCGAGACCATGGGAATCGAAATCCACGTCAAGGATGTGGGACATCTGCCGGACCAGTGGGGGTTTTTCGCATTTGGCGATTCGCTCAAACCCGCGGCTATCCTTCCCCAGGCCGCCTCATGCTATTCCTGCCACGCCGCGCACGGTGCCGTAGACCGGACGTTCGTGCAGTTCTATCCGACCTTGTTGCCGATCGCAACCGCGAAGGGCACCCTGTCGGAGGAATATAAGCATGACGAGGCCGCGCGTAAGGCGACGCCCGGTCACGGCGCCTGAAGTTCGCGCGGTACCGTCCGCGCGTTCGTCGTCTCGATTGCAGCGCTTAGATAGCGACGTAGGCCGGGCAGGGACTGCCGGGCCGCAGTAACTCCCGCTGAATTACGGCTCCGGCCAGATGGTGAAGTCGCGCAGTGCCATGCGGCGGATCTGGCCGCTCATCCCCTTCAAGGCTTCGTTCAACTCGAGGAGCTGGGCGCGGCCCAGCTCCAGTGGATGTTCATCGGGTTGGTAGACCGTGCCGATCGCGTAGTCCAAGTACGGTGTCCGGGTTTGCTCGATGTGATTGCCCAAGACATGGGCAACGATCTTGCCGCGGCTGAAATCCACGAGACGCTGCACGCTGGACGCAAATGCTGCGGCATCGTGGACATACAGCCGCCCGGGGTACAAGGTGTCTCCGGTAAAAAGGATTGCCGTCTGGCGATCGTAAATCGCGATGGACGAGGGTTCGTGCCCGGGGATGGGAATGATGTCCAGCACTCGTTGCCCCAGATCGTACGTGGAAGCTTCCACCGGCCAGTTGTGAATGTTGAAAAAGGTTTGAACTGCTCCGGGGTTTGGCGCCACGACCGTCGTGCGTGGCAGCTTCGCCAGATCGGCATCGCCGGCGATATGATCCCCATGGGCATGAGTGTGGGCGACGATGAGCTCGATGGCATTGCGGCCGTTGCGCCGCAGCCACCCGTCGATGACCCCTTGGACGACTGGCGCCACATCGGTCTTTCCCGCTCCGGTGTCGAGCAGCAACGCCTTGTCCTTGCCGAAGAGGAGGAACAGAAATGGCTTTTCGTAATTCGAGCAGCCTGACTCGCGCAGGATGAAGAGATCATCGTTGTAGGCATTGATCTCGAATGCCGGTTTGTCTGCACAGCGAGGCCCGCTCGGGTGCCAGCTTCGGGGGAGAGTGCCCGCTCTTACACCCGCCCCGTTGGGCTCCGGCGCTTGTGCGCCGGCCGGGCAGATCGTGAGGCACAGGAATGCAGCGGCAGCGCCACTGCGGAATGACTTCATAGGCTCGAAAGATTTCATGGGATGGCGAGTATACCGACAGAAGCCGTGCGGTAGCAGAGCGCTTCCGCGTTCGGCTCAGCGTTGTCGAGTACCATGCCCGCAGGCCGCTAGACTTGCTAGGATCCGGTTCTTAACCCTAGCGAGGACGGGACGATGCCCAAGGCGTATTGGATTGCTCTGTACCGGGAGATTTCTGATCCAGCCAAGCTGGCCGGTTATGCAAAGTTGGCGGGTCCCGCCATTGAAGGCGGTGGCGGACGCTTCCTGGTGCGCGGAACTCCCGCACAGATATATGAGGCGGGACAGTCGGAACGGACGGTGGTGATCGAGTTCGATTCGGTGGAGCGGGCCATTGCCGTGTACGAGAGCGCGGCCTATCAACAGGCCCTGGCGGTACTGAAGGGCGGCGCCATACGAGATCTGCGCATCGTGCCCGGCGCCTGAAAGGTACGCCGATTAGTCCGCGGTTCTGACCAATGACAAACTCCACGCGCGTGCCCCTCAAGTCCGTTCCGCTATCCCTCGTGGCGCTCGACGGCCATCTCCTTGATTTCGGTCTACGCCCGAAGTTGACCGGCATGCGCCGATTCACTGTGGAGTTCTTCTATTTCGGCGTCAAAGAGGCCCGTGCCTGTCTTTTCGTCGCGCTGTTCTTTACGGCGGTTTTCGCACTCCCGAGAAGCGGGCTTTTCGGGATACCGCGCTACGATGCGCTGTTGATCATCGCGATCGCAATTCAGTCGTGGATGATTTGGGCAAAGCTCGAAACATGGGATGAATTGAAGGCTATTTGCCTGTTTCACGTCATTGGTTTCGTGCTTGAAGTTTTCAAGACTTCGGCAGGCGTTCAATCATGGGCCTATCCTGATTTCGCCTATTCGAAATTATTCGGCGTGCCTTTGTTCTCCGGATTCATGTACGCAGCGGTGGGAAGCTACGTCATTCAGGCATGGCGCCTGCTGGATGTTCGCATTCGCCATCACCCTCCTTACTGGATGGCAGGGCTCAATGCGCTGGTGATCTACGGTAATTTTTTCACCCACCACTACATCGGCGACTATCGGGGATACATCGCAGCGTGCACCTTGGGGCTGTACGCGCGCGCATCCGTGGTCTTTAGGCCGCTCGACCGGGATCGAAATATGCCGCTACTGCTGGCGTTTGTGCTGATCGGATTTTTCATCTGGCTGGCCGAGAACGTCAGCACATTCTTCAGCGTCTGGAGCTATCCGAACCAGATCGGCGCCTGGGCAGTCGTGCATCTTGGGAAGTGGAGTTCGTGGTCACTGCTAGTGATTATGACCTTCACCATCGTGGCGAACCTGAAGCATATTAAGGAGCGCATCCATATTCCGCCCTGATGCGAGAGGGCAATATTGGTGGCACCACGGGGGCGAAACAGCCATCGAGAGGCATGGGATTGTCTTTCGAAACGGTCTCACGCCCCGCGGCGCCTGTCACTACTGTATTCCTTTGCGGTCATACTACCAATGAATCTCGGTGCGAATTTGCATGTCAAATCCGTATGGCGGAGGCGAGTGCACGAGATCACGGTTTAGCCTGAACTGTTCAGGAACGATCGGCACATTCGTGCACGTTTCGTTGTGCATGAATTGTGCAAGCTAGACTGCACGACGAGAGCCCAAGAATGGGTTCGTCAATGCTCGCTCTTCGACGAGAGATGCGCCAAGTAGTAGGCCAGGTCCGCGATCTCTGCATCCGTCACCGGCTGCAGGACCTCGGACATGGTGCCATCGTACCCGGCACGGGTATTGTTCTTGTACTCCCGCAGTGTCTTGGCGAGATAGTCCTCCCGCTGACCGGCCAGCCGCGGAATGTTGTCGCGGCCCGAAAAGTCCGCATTGTGACAGGAATTGCAATGCTCCTTTTGCGCGAGCACCTGCGCCCGCTGCATGCGATCGATTGCCCCATTCTCCGCCGCTTGCGGCTTCGGCAAGGCGGCGAGGTAATCCGAGACCGTGCGCAGATCATCGTCGGTGAAGTCCTTGGCCATTTGATTCATGATTTCGGACTTGCGCAATTTCTCCCGAAACATGAACAGTTGAATCAGGGTATATGCCGGCTGTTGGGCGCCAAGCGACGGCGTATTCTCGATCCGCGATTGTCCGGTCTCTCCGTGGCATGCAAGACAGGGGACCATGCGCTCCTGGGTGCTCGCCGCCATGACCGGCGGCGCCGCAAGACCGGCCGCTAACATCAGTGCGGCCCACCCATGCCCGAGCAGGCCGCGGATACCCCATCGATCCATCAACTCAAGTTGCGACGGCATTTACCGATGCGCGCGGCGCGGGTTACCGTAGGTGATCCGGTACACCGCGCCATTCCAATCATCAGACACCAGCAGCGAGCCATCCTCGAGCGGCTGCACGTCCACGGGCCGTCCCAGATAGTTGTTGTTTTCAATAAACCCGGTCAGGAAGGGCTGCACGGATTTCACGGTGCCATCCGGATTCAACTTGACCACCACGACGTCGCCACCCAGTTTCTTCGTGCGATTCCAGGAACCATGGCGGGCGATGAAAATGGCATTGCGGTACTCTTTGGGGAACATCGAGCCTAAGTAGAAGCGCATGCCAAGTGCCGCGGTATGCGCTCCCATCAGCGCGACGGGCGGCGTGTACTGGCTGCAAGAGTGGCCCCATCCAAACTCTGGGTCCGCGATGTTCCCCTGGTAGCAATAAGGCACGCCAAAATCTTCGCCGACCTTGCTCAACCGGTTGAGTTTGTCCTCAGGCACATCTTCCGACATCCAGTCGCGGCCGTTGTCCGTAAAGTACATCTGCTTATTGAGCGGATTCCAATCGAACCCGACGGA
>JAJPKM010000019.1 GCA_021323735.1 Gammaproteobacteria bacterium
CGGCGATGAGCATCAGCCAGCGATACTGGGCGGCATTCAACTGTCCGGCCAGTGCGGTGATTTGCGCTTCGAGCTCGGCGAGAGACGCGCGCCTGCTGCCGACGCTCGGTGGGGATGATCCGTCCATGGGAGCCTCCTGGGATACTGTATGAATATACAGATTCTACCCCAATCGGCTGCGATAATCACCCTCTTATGCGCGGTTTTACTCCTGTATTGTCAATGAGTTATACCGGTTCGAAGGCAAACAACCGGCCGACCCATGTTGAGTCCGCCCCGGGGGTGAAACGATTGTTCGGTTCGCCCCAAAGAGCGGGTTTGGTCATCTAGCTTTGACGCTCAACGCGACTCAATCAACAGCGCCGCCTTGCGCCGGACGCCTTGCTGGCTTCGACCACGGTGACGGCGGTCATATTGACGATGCGCCTCACCGTGGCCGCGGGGGTCAGAATGTGCGCGGGAGCAGCGCAGCCCAGCAGAATCGGACCGATGGCCACATTGTGCCCAGCGGCCGACTTGAGCAAATTGTAGGCAATGCTGGCGCTGTCGAGGTTGGGACAGACCAGTAGATTGGCGCTGCCGTGCAGCGGGCTGCTCGGAAGTATCGACCGGCGGGCCGCCTCATCCAGAGCACAGTCACCGTGCATCTCGCCATCCACTTCGAGCTGGGGCATGCGCTCGTTCAGCAAAGCTAGTGTCGCTCGCATCTTCAGAGCCGAAGGCGCGTGGCTGCTGCCGAAATTCGAATGCGAGAGCAAGGCCGCCTTCGGGGTGAGGCCGAATGCGCACAGCTGATCCGCGCCAAGCTGCGTGATCTCCGCCAGCTCCTCGGCGCTCGGATCGAGATTGACGTGAGTATCGACGATGAACACCTGCCGCCCTGGAAGTATCAGCCCGCTCATGGCGCCATACACATTGACTCCCGGGGGTCGCCCGATGACCTGATCGATGTAGTGAAGGTGCCGCGCGGTGGTACTGACCATCCCGCAGATCAGGCCGTCCGCCTCGCCCTTCTTCAGCAGCATGGCCGCAATCAACGTGGTGCGGCGGCGCATTTCCAGCTTGGCGTATTGGGCCGTCACCCCGCGGCGCTCGGTGAGCTTGTGATAGTCCTGCCAATACTCCCGGTATCGCTCGTCTTGTTCGGGATTGACGATCGTGAAGTGCTCTCCGATCCGGATGCGCAACCCATGACGCTTGATGCTGCGCTCGATCACCGCCGGCCGCCCCACCAAGATGGGCGTCGCGAGCTTCTCGTCAACGATGATTTGCACCGCGCGCAGCACCCGTTCATCCTCCCCTTCGGCATACACGATCCGGTTGCGCTCGGGAGCCACCTTGCGCGCCGCCACGAAGATCGGCTGCATCAGCGTTCCGCTGTGATAGACGAATTGCAGCAACCGCTGTCCATAGGCTTCCAAGTCGTGGATCGGACGCGTCGCCACACCGGATTCCATGGCGGCCTTGGCGACCGCCGGTGCTATTTTGACGATCAGCCGAGGATCGAAAGGCTTTGGGATCAAGTACTCGGGCCCAAAGGCCAAATCCTCGATGCCGCCATAGGCCGCGGCCACCACATCGCTTTGCTCCTGGCGCGCCAGCTCAGCAATGGCGTGCACGGTGGCGATTTCCATCTGCCGCGTAATGGTGGTTGCCCCCACGTCCAGGGCGCCGCGAAATATGAAGGGGAAACACAGCACGTTGTTGACCTGATTCGGGTAGTCACTGCGTCCGGTGGCAATCACGGCGTCGCCGCGCGCCGCCCGCGCCTCCTCCGGCAGAATCTCCGGAGTCGGGTTGGCCAGCGCCAGAATCAGCGGTTTGGCCGCCATCATCCGCACCATGTCCGCGGTGAGCACTCCGCCGGCGCTCAAACCCAGGAAAATGTCCGCGCCGCCAATGACGTCCCGCAACGTGCGGGCATCGGTGGGCTGCGCAAAACGCGCCTTTTCCGGATCCATCAGCTCGAGTCTTCCTGTGTACACGACCCCCGCCAGATCCGTGAGCCAGACGTTTTCACGCTTCAACCCCAGATCCAGCAGCAAATCAACGCAGGCCAGTGCCGCCGCACCGGCGCCGCTGACCACCATCTTCACCTGCGAAATTTGCTTGCCCACAACCTGCAAACCGTTCAGGCACGCGGCACCCACGATGATCGCGGTACCGTGTTGATCATCGTGAAACACCGGTATTTTCAGTCGCCGGCGCAGTTCGCGCTCGACGATGAAACATTCCGGTGCCTTGATATCCTCCAGGTTGATGGCGCCGAAGGTAGGTTCTAGCGCGGCAATCACCTCGATCAATTTCTGCGGATCCCGCTGTTCAATCTCGATGTCGAACACATCGATACCCGCGAATTTCTTGAACAGGACTGCCTTGCCTTCCATCACGGGCTTCGCAGCCAGGGGACCGATCGCGCCCAAGCCCAGAACCGCGGTACCGTTGCTGATGACGCCCACCAGATTACCGCGGGCGGTGAAGCGAAAGACATTCAAGGGATCTTCGACAATGGCCTCACAGGCGGCGGCAACGCCGGGCGAATACGCCAGAGCGAGATCGCTCTGGTTGAGCAATTGCTTGGTGGCGGTAATCGATAATTTCCCCGGCGTGGGAAACTCGTGATAGTCGAGCGCCTGCTTCTTGAGCGCTTCCTTGATGTCGTCTCTCTTCATAAATCGCGTTGCACGACCGCATGGCGCGGCAGCGTCAGTATAGCCGCTCGACGCGCCGCTTGCCCGCGTGGCTGCATGCCCGCATTCCCACGAGGCTCGTGGGCAGGTCCGTGGCGCGTCGTGATTACAGATGGCCTAACCGACGTTGCGCCTACGCGGCTTCGGTTGCTGCGCGGGGTCGCAGCGCGACCCCCGGGTGTAGGTAAAGATGTGCGTGAATTCCGCACCGAGAAGAAAGATCTGCGTCGAATAGTAGATCCACAACAGCAGCACCATGACGGAGCCCGCCGCGCCATACGCTGAACTCAGCGAGGAGCGGCCCAGATAGAGACCGATCAACAGCTTGCCCACGGAAAAAAGACACGCGGTGACGAATCCACCGATCCATACATCGCCCCATGCGATGGTTTCGCGCGGTACATATTTGTAGATCATCGCAACAGCATTGTCGTCAGCCCGAGGCTCAACAACAGATCCACCGCCGGCAGCATCACGCTCCATTGAGCCAAGACGGTTCCGAACCACGTACCCAACGCCGCCAGTGCCGCGCTGATGATGAGCGATACCAGCAGTAAGAATCCGACGCCGAGGATCAATCCCACCGATAAAATGCGCGCCCGGACGATGCACCACCAGGACATGGAATTCTCCTCCGGCGATTTCCAGATGTAGTCGAGTGTCTTTTGCAGCTCGCCGAAGACACTGGTCGCGCCGATGAGCAACGTGACGACGCCACTGGCGGCGGCGAATCCCTTCTGTCCGCTTTGGTGCGCGCTGGTCAACAGCCCCTGCACGGCCTTGGCGCCGGCGTCGCCGAGCAACGCCCGCATTTCCTCCAACACATGCGTCTCGGCGACATTCGGGCCAAAGACCGACCCTGCGATCGCCATGGCGATGACCAGGATCGGCGCGATGGAGAACAGCGTGTAGAAGGCAAGGGCCGCGCCCAGGGACGACGCGTTGTGCGCAATCCATGCGGCGATGGTGTCGCGGGAAATTTCCCACACTGCTTGTAGAGGGAGGGAGTGTCGCTGGGCTCTGGGCTCGGCCGCCATGCCGGCATCCGACCTGCGCGTGGGTCGAGCCGCCGCTACGTGCGCCGGCGGCGCCTGGCGAGCAGCATTCCCGCCAAGATCCCGATGGCCGTTGCCGCGCCCACGGCGCCATATGGGGATCGGGTGGCTAGGTCACGGGTGCGCCCGGCCAAAGTTCCGGCATCGCGGCGAATTTCCGCGCCAAGGTCGCTGGCCAACCCATGGAGCAAGCAGCCCGCTGCGACCGCATTCGCCGAAAACTTGAGTACCGTGGACATGTCCAACATGGCGTTACCGCCGATGCCGGACCTGGACGCGCGCGATCGGGTGCATCTCCACCACCTTAGCGCCCTGCACAGAGCCCAGAGCGTTACCGCCGTCGGCCTGGTTGGCCGCGACCCGCGCATCGTGGAGATCGAAGTAGTATTCCCAGTATTGATGGCTGCGGACGAATAAGAACAGGCTGCCGCGGGCCGACAAGTGCTTACGCATGAGCGAAATATGGTCGTCGGTCGTCATGCGGGTCTGTCGTCCAGCGTTGTAATCCCGTGTAGGAAAGTGGCACGCCGCGTTCCGCCGCCGCGTCCCTCGTCACGCAAGAATGCCAGCACCAAGGTTTCTGCCTTGCGGGCCGAGGCGGTCGTCAGCTTTCCATCGATATGCCGGTGAATGCTGCCGGAACGCCAGCTGTCGAAGACGGCCGGATTGATATACGACTTGCGGCAGACGGCAGGGGTGTTGCGCAGCTGCGCCGCCACCTCTTTCACCACTTCCGCGATCTTCTTCCGCAGGGCACGCTCACTGCGCACCTCCGGCAAGGGTGTGCGGGCCAGCAGCGTAATGGCGTGCAGCGTGGCACCCCAGGTCCGAAAATCCTTGGCCGTGAAATCATCTCCCATGGCCTCGCCCAGATACTCGTTGACTTGGTCCGAATCGATCGGGCAACGCTGACCGTCATCATTGATGTACTGGAATAAGTGCTGGCCGGGTATTTCTTGGCAGCGGCGCACGATCTTCACGATGCGCCTGTCGTCGATGAGAATCTCGTGCGGCACACCGCCCTTTCCGCGGAAATTCAGGACCGCCCGGCCGTCGCGTATGAAGGTTACGTGGCGGTTGCGAAGCGTGGTGAGACCAAAGCTCTTGTTATCGCGTGCGTACTCGCTATTGCCGACGCGAATGCGCGTGGAATCGAGCAGCGAAATGACGACGGCGAGCACCTTCTCGCGGGGCAAGCCCGGCAGGCTCAAGTCGCGCTTGAGGGTTCGCCGCAGCTTGGACAGCTGCTCCCCGAAGGCAATCATTCTCTCGAATTTCGCGCTGTCGCGCAGTTCGCGCCATTCGGAGTGATATCGGTATTGCTTGCGTCCGCGCGCGTCGCGTCCGGTCGCCTGCAAATGCCCGCGGGGCTGTAGGCTGATCCACACGTCGCGGTATGCCGGGGGAATCGCCAGCCTGGCGATGCGCTTGAGGTCTTCTTCAGCCGCGAGGCGCCGATTCTCCGGCGTGACGTATCGAAAGCCCTTACCGGCGCGCAGGCGGCGGATGCCCGGTTCCGCATCGGATACGTAGATCAAGCCGGCCTCGTTGGCCATTTGCGCCGCCTCAGCCGCGCTGCCAATCGGCCTGTCACTCTCCTGCGCCGTTTTCAGGGTCATAGCGACTTGGCTTTTAGCAGGTCGATGGTGCCGAAACCATGGACGAACTCCGACGATGTGTAGGACAACACACTTCGCCGTGCGAATTGCGACGTAGGTCATGGTTGCCGCCGGCGGTCGCGGGCGGTCGCCGGCGCGGGGCATGATTTGCCGATTTACATAACGTTGCGCGGCCTAAGCCCGCCGGTGCACGAAGCTCATGACCTCTTCGGCCATCATGTCGAGAATTTCCCCTACCCTGGGCACCTGACAAGTACCTTGCGCATCGAATACGCATTCCGCCGAGTTGATGGCGGCTCCAAGCGGCGTGGGCCAGCCTCGCAGGGCATGCACGATATCGCGCAGCGCGCCCAAGGTATTCACGGCACCCGGCCAGCCCCCGGCAGTGGCGATGCAGCCGACCGCGCGCCCGCTGAAATACGGCCGCGCGTCGGTGCGCAAATCCTCGGCATAGTCCAGGGCGTTTTTAACCAATCCCGAGATGCTGCCGTGATATCCGGGCGAGCCGACGATGATGCCGTCGGCCCGCGATAACTCGGCCACCAAGAAGCGCGCACCCTCCCCTCGCTCCTGGTTTTCCGGCTGGTACAGCGGCAGCTGCAGCTGCGCCCCACTGATCAATTTGGTCCGCGCCCCAGCACGCTCGGCGGCGGCCAGCACATGGCGCATGGCCCACTCGGTGGAAGAATTCGGACGCAGCGTTCCGCCCACGGCAACGATGTATGGTGAAGTCACGGCAGTAATCCTACACGGTATCGGAATGGATCAGTGCGACGCGGGTGCCGCCCGCGCGCCGAAGGGAGGTTTCGCGAACCAGACGAAGGGTATCAAAACGATGTACAGCAGACCCAGCATGTTGAACACATCATTGACCCCGAGAGTCGACGCCTGACTGGATATCACTTGATTCACATACTCGGAAGCACCCACGCCGTGGATGCCATGGGTGCCGAGCTTCGCCAGATAGTGGGCCCATGGGCTCGATGCATTGTTGATATGTTCGGTGAGAACGGCATGGTGGTAGTCGCTGCGCCGGTTCCATATCCATACCGTAATCGCGGTGGCAAAGCTGCCCGCCATGGTGCGTACGAAATTGCTTACCCCGGAGGCTGAAGCCAATTCATTCGGGCCGACGCCGGACATGAGGATCTGATTCAACGGCAGGAAGAAGAAGGCCACGCCCAGACCCTGCAGGAAGCGTGGCGTTGCAAATTGAATGAAACTGGCGGTCTCATTCAATGTGGCGGTCCAAAAGACCGAGAAACCGAAGACGCAGAACGCGAAACTGGCGGCAAGACGCAGGTTCAACCGCATCATGTTGCGGCCCACGATGGGAGCCACGATGAGGCCCAGCAAGCCGACCGGCGCGACGGCAAATCCGGCCCAGGTGGCCGTGTAGCCCACCGTGGTTTGCAGCCATAGCGGGAAAATGATGTTGATGCCGGAGAATGCGAAGAAAGCCATTCCGACCGTCAAGGTGCCGACGCGAAAATTTCGCCGGGCGAACAACCGCAAGTCCACCACCGGATGCTTGTCGGTGAGTTCCCAGGGAACGAAGAACGTGATGGCGATGATGGAGGTAATCGCCGCCGCGAGTATCACCGGCGAATTGAACCAGTCCTTCTCGTTGCCGTTGTCCAGCATGAATTGCAGGCTGCCCACGCCGATGACCAATAGAATCAGACCCACCCCATCGATGGGCAATTTGACGGTCGTCGACTCCCGGTGCCGCAGAATCGAAAAACTCGCCACCGCCGAGAATGCGCCTACCGGCAGATTGATATAGAACAGCCACGGCCAGGAAAGATTGTCGGTAATCCATCCGCCGATGATGGGACCGAAAATCGGTGCGATCATGATGACCATCGACCACAGCCCAAGGGCGAGACCGCGCTTCTCCAAAGGGTAGTTGCGCAGCAAGATGGCCTGCGCAACGGACATCATGGGCCCCGAAACCAATCCTTGGATGAGGCGCGCACCAACCAGCATGGGTAGGCTGTTGGCTAGGCCACAGATGGCTGAGAAAACCATGAACAGCAGAATCGAGGTGACGAAGGTGCGCACTTCGCCGAAGCGCCGCGCAATCCATCCCGAAAGCGGCTGCATGACGGCGGCCGCCAACATGTAGGAACTGACCGCCCAGGTTCCCTCGGAGGTGGTCACGCCCAGGCTGCCGGAAATCGACGGCACGGAGACATTGACAATGGTCATGTCAAGAATCTCCATGAACGAAGCGGTTGCGATGGCGACGGTCAGGAAGAACAACTTGCTGCCGTGTAAAGGCGGGTATTCGCCGGGGATGGCCGGCAGCGCTGAATCAGCCATTTAGTGCTGGCTAGTGGCCCACGCCAAGATTACGTCGCACGACCGCATCGGCCTCGGCGTTGGCCTTGTCCATATCCTGCGTATACACCTGGGTATCGGCAACCGGAGCGTTGCCCGTCTCCAGCGCCAGCACCGGTCCCTCGCGTGATGTCGTGTCCACGGTCACCGTGGCCGACAAACCGACGCGCAGCGGCGATTTGATCAGGTCGCCATCCTCGATCTCGATGCGCACCGGGACGCGCTGCACGACCTTGATCCAGTTGCCCGATGCGTTTTGCGCCGGCAACAGTGAAAAGGCGGCGCCGGTTCCTGCGGACATACCCTGTACGTGACCGTGGAAAATAAATGATCCGCCGTACAAGTCGCTGCGCACCTCGGCTTTCTGGCCGATCCGCAGGTTGCGCAGTTGGACTTCCTTGAAGTTGGCGTCCACCCACAGCGAATGCAGCGGAATCACCGTCATCAGCGCCTCGCCCGCCTGGATATGCTGTCCGAGCTGCACGCTGCGCTCGGCGACGTAGCCGGACACGGGTGCGACGACGGCGTTGCGCTGGGCCGCAACCCATGCCTCGCGGAACGCATCCTTGGCCTGAAGCACGGCGGGGTTCTCTTCCACCGGGGCGCCGTCGATCAGCGCATGCGCCGACTGTGCCTGACTCTCTGCCTGCCGAAGCGCCGCCCGCGCCATTTGCACGTTCTCCAGCGCGTGGCGGACCTCTTCCCCGGCGATGGCGTGATCGGCGACCAATGGCTCGCGCTTGGCCAGGTCGGCTTGCGCGCGCGCCAGCTCCAGTTTGCGGGTTTCAATTTCCGAATCGTACTGGTTTGCCGTTGCCTTCTGCTGGCGCACTTGCCGCACGGTCTCCGCCAGTGCACTTGCCGCGCGGCTCAAGGCGGTCTGCGCGTCGATGGGTTCGAGTTTGACGAGGATTTGGCCTGCCTTGACCAGCTGCGTATCGTCCGCGAGCACGGCGATCACGGTTCCTTGAACCTGCGCGGAAATGACCACTCGGTTGCCGTTGACATAGGCATCATCGGTCTTTTCGCGCTTGGCGAGCACCAGCACCCAGTAAGCGGCCCACAATGCGCCTAGACTTAAGAAGATGACGGCGATGAGCAGCAGAATTCTGCGCCGCTTGCCGTTCGAAGGTTTTGCGAGCGGTTCGATGTTTGCGTTCATGGTGTTGCTGTCGTTGAAGATGAGTTGGCGAGCTTTTGCGGGCTTTCATAGCCACCGCCGAGCGCGCGCTGTAGCGCGATGTCGGCGGATAAGGCGGCCGCATCCAGCTGCATCAGGGCATCGCGCTGATCGATCCAGGACGCGATGGCCATCAATTCACTGCGCGAATCGCTGACTTCCTGCCGCACGCGCGCCGCGGCGGCATCCTTCAGGCGCAGCGCCGCCGCCACTTGCCTGGCGCGCTGCGTGCGCTGTGCTTCCACCTGTGCCAGCATCGTTGCCTGCGCCGCAACGTCGCGCGCCGCGCCGATCACCGTGTCCTGATAGCTCGCGACGGCGGAATCGATCGCCGCCTGGGCGGCGCCGTAGCGCGCCTTCAAACGTCCGCCATCGAATATCGGCAGGTGAATCGCTCCGGTGATCTGCGGCACGCGGCTGCCGTATTCGAGCAGCTTGGCCATGTCGATACTCGAAAAGCCGAGCAGCGCATTGACCGTGATGTCGGGAAAGAATTCGGCGCGGGCTGACGCCAGGCTCTTTTCCGCCGCCTCGACGCGCCAGCGGCTCGCGGCGATGTCGCCGCGGCGCGCGATCAAATCGATCTTGACGTCATCGGGCAGTGTGCCGCGCAAGGTAGGCAGAGCCTTCGCCGACAACAGCGGCAGATCGGCGATCGGACGGCCTACCAGCGCTGCCAAAGCAACCACTCGCAGCTTCGCGGACCCCTCCAAAGCGGCAATCTGTTCACGAACCGCGGCCAGCGCCAGGTCGGAATTGCTCAGCTCATCCGCCGAATCCAAGTCCGCACGCACCCGAGCAGCGGCCACTTTGCCCTGGGCACCGACGGCGGATTCCTTTTCCCGTGCCAGCGCGAGACGGTTCTGATCGGCTTGCCAGCCGAAGTAGGTATCGGCGATGGAACTGGCCAGCATCAGCGCCGCGGCGCTGCGGTCCGCTTGCGCGGCGTGGGCTTGATCGACCGCCGCTTCCACGGCATCGCGTTGCTTGCCCCACCAGTCGAAGGTATAGCTGGCCTGCAGCCCTAAGTCGAACTGGTCGTACCAGGTGAATCCGAGCAACCGCGGCGGGAACACACCGTTATCGCTCAAGCGCTGACGATCGGCGTCGGTGCTCGCCTCGAGGTGCGCACCGGATTCGGCTGCTGCCAGCCGCACGGATTGGCGGGCCGTATCATATCGGGCATGGGCCGTTGCCAAGGTCGGCGAATTCGCCTCGCCCAGCACAATCAATTCGTCCAGGGTGGAATCCTGATACCGCTTCCACCACTCCTGCACCGGCCAGCTGCCGCCGGCCTGAAGCTCGAGGCCTTCGAGCGGCGCCGACCGGGTCAATTGCACCGGGCTGTGCTTCGCCGGCAATCCGGCGCAGCCCACGGTCAAGGCAACGAGTACCGCCGTCGCGCCCCGAATCAGTCTCACAGTGCCGGCTCCGCCACCGGCGGCGCGATGACCTGGTCCAATTCCACACCCAAGCGCTTCAGCTGAGCGCTCAGGTGGCGCTGCTCTGCCTCGGGAAAATCCCGCAACATGGTCCGCAGGGGCACGAACAACTTCGGAAGCAACTGGCGCACGAAAACCTCGCCCTCCTCGGTGATGCGCAAGACCATCCGGCGCCGGTCGTGGAGGCTCGAGACGCGGGTAATCAACCCGCGGTTCACCAAGGCATCGCTGATGCGCGACATGTTGGCCGGACTCTGCGAGGCGCGGACGCACAGGTCGCCCGGATGGGCGGCACCGTCAGGCTGAGAAAACAGGGTGGTGAGCACGCGAAATTCCGCTTCGGCAAGGCCAAAGGGCCGGATTTGCTGCTCGAACATGGCTGCCATCTCACGGCCGACATGCATCAACAGTCGGCACAGCAAAATGCCCGATACGGGTAAATCGGGCACGCGCGCCCTCAGATTGTCCAGATTGGCCTCGACGAGGCCGAATTGCGATGCGGCGTTATTCATTTGCATACTAACTATTCACTAATATATATTTTACCAAGTGAATATCTATCGCGCAAATATCCGCGGGTTGGATCGCGCGGCGCAGCGCGGGCGTCTAGTATTTGCCAACCCCGTCATTATGCTCAGGCCGACCGTTCGGCCGAAAACGGACTCCATGCGAAAACTCATCCTTGCCAGCTTTGCCTTGACCGCGGCGTGCTCCCATCAGAGTGCTCCGCCGCCGCCACCGCCACCTGAGGTCGCGGTCCTCACCTTGAAAACGGAGCCGGTGGTCATCGTCACCGAACTTCCCGGCCGCACGGCGGCATTTCGTGTCGCGGAAGTACGTCCGCAGGTCAACGGTGTGATCTTGAAACGGCTGTTCACGGAAGGTAGCCAGGTCAAGGCCGGCCAACAGCTGTACCAGATCGATCCGGCGCCGTTTCAGGCCGGCTATGACAGTGCCCAGGCCGCGCTCGCGCGCGCCGAGGCTGCCGCCACGTCGAGCCGTCTGCTGGCCCAACGCTACAAGCCTTTGAGTGAAGCGCGCGCCGTCAGCCGGCAGGACTACGACAATGCCGTTGCGGCACAAGATCAGGCTGCCGCGGATGTGGCCTCCGCAAAAGCTGCGCTTGCGACCGCGCGCATCAACTTGGCGTACACCAAAGTATTTGCGCCGATCTCAGGCCGAACCGGGCGTTCATCGGTCACGGAGGGCGCCTTGGTCGGCGCGAACCAGACCACGGCCTTGGTGATCATCCAGCAGCTCGATCCGATCTACGTCGATGCGACGCAGGCCAGCACGGTGCTGTTGCATTTGCAGCATGCGTTCTCGGCAGGACAATTGAAAAAGGCCGGCGAGGGCCAGGCCGAGGCCAAACTGATTCTGGAAGACAACTCCGCTTACCCGACGGCCGGCAAGCTGCAATTTACCGAAGTGACGGTGGATTCAGGGACAGGGTCGGTGACGTTGCGCTCTGTCTTTCCCAATCCACAACACACCCTATTGCCCGGAATGTTCGTGCGCGAACGTTTGGAGGAGGGCCTGAACGAGAAGGGCCTGCTCATCCCGCAGCGCGCGGTCGGCCACAATGAACGCGGCGAGGCGACGGTCATCGCCGTGGACGGCGACAACAAAGCCGCGGTCCGCGTCGTCAAGACCGATCGTGCCATCGGAGATCAATGGCTGGTGAGCGACGGAGTGGCACCGGGCGACAAGGTCATCGTCGTCGGTATCCAAGCGGTACGCCAGGGCGGCCTGGTCAAGGCCCACGAAGCGGCTCCCGATGAACTCAAAGTCGCGGCTCCCGCGCCAGCCCCGTCGCAAACACAGAAGTAGCGCCCGTGTCCGATTTTTTCATCGAACGGCCGATATTTGCCTGGGTTCTGGCCATCGTCATCATGTTGGGCGGGAGTCTCGCGATCAAGACGCTGCCTATCTCGCAGTACCCGAGCATCGCGCCGCCCGCCATTGCCATCACCGTGATCTATCCCGGCGCCTCGGCCGCCACGGTACAAAGCACCGTCGTGCAAGTGATCGAGCAACAGTTATCGGGCATCGACCACCTGCTGTATTTCTCGTCGGAGAGCGACAAAGACGGCAGCATGACAATTACGCTCAGCTTCGAGCAGGGCACCAATCCGGACATCGCACAAGTCCAGGTGCAGAACAAGCTGCAGCTTGCCACGCCCTTGTTGCCCCCGGAGGTGCAGCTGCAAGGCATCCGCGTCGCGAAGTCGACGCGCAATTTCCTGCTGGTGATCGGATTTTTCTCCGAGGACGGCGCCATGTCCGGCGGCGACATAGGCGATTTCATCGCATCGAACGTGCAAGACTCTCTCAGCCGCACCGCCGGGGTCGGCGACTATCAAGTATTCGGCGCTCAATACTCCATGCGCATTTGGCTGGATCCGGCCAAACTCAACAATTTCAATCTGACGCCGGTCGACGTCAGTAGCGCGA
The DNA here is from genome assembly GCA_021323735.1 of Gammaproteobacteria bacterium. Taxonomy (GTDB): domain Bacteria; phylum Pseudomonadota; class Gammaproteobacteria; order Steroidobacterales; family Steroidobacteraceae; genus Bog-1198. The sequence goes on from JAJPKM010000019.1 coordinate 12,784, forward strand.
TCCAAGCGCAAAACGTACAGATTGCATCGGGCGAACTCGGCGGCCTGCCGCAGGTCAAGGGGCAGCAACTCAACGCCACCATCATCGGCCCGACGCGCCTGAACACGCCGGCGCAATTTGGCGCCATCCTGCTCAAGGTCAATCCCGACGCCTCGCAGGTGCGCCTGCGCGATGTGGCCAGAATCGAGCTGGGCAGCGAGAACTATCAGTTCAGCAACACCCAATGGAACGGACATCCTGCCGCCGGCATCGCCGTGCGACTCGCCACCGGCGCCAATGCGCTGGATGCCGCCGCGGCGATCCGCGCCACCATGGACAAACTCAAGCCGACCTTTCCGCCCGGCTTGCGGGTCATCTATCCCAACGACAGCACGCCCTTCATCCGGATTTCGATCGAGGATGTGGTCAAGACCTTGTTCGAGGCGATCGGCTTGGTGTTCCTGGTGATGCTGCTGTTCTTGCAAAACCTGCGCGCCACGTTCATCCCCACCATCGCGGTACCGGTGGTGCTGCTGGGCACTTTCGGCGTGCTCCGGGCGTTCGGCTACTCGATCAATGTACTGACCATGTTTGCCATGGTGCTGGCGATCGGACTTCTGGTCGATGACGCCATCGTCGTCGTGGAAAATGTCGAACGCGTGATGGAGGAGGAAAACCTCTCGCCGAAGGAAGCCACGCGCAAATCCATGCACCAGATCACGGGTGCATTGGTCGGCATTGCCATGGTCCTGTCGGCTGTGTTCTTGCCCATGGCATTTTTCGGCGGCTCCACCGGGGTCATCTACCGGCAGTTCTCCGTCACCATGGTGTCGGCCATGACACTGTCGGTGCTGGTGGCGCTGATTTTCACACCCGCTCTTTGCGCCACGCTTTTGCAGCCCAAACGCCAAGCGCGCACGCGCAAGGGCCTGTTCGGTTGGTTCAACCGCAATTTCGACCGCGCCAATCAAGGCTATGAGGGCGCGGTGGTGCATGTGGTGCATCGGACCGCGCGCTATCTGGCGATTTTCCTAGGCATCGTCGCCTTGATGGCGGTTTTGTTCATCCGTATTCCCAAATCGTTCCTGCCGGATGAGGACCAGGGGATCATCTTCGCCCAGGTAACTTCCCCGCCCGGCGCCACGCTGGAACGCACCCAAAGATCGCTCGAGCAAGTCCGTGATTATTTCTTGACGAAGGAAAAGGACGCCGTCATGGGCGTGTTCACGGTGCCGGGCTTCAGCTTCGCGGCTCGCGGCCAGGCATCCGGCTTGGTCTTCATCCGCATGAAGGACTGGCGCGACCGCCCGGGCAAGAAAAATCGCGTGCAGGCGGTGGCCGCACGCGCGAACGCGGAACTGCGCAAAATATCGGATGCGCAGGCTTTCGCCTTCGCACCACCCGCCGCGCTCGAACTCGGCAATGCGACGGGCTTCGACCTGGAACTCGTCGACCGTACCAATCAAGGCCACGACAAGCTCATGGCCGCCCGCAACCAGCTCCTGGATCTGGCGCGCAAGGACCCGCAGCTCACCCAGGTCCGGGCCAACGGCTTGGACGACGAACCGCAGTATCTGGTGAGCATCGATTGGGAGAAGGCCAGCGCGCTCGGATTGACGGTTGCGGATATCGACGCCACGCTGTCCGCGGCGTGGGGATCGCTGTACGTGAATGACTTCGTCGATCGCGGCCGGGTGAAGCGCGTGTTCATCCAGGGCGATGCACCCTCGCGCATGCTGCCGCAGGACTTGACGAACTGGTATGTGCGCAATTCGAGGCAGCAGATGGTGCCCTTGTCGTCTTTCTCCGATGCCAACTGGGGTTTCGGTTCACCGAAGCTCGAGCGCTTCAACGGTGTGCCGTCGGTGGAAATTCTCGGCGCACCGATCGCCGGTGTCAGCACCGGCACGGCACTCGACGCCATGCAGCGGCATGCGCAGGAATTGCCTCCGGGATTCGACATCGAGTGGACCGGATTGTCGTTCGAGGAACGCCTGTCCGGTTCGCAGGCCCCTTCGCTCTATGCCATTTCGCTCATCGTCGTGTTTCTCTGCCTGGCGGCGCTTTACGAAAGCTGGTCGATTCCGGTGGCGGTGATGCTGGTGGTGCCGCTGGGTGTGTTTGGCGCCATCCTCGCCACGCTGCTGCGCGGGCTGGAGAACGATGTGTTCTTTCAAGTCGGATTGCTGACCACGGTCGGCCTGTCCGCGAAGAATGCGATTCTGATCGTCGAATTCGCCAAGGAGAATCACGACCGGGGAATGGAATTGGTGGAAGCCACGGTGCATGCGGCACGGCAGAGGCTGCGGCCCATACTCATGACTTCCCTAGCCTTCATGCTCGGCGTGATGCCGCTGGCCATTTCCAGCGGCGCAGGTTCCGGCGGCCAAAACGCCATCGGCACGGGAGTCATCGGGGGCATGCTGTCGGCCACGGTGTTGGCGATCTTCTTCGTCCCGGTGTTTTTCGTCGCCACTTTGCAATGGCTGAAAGGCGAGTCGCCGCATCACAGCGCCGAACCCGAGCAGAGTGAGCTCACGGGAGGCCGGCCATGAAGCAGCCCACCTGGTTCGCGGCCTGCCTGATCCTGTGCCTCGCAGGCTGTACGCTCGAACCTCGCTACCAACGCCCGCAACCCGCCGTCGCGCCGCAGTGGCCGGCTGCGCCCGCAGCGAACTCAGCCGGCTCGGAAACGACGGGCGCCGCTTCGCCGCGCCCTGCCGCGCAGATCGGCTGGCGCGATTTCTTCACCGATCCGACACTGCAATCCCTGATCGAGCAGGCGCTCCAGCACAACCCGGACGCTCAGGTGGCCGCACTCAACATTGCCGCCGCGCGCGCACAGTATCGAATCCAGCGCGCGGATCTCTTTCCGAAGATATCCGCCAGCGCGTTCGAAGAAATCGAGAAGTTTCCGGCCGCGGTTGCGCCCATCGCCTCGGGCGGCACGGGCACCGGCGGCAGCGTCGGAGGGATTGGCGCCACATCTAGTTCAGCCGAGTTTCGCTTCTTCGATGCCGGTGTGGGCTTCACCTCCTATGAGCTGGACCTGTTCGGCCGTATCCGCAGCCTGAATCACTCTCGGCTGCAGCAGTATTTGGGCACCGTTGAAACGCGGCGCAGCTCCCAAATCAGCCTCATCGCGGAGGTGGCCAGCGCTTATCTCACCTGGCTGGCCGACCGCAAGCTGCTGCGCATGACCGTAGATACGCTGAACAGTCAACAGCAATCACTCCAGCTCATTCGAATGAGTTTCGAGGGCGGTGTGGGGTCGGCGCTCGATTTGCACCAGGCGGAGACGACGGTGGCAACCGCACAGGCAAACCTCGCCCAGTATCAGCGCGAGGTGGCACAGGACTTGAATGCCTTGGTGCTATTGCTCGGTGCTCCGATGCAAAGCAATGTGGACGCGGATCTCGACCTCGATGGCGAAACCCTGCTGACGGATCTGCCCGCCGGCGTACCCTCTGAGGTACTGGCGCAGCGGCCCGACATCCTCGCGGCCGAGCACAATTTGATCGCCGCGAACGCCAATATCGGCGCCGCGCGAGCCGCATTCTTCCCGAGCATTTTATTGACCGGCACCTATGGAAGTGCCAGCACCCAGCTGTCGGGCCTGTTCACACCGGGCTCCACTGCCTGGACCTTCTCACCCACGATCAGCCTGCCGATCTTCTCAGGCGGTGCAAATGTCGCCTCCCTCGACCTGGCCAAAGTGCAGAAGAACATCTGGGTGGTGCAGTACCAGCAAGCCATCCAAAACGGATTCCGCGAAGTGGCGGATGCGCTGGCCGGTCGCGCGACGCTCGACTCGCAGGTGGCTGCGGATACGGCGCTGGTGGAGGCGAGCAGCGAGACCTTTCGCCTCTCCAGCATGCGCTTTGAGGGCGGCGTCGATAACTATCTGGGGGTGCTGGACGCCCAGCGCACGCTTTATGCCGCCCAACAATCCTTGGTGAGCGTCAAGCTCGCGCGACTGCAAAACCTAGTCACCTTGTACAAGGTATTGGGCGGCGGCTGGTACGAGCGCAGTAATCTCAACTAATATCAAATAGATACGCTCTATATCGTTCGCGATTTCTCAGACGACGTTCCCGATGGCCGCGCGAGCACCGTGGGCCACTCATCCGAACGCAGTTCAAAAATTTTACAAAATCCCCGCTATATTTCCACGATTCTCTTGTATATTCCTGCCGCAGAGTCTTGATTTATCAAGATTCCCCGGGAGGTAGCAGCCTCGAAACCACTTTAGGTTTGCGTCATTGTTCACCGTGGGGCTTTATGATCAGTGCTTGGGAATGTTTCCACTTTGCCACTCTCGAATTGGTGCGCTCGACACCGATCAAGCAACGCCTGATCTGCGCCTATCGCAGACATCTCGCGTCCTTGACCGAAAGCGACATTCCCAGCGAGGTGCGTGAGTGCTATGGGCAGGTGATGCGTAGCCTGTGCGGCGTCACTCCGTTGCGCGGCGAGGACGCCGTGGTCGCATCGGTGCGCAAGATGTCGAATCAGGAAGCCGACGACTGTGCGGCGCATATCGTGGAAATCTTCGGCATGATGTGCAAGACGCATCACAGCGTCTCGCGCACCACCAGCGTGGTTCAACTGCATTCCGTAGAATGCTCGTCAGAAGAATTCGCCGTGCCGGCCTTGGCCGCCAGCAACTAATCCAGCTTGAATTCGATGGTGTCCCAGCGCGTCGTTTCCTGATGGCGCGCCTGGCGGCGCAGCGCATCGATCAAGCTGCGCTCATTCCACGCGCTCACTTCATCCGCGAGATCTTTGATGGGCTTGGGCAAGGGAGCGGTGGAGCCGAAATTCTCCATGGCGACTATCGGCCGATCGGCGGCCTTGGCGAAATTCATCTGAAACAGCACCAGCTCCGGCGCGAGTTTGTACACCGCCGGTAGCACCACCACCACTTCACAGGGCGCAATCTGGCGGCGCAGCTCTTCGCGCTGCAGTTCCCCATCCGCCGGTGCTCTACCCTGGGGCTGGCTGGTATTGAAATAGTAAAACTTGCCCGATGCCTCGAGGTACTCGAAGACCCGCGTGTAGTCATCGTTTTCCGCCCACGCATGGCTGACGAATAGACGGATGGGATCGGCCGACATGCGGTTAGTGTAGCGCGCCGAACTGCAAGCGCGAAGCACCGCCCGCCGATACAATGCCTGATGCGACTGCTGATTTACAATATACGGTATGCCACCGGAACGGGGCCCGCTTTCCATCTCCCGGTCCCGGGGGCCGGTTACCTTCGTTCCAGCCGGCAGGTTCTGTCACGCATCACCGACTTCATCAAGGAACAGGATCCTGACGTGGTAGGCCTGATTGAGGTGGATACCGGCTCGATCCGCACCGGCATGATCAATCAGGCCGACTTCATCGCACGGTCACTGGGGCATTATTCGACCTACGAGTGCAAGTACGGAGTCTCCTCGGTCAATCAACTGGTTCCCATCGTCCGTAAACAGGCCAACGCCTTTCTCGCCGCGCCGCGAGTCAGGGGAGAGCGATTCCACTATTTCGACACCGGGATCAAACGGCTGATCATCGAATTGGAGCTCGACGACGTCGCCATCTTCTTGGTGCACCTGTCGCTCAAATTCAGGCACCGGCAATACCAGCTTCGCTCGCTTTACGATCTGGTGCGCAAGACCGCGAAACCGGTAATCGTCGCCGGGGACTTCAATACCTACTGGGGCGATCACGAGATCTATCTGTTCCGGCAGGCCGCGGGCTTGACCAGCGCCAACACGCAGGGTCTTCTGTCCTATCCGAGCCGCAGTCCGCGTAAGGAGCTCGATTTCATCTTGCACAGTGCGCAGATCGAAGTGAATCGGTTCTCGGTACCGGACGTACAGTTTTCCGATCATCTTCCTCTGGTCTGCGATTTCACCATTCTCAAGTCCGCTCGGCAGGCGGCATGAGCGACCACTGGAAATTGGAAGTCGATGCGGACCGCGTGGCATGGCTGACCTGCGACATGGCGGGCGCCTCGACCAATGTGTTGTCCGGCGAGGTGGTGCGCCAGTTGTCCGTCAAACTGGGCGAGGCGGCCGCGCTGCTCCCGATCGCCATGGTGGTGAGGTCGGGCAAGCGCAATGGCTTCATCGCCGGCGCGGACATCAAGGAGTTCTTGAACGTGCGTACCCCGGCCCAGGGCTATGAACTGGTGCGCGCCGGACAATCGGTTCTCGATCAACTGGAGCAGCTGCCCTTCCCCACCGTTGCCGCCCTGCATGGTTTCGCTCTGGGCGGCGGACTCGAGTTGGCGCTGGCCTGCACCTATCGAGTCGGCGCGGATGAGACGGCGCTGTCGCTGGGCCTGCCCGAGGTACTGCTCGGGATTCATCCGGGATTTGGCGGCACGGTGCGCAGCGTCCGGCTCATCGGCGTGCGGCCCTCGCTCGAACTCATGCTCCGTGGCAAGCCCTTCAAAGGCGCACGCGCCAAAGCCTTAGGGTTACTGGATGAACTGGTGCCCGCGGCGGAACTCGCGGCGCGCGCCAAGGCCGTAGGCTTGAGCCGGCCGCCGAGAAAAACCGCGCCCTTCCTCGAAAAACTCATGAACTCGAGTGCGGCTCGCCCCTTCGTGGCGCGGCAGAGCATGGCGGTGCTGCGGCATAGCGTTCGACGCGAACACTACCCCGCTCCTTATGCCATCGTAGACCTCTGGCGGAAGTATGGCGCGGTCGGTGACGCCGCCTATGAGGCGGAAGCGCGCTCCATCAGCGAGCTGATGTGCACACCCTCGTCGCGCAATTTGGTGCGCGTGTTCATGCTGCAAGACAGGCTCAAGGGTTTGGGGGGCGGATCGAGCGCCGAGTTCAAGCACCTGCATGTGATCGGTGCCGGCGTCATGGGCGGCGACATTGCGGCGTGGGCTGCATTTCGCGGCATGAACGTCACCCTGCAGGATCGCAGCGAAGCACTGATCGAACCGGCATTGAGCCGGGCCAAAGCTTTTTTCGAAAGACGGCTCAAGACGCCGGCCGCCGCGGCCGAGACGATGGCGCGCCTCAAGATGGATGTGAAAGGCGATGGTGCCGCGCTGGCCGATGTAGTGATCGAGGCGATTTTCGAAGACATCGAGGCCAAGCAGGCGTTGTACGCCGAGCTCGAACCGAAGCTCAAACGGACCGCCGTACTTGCCACCAACACCTCGAGCATCCAGATCGAAATACTTTGCCGTAAGCTCTCCGATCCCAGCCGGCTGGTCGGCATTCATTTCTTCAATCCCGTCGCCCAGCTGCAGCTCGTCGAGATCGTCGCGGGAGCGGCGACCCGGACTGAGGTCGTGCAGGATGCGCTCAAATTCACCCGCAAGCTCGACAAGCTGCCGTTGCCTTGTAAGAGCGCGCCGGGATTCGCCGTCAATCGCATCCTGACGCCCTACGTCAATGAGGCGTTCTTTGCGCTCGAAGAGGGTATACCCGCCGCGGCGATCGATCGTGCGGCCGAGCAATTCGGCATGCCCCTTGGCCCCATTGAGCTGTCGGATGTGGTGGGATTGGATGTTTCTCTGCACGTCGGGCAGGTGTTGGGGAAGGCCCTGGGCCGCGAGGTACCGCAAATCCTGGTCAAGCTGGTCGAGCAGAGAAAACTCGGCCGCAAGAGCGGCGAGGGTTTCTATCGCTGGCAGGACGGCAAGGCTCAGAAGGAGCAGCCGCCGACGGCGGTACCGCCCGATTTGGAAGATCGGCTGATACTACCCATGATCAACGAGGCGGTTGCCTGCCTGCGCGAGGGAACGGTGCAAGATGCCGATTTACTGGATGCGGCTGCCGTATTTGCGACCGGCTTCGCGCCATTTCGGGGCGGACCGCTGCAATATGCGAAGGACCGCGGGATCACCGGCATCACCCACCGCCTGAATGAACTCGCGGATCGCTACGGGGAACGTTTCCGTCCGGATGCCGGGTGGGGACTCATTTCTCCTTGATTCCCATCTGATGTGAACCAGGCCGGGCCGCGCCGGCACCGCATATGATAGGATTCGCTGGCAAAATCATAGGGTTGAGCACAAAGGTAGAAGCACTTCTTGATGGACGAGCGACCAATCGATCTGGCTGTCTTGAAGATCTTCTCGCCTCTCGACGGCTTGAAGAAGGAAAACCTGCTTGCGCTCGCCCGGAAAACTGTGGTGCGAGAATTGGAAGCCGGCCGCGTCCTGTTCAAGGAAGGCGACACCGACAAGCGCACCTTTTATCTGGTAGCCGGGCAGGTGGAGCTGCGCGCCGATGACCGGATCATGGGTGTGATCAGGGCCGGCACGGCCGAAGCTCGGACCGCGCTGGCACCCGGTTTGCCGCGAAGATTCACCGCCCGTGCCGCGATGGATCTTGAATACATCATGATCGACAGCGACCTGCTCGACGTGTTGCTCACCTGGGATCAGACCGGACAGTATGAAGTCGCCGAACTGCGCGGCGACGGCTTGGATGTCACCGGCGATTGGATGACCACACTGCTGCAGACCAAAGCCTTCCATCGCATTCCGCCGGCCAATATTCAAGCCATCTTCATGCGCATGCAGCGCCTCAACTATCGGGCCGGCGACATCATCATCAAGCAGGGTACCGAGGGCGACTACTTCTACGTCGTGGTTGCCGGCAAATGCGTCGTCACCCGCGAGACACCGCTCAACAAGGAAGGCATCAAGCTGGCCGAACTAGGTCCGGGCGATAGCTTCGGCGAAGAAGCCTTGATCGCCGAGGCCAAACGCAATGCGACCGTCACCATGTCGGCGGACGGCACGTTGATGCGCCTGGGTAAGCATGATTTCCAGACCTTGCTGAATGAACCGCTGTTGCAATGGGTGGACCCGCAGAAGGCCAGGGAAATCGTCGCGAGCGGCGGAAAGTGGCTGGATGTGCGGCTGCCGAGCGAGTTTCAGAACTTCCGCATCGACGACGCGATGAATATCCCGCTGTACTTCATACGATTGAAGCTCAACGCCTTGGACAAGAATACCCAGTACGTCGTGTGCTGCGACACGGGCCGGCGCAGCTCCGCCGCGGCATATATCCTGAGCGAGCGGGGATTTGAAGCCTATGTGCTCAAAGGCGGCCTCGCGGCGAGCGAGGCGGCCCGCTCGCGCACTCCTTGAGACGGTCCCGGTTCCGGACCCAGCGGCAATGACGAGCCCGGCCTCAATGCCTGAACCGACCTCAGCACCCGACCCAGCAGAAATGCCCGATAAGACCTCAGCCGATTCCGCGGCAATGTCCGAAGGCCGGCCGGCCGGAGGCGCCGGACCCAACAGCTTCGTGCCAAAGCCCCGGTTCGAATACCAGGCTCCCTCGATGTTTGCGCAGTACAAATACCTCGCGATTGTCTTCGTACTGCTGATCGTTGCGGCCGGGGTGTATCTGGCGAGGGCGCCGCACAAGCCGCTGACCATCGCGCCGCCGCCGGTATATATCGAAGCACTTCCGGAGCGCCCGACCTCACCCCCCTCCGAGGGTCACTCGCCGTAGCGGGAGTTCGTTCAATGCGTACGAACCTACATCGTGTGGGTGGGCTTGTCTCCGCCTAAGGCGCCGGCGAGATAATTCTCGATCTTCTTCTGGGTGTTGCCGCGGTCCTGATCGCTGAACTGTACGCCGATGCCGGCAGTCCTCTTGCCCTGGGCCCCCTTCGGGGTCATCCAGATCACACGGCCGGCGACGGGCAGCTTCTCTTCCTCGCCCATCAGATTGAGCAGCATGAAGACTTCATCGCCCAAACGATAATTGCTGTTCGTGGGGATGAACAACCCACCGTTCTTCACGAAGGGCATGTAGGCGAGATACAGCGCGCTCTTATCCTTGATGGTAAGCGTGAGCAGACCGGGTTTATTGCTTGGACTTCTCAATTCCTACTTCCATAACATGCATCACTTTCCCAAAGCAGTTCGGCCGCCAATCAGCAAGGCTTCCAGCGCCAATTGTTGATTCATGCCGGTCGACGCGAAGCGCCGGACGTCCCGCGCGGCGTCCAACAACTCGAACAGGGCTCTTATCTTGGGCTTAAGTAAAGCAGCAGGCAAGCGGACCGGTTCCGCACTTTGATGCGAAGTTGCCGCTCCCAGTGATGAACGTACTCGCTGTGTGATCCAGTTCTCAAGCCAGGCGATACGTATGTCCGGATGGGAACGGTTCCAGCGCTCCGCCAACAGCGTGACATCCACGGCGCCTTCGGCCAGCTCAAGGAGGCATTGGCGCATGTCGGCATCGATCTCGGCCAGCCCGTCGGCATCCAGGTGCACCGCCAGCAGCGGTGCACCGCCGGCGAGGGCAAGAGCTGCGTCCCACGACTTGGCGGCCGACGAGTTCGCTTTGAGCCATGCAAGGGCATCCTTCGTCGGCGGCGGTTCGAGCTTGAGGCGCAGGCAGCGGCTGGCAATGGTGACCGGCAGGCGATGATTGGGCCTGGCGATCATGATGAGCACGGTATTTGCGGCGGGCTCTTCCAGTGTCTTCAAGAAGGCGTTGGCACCGTTGGCGTTCAGCGCCTCGGCACCCTCGATGACCCCGACTTTGTAACCGCCGCGGTAGCTCTTCGTAGCAAGGGCATCGATGAGCTCTCGGATCTGATCGATCTTGATCTGTTGCGCATCTTCTTCGAGACGCACGATATGGACATCGGGATGGCTGTCCGAGCGCAGCAATCGGCACGAGGCACAGGCGTCGCAGGGGCGCGCGTCCTGCGACTCGCACAGCGCCAAGGCGGTGATCCAACGGGCCAGCGGCTCGGCGCCCAGGCCGGGTGCGCTCAACACCAGCAGCGAATGCGGCAAGTGGCCTGACTGCTGCGCAGCCTGCAGCCGCTGCTGCGCTTCGCGAAGCCACGGCAGAGAATTGGCGCTCAGGAAATCCATGACCTCGCCTTCAGCTCACCGATGATCTGCGCACCGACCGCATCGACGGATTGGGCGGCATCGACGATGACGAAGCGCCCAGGCTCCGCCGCCGCCCTCGCGCGGTAAACCATTGCAACGCGCTCGAAGAATTCGACACGCTCGCGCTCGAAGCGGTCGTCTGGCGCGCCCGCATTGCGGCGGCGCGCACGTGCCAGTGCGTTCTGTACCGGCGCATCGAGAAGGATGGTGACGTCCGGACGCAGCGCCCCTTGGACCATGGATTCCAATTGCCCGATGGTGTCCATGCTCAACCCCCGCCCGCCTCCCTGGTAGGCGTAGGTCGCGTCCGTGAATCGATCGCAAATGACCCAACGGCCGGCGTGAAGATTGGGCAGCACGTGATTGGCCAGATGCACGGCGCGCGCGGCAAACATGAGCAACAATTCCGCGGTCGGCGCCAAGGCTTCCTCGCGCGCACTCAAAACCACGTCGCGAATGCTTTCCGCAAGCGGTGTACCGCCGGGTTCACGGGTCACGACATGCCCGATGCCAAGCCGGTCCAAAGCGGCGGACAGGCGTGATGCCTGTGTGCTCTTGCCCACCCCTTCGATGCCTTCCAGCGTGATGAAGCGTCCGGCGCTCATCGCGAGGACTCCTGTGCGGCCTTGCGCTGATGCGCTACGTAGGCTGCGACAGCCGCATTGTGTTGCTCGAGAGTGGCGGAAAAGACATGGCTGCCGTCTCCCTTGGTCGAGGCGACAAAGTAGATGGCGTCGGTCTTCTCGGGATGGGCCGTGGCGCGAATCACCGCGGCGCCGGGCAAGGCAATGGGCGTCGGTGGCAGGCCGGCGCGCGTGTAGGTGTTGTACGGACCGTCGGTGCGCAGATCGACGCTGTGAATGTCGCCGTCGTAGTGTTCGCCCAAGCCGTAAATGACGGTGGGGTCCGCCTGCAGACGCATTCCCACACCCAAGCGGTGGAGGTACAAGCCGGCGATCTTGGGAAGTTCCTGCGGCAATCCGCTCTCCTTCTGAACGATGGAGGCCATGATCAGCATTTCTTGGGCCGTGTGCAGCGGAAGATCTCGATCGCGATCCGTCCAGGCAGCATCCAACTCGCGGACCAGGGCGGCATGTGCCTGGCGCAGCAACTCGGTGTCCGGCGTGCCACTGATGAACCGGTAAGTCTCGGGCAGGAATTGCCCCTCGGCATCGATGCCCGGTGCCCCGAGTTTGGTCATGATCTCGGCCGCGCGCACCGGCCAGGGTGCTCCCGGCGATGTGGTCACGATATCGGGATTGCGCCCCATAGCCTCCAGCATATCCTGCATCCGCCAGCCGTCCACGATGGTAAAGGAATGCAGCAGAACCTGGCCGTTTACCATTTTATTGAGCAGCTCACGCGGCGTCGTGCCGGGTTGGATTTCGTACTCGCCGGCCTTGACGGCCGGCGCAAGTCCCGTCCATCGGGCGTAGAGGGTCCACGTCCGCGGCCGGGCGACGATGCCCTGCCCGGCCAGTTCGGTGGCGACATGCGCGAAACTCGCCCCGGATGCCACCTTGAATCGCGTCGGCGCCGTCACCCGCAGCGGGGTGTCGAGACTGCGCACGCCGGACCACAAGGCCGCCACGGCGGCGGCAACCGCCAACAATGCCGTGAGCGCAATGCCGAGGCGCAGGATTCGCTTCATGTTTCGTCCAGCAGCGAGCGCAGCGTCACCGCAGTGTCCGAGCTATCGAATCGCAGCTTGCCCAAGCGGGCTCCTTCGATGACGCTCACGGAGCGTATTCCCACCACGGCATTGCTCATAAATATTTCCTCTGCCGACTCAAGGTCGGTCCAGCGGATGCGCCGTTCCGCCACACGCAGACGAAGCTTGGGAGCGGCGTCCAAGATCCAGCGGCGCATGACCCCGGCGACACCGCATCGATCCAGCAGCGGCGTCATCAAGGAGCTGCCGCGCCTCAAGAACAGATTGGACATGGTACCGCAGACGTAGTTGCCATCCGCATCCCGCATCAGTCCTTCCCAGACGAGCGGGTCGGACCATTCGGCGCGCGCCAATACGGCGTCGAGTCGGTTCAAAGTTTTCAAACCCGCGAGGCTGGGATTGGTGCTCAAGCAGGTGGTGCACAGGCGCAGCCGCACGCTTTGCGCCGCCGGGGTTCGGGCGCCAAGGGGCAGCGGCTGCAGCGTTGCAATTCGCGTGGCGCGTTCGCGTCCCGTGGGCCGATAGCCCCGCGGCCCGCGGCCCCGGGTAATCATCAGCTTGAGCACGCCCCCCGGGCGCAGCGCCGCCATGCGTTGCAGCTCGCCTTCCATGTAGGCCCGCTCCGGGATGCCGATCTGCAAGCGACGGCAGCTGCCGTAGAGGCGATCGAGGTGTAGATCGAGCAATCTGACGCGCCGCCGCCGTACCCTCATGGTCTCGAAAACACCGTCGCCGTATTGCAGGCCGCGATCCAAGGCATGGACCGTTTCGCGGCTGCGGCCGTTGATCCAGACTTTCACAGCCGTCCGTCCAAGGCACGCAGCAGGCCTTCGGCCTTTGCTCGTGTTTCAGCCAATTCCTGCGCGGGCACGGAATCCGCGACGATGCCGGCGCCGGCGCGGAACTTGAACGCCGTGCCGCGAGCGGTAATGGTGCGAATCAGAATATTCAAATCGCAGCTGCCGTCGCGGTTAAGATAGCCGATGGATCCGGTATAGGCACCGCGCCCGCAGTCTTCGAGCTCGGCGATGATTTGCATGCAGCGGATCTTCGGACAGCCGGTGATGGTACCGCCCGGGAACAGCGCGCGGATCGCATCGGCCGGGGATGCGGTGTCGCGCAAGCGGCCGCGCACATTCGACACGATGTGGTGCACGTGGGCATAGGTCTCGATGCTCATGTATTCGTCCACCATGACGGTGCCGCCGATGCACACACGCCCGAGGTCGTTGCGCTCCAGGTCGATCAGCATCACATGTTCGGCGCGCTCTTTTTCATTGTCGAGGAGCGAGCGGATCAACACCTCGTCATCCGCAAGGGTGGCGCCGCGAGGCCGCGTCCCGGCGATCGGGCGGGTCGAAACGATGCCGTCTCGAATGGCCAACAGGCGCTCCGGCGACGAGCTCAGCAGCGCGAAATCCTCATGCCGCAGGATCGCCGCGAAGGGACCGGGATTGGTGCTGCGCAATCGCCTGTAGACCGCGACCGGGCTGACCGGTCGCGAGGCGATGGCCTGCCACTGCCGCGAAAGATTCGTCTGATACACATCTCCCGCCGCCGTGTACTCCAACGCGCGGCGCGTCGCCGCGATGAACCTGGCCGGATCTTCCTCGGTGATTTGAAACACGGCGCCGCGCGCGGCCTGCGCAACGTGTGGCGTTTTCACATGCCTCTCGAAATCATCCAGCAATGTCTCGAAGCCCGGCTCCGCGACCAGCCACGCTTGGCCGGTCGAATGGTCGCGCAACCACGCCGCAGGCGTGCGCAGGGCGAGCGCGACGACCGGATCTGCGCTCGGCGGCAATACCAGGGAGGGCTCGACTTCCGACGCCAGCTCGTAGCCAAGATACAACAGCCAGCCGCCGGTGAAGGGCAGGTGCTGCGTCTGGCACGGAGCGGTGTCCGCGTCGATCCGCAATGATTTCCACCAGGCGTCGAGGGCGCTCAAGAATCCGCCGGCATCCGCGTGGGGACCGGTCAATCGGCGGCCGGCGTCCATCACCAAGTGCTCGCCCGTCGCAAAGGGCAGAATGTCGTAGCGGGCGCTCAGGCGAGCCGGCATCGAACCACTTTCGAGAAGACCCGGATAACTCGCCGGGAACCTGTCGACGAGTTCTAGCGGCTCAAATTCGGCGGAAAATGAGCGAGCCGTTCGTGCCACCGAAGCCAAATGAATTGGAAAGGGTGTGGGTGAGCGGCATCTGACGCGCCGTGTTCGGCACGTAGTCCAGATCGCAGCCCTCGCCGGGCTGGTGCAAGTTGATGGTGGGAGGTGCGACTTGATCGCGCAGCGCCAACACGGAAAAAATGGCTTCGACCACTCCGGCCGCGCCCAGCAGATGTCCGGTCATGGATTTCGTGGAACTGACCGCCAGTTTGTCCGCAGCCGCGCCGAATGCGCGCCGAATGGCCAGTGTTTCGGCGCGATCGCCGAGTTCCGTCGAGGTGGCGTGGGCATTCACGTACTGCACCCGATCGGGACTCAATTGGGCGTCGGTGAGCGCCTTGGCCATGGCCTTGCGAGCCCCCTCGCCATCATCGGGCGGCGCGGTGACGTGAAAGGCATCGCCGCTCATTCCAAAGCCGACGATTTCCGCGTAAATCTTCGCGCCTCGCGCCTTGGCATGCTCGTACTCCTCGAGAAGCATCGCGCCGGCGCCGTCTCCCATGACGAAGCCGTCGCGATCCTTGTCCCAGGGGCGGCTTGCCGCCTGCGGATCCTCGTTACGCTGCGACAGCGCCTTCGCCTGGGCGAATCCGCTCACACCGGTTACGCAGGTCGCCATTTCGGAACCGCCGGCCAGCATCGCATCCACCTCGCCGTACTGGATCAGGCGCATCGCCAATCCCAGCGCGTGGGTGGAAGTGGTGCAAGCGGTCGCCACCGCCAGATTGGGTCCGGTAATCTTGAAGGCGATCGACAAATGCCCGCTCACCAAATTGATGATGCTGGCGGGGATGAAAAACGGCGAGACCTTCTTCGGAGAGTGCGTCTCCAGATACTTGTCGTAGGTCTCTTCGATCGACTCCAGGCCGCCCATGCCCGATCCAATCATGATGCCGATGCGTTCCGAATTCGCCGCCGTCACTTCGAATCCGGAATCGCGCATCGCCTGGATGCCGGCCACGACGCCGTACTGCATGAACGCGTCCATGCGCCGCGCATCCTTGGTGCTCATGTAGGGTTCCAGATCGAGCTTGCGGATTTCGCCGCCAAAGTGCGTCGGAAAACTGCTGCTGTCGAAGCGCTCGATGGCCGCTATGCCGCTGCGGCCCGCCAAGATGGAGGCCCATGCGCTCTCCACATCGTTGCCCACCGGCGATACGATGCCAAGACCCGTAATGACCACGCGTCGTTTGCTCAACATCATCTAGGAGCCTATCTTCGGCAAGGACGATGGCGCGGGATCGATAGCGCTCAGGTCTTGCCCTTGTGCGAGTTGATATAGTCGATTGCCTGCTGCACCGTGGTGATCTTCTCGGCGTCCTCGTCGGGAATCTCCGTCTCGAATTCTTCCTCGAGCGCCATGACCAGTTCCACCGTGTCCAGCGAGTCTGCCCCCAAGTCGTCGACGAACGAGGCATCGTTGGTGACTTCTTCTTCTTTCACGCCCAACTGTTCGGCCACGATCTTTTTAACCTGCTGCTCAACAGTACTCATCGTTATGGTGTCCTCTCGGAATTGCTATTCATGCGGTTTCAGAACCCTTGCGACCAGCGGCATCGACCGGGCGCGTATTTTATGTGAACGCGAAGGCGGCGGCTACCTTGACCGCATATTTGGCTCAAGCGCACCCCGGAATTGTTGACAAAAGGGCCCGACTGAGGGTGTCAAATACGTCTCAAAGCCCTAGGCCATGTACATCCCGCCATTGACGTGCAACGTCTCGCCGGTGATGTACGCCCCGTCCGCAGAGCACAAAAACGCCACCGCCGCGGCAATATCCGCCGGCTGGCCAAGCCTTCCTAAGGCAATTTGAGCGTTCAGCGCCGTACGCTGCGCCTCGTTCAACGCGCGCGTCATATCGGTGTCGATGAAGCCGGGGGCTATGGCATTGGCGGTGATGCCGCGCGAGCCGACCTCTCGGGCCAGCGATTTGGTGAATCCGATGATGCCGGCCTTGGCGGCGGCATAATTTGCCTGGCCGGGATTGCCCGTGAGGCCGACCACCGAGGTGATGCTGACAATACGTCCCTTGCGGGCCTTCATCATGCCGCGAAGTACCGCTTTCGAGAGGCGAAACACCGAGGTCAGATCGGTCTGGATGACGGCATCCCAGTCATCCGGCTTCATACGCAGCAATAGGGTATCGCGGGTGATGCCGGCGTTGTTACACAGAATGCCGACCGCCCCTTCTCGCGCCTCGATGTCATCGATCAGGGCCTCGATCGATTCCTGGCTGAGCACGTCGAGCACCGCGCCGCGCCCGCCGCGCGCCGCAAGGTGATCCGTGATGCGAGCCGCACCTTCGGGCGTGGTGGCCGTGCCGATGACCCGTGCCCCGTCGCGGCTCAATCGATCCGCAATGGCGGCGCCGATGCCGCGCGAGGCGCCGGTGACCAAGGCAATTTCTCCGTTCAACATGCTGTTGCCACCGCCGCCAGCGCATCATCGAAGGCCTGCGGATCTTCCAGCGCCAGCATCTTAAGATCCCGATTCTTGTCCACGCGCCGATTCAACGCCGTCAGTACCTTCCCCGGTCCGCACTCGATGATCTGCGTCGCGCCGGCGGATATCATGGTGCGCACCGTCGCCGCCCAGTGCACCGGCGTCGCCAATTGCCTGACAAGACCTGCCCGTATCTCGCTGGCACCGGTATGCGCCTTGCAATCGACGCCGAACACTTTGATTGAAGAGCGCTCCGCCAGCGGCGTAGCGTCCAGCCTGGTGCGCAGTTGTTCGGCCGCCGGCCGCATGAGAGAACTATGCGCGGGAACACTCATGGGCAGCGCCATGGCGCGCCGCGCACCCTTCGCCGTGGCAACGTCGATGGCGCGCGCCACGGCGGTCGCGAGCCCGGCAATCACGACCTGCCCGGGCGCGTTGAAATTCACGGCCTCGACGACTTCGCCCTGCGAGGCTTCCTGACATGCCGCTTCGACATCGGCATCTTCCAACCCCAAGATGGCGGCAATACCGCCCTGCCCGCTCGGCACCGCGGCCTGCATGAGTTCACCCCGGTATTTCACCAGCGCCACCGCGGTCTTGAAGTCCAAATAGTCTGCGGCCACCAGTGCGCTGAATTCGCCGAGACTATGGCCGGCCATCATCGCCGGCGCGGCGCCGCCCCGTTCGCGCCACAGCCGATAGGTCGCGACACCGGCCGTCAACATCGCCGGCTGGGTGCACTCGGTCGAATTCAGCAGCTCCGCCGGACCCTCCTGGCAGCGCTGCCACAAATCGTATCCCAGCACGCCGCTCGCCTCGGCAAAGGTCGTCGTGATGATGGGAGCCTGCTTCGCCAAGGCACTCATCATGCCGATGGATTGGGAGGCCTGGCCGGGGAATACGAAGGCAAGCGACATGTAATTTTCCATCTTTAAGCCCGTGAGCGTTGGCGAATTATAGCGGTCCGCAGCGACAGTGCAGCCCCCACCGCAAATCCGCACGCCGCCCCGTACAGATGGGCATCCAGGATCACCAGCGGCGCGGAATGTCCACCCCACTGCTCCCACGCCAATTTTGCGCACAATCCCGACAACAAAATCCAGCGGTCCCAGGCGCGGTTCGCCAGATGCTTGGCCGTGCCCGCGGCCATGAGTGTGTGCAGGACTCCGGAGGCGCCCACATACCACACCACCCGCGGGCTGAGCCACCAAAGTCCGCAACTGATCGCCAAGGCCCCGCTCAGAGCAATGGCACACCATTCGACCGCATCGTAGTCCTGCGCGAACAAGGACCACACCAGCACCAAACCCAGCTCGTTGAGGATCAAGTGGTGGGCGTCGAGGTGTACGATGTGGGCGGTCAGCAACCGCCACCAGCCCCCGGCCGCGATCCCGGTGCGATCATAACGCAACAATGCGCTCATATTGTCGCCTAGACCCAACACAGCGCCCAGCAGCAGCAAAATCAGCAGCAACCAAATCCATCGTCCGCGATCCCACTGTAATGCCGCAGCGATCCGCGTGAAGGCCATGGCGCCGTCAGCGGGCATCGGTCGGCGCCAATTTGGTATCATCCAAGGAATTTTCGAGGTCACTATGCGCTATCGCCACCGCGGTTTTACCCTTATTGAGATCATGGTCGTCGTGGTCATTCTGGCAGTGCTCGGGGCACTCGTGGTACCTAATATTCTGGGCAAGGTCGATAAGGCTCGCGTGACGGCCGCGCAGACCGACATCAAGTCCATCGGCACCGCTCTGGACCTGTATCGGCTGGACAATTTCAAATATCCCACCACCGAGCAGGGATTGCAGGCGCTGGTGAAGCAACCCGCGGACCCAACGATCACCAACTATCCCCCGCACGGCTACCTGCCGTCCGTTCCCAAAGATCCCTGGGGCAATCCTTATATTTATACGAGCCCGGGCGCGGACGGCCGAGAATACGACATCACCTCATACGGCCGAGACGGCAAGCCCGGCGGCGAGGGTCCGGACGCCGATATCAACAGTTTTACGATCGAGCAGAAATAGACCTCGCCAAGAGCGATGCGCAACATGCGCAGCAAGGGCTTCACTCTCGTCGAAATTCTGGTGGTGATCGTGATCATCCTCGTGGTCATATCGCTCACCGTTTTGTCGGTGAGCGCAACGGGACGCGACGCTGCGCTCGACGAGGAAAGCCGGCGCATCGAGGGGCTAGTGGGCCTGCTGCACGAGCGCGCGCTGTTGGAAGGCCGGGACTTCGGCCTGCGGATCGAACCCACAGCCTATGAGTTCGTATTCTATGACGTGCGCCGCGATCGCTGGCTGATGCTCGATCAAGAACGGGAATTTCGGCACCGCGAATTGCCCAAGGGCGTCACGTTCCAGCTGCAGCTCGACTCGCAGACCGTGGTGATCAAACCCATCGACAGAAATCTGACCAGCGGCGATCCGCCCAACCCGCAAATCGCGATTGCCGCGAGCGGCGAAGGCACGCCCTTTCGCCTCACTTTGCTGCGCGATGCGACGCAAGCCAAGGCATCGGTGGACGGCGACGCGCTCGGTAAAATTTCCCGCGAGAGTTCGAACAAAGTGGACAAGCGCAGTTGAGGCTTCCACCCCGTACGGGCGGCTTTACGCTGGTCGAAGTCCTCGTCGCGCTGGTAATCGTCGCACTGGGCCTCACGGCCCTCATGGTCGCGGTCAACGGCACGGCGCGCACCAGCGGCTTTTTGAGGGACAAGACACTGGCTCAGTGGATTGCGCTCAACCGCCTCACGGAAGTGCGCCTCAATGTGGTCAAGTTCGGTCAAAACACCGACACCGGCGAACTGGATTTCGGCAACCGCAAATGGCATTACGATACCCGCTACTTCGACACCAGCATTGCCAGCATGAAACGTGTCGTGGTCCGGGTCTATCTCGGCGACGCCAAGACCAAGGGCAATCCCGTGGCCCAAGCGGTGGGGTTTCTGGGTACCTCATTGGCGGCGCCGGGTTCCTTGATCATCGATTGGACCACGGGCATCGGTGCGGCCGCTGCGGCCACCGGGACCGGCACCGGCACACCGACCGGCACTCCCACAGGTAATCCACCGGCGCCCGGCCATCCAGTCACACCCGGCAATGGCCCCCCGCTTCAGCCGCCCCCTCCGCCGGGCGTTCCGCCGGCGACGCCATGAACCCGCGGCCCGCAGAATCGCATCATTGCCAGTCAGGCTTTACGCTGGTCGAAATCCTGGTCGCACTGCTGATTTTGGCGATCATGTCGGGGCTCGGCTACTCGACTTACCGAACCGGGCGCATTTCCGCCGAGCGCACCGAACTTTCCTTGCAACGTTCGCGCGAAATCGAGTTCGGCATGCGCGTCATGGCGTCCGACTTCGCGCAGCTTTCGCCGCACCCGGTGCGGGATATCTTGGGATCACAGCGCCTTCCCGCACTGCGCGGCACACCGGGCGCCGGCAAGGTCACCGTCACCTCGGCCAGCTTAGGCTCCGCCGGGTCGAGTTCCGGCTCCTCGGGTGGCTTGAGTTTCAATTCCGGATCCGGCAACAGCCCTGGCTTGAGCTTCAATTCCGGATCGAGCTTCGGGTCCACCACCGACCCCAGCGCCGTTCCCATGGTCGACTTGACGCGCGCCGGATGGTCAAACACGGCCGGTCAGCAGCGCAGCACCTTGCAGCGCGTCTCATATGCCTTGGTCGGTGAGGTGCTCAGGCGCAGCTACCAGGCCAACTTGGACACCGTGCAGGGAAATAAACCCGTCGTCCAAGACTTGCTAACCGGCGTGATGGGGGTCCAACTCCGCTACTTGGACGGCAATCAGGCCTGGCAGAATCAGTGGCCGGAAGCCAGCACCCTTCAAGGTGGCTCCAACCCCACGGCCGACATTCAATCGCGGCCGGTGGCCGTTGAAATCATCGTTCAGTTCAAGGATTGGGGCGCCATCCGGCGCGTGGTCGAGGTCGCCGGATGAAGCCCTTCAAGGCAGGCCCGGCCCGCCAGCGCGGCGTCGCGCTCATCATCGCGCTCATTCTCGTGGCGCTGGCGACCATACTGGCCACGAAGTTGAGCTTCGACGGGTTTCTCGAATTACGCCGCACCACGGGGGTGCTTGCCGCGGAGCAGGCACTGCACTTTGGCCTGGGCGCCGAGGCGCTGGCGGCCGACGTGCTCATGCAGGATCTGCAGACCAGCGCCAACAACACCACCTTGGCCGGCCCCTGGGCTCAGGTGACCCAGCCCCTGCCCATCACCCCGGACAGCAATCCGGAAGGCGAGCCCATCGGCACCATGCAGGGTGCCTTGGAAGACATGCAGGGGCGCTTCAACTTGAACACTCTCGCCCGCTTGGGGTCCGACGGCATGCAAGATCCGCTGCCGCTGCAACAGTTTCAGCGCCTGCTGGCGTCGGTGGGCGTCGAGCCGAAGTGGGCGGGACTGGCGCGCGACTGGCTGGATCAAGACGATGTCGTAGGAAATCCTGATGGCGCGGAAGATGCCGTCTACACCTCGCAGACACCGCCCTACCGCACCGCCAATTGGCCGATGGTGTCGCCCACGGAGCTGATGAATCTTCCAGGCTTCGGGGCAGACCGTTACCGCAAGATCGCTCCTTACGTCACGGCCCTGCCGAACGCGAACACCCAGATCAATCTATGTACCGCGCCCGCTCTGGTGCTGGAGAGCCTGGTGGAAGGCTTGAACGGCGAATGGTCGAACAATCCCGCGGTGCTCGCCAATGGCCGCAAGGCGGGGTGCTTCCCCGACAAACAGACCTTCACCAACGTCGCCACGAGTTTTGCCGGACCGACTGCCATGGCAAAAATCGGCAATCCCATTGGCACCACCAGTTCCTACTTCCAGCTCACCACGCGCGTCATGCTTGGCACTACGGAGTTCACCTTGTACAGTCTTTTGGTTCGCGGTCCGACGAAGGTCACGCCGCTGCTGCGCTCATTTGGGACACCATAAGCTTAATTATTCATGCACGCTTGGTATCATGCACGTAGGCCGAATTGGACGGGTATTTTCCGGACCGCCGTGAATCCATTGCGCTACGCAGTCCCTGCTTCGCGCAAGCCCTGGGTGGCCATCCATGGCCACCCGCGCGACGCATGCGTCGCGCCCATGGAGGCTGCGGGAAAAACTTGCGACGCGATGCCATCCTGCATCGCTGCAAGCCGGGGTTCGCCATCCCTGGCGAACCCGCTCGGCGCATGCGCCGAGCCCTGTTTTTCACGCTCCGGAAAATACCCGTCCAACCCGCCCTCCTTCGGGTCTATTCCGTTGCCCATAAATTGTTCAGGCTAAGCTTCATGCCGAAATCATTGCTGTTACGCCTCCCGCCCTTGGGTCAAGAAGAGACCGAATGGCTCACGCTCGACGAAGCCGGTGCCCCCACGCCCACCCGGCAGCGCGGATCTTTGAGTCTGGCTGCCGCCGTATGGCGCAACGGCCGGCTGGTAGTCCTTGCGCCGGCGACGCAGATTTTATTGGCCGAGCCGGAGCTGCCGCCCGGCAGCGGGGCGAAACTCGCGCGCGCCGTCCCCTTCGCACTCGAGGAGCAGTTGACCGAGGATGTCGATCTGTTGAGCTTTGCCATCGGCCGCCGCCGCGCCAGTGCCGGCACGCCGGTGGCGGTGGTATCGCGCTCAGTACTGCAGGGCTGGATCGCCGAGCTCACCGCCGCCGGATTGAATCCGGAAGTGATTTATCCGGACATCTCGCTCATGCCGGAGAATCCCGGCCAGACCGTGTTGTGGCTGGAGAACGAGCGGCTCGCGGTGCGCCGTCCCGGCGCCCTGCCCTTTGCCGTCGAGCTCTCGCCCGTGAGGGAAGCGCTGGTGGTAGCGGGGGTGATTGCGGATCCGCTCGAGCCCTCGGCGGAACCCAAGGCGAAGGAAAGCGCCATCCTCTACGTCACGCGTGAGGACTGGGTGCGAGTGCAAGGCGACTTCGAAGAGTTGCTGGAGGATTTCGAGTCGCTCAAGGTGCAATTGCTGGCGGATGGACCGCTGCCTTGGCTGGCGCGGGGCCTCAATAATCCGGATGCAGTCAATCTGTTGCAGGGAGAGTTTTCTCGGACCGTTGACTACGGTGCACGATGGCGTCAGTGGCGCCTTGCCGCCGGGCTCGCCGCGGCGCTATTGCTGATCCACGTTGCCGCGCAGGCACTGCAGATCCGCAACGCCAAGCATGAATCCGCCGCCCTGGACGGGGAAATCTCCCAGGTATTCTCGTCGGCCATGCCCGGCGATACCCCGAGCAACCCGCGCCGGCAAATGCAATCGAAGCTGGAGAAGATCCGCAAGTCCGGTGCCGGTCCGCAGTACTTTCTGCGCACGTTGCAAACCTTGAGTGGCGCGCTGGCGGTAACGCCGAAGACCACCATCAGCGCCATGAGTTATCGGGACGATTCGCTCGACATGACGGTGAGCGCGCCCAGCCTCGCTGCACTCTCGCAGCTCACGCAATTCGCGGGCAAGGAGGGGCTCACCGCCGAGATTCAATCCTCGAATCCCGTCGCTGCCGGTGTCGAAGCGCACCTTCACGTGCGCGGCCAGTCGGGCAAGGCGCACCGATGAACGCACTGCGAACCTGGTATGCCGGCTTGCAGGAGCGCGAACAACGCGTGGTCGCCTTCGGCTCCGTACTCCTGGCGCTGATCATCTTGATCGGCGGCATTCTCATGCCCTTGCAGTCCGTGCTGTCGAGTACGGTCAAGGGGATTGAAACGCGGCGCGAGGATTTGGCGTGGATGCGAGCGAATGCACCCGAGGTGCGCACCCTGGGCGGCCAGCTGCCGGCCGATACCGGCGAAGCACCGGTGGTATTGGTGGACCGCGTCGGCCGCGAGGCGGGACTTGCCGGCGCATTGCGCGGTACACAGCCGAGCACCGCAGGCGGGGTGCGCGTGCAATTGGAAGCGGCCCCCTTCGACACTTTGGTCACATGGCTCGATACCTTGGATCGGAGCTACGGTCTGGCGATCGAATCGATCACGGTGGATCGCACGCCGACGCCCGGAATGGTCAATGCCAGCATCTCGTTCAGCGCGCCCCGCCGTTAAGCAAAAGCCGGCGCGACGTTGGCCGCCGATACTTCTCGGCGTCATCGCCCTGACCGCAGCGTTGGCCGCGGCATCGGTGTTCGTGCTGCCGGCCTCGTTGATCGCACATTTCCTGCCCGCACAAGTGCGGGCGGAAGATTTCTCCGGCAGCCTGCTGCACGGTGCCGCAGGACGCCTGGCGATCAATGGGCGCGACGCCGGCGCCATCGAATGGCAGGTGCATCCGCTATCGCTGCTGCGAATGGCGCCTGCGGCGGACCTTCACTGGGTGAAGGTGGGCTTCGTCATCGACGGGACGGCGCAGTTCTCCGGCGGCGCGATGACCGGTCACGACATCCGGGGCGGCGGTGCCATCGAAGATTTGCGCGACCTCGGTATCGCCTTAGGATGGAGCGGCACCGCTCATCTGGCGATGGCGGCATTCAATGGCGATTTTCGGCGACTCGATTCGGCGGTAGGCACGTTCGAAGTCGCGCATCTTGCCGCTGCGCAAATCGCCGATGGTTCTGACCTCGGCAGCTACGTACTGACACTCGGCCCGGGCGCCATTGCCGCCGATGGCAGTATCACGGCCAGTCTCAACGACGCCGGTGGTCCGCTGCAGCTTCAGGCGCAGATCCGCTACATGCCCGCGACACGCACCGGCATGCTGTCCGGCACGCTGAAAGAGCGCGCCGAAGCCTCCCCGGCGCTTCGCAATCAGCTCAGCACCCTGTCCCAACTTCGGCCCCGAGACGCCGCAGGCCGGTTCCCGGTCGAGCTCGAATTCACGCTCTAAGCCTTGCGGGTAAAGTTCTACCCACCGACGAAGACGTTGAGCTTGTTGCCATCCAGGTCGCGGAAATACCCGGCATAGAAATTCTCAGAGCGCTTGCCGGGAGCGCCTTCATCCTTGCCGCCCAATTGCAGGGCCTTCCGATGCAGCGCGTTGACTTTCGCCTCGCTGTCGACGACCAGCGCCACCATCACACCATTGCCCACGGTGGCCTGTTTCTTGTCGAAAGGCCGGGTCACGCCAAGGCCCGGCAAATCCGGTTTCACCGACCAAGCCACGAAATCCTCGCCTTCCATCATGCGTTTGGCACCGATTTCGCCCAGCAATGCATCGTAAAAGGCGGCAGCACGCTTCAGGTCATTGGTGCCCAAAGTGACGTATCCGATCATGGGAGTCCCCTCTTTGTTTGGCTTATGAGGTACTGTTTATACATACAGGTATGGTGGCTAGTCAACTCCTTCTTCGGCCGCCCACTCGCGCCAGGCTCGCATCAACGGGAAGTACAGTCCGAGTCGAACCGGTTCAGGGCCTAGGCGGCGCGCCAGTTGCCCATAGCGATGCAGTTGGGGCCGATAACGCTCCACCTCGCGATCGAGAAACTCCTCGAGGCCGCCACCTAGGTGCTGGCTGGTCTTGTAGTCGATCACCCAGCGCACTCCGGCATCGTCGATGAAGCTGCGATCAAACACCACGCGCACCAGCTCACCACCCACCTGCCCGGAGAGCGCGTGCTCACGAAGGTCGCTGCGATATCCGGACTTCAAAATCCAGCGGCCGCGAGGATCGCGATGCACGGCAAGCAAAGCCTCGACGACCCTAGAGGTGGCGTGCTGCAGGCGATCCTCGGGCACGCCATGCAGCGCCAGCCAACGCCTGTAATGGCCGTGCCGGGCACGGATCGCGACCTCATCGAGGCCGGCCAATTCCATGGCCTGCAATTCCGCATGCACCAGACTGCCGACGCGCCGCGCGGTTTCGCCTGCCCAATCGAAAATCGGCGTCTCATCACGCCGCCGCGGCACGGTGATCGCCTCGCCTGAAAACGGCATGGGAATAATAAATTGCGGCCAGTCCCTCGGCAGGCGCCGCAGTGGTCCGCCGCGCAATGCGCCGTCGGGCGGGGTCTGCGGCAAGCCGGTTGCGGGCGCCGGGTCGGCCTGCAACACGAACTGATTGCCGACCACCGGCCACAAAACCCCGAGCAGGCTGCCGGCGCGAGGCGACCATTGCCGGCGTGCCGCCGAGTCATCATCCTCCAGCTCTTCCGGGACGCCCACCACGGCGGTCAGTCGCAATCGGTATTTCGCTCGAGTGCACGCCACGTAGAGCAGCCGCTGCGCCTCGAGCATGCCGGCGTCGCGCCGCTGACTGCGCAGAAAATCGAACAGCCGATCGGCCTGCGTGCCCACCGGCGGACGTGCCGCCATCACCATGCCGTCGCGGCCGGTGCGCGCAAACTGGTGCAGGAGCAGCAATTGATCGTGATTTCCCGGCACCGGGCGCTCGAGCGAGGGCAGCACCACCATGTCGAACTCCAAGCCCTTGGCCTTGTGAATCGTCATGATCTCGACGTTGCTCTCGGCGCCGTGATCGGCGAACAGGTCTGCGAAGCTCTGCGGCAGGTCGGCAGGATCCGGCAGGCCGCGCTCCTCCAGCATCTTGAGGCGAGAGAATGCGGCGCCGGCCAAGTCCAGTTCCTGCGCCGACGATGCGCAGCTTGGCCCGCCCAAGCCCAGCCAGGCTCGTTCCACCCATCGCGCAATCGAGCTGTCGTTGCGCACTGCAAAGGCAGCCTGCAATATCGTGCGCACCCGGCCACAGCGTGCGCGGCCATCTTCGCTGAGCGACAGCAGGAATTCATCGTCCCGCATCGCCTCCCACACCAACGGCCGTGCGCGCCCAATGAGCAGGAGATCGGCGAGGGATAGCCCGGCCCATGGCGCGCGCAGCACCGCCAGCCACGCGATGCGATCGCCAAGATGCAGCAGGGCGCGGGTAAGCATCATGATGTCGCGAACCATGCCCCGATCCTGCAGAGGCTCGATGTCCACCGCACGGAAGGGAATTCTTAGCATTCGCAAGCTCGCGGCAATCTCGCGCGCGTGATTCTTGGCGCGCACCAGCACGGCGATCCGCCATTCAGGATGCCGCTCCATCGCCGCGCCGATCATATCGGCGATGGCCGTCGACTCGGCACCACGGTTCTTGAACCCTGAACAGGTGACGCCTTGCTCCGACTCCCCCGACCGCGCGACGGCAGCCTCACTGGCATGGAAGCCGATGGCGCCTCGATGCCGGTCGTCGGACTGCGGCATGAGCGCGGCAAAACAGGCATTGATCCAGTCCACGACGACGGGGTCGGAGCGGAAATTGCTTCGCAGCCGCTGCACTTCAAATCGCACTTCGCCGATGCCCTCCTCCGCCAATTCGAGGAATGCCCTGACCTCTGCCTGGCGAAATCCGTATATGGATTGCATGGGGTCGCCCACGCAGAAGATGCTGCGGCCGTCATCCTTCTGCCAGCCGGCGGTCAGCTGCCGCATCAGGTCCAATTGGGCGCTGGAGGTGTCCTGGAATTCGTCCACCAAGATGTGCTGAAGCCGGTAGTCGATGCGCAGACTGAGGTCCGTCGGGGCCTCGGCGGTGCCTAGGGCGCGCAGCGCCGAGAGGGAAACGGCCGGGAAATCCACCGCCCCCTGCTCGCGAAACACCGTATCGAGCTCTGCCGCGGCCAGGACCAAGACCTGAGCGATCTCGCGCACGCGCGCCCAAGCGCCGTCGCTGTAATAGGGATCCGGCAAGGTGCGCAATTCCCGCAGTAGGTCCAGCATCCG
Organism: Gammaproteobacteria bacterium; assembly: GCA_021323735.1. Lineage (GTDB taxonomy): Bacteria > Pseudomonadota > Gammaproteobacteria > Steroidobacterales > Steroidobacteraceae > Bog-1198. Next base: position 40,597 of record JAJPKM010000019.1, read on the forward strand.
CGGATCGCGCTCCAGTTCCGTCAACAAGTCCATCATCGCCGGTTTGTCCGTACAGCCCGGCGGGAAACCTTCGGTGATCGTGACGCGCTTGCGCAGCGTACCTTCCGCGGTCAGCAACAGCGTCGCCAGACAGCGCCAGCGCGCGATGTCGGTATCCTCGGCCTTGAGGGCGGCTGCGGATGCGCGCCACACCGCCATGGGCGATGTTTCGCTCAGGCGCTGCGCGGCGGCGTGCATGAGCGATGAGATGACGCCGACCCGTTCGGTCCCCAGCAGTTCCTCTGCCCGAAGCAGGACGCGCGTGACCAGCAACTGCAGATCCTCGTCGAAATGCCGCCGCACACCGGCGAGCTGGGTCGCATCGATGGCGCTGGTGGCCTGCAGGCGGCCCGCCAACAGCGGCAGCCAACGATCGCGGCTGGGCAGCATCGCGGCGATGAGCGCGACCAACTTTCGCCAGCGCTGATCATCCAGCTCGAGGACCCGATCGACTGCCACGCCGAACGCATCCGCGCCCTCATGGGCCAGCGCGCGGCGCGCCGCCTCCTCGTAAGCCGGCCGCACGTCAGTGAGTACGCGCAACGCCGAACCCGCGCCGGCGCTGATCGGCAGTTGGTTCGCCAGCCAGGAATTAAAGGCGTCGATGGTTTCTATGCGTAGCCGCGAAGGCTGCAATTCCAGATTGCAGTTCATCGATTCCATGCGCCGTTTGGCCGCCACACCTAGGCTCCAGGTGCGCTGGTTCATGCCGTCCGGGCACTGCGCAAGCGCGGCCGCGCCGAGCGCGCTCAACACGCGCTGACGCATTTCCGCGGCTGCACGGCGAGTGAAGGTGAGCGCCAGAATGCGCTCGGGTGCATCGACGAGCGCCAGCAGGCGCAGGTAGCGCTGCGCCAGCAGCGTGGTCTTGCCAGAACCCGCGGGCGCCTGCACCAGCACCGATCGGTTCGAAGTGACGGCCTGCTCGCGGGCTGCACCGTCGACGGCATCGCGTGTCCGTTCACTCACGGGAATCTTCCCACTCCTCGAGTGCGGCGGGTACACGGCACAGCCCCTGCAAATGACAGGTCCTGCAAGCATCCAGGGTGGGCGCGACCTCGGCTCGGCCGGCAACGAATTCACCGGCGATGCGCTCAACCCGCTGCGACCACAGGCCGATCAACGCGGCAAAGTCCGGCATTCCCTCCAACCTCGTGTTTCGAGATCGTGGGTAGAAAATATCCCGCCGCTCCGACTCCGGAACAAAGCCAGGCTCGGCGGCATTGACCTTGGCATAGGCGACGGCGACCAATCGTTCCGGGCGCAGCAGCGCGTAGATCGGCAGCTGCGGATTGTCCGGTCGCTCGCCGCGCCAGTCGGCCAACGCCCCGCCGGTTTTGTAGTCGATCAACACCCGTGCGCCATCCGGCAGCCGATCGACCCGATCGATGCGCACCCGGAACTCGACGCCGGCGAATCGTACCGTCTGCGCCTCGCCCTCCATGGCTTGCACGACGAAGGGCATGCGCACGCGCTCGACATCCAGCCAAAGCCCCAGCAGGTGCCGCAGCCGCAGCCGTTCACGCACGCGCCAACGGGCGCCGGGATCGCGCCGCTTGCACACGATCGCCAATGCGCGGCACGCGGCCTCATCGAGCAGCAGTTGCTGCGCCGGCAGCGTCAAGACCTGCAGCGCGCCGGAATCACGCAAGGTCGACCAAATATGCTCCAGCGCATGATGAACCAGCTCGCCGCGCTCCCGTTCGTTGAACCCCGGAACGGGTTGCTCGAGAGATTGAACGTCCAATCGAGTCTCCGCGAAGCCGCGGAAAGCGCAGATCGATTGCGCCCTGAGCGTCGCGACGCCGTGTGTGCGCTCGACAGGCGATACCGGCGGCGCCTGCTCATCCCACTGGGATTGCAGCTGCGGCGCCTCCCTGAGCATGGCATGCCAATGCGGGCGTGGCGATGCGGCATGGGACGGCGGTGCTGCATATGGCAGCGGCGGCGGCGATGGCGATGACGATGGCCCGGACGGCGCAGGCACCGACGCCTTCGGCAGCAAAGGACTGGGCGTACTGACGCTGCCGTCTCCCGGATCCGCATGACTGAAGATGCATTGACCGGCGCGTTCTTGCCAGCGCCTCTGTAAGTCCGCCGCCAATGCCAGCTGCGATTCTGCGCCGGCCGATATCACGCCATAGAGGCGCTGCACTCTGACCGGGATCAAGGCCACGGGCGCAATCGGCGGTGGCCACTGGTCATCGCCACAGCCACCGATCCACACGCCGGTGTAGTTGAGCCAGGGATCCATCAGCTGAGCGCTCACCCAGATGGGCGGGACCCCCGTCTGCACTTGGAACGCCGTGTCGTGAACTGCCCGGCGCAGAATGCGCTGCGCCGATTCGAACGTCTGCGTACCGAGCAGCCGATCGGCCGTCGCCAGCGTTGCCAACAATTCCCGGAATCGCTCGGCCGCCTGATATTCGATGCTCGACCAGCGATGGCGCAAGGCCCAGGGACCTGCCTCGAAGGCGTTTATCCACACCGACACCCACTCGCTCAAGAGGTGTGCGCCGCGCAGCGGCGCCAGCGCCCGCTGGGAGGCGCGCAGACGCTGCACGGCGCCGGCTTCCCCAATCCCCACGGTTCGCGCCAGCTGCTCGGCCAAGGCGAGCCAGGACATCAGATCCGCTTCGCTCGAGGCGCCGCGACGCAACGCGAGGTCCAAGCGCGCGGCGCCGGCGGCATCGTTCTCGGAAGCCTGCAGTTCAGGGGCCCGCAGCAGCGCGCTGAACTTCGGAAACGGCAGCGATCCTGAGCCCGCGGCCAAGGTATCCAAAGCCGCACGCACCGGCGCATATTCAGCCAGCGGCGAACCGCCTGCCACCGCGTAGGGCGCTGTTCCAACCTCGCCCAATCCAAATCGCCGGGGTGCCAATACGGCATCGAGCGCATCGATCACTTCCGCACGACGCCGGTTCAAGTCCGGAATGCAGATCCAAGCGCGAAAGCCCTCATCGGCGAGGCTCTCTCCAGCCCATCGCGCGATCGCCGACAGTTCGGCCGCCGGCGAGGCCGCATGAACGTGCGCCACGCCCGAAGATGCGACGATCTGCGGGTTCAATACCCGGCCGTGGCGCTCGAGCCAATGGCGCGCCGCCGGTCGCCACTGAGGACTGTCGACCCAAACCACCGGGTCCCGCGGCACGGATGCATCCCCGAGCAATGCATCGGAGCTGATGCATCCCAGTGCGCGGCATCGTGCTTCAAAGGCATGATGCCATGCGAGAAACGCCTGAACCTCCTCCGATGGATCCTCGCTGAGGGCTTGCAAGGGAATCCCGTAGTCACGCAGCGTGCGCCTTGCGCGGCGGGCGGCCCGAGCGGCACCGCCCGGATCGAGGAACTCCTGCCCCAGATCCGAGCCGTCGATGACCTGGCGCCACAGTTCGCTCTCCTCCACCTCGCTCAACACGCGCGCCGATCCTGAGTCCCGCAGCTGTCCGTGCACATGGTATTCGCGCAACCAGCCAGCAAAGTCGCGCACGCGAGGCGTCGGCCAGACCTGATCGCCGGCAGTTCCATGTCCACGCTCGATGGCGTCGAACAGCGCGGCGGCCAACTCCGTATTCGGCGTCAGTACCGTGCGGCCGGAAGCCGCGGCCACGAGCAGGCTGGGAGAAACCGCGACCGCGTTCAGTGTTGCCGGACCTGGGCGGCGGCGGAGACGATTTTCAGGTCGGGCCCCTCGGCTCCCTGCGCATCGAGCAACTCCTCGATGCGCGTGAACACCGTGGCGATGACCTCGGGTTCAGGCAGGTTAGTGATGCGGAAGGCATTGCGGTAGGCCACGTTGAAGCTCACTCCCGGCGCCACCAAGACATGTTTCCTGTCCAGCAGGTCCAAGGCAAACGCCTGATCATCGAAATCGGGCAGCACCTCGCTGCGCACTTGCACGAAGGCGTACAGGGCACCCATGGGCCGCGACAGCTCGAGGTACTTGCTGCGCGCGACACCCTCGATGATGGCGGCCCTAGATTCGTACAGCCGCCCGCCCGGTCGCGTCAGCTCCAAAATGCTCTGATAGCCGCCGAGCGCCGTTTGCACCGCCCACTGGCCTGGAACGTTGCTGCAAAGCCTAAGCGAGGAGAGCAGTTCCAATCCGCTCAAGTATTCGGCGGCACCTTCGACATCGCCCGAAAACGATGCCCACCCGACACGGTAGCCGCAGGCGCGGTAAACCTTGGACAATCCGCTCATGGTGCAACACAGGGTGTCGTGCACCAAGGTGGCCATGGGCACGAACTTTGCGTCATCGTAGAGGATGTGGTCGTAGATCTCATCGCACAACACCACCAACCGGTGCTTCTCCGCGAGCCGCGCGATGGCGGTCAATGTCTCCCGGGGATACACCGCGCCCGTGGGGTTGTTGGGATTGACGATGACGATGGCACGGGTGCGCTTGGTGATGAGCGATTCGATCTCATCCGGGTCGGGTATGAACGAACGCGCCGCATGGCACGGATAGTGCACCGCCCGGCCGCCATTCAAATTCACCGCAGCACTCCACAGTGGATAATCGGGACTCGGCACCAGGACCTCATCGCCTGCATTGAGCAGGGCACGCAGCGCAAGGTCGATGAGTTCGCTCACACCGTTGCCGATGAAAACCTCCTCCGCCGTGACACCGCGCACCCCGCGCTCCTGCTGCTGCATGACCACCGCTTCGCGCGCCGGAAAGATTCCCTTCTGGTGCACGTAGCCCTCGCTGTTGCGCAAATTCTCGATCATCGCCAGCCGCATTGTTTCCGGGGTGCGGAAGCCGAACGCATAAGGGTTGCCGATATTGAGGGATACGATGTCGTAGCCCTGGCGCTCCAAGGTCAGCGCACGCCGCGCCAATTTGCCGCGAATTTCGTAACGCACATTGGCAAGCCCGTCGCTGGCCCGCACCGGCTTTCTTCGTTTCATGAACCGAAGGATAGCGGAATAAGGGTCTCGTGCGAACGGTGGCACGCCGCCCAGTGTCCGGCACCGACCTCAATGAGCGGCGGCTCACGGTCCGCGCATAGCGGCAGCGCGAAAGCACAGCGGTCGCGATAAGCGCATCCTTGCACAAGCAAGCGCGCCGGCCGGCTTGGCTCCGGCGCCGTCACCGGACTTCGTTCCAGCACCATCACCGAGCTGGGCTTAAGCACCGCCACGGGGCTTGGTTCCCGCACTGTTACCGGACTTGGCTGAAGCGCTGCCGGCGGCGCCGGCGGCGTCGGGACGCGCGGAGCGCTCGAAATGCCTGCCACTGCCGCCAACAACACACGCGTATAAGGATGCTTGGGCGTCGCGAACAAGGCATCGCATGGCGCGATTTCCACCACCCTTCCCAGGTACATGACCATGACGCGCTGACTCAAGTGCCGCACGACGGCCAGGTTGTGGCTGATGAACAGCACGGCCATGGCGGCCTCGCGCTGCAAGTCGATCAATAAATTGACGATCTGCCCTTGGATGGATACATCCAGTGAACTGACGATCTCATCGCAGATCAACAGTTTCGGCCGCAGGATCATGGCGCGGGCAATGGCGACGCGCTGACATTGCCCGCCGCTGAATTCATGCGGATAGCGCTCCGCCATGGCTCCACTCAAGCCGACTCGCTCCAGCAAGGCGCCCACCCGCAGCCGCCGCGCCCGCGCGCCCAGGCGGGGTTCGAAGATCTGCAACGGCTCACCGATCCCCTCGCCGACCGTCATGCGCGGATTCAAGCTCGCGAGCGGATCCTGAAAGACGATTTGCAGCTCGCGGCGCCGCGTGCGAAGCGCCGCGGCAGAGCATGTGAGCAGATCCTGCCCCATGAATCGCACGCTGCCGCGTGCCGGAAGCAACTTCAAGATGGCGCGTGCCAGAGTCGTTTTTCCCGACCCCGATTCGCCCACCAGACCCAAGACCTCGCCGGCCGCCAGATCGAAGTTCACGCCCACAATCGTGGCACTCGCACCGAAGTCCACGCACAAATCCCGCACATCGAGCAAGGGGTCAGTCATGGGACAGCGGGAAATGACAGGCCACTTGAGCATCGGCAGGGCCTACAAGCTCCGGGCGCTCCATGCGGCAGCGGTCGGCGGCGCGCGAGCAGCGCGGTGCAAAAGCACAGGCCTGCAACACCTCACCGGGCCGCGGCGGCTGACCGGCAAGCGTCGGCAATCGCACCGCTCGTGGCCCGGCAATAGTCGGCATGCATTTCAACAGCTCGGCGGTATAAGGGTGCCGGGGACGGCGGAATAATTCAGCGGCCGCCGCGACCTCGACGATTCTGCCGGCGTACATCACCAAAATCCTGTCGGCGAGCCCCGCCACCACGGCAAGATCATGGCTGATGAGCGCCAACGCCATGCCGAATTCGCCGCGCAGTGCGCGCAGCAGCTCCATGACTTGTGCCTGGACGGTGACGTCGAGCGCCGTGGTGGGTTCATCGGCGATCACCAGGGAGGGTTCGCACAGCACGCTCATGGCGATCATGACTCGTTGACGCAGGCCGCCCGAGAGCTCATGCGGATACTGATTCAATCGGCGCCTCGGCTCCGCTACGTGCACGCGCTCCAGCATGCGAGCGGCGTATGATCGCGCGTCGCGCCATGTCGTTCCTCGATGGGTTACCATCACCTCCGCGAGCTGAACGCCGATTTTCAGGTGCGGTGTCAAGCAGGTCATCGGATCCTGCGGAATCATGGTGAGCTTCGAGCCGCGAATCCGGTTGAGAGCCGTAGGGTGGGCAGCCAACAACTCGGCACCCTCGAACCGAACGCTGCCGGTGGCTCTGGCATTGCCGGCCAGCAATCCCATGGCAGCCATGAAAATCTGCGTTTTTCCCGATCCGGACTCGCCGACGATGCCGACGCACTCGGCCGGTCCGATCTGAAACGATACGCCATCCACCGCCTCGATATTGCCGGCACGATGCGAGAAGGCGATGCGCAAGTCTTGGACGTTCAACGTCGGCGTCATGGCGCGCCATCCCGCACATCCAGCGCGTCGCGCAGGCCGTCGCCGAAAATATTCAAACACAGCAACAGCAGCGCCAGAGCGCCGCCCGGAACCAGCAGTATCCAGGGAGCCGCTTCCATTTCCGCCGCGCCCTCCGAGATCAGGGTACCCAAGCTCGCGCCCGGCTCCTGAACCCCGAGCCCAAGGAAGCTCAAGAAGCTTTCGAACAAGATGATTTGCGGCACGGTCAACGTGGCGTAAACGATCACGGGGCCTATGACATTGGGAACCACGTGCCGAAAGATGATTCGGCCGGTAGTGGCGCCGGATGCGATCGCAGCCTCGACGAACTCTCGCCGGCGCACGCTCAACGTCTGGCCGCGCACGATTCGCGCCATGGTCAGCCAGCCGACCGCGCCGATCGCGAAGAACAGCAAGTACTCACCGCGCCCGAAAACAACGGTGAGTACGATGACGAAGAAGATCAGGGGTAAACCGCTCAAGATTTCGATCAATCGCATCATCAAGTGATCGGTGCGCCCGCCGACATAGCCTGCGATCGCACCATAGGTCACGCCGACCAGGAGGCTCACCGCGCTGGCGGCCAGTCCAATGGCCAAGCTGACCCGGGTGCCCGCGAGCGTCCTCACGAACAAATCACGCCCCAGCCGGTCGGTCCCGAACCAATGTGCGCTTTGTCGCCCGGGCGGCGCCGCAAGGTGCAGCCAATCGAGCGTCTGCGCATCGTTAGGACTGATCCACGGGCCGAACCATGTCAATGCCAGGATGGCGCACATCACACACAGTGCCGCGATGGCTGCCGGATTCGACTGGAGACGCCGCCATGCCTCATCGGCGAATGCGCCCATGCTCAATGCCTCACGCGCGGATCCAACCACGCATACAACAGATCGACCAGCAATCCTAAGCCGATGAGCAAAGTGGAATAAACGACCACCATGCCGAGCACCAGGGTGTAGTCGCGATTGAGCGCACCTTGCACCAAATACCGTCCGATGCCGGGAATCCCCGCTATGGACTCCACCACCAATGAACCGGTCATGATGGACGCAACGGCAGGTACCAAGTAGCCGGCCACCGGCGTGAGCGCCGGGCGCAGGGCATGACGCCACATCAGCGTGCGAAGCGGCAAGCCCTTGGCGAAGGCCGTGCGAATGAAGTCGCTGCGCAATACCTCGAGCATGCCGGCGCGCGTGAGCCGGGCGATGTACGCCAGCGGCGGCAATGCCAGCGCGATGACCGGCAGCGCGCGATGCCGGATCGATCCTGATTCCCACCCGGCCACCGGCAGCCAGTGCAAGTACACCCCGAACAGGATCCCGAGAAAGGGCAGCACGACAAATACCGGGATCGCGATACCCACCATCGCGAGCGACATGGTTGCGTAGTCGGCCATGGAGTTGCGATGAAGCGCGGCAAATGTCCCCAACAGGATGCCCGCGATCAAGGCCAGGGCCATCGCCATGACGCCCAGCTGCAAACTGACCGGGAAGCCCTGACCGATCAATTCCGTGACGGTAAAATCCTTGTACTTGAAGGAGGGACCGAAGTCGCCGTGCAGAAGCGATTTGAGATAGCGTCCGTACTGGGTCCAAATCGGCTGGTCCAAGCCGTACGCTCTCTGGAGATTCGCCATGATTTCCGGAGGCAGTGTTTGCTCTTGATCGAAGGGACCACCCGGTGCGGCGCGCATCAGGAAGAATGTGGCCGTCACAATGATCAGCAGCGCAGGAATCGCGCTGGCCAGCCTCGTGAAAAAATATCGGATCACCGTGGAAGTCTATCGGCTGACCGCATGGTGGACAAGCAAAGCCTGTCTCCTTAAACTATTGGGCTGCCCAAAGGTTTTTACCCAAGTTGCGCCAATGCGCGGCTAAAATCATTGCCGTCGGAACAACAGGCCGCCGCGAGACAACCCTTGCGCAGGCAACCGCTTAAGGAGCTTACGTGCAGAAGATCATGGTCGGTATAAAACGCGTCGTTGATTTCAACGTGCGCATCCGAGTCAAAGCCGACGGCAGCGGGGTCATGCTCGATGGGCTGAAGATGAGCGTCAATCCCTTCGACGAAATTGCGCTCGAAGAGGCGCTGCGCATCAAGGAGCGCGGTTCGAACATCGAGGTCGTCGCGGTCAGCATAGGCGTTGCCGACACTCAGCAGCAGCTGCGCACGGCGCTCGCCATGGGCGCCGACCGCGCCATCCTGGTACAGACCGATGCGGCCATAGAACCCCTGACTGCCGCGAAAGTATTTCTGGCGTTGGCGAAGCAGGAGAATCCGGATTTGATCCTGCTCGGCAAGCAGGCGATCGACGACGACGCCAATCAGACGGGCCAAATGTTGGCTGCCCTCTGGGAGCGCCCCCAGGCAACATTTGCATCGAAGATCGAGTTTTCCACGGGCAAGGCCAGCGTCACCAGCGAAGTCGATGCGGGCCTCAAGACCATCGAAGTCGATTTGCCTGCCGTGATGACCGTGGACCTGCGATTGAACGAGCCGCGCTACGTGAAGCTCCCCGACATCATGAAAGCGAAGAAAAAGCCCTTGGACGTGACCTCGCTCGACGCGCTGAGCGTCGGCGCGACCGGGTGGCTCAAGACACTGAAGACCGAGCCGCCCCCACAGCGTCAAAAAGGCATCATGGTCAAGGATGCCGCCGAACTGGTCGAGGTTCTCAAGAAGAAGGGTTTGATCTGATGCACAAGATACTCATTATCGGCGAACACGACGGCAAGACGCTGAATCCCGCGACCGCCAAGTGCGTCACCTGCGCCGCGGGCATTCCTGAGGCCGAGATAACGGTCGCCGTATTCGGCGCGGACACCTCGACCGTGGCCACACAGGCGGCCGCACTGAGCGGCGTGAAGGCGGTATTGCGCGTCGACCGGGCGGAAAATCTGCACCCCCTGGCCGCCATATTCGCGCCGCAACTCGCGGCCCTGGCCGCCGATTACACCCATGTGTTCGGCCCCTCGACGAGTTTCGGCAAGGATTTGATGCCCCGAACCGCCGCGCTGCTCGGCGTCGCACAGGTCAGTGACCTCATGGCCGTCGAGGGTGCATACCGGTTTCGGCGCCCTATATATGCGGGCAATGCCATCGTCACTGTGGAAGCGGATCCTTCGCGCAAGCTCATCGCCACGGTGCGAGTGGCCTCATTTCAGGCGGCGCCCGCCGGCGGGAATGCGACCGTCGCGTCGAAGTCCTTGGACGTCTCACTGCCCTCGCACACGCGCTACATCGGGGCCAAATCCGGCTCGACCGACCGCCCGGACTTGCAAACCGCGGCTCGCGTCATCTCCGGCGGCCGCGCGCTCGGCAGCGCGGAGAACTTCAAATTGCTGTTCAGCCTGGCCGACAAACTGGGCGCGGCGGTGGGCGCATCGCGTGCCGCGGTGGACGCAGGCTATGCACCGAATGAGATGCAGGTGGGCCAGACCGGTAAGATCATCTCGCCGGAAATATACATCGCGATCGGCATTTCGGGCGCGATTCAACATCTGACCGGCATCAAGGATGCCCGCACCATCGTGGCGATCAACAAGGACGGCGAAGCACCGATATTCGAAGTCGCCGATGTGGGATTGGTCGGGGATTTATTCCAAATCGTGCCTGAGCTCGAACGGCTCATCGGCTGAGCATCGGTCGCTCGAGCGTCTTACCGCGGCAGCATGACAGGGCTCGGCCTGACTGCGGCTCAGGCTTACTTCGACGGATTGACTGCAGCTAAAGCTTGAGGCGTGTAGCCAAGCGGCGCGGCGGCAACGCCGCGCCGCTCGTTCTATAGCTGCTTCAGGACGTGATCGGCGGCCGAAACCTTGAACTCGCCCGGCGCCTCGATATCGACTCGCGACGCAACTCCGTTCTTGACGATCAAGGCAAAACGCTGGCCGCGCGTTCCCATGCCGAACTTGGAACCGTCCAACTCCAGCCCGAGCGCCTTGACATAGCTCCCATTGCCGTCAGCCAGCATCAGAATCTTCTCACCCACACCGCCGTGCTTGCCCCAGGCGTTCATCACGAACACATCGTTCACCGCCGTACAGGCAATCGTATCGACACCCTTGGCCAAGATCTGGTCGGCCAGCTCCACGAAACCGGGCAGATGCTTGGCATCGCAGGTCGGCGTAAAGGCGCCGGGGACCGAGAACAAGACCACCGTCTTTCCGGCGAACAACTGATCGGTGGTCATCTTTTGAGGACCATCCTTCGTCATCCGGGTAAAGGTGCCCTCAGGCATTTTGTCGCCAGCTTTGATCGTCATATTGGCTTCCTTGGATTCGTTACTAGCCGAGCTTGTCCGCGTACAGCTCCCAGAGCTTCAGAACGCGCGGGCTGATGTTCGGCACCGACTTGAGTCCTGCCAGGGCCTTCTTCGCCTCCGCAGGGTTCTTGAGCTGCACCTGAGCCCGGGCGAGATACACGAAGGCCTCGTCCTGCTGCTTGATCTGTCCCTTGCCTATGCCGCGTGTGATGGCTGTGACCGCACCCTGATAGTCGCCGGCCCCGTAATACACCTCGCCCAGCTTCATATCGAGCTGACCCGCCGGATTCTTGTTCGCTTCCGCATCCAGCGCCGGCAATCCCTTCTTGTCCGCGTCCGCGCGCGTCTTCATGGCGTTCAACAAGCGCGTGGTGCGCTCCTTGTGATCATCCTTCAAGATCCCGGAACTCTGCAGCTTCTCCAGCACCAACTGCGCCTCGCCGGGCAACGCCG
>JAJPKM010000004.1 GCA_021323735.1 Gammaproteobacteria bacterium
CGGCGATGAGCATCAGCCAGCGATACTGGGCGGCATTCAACTGTCCGGCCAGTGCGGTGATTTGCGCTTCGAGCTCGGCGAGAGACGCGCGCCTGCTGCCGACGCTCTGTGGGGATGATCCGTCCATGGGAGCCTCCTGAAATACTGGATGGATATACATATCCTACCCCAATCGGCTGCACGAATCACCCTCTTATGTGGGGTTTTACTCCTGTATTTTCAATTTGTTACACCAATGTGGACGCGCTTACCTCGGCCAGCCATGGGATCAAAATCCAAAGGCGGCGCCGCACCGCCGCGGTTGCTGCCCGATCTCGAGGTTCTCAGTTACGGCAGGACGCATGTGGTAGCGATCCAAGATAAAATAGATGTCTTCGCATCGTTTTCTTGCTTTCTGCGGAGAGCCAGTGGCACAATCGATGCCATCGCATCCTTTGGAGCCAGTGTGCTAATTCCCATTCACTCCCCCGATCAACTGGGCTTGTTGATTCGAGCCACGCGCCGCACACAGAAACTGCGCATCGACGACACCGCGGGGACCGCCGGCGTCGGGCATGTATTTGTGCGCGAGGTAGAGCGCGGCAAGCCCACCGTGCAACTAGGCCGAGTCATGCAGCTACTCGCTGAGTTGGGCATTGAGCTCAAAGCGGAAGTGGCGGATGCGGCGCTGCCGGAATTCCAACGCCTGCAATCGATCGGCCTCAAGCCGCTCAAAATCCGGCGTCGATGAGCCAAAGAGAGTTGGTGGTCAGCGTCAATGGGCAACCTGTGGGCTCGTTGCGCGAAGGCAATGATTTATGGACGTTCGAATATTCCGCGGACTGGGCAGCGTCGCCGGCGAGTTTCGATCTATCGCCTGCGCTCCGTCGAGAACAGCGGATCCATGTCGATGGCGCATCGAGCCGTCCGGTGCAGTGGTACTTCGACAATCTGCTGCCGGAAGAAGCACTGCGCACCACGCTGGCGAGAGAAGCTGATGTCTCAGCGGAGGACGCCTTCGGATTGCTCAGCTACTTCGGCGCAGAGTCGGCAGGCTCATTGACGTTGACAGACCCCGCCCATCCGCGGTCCACCGAGCGCGGGCTGAAAAAACTGCCCTTTGCAGAACTCAGTCAGCGCATCGCGAATCTGCCGCGCGCATCGCTCACCCAGGATGCGCCGAAGAAAATGTCGCTGGCAGGCGCGCAACATAAATTGCTGGTGGTGCTCAAGGACGGACAGTTGTTCGAGCCGCTGCCGGGAACTCCCTCGACGCACATACTCAAACCTAACCACACTGGGTATGAGTATCCCGCCTCGGTAATCAACGAATATTTTTGCATGCGGCTCGCCAAAATGGTGGGCGTGTCCGTGCCTGATGTATGGAAAATTCGCGTGCCGCAGCCGGTATACATCGTCGAGCGTTTCGATCGCATACGCACGCCCGGGGCTTTGGGGGTGCAACGTCGACACGCCATTGATGCCTGCCAGCTCTTGAACAAGGCGCGTACCTTCAAATACACGGCCGCGCAAGCGGCTACGCTGGGAGAGACGGCCGAGCAGTGCCGCGAGAAAGCCGCAGCACGCCTGAAGCTTTTCAATTGGCTGCTGTTCAACCTGTTCATCGGCAACGGCGACAATCATCTGAAGAATCTGTCCTTCATCGTCGATGGCCACGGCGTTCACATCGCGCCGGCGTACGACCTGCTGAGCACCGCCGCCTATGACACCAAAGCCTTGGCCGAAGCGGAGGCGCATTGGTCGCGATCACCGCTCGCCATACCTCTCGGCGAGGCCGCCACTTTTGCCGAAGTGCGCCCCTCGCACGTGATCGAGGGCGCGCGCGCGATTGGGATTGCTGCCGCCACCGCGCAGCGAAACTTTGATCGCATGCGAAGTACCATACTTGGCAAAGCCGATCGTCTCATCGAACAGATCGAGCACGAAAACGCGCAGGTACCTTCTCAAACGGTACCCGGTGGCGATGAAATTATGCTCAAGGCCGCCCTGGCGGCGGAGACTCGCCTGCTCAATACCTTGCGCCACATCGTCCTCACGGACATGGTCAAGCAACTTTCTTGAACCGCAGCCGATGGCCGATGGCCGATCGCTTACCGCCGACCGACAGCTGGCCGATCACCGGCCGAAAGCCGCTTACTTGGCCGTGGCCATGGAGGCGTCCCAGCCGCCGCCCAGCGCTTCGATCAATGCCACGCTGGCCTGCAGGCGGGAAGACAGTACCTGCAGCGCGGTTTCCTCGGCACTCAATCGGGTGGTCTGCGCGGTGATGACGCTACTGTAAGGAACCGTGCCGGCCTTGTATTGATTGAGCGTAAGGGCTTCCGCTTCGCGTGCCTTCTTGACGGTCTCATCCTCGATCACGCCCTCCTGCTCCAGTACGCGCAGCGTGACGATTTCATCCTCGACCTGTTGAAAGCTCGCGAGCACGGTTTGCCGATAGCTGTCGACGGTTCCCTCGTAGGCCGCGCGCGCGCCGCGTACCTGCGCGCGCACCAGCCCGCCGTCGAACAGGGTTTCCGCCAGCGTCGGGCCCGCCGCCCAGATGCGATGGGGCAATTGAATCAAATGCGCAAAGGCGTTGCTCGAGTATTGATCTTGGCCATTCAAGGTCAGGTCCGGAAAGTACCCCGACTTGGCAACGCCGATTTGCGCATTGGCCGCCGCCATCCTGCGTTCCGCTTCCGCCACGTCGGGCCGCCGCTGCAGCAGGGTGGAGGGCACGCCCGCCGGGACGGTGGGTACATCGCTGCGCATCCCCTGCGGCTCGAGTGAAAAAGCCGCCGGCTGCTTGCCGACCAAAACCGCCACGGCGTGCTCGAGGATGGCGCGCTGGATCCTGGCGTTGACCTGCTGCGCCTGGCTGGAGAGCAGCTGTGTTTCGGCCGTGACCACATCGGCACGTGCCGCGACGCCGTATTTATAGCGGCTCTCGGCGATGTGCAGCGACAGCGTTTCCGCCTCGACCGTATCGTCGAGCAGCTTTTGCAATTGATCCTGCGCGCGCAACTCGAAGTAATCGGTCGCGAGTTCGGCCTGCGCGGACAGTCGCGCCGCCGCCAGCGCCGCGGAACTGGCCTGGGCCGAGGCGACATTGCTCTCCGTGCTGCGGCGGATCCGGCCCCAGATGTCGATATCCCAGTTGGCGGAGACGCCCGTGGTAAAGGTATTCGAGGTATGCGACTTCGCGCCGGTTGGAACGCCGACTCCATTGGTGAGAACCTCGGATCCGCCTTGACGCTCTATGCCAAAACTCGCGGCAATGGTGGGCCAAAATCCGGCCCGTGCCTGCGCGACCAGAGCCCGCGACTGTTCGAAGGCAGCGGCGGCGGCCTTGACGTTTTGATTCGAAATGTCGATTTGCGCTTCGAGATCGTCCAGCACGTCGTCCTTGAATATCTTCCACCACGGCCCGCGCGACAGCACATCGTTGGGCTCGCTCGGTTTCCAGTCGCCGGCCTCCTTGAAATTTGCCGTCGTGTCGAATGCCGGGCGGTGATAGTCGGGACCCACGGCGCAGGCCGCGGCCAGCGCGGCAGCGCACAGCACGGTAAAGCCACGCGCCTTGATCATGTCGGTACTCCGATGGGACCCAAGCCCGGATCGCCCGACGCGTTGCCGCCCTCGAGCCGCCGTGGCGGCGAATACTGGCCGTCCTTCAGGTGTTTCCAATAGCGGCGCAGGTACAGATAGATGACCGGCGTGGTGTACACCGTGAGCAGCTGACTGACGATGAGGCCGCCGACGATGGCAATGCCCAATGGGCGGCGCATCTCGGTACCATCGCCGGTGGCCACCGCCA
Organism: Gammaproteobacteria bacterium; assembly: GCA_021323735.1. Lineage (GTDB taxonomy): Bacteria > Pseudomonadota > Gammaproteobacteria > Steroidobacterales > Steroidobacteraceae > Bog-1198. Next base: position 3,800 of record JAJPKM010000004.1, read on the forward strand.
GCGGCAACGCGCCCGCGATGGCGGCGCAGGTGGTCATCATGATGGGCCTGAAGCGCAACAGGCAGGCGTGTTCGATCGCCTTGAGCGGATCCATCTTGAGATTGCGCTCCGCATCGAGCGCAAAGTCCACCATCATGATGGCGTTCTTCTTGACGATGCCGATCAACAAAAGAATCCCGAGAAATGCAATCAAGCTGAATTCGGTACCGGTGGCGAGCAGCGCCAGCAACGCGCCGAGTCCGGCGGACGGAAGCGTCGAGAGGATGGTGAGCGGCTGGCCGTAGTTTTCATACAGCATGCCCAACACCACATAGATCGCGACGATCGCAGCCAACAGTAGCAATGGCGCATTGCCGACGCCCTGCTGGAACAGCCGCGCCGTGCCGTAGTCGCCGCCGCGGATGCTCACGGGCACGTGAATGTCCGCCATCTTCTTCGCGATCGCGGCGGTCGCGGTGCCGAGGGATACGCCTTCGGGCAGATTGTAGGCGATCGAGGTGGAGACGGAAGTGCCGGTGTGATTCACCGCCACGGCCGTGGTGCCTGTGACGAAACGGCTGAACGCGGAAAACGGCACCATGGTCTCCTGCGCAAGACTCACCGCCGAGCCGGTGGAGGTGTTGCCGCGACCGGCGTTGGCCAGGGAGTTGGCGGCCAAATTTCGCGCCACATCCTGCGCCACGGAAGTGCTGGATGCCGCGTTCGCCCGTTGCAGCACCGTCGTCCCGGCCACCGCCTGCGTCAACTGCGTGCCGGATGGCGCACCGCCCGCCGTGCTCACGTACAGGTCTTTGAGGATATCCGGGTTCTGCCAGAACTGCGGCGCCACCTCCATGACCACATGATACTGCTGCGGACTGAACGGATTGTAGATGGTCGATACCTGCGCCTGGGCAAATGCGTCGCCGAGTGCATTGTCAATCTGGATTTCCGACAGGCCCAGGCGGGACGCATTGTCACGATCCACGATCAGGTCGGTCTCCAGGCTGCCCGGCTGAAGATCGGTATCCACGTCGGTGATCTCCGGGATGTCCTGCAGCGCAACCCGCAGCTTCTGCGACCAAATGCGCAGCTCGGTCAGGTCATCTCCGAGCAGCGTGAATTGATATTGCGCGTTGGCGCTGCGGCCGCCGGGACCGCCGAAGTCCTGTACGGCCTGCAGGAAGGTGTTCACGCCGGCAACCCGCGCGAGCTGCGGCCGCAGGCGGGCGATCACATGATCGGCCGATATGCGCCGTTGCTTCAACGGCTTGAGCGCGACGGTGACATTCGCGCTCGCCCCTGCGCCGCCGCCGCCGGGGCCGAATCCACCGGCGCCGACCGAGCCTGTGACGGTGGCGACCGCGGGGTCGGCCTGGATGATGGCGGCGACCTCTTGCAGCTTGCTCTTCATCAGCTGAAAGGAGCTCGCCGCATCGCCGCGAATGCCGCCGCGCAATTGGCCGGTGTCCTGCTGCGGAAACAATCCCTTGGGAATCACGATGTACAGGAATACATTCAGTCCGATGGTCGCGAAGATGACGATTACCATGAAGCGCCGGTGGCGCAGCGCCCAGTCGAGCGTGCGCGCGTAGCTCTCGCGCAGATGCTCGAAATTGCGCTCGAATGCGCGTGCGAATCGCGACGGCACGCGATTGCGTTCCGAGCGCAGCAGCAGCGAACACATCATCGGCGTCGTGGTCAGCGAAATCACCAGCGAGATCAGGATCGACACCGACAGGGTCATGGCGAATTCGCGGAATATGCGCCCGAGAACGCCGCCGATCAGGACGAAGGGCAGAAATACCGCGACCAGCGACAGGCTCATGGAGAGCACCGTGAATCCCACTTCCTGCGCGCCGAGCAGTGCCGCGCGCATGCGCATCATGCCCGCCTCGATATGCCGCGTGGTGTTCTCCATGACCACGATGGCATCGTCGACCACGAATCCGGTGGCAATGGTGAGCGCCATCAGGGAGAAGTTGTCCAGCGTATAGTTCAGCAGGTACATGGCGCCGAAGGTGCCGATCAGCGATACCGGCACCACCAGTGCCGGTATCAATGCGGCGCGGTAGCTGTTCAGGAAGATATAGACCACCAGGATCACGAAGGCCACGGCCAGCATCAGCGTCTGTTCGACCTGGCGCAGCGAGGCGCGAATGGTGACCGAGCGGTCGAAGTTCACCACCAGGTCGATTTTCGGATCGATGGAATTCTTCAGAACCGGCAGTTCGGCTTTGACCGCGTCGATCGTCTCGACGATGTTGGCGCCGGGCTGCAGGAATACCGTCACGAAAACCGCCGGACTGCCGTTGTACAGGCCGTAGGTACGGATATTCTCGGTGGCGCCATCCTGCATGTCCGATACCGTCGCCACGTCGCTGAGACGCACCGGGGCGCCGCCGCGATACGCGATGATCAGCTCGCGATACGGGCCGGCGTCGCGGGCATTGTCGTTGGTGTAAATCTGATAGTGCAGGTCGTCAGACTCGATCGCGCCCTTCGGCGCGTTGGCATTCGAGTTCGAAATGGCCGCGCGCACATCCTGCAGGCCAATGCCGTACTTGGAAAGCGACAGCGGATTGAGCTCCACGCGCACGGCGGGAAGCGCGCTGCCGTTGACGCTGACGCCGCCCACACCGGGAAGTTGCGATAGACGCTGCGAAATCACGGCGTCCGCGGCATCGTAAATCTGCCCCTGCGTAAGCACATCGGAGGTCATGGCGATGGACATCACGGGAAACGCGGCGGTATTGAGCTTTCGATACGTGGGATTGCTGGTGAGCGAGGTCGGCAAGTCGGCGTGCGCCGCGGAAATGGCGGCCTGCACGTCGCGCGCCGCGCCGTCGACGTCGCGGTCGATGCCGAAGGTGAGCTGGATGCTGGAGGTGCCGACGCCGCTGGTGGAGGTCATGTCGTCCACGTCGGAAATGGCACCCAAATGGCGTTCCAGAGGGGTGGCGACGGTGGCTGCCATGACTTCCGGGCTGGCGCCGGGAAGCTGCGCCGAGACGAAAATGGCCGGCACATCGACGCGCGGCAGCGGTGCTACCGGCAGCATCGTGAATGCGACGGCGCCGCACAGCGCCACGCCGAGCGTCAGCAGCGTGGTTGCCACCGGCCTTTTGATGAAGGGTGCGGAAATGTTCACGCCGGGCCTTCCGCCAGCGAGGTATCCGGTTCCGGACTCTGAAAACGCCCGCGTACGCGAGCGGCAATGCGGTCGAATGCCAGGTAGATCACCGGGGTGGTGAACAGGGTCAGCACTTGGCTGACCAGCAGACCGCCGACGATGCTGACGCCCAAGGGATGGCGCAATTCGGATCCCGTGCCGGTCCCGAACATCAGAGGCAGCGCCCCGAAGATGGCCGCCACGGTCGTCATGAGAATCGGGCGAAAGCGCAGCAGGCAGGCTTTGAAAATCGCATCGCGCGGCGCCAGTCCTTCGCTGTGCTGCGCCACGATGGCGAAATCGATCATCAATATGGCGTTCTTCTTCACGATGCCGATCAGCAGGATGATGCCGATCAACGCGATGATGGTCAGATCGTCGCCGAACAGCATGAGGGCGAGCAGCGCACCGATGCCCGCCGAGGGCAGAGTCGACAGGATGGTGATCGGATGGATGAAACTCTCGTACAGAACGCCGAGTACGATGTACATGACCATGACGGCCGCGATCAACAGCAGCAATTCATTCGTCAGGTTACTGCGAAACGCCAGAGCGGCGCCCTGGAAGGTGGTGCGGATGCTCACCGGCAGGCCCAGCTTGCGCTCGGTGTCCTCGATACTGGATACGGCGGCGCCGAGCGAAGTACCCTGCGCGAGATTGAATGACACCGTCGTCGAGGGAAACTGCGCGATGTGATTGATGAGTATCGGGCGGGTCTGCACCTCGACCTTGGCGATTGCCGACAGCGGCACCTGGCCGCCGCTCGCGGAAGGTACATAGATGGATTGCAGCGAATCGATCGAGCGGTAGTAGGCGGGGTCCGCTTCCATGATGACGCGATACTGGTTCGACTGCGTGAATATCGTGGACACGATGCGCTGTCCGAAAGCATCGTACAGGGCATTGTCGACCGTGCCCACGCTGATGCCTAAGCGCGCGGCGCTGTCGCGGTCGATGGTGACGTAGGCGGCGAGTCCGTTGTCTTCTTGATTGCTGACGACATCGGCGAGCTGCGGCATTTGGCGCAGTGCCGTCACCAGCTTCGGCGTCCAGGCCGCCAACGCGGCCGCATCCGCGCTTTCCAGTGTGAACTGGTATTGCGTGCGGCTGACGGTGTTGTCGAGGGTCAAATCCTGTACCGGCTGCATGTACAGCGTGATGCCGCCGACATCCGCGGTCTCATCCTTCAGCCGCCGGATCACATCGGTTACGCTAGCCGAGCGCGCGGCGCGCGGCTTCAAGTTGATCAGGTAGCGTCCGCTGTTTAGGGTCACGTTGTTGCCGTCGATGCCGATGTACGACGACAGGCTCACGACGTCGGGATCCTTGAGGATGGCGGCGGCAAGCGCTTGCTGGCGCGTGGCCATTCCCGCGTAGGAGATGGACTCGGTCGCCTCGGACACGCCCTGAATGAGGCCGGTGTCTTGATCCGGGAAGAAACCTTTGGGGATGAGCACATAGAGCAGGCAGGTCAAAACCAGTGTCCCGACGGCGACCCACAGCGTCAATCTTTGATGATCGAGCACCCAGGCGAGGCGCCGCCCGTACCAATCGACCACCGCGGTGAACCACTTGCCCGATTCGGTCTGGGCGTGGGCATTCGGCGGGCGATGCTTGAGCAGCTTGGCGCACATCATCGGCACCAGCGTCAGGGAAACCACGGCGGATATCAGGATGGTCACGGCCAGGGTGACGGCGAACTCGCGGAACAGGCGCCCGACCACGTCCTGCATGAACAGCAGCGGGATGAGCACGGCGATCAGCGATACCGTCAGCGAAATGATGGTGAAACCGATCTGCCCGGCGCCCTTCAGGGCCGCCTGGAGCGGTGCTTCGCCCGCCTCGATGTAGCGTGAGATGTTTTCGATCATCACGATGGCATCGTCGACCACGAATCCCGTGGCGATGGTCAGAGCCATCAGCGAGAGATTGTTGAGGCTGAAACCCGCGAGATACATCACGGCAAAGGTGCCGATGAGCGACAGCGGCACGGACAGGCTCGGGATGATGGTCGCCGGAATATTGCGCAAGAACAGCCAGATCACCAGCACCACCAGGATGACGGCCAGCACCAGCTCGAATTCCACGTCCGCTACCGAGGCGCGTATCGTGGTGGTACGGTCGGTCAGCAGCTGTACGTCCACGCCCGCCGGCATGTCGGCCTGCAGCGAGGGCAGCAGGGCCTGAATCCGGTCGACCACATCGACGACATTGGCGCCGGGCTGACGCTGCACATTGAGTATCAACGCGGGTTCACGGTTCATCCAGCCGCCGAGTTTGGAGTTCTCCGCGCCCGATACCAGCGTGGTCACATCCTTGATGCGCACTGGCGCGCCGTTCTTGTATGCCGCGATTACTTCGCCGTAGTCGTCGGCGTTGCGGATTTGATCGTTGGTATTGATGGTGTAGGCGTTGCTCGGCCCGTCAAGCGTGCCCTTCGGACCGTTCTGGTTGGCATTGCTGATGGTGGTGCGCAAATCATCGAGATTGAGCCCATAAGCGGCCAAGGCGCGAGGATTGGCCACCACCCGGACCGCGGGCCGTTGGCCACCGCTGATGCTGACCACGCCGACGCCCTTGATCTGCGAGATTTTCTGCGCAATGCGGATGTCGACCAAGTCCTCGACCTCGGTGAGGGCCATCGTCTTGGAGGTGATGCCGAGAATCAGCACCGGCGCATCGGCGGGATTGACTTTGGCATAGATCGGTGGTGCGGGTAGGTCCTGCGGCAGCAGGTTTTGTCCGGCGCTGATCGCCGCCTGTACCTCCTGTTCGGCGACGTCGATGGCAAGCGACAGATTGAACGTCAATGTAATGACCGACGCACCCGCGGAACTGGTCGACGACATCTGGTTCAGGCCCGGCATCTGGCCGAATTGCTTCTCCAGCGGCGCGGTGATGGCGGAGGTGATCACCTCGGGACTCGCACCCGGATAGAAGGTCTGCACCTGGATGGTCGGATAGGCGACTTCAGGAAGCGCCGAGAGGGGCAGCTGCAAGTAGGCCATCGCGCCGACGATCAATATGGCCACCATCAACAGGGTGGTGGCAACGGGACGCAGAATGAATAAGCGCGAGGGATTCATGCGCTAGCCCGGATGACAGGTCCGGCCGCCTTCATTGCGATTGCGGCGGCTTGCCGCGCGCATGTCCATGCCGCGCGCCGGGAGCGGCAGGTGCACCAGGCGTGCCGGGAGCTCCGGGAGCGGACGGTTTGGCGCTTGCTTGAGCTGCCGCGGGAGCCGGCGCTGCACTTGGCAACTGCACCTGCGCGCCATCGCGTAAGCGGTCGCCGCCTTCGGTGACGACGATTTCGCCGGGCTTGAGTCCCGCGGTGACCGCCACTTTCTCGCCGTCCACCACTCCCAAGGTGACTGGTCGAACCGACACGGTCCGATCGTCATTCACCAGGTAAACAAAAGTTGTTGCGACCCCGTTGGGTGCTCCCCTGCGTACCGCCGCGTTGGGCATGATGACCTGGTCGTGCAAGACATCGACCTGCAGCTGAACGTTGACGAACTGATTGGGAAACAGCGAGCTGTCGGCGTTGTCGAACTGGGCGCGCAATTTGATGGTGCCGGTGGTCACGTCGATGGAGTTGTCGACGGTGAGCAATTTGCCCTCGGCAATTTTCGTCGCATTGGTCCGATCGAACGCCGTCACGGCGAGAGTCGCGCCCGCATGCAGCCGCTTCATCACCGCGGAAACGTTGTCCTCCGGGATGGTGAAAATGACCGTAATGGGCTGCAGCTGGTTGAGCAGTACGATGCCGTTGGCATCGCCGGGCGTCACGTAATTCCCCTGATCGACCTGGCGCAATCCGACCCGGCCCGTCACCGGCGCAGTGATGTGCGTGTACACCAGGTTCACCTGAGCGGTTTTCACCTGCCCCTCGTCGGCCTGGATGGTCCCCACATACTGGTCGACCAGAGCGCGCTGCGTGTCGAGTTGTTGCTCGGCGATGGAGTCTTCCTTCACCAGATTTGCGTAGCGCACCAGGTCCAATTTGGCGTCGGCCAGCAGTGCCTGGTCACGCTTCAGATTTCCCTCCATCTGCTGCAGAGCGGCCTCATACGGGCGAGGATCGATCTGCGCCAATGCATCGCCTTGATGGACGAATTGCCCCTCGTTGAAGAAGATCTTCTGTAACGTACCCGTGATCTGGGTGCGCACCGTAACGGTCGCGAGTGGCGTCACCGTTCCCAAGGCGGGGATGCTCACCTGAACATCCCCCGAAACTGCCGTAGCCACCGATACCGCGACCGGACCATTTTGGCCGTTACGGCCGCGCGGCGGCGCGGCGACCGGCTGTTTGGTACGCAGGTAGAGCACGAAGCCCACCAATAGCGCCACGATGATCAGCGCAATGGTCAGTGCGCGCCAGTGTCTGGCAATGAATGACCTAGAATCTGGCGGCGGCGCCGGAAATCGAGGATCTTCTTGTTCGGTTGTCACTAAGTCACCAATACGCGAGCCCATGCCGCGGCACGCACTGCCAAACGATCATCCGGGCGAGCCGCAGACTATAACCAGATTCCACCCTGAACTACAGGTGATCGCCGGCGGCATGCATGTAGAACGGCGGAAAACTCGAAAGTTCATGAGCAATTCATGAGCCAATGTAAAGTATTGTGAATGGCCCCCGAACTGCCGCAGGGTTGTAAGCGCTCCAACGGATCGACGCTGGCCTTGGGAGCCTGTCCCAAGTACTCCCGCGGCCGCGAGCGCAACCAGCAGCCGCTCGAGGCCCCGCTCCGCGAATTAGCCAGAGGCGCAGTGCTAGAATTCGCGCCGAACAGGTATCGGCTCGTGACGTTAAACGTATATTAAGGAGCATTGATGAAAGCGATCTATTCCGCGGCGCTCTCTGCGGCGCTGGCCTGGAGTGTTGCGCTGCCCTCGCACGGCGCGCAGACCTGGACCGAGGGCGTGAACTATTTTCTGGTGCAGCCGGCGCGGGCTACCAATGTCGCTCCGGGCAAGGTGGAAGTGACGGAAGTCTTCTCCTATGCGTGCCCGGCATGCAACATCTTTCAGCCCACCATGCACAAGTTGAAACAATCTCTGCCCGCGAATGCGGTGGTCGACTATTTGCCCGCGGCGTTCAATACGGCCGAGGATTGGCCGATGTTCCAACTGGCCTATGTGACGGCACAGGTGCTGGGCGTTGATCAGCAGGCCCACGATGCGATGTTCGACGCGGTGTGGAAGGGCGGTGACTTGAGCATCACCGATCCCTCGACGCGCGCGCTCAAGAGCCGCATGCCGAGCATCGAAGACGCCGCCAAGTTCTACAATCAGCGTGCCGGCGTGCCTGTCGACAAATTCGTCGCCACGTCGAAGTCCTTCTCGGCGGATCTCAAAGTACGCACCGACCAGGATTTGCTCGTGGCGTACAAGGTGGATCGCACGCCCACCATCATCGTCAACGGAAAGTACCGCCTGCACGTGGAATCGGCCGGTGGCACCGATCAGCTCATCGACTTGGTGAAGTACTTGGTCGCCAAGGAAACCAAGTAGCGATACTGGTAACGACATAAACGCCACCACCGACACCGAAAGGGCCGTATGAAGAAGCTCTTCCTGGGGCATCCGCGCTTGTGGATCGCGTTTCTCGCGGGAATTGCGCTCTTTTTGCTGCTGCCGCGCGAATGGTCGGTGTTGAACCGGGTGCTGGTCGGCTGGAACGGCGGGGTGACGCTCTTCCTCGTGCTGATCGCGTACTGGATGACGCACATGAGTGCCGTGCAGATCTGCACGCAATACCTCGAGGAGGACGAGTCGGCTCCGTTCATCCTCGTCGTGGTGATCGTGGCCGCAGTTGCCAGTCTTTTCGCCATCCTGGAGCCGCTTGCCACCATCAGGCAAGTCAGCGGCACGGTTCGAGTGGCGCACTTCGCGTTGGCCGCGCTCACACTGATCAACTCGTGGCTTCTGGTTCCCACCATGTTCACCACGCACTACGCGGATATGTTCTACAGCGCCGCGGGCGAAGACCGGCCGCTGCATTTTCCGAATACGCCCATGCCGGTGTTCTGGGACTTCGCCTATTTTTCCTTTACGATTTCCGCGGCCTGCCAAACTGCCGACGTTTCAACGCAGGGCGCGGGGATCCGCAAGACCGTGATTGCGCAAACGCTGATCTCCTTTCTCTTCAACGCCTCGATCCTAGGTTTCGCCATCAATGTCACCGCCGGTTTGATCGGCGGCACCTGAGCCCGGCAGTTCCATCCACCCGGCTCTTGCACGTCAGTTGGCAGGCGTTTTCACGACGTCGCCGCCCTTCATGACAAAGCCCACGCTTTGCAGCCGGGCGATATCGGCGAGGGGATCTCCGGCGACGGCGATGAGATCGCCGTAGCGGCCGACGGCAATGGCGCCGACGTCGCCCGGCCGCCCCAGCGCCTCGGCGGCATTGGCGGTGGCTGCCTGGATTGCCTGCATGGGCGTCATGCCCCATTTGACCATGGTGACGAATTGGCGTGCGTTGAAGCCATTGGGGTACACGCCGGCATCGGTCCCGAAAACCATTTTCACCCCGGCTTTCACCGCCGCCTGAAATGTTTGACGTTGCTTCAAGCCGATCAGGCGCTCTTTTTCCAGCGACTCCTTGTACACGCCGTTCTTCTCGCCTTCGGCCAGGATGTAGTCGTCGTCGTAGATGTCCATGGAAAACCAGGTGCCGTGCTGCTTGGCCAGCGCGAAAGCCTCATCGTCGGCCAGGCTGGCATGCTCGATCGTGTCGACACCGGCACGGATAGCGTCCTTGATGCCCGAGGTTCCATGAGCGTGCACCGCAACGCGCAGCCCGAGCATGTGCGCCTCATCGACCAGCGCTTTCATTTCGGCAAGATCGTACTGCTGCGCGCCCACGGTGTCGGTCTTGGAGAGCACGCCGCCCGTGCCGCAGAACTTGATGACCTCGGCACCGTACTTGCGCAACTTGCGCACCGTGGCACGGATCTCCTCCGGACCGTTCGCCACCGCCGGCCTGGGCGAGGAAAGCGACGGCGGCAATTCCGTGTCATCGCAATGGCCGCCGGTGGCGCCGATGGCATAGGTCGCCGGAACGATGCGCGGACCGGTCACGATGCCCTGCTCGACGGCCTGCTTGATCGCCACGTCGTCGTAGTTGGCGGAACCCACATTGCGGATCGTGGTGAAGCCTGCGTCCAAGGTCTTCTTGGCATTGGCGACGCCGACCACGGTCCAGAAATTATCGGTGAATTGCAGGTGGCGGTAGCCGCTGAAATGCGGGTCCACCGTCAGGTGCGTATGCATGTCGATCAGTCCGGGCAGCAATGTCATGCCCGGGAGATCCACGCGCCGCGCCCCGGCCGGCAGCGCGGATCCTTGCGCGCCCACCGCGCTGATGCGCCCGTCCGTAATGGTGACCTGCGGCCGCTCCACGATCCGCCCTGTCAGCACGTCGATCATTCGATCGGCGCTCACCACCACGGTATCGGCAGTGGCGACCGTTGCGGTGCCGCCGGTAAGTACTAATGCCCCGAGCAGACCCAAGCAAGAAAAGACCTTCGATTGCATCCTGATTTCCCCGCGAGAAACGCTGGTTGGTTTGTGGTTTTGTGGCGCAACGCTATCACAAGAGAGGGGCTGCGGGTTCGATCGGTGCCAACAGTACATCGAGGCGCGGTGCAGCGGCACCGCGAACGGCCGCAAAGGCCACGATGTGTTCGAGAATGTGCTGTACATAGCCGCGGGTCTCGTTGTACGGGATATTTTCAATCCAAACATCGGCATCCATGGACTGCGGAGGTACCCAGTGCGCGACGGCGGCGGGGCCGGCGTTGTAGGCCGCGAGACTCACCGCGAGCTGCTCGCCGTAGCGATCCAACAATTCGCGAAAGTAGGCGGCGCCCAGCGGCACGGCGATGGACGGATCGAACAGGCCGTCGCGGCCCGGTGAAGGCAGATGCCAGCGCCGGGCGACGGCGGAGGCGGTGGACGGCACCATTTGCATGACGCCGCGTGCATCCGCGCGGGACACCGAATCCCTGCGAAATAAACTTTCCTGGCGCATGATGGCCAATATCCAGTCCTGCGGCAGCTGCGCCAGCTTGCCGGCCCGGGCCACGGCATCGCCGTATGGCCGAGGGTAGCGTAGCGCGACGTCGTCGAATTCGCCCGTTTGAGCCAACGTCGCAATCGATTGGGAATACCAGCCCCAGTGCGAGGCAAGTTGCGCGGCCTGAACTTTCATGGCGCTACCGGCGCCTTCCAAAGCGAATGTCCACTCCGCGCCGGCCTCTTCCGTCATGTCGCAGTCGAACAGTTCGTGCGCCCGAATCATGGCCGGCTCCGCGGCCAGCGCGGTTTGCGCGGCGGGATCGAGCGGCGAGGGCTGCACATTCAGCTCGTAGGGTCGCTCGAGGCGGTCCGCCGCGAGATAGCTGTAATAATCCCGAAGGCCGGCGATCTCGCCGTACATCGGTGCGGCCGCCTCATCCCCCACGGTGGCGGCGGTGGCACGCGCACGCCAGTAGCGCCAACGCAGCTGCGTGGAAAGACTCGGCGGCATCTGCTCGATCCAACGCTTGGCAAGGGCGTACTCGCCGTTCCACAGCGCCGCTCGCGCACGCCATTCCAGCACGGCATTGTCGACCGCCGCCGGCGACAGCGTTTCGAACGCAGCGATGGCGCGCGGGTCGCGGTCATACGCCGCACCCAGCGCGGCGGAACGCTCGAGCCGTTCCTCGACTCCCGGCGGCAGGCCGCCGCGGGCGAGCAGCCGCGGCAGAAGATCGAGGGCGAAGGCAGGCTCGGTGCGCGTGAGCTTGTCGAACCCCGCTGCCAGGGCCTCCGGTTCGACCGGCAGCGACGCTTGCGCCGCCAATATCCGGAGAGCCGACCGCGGCGAGTCCAGCAGGTCCGACCACTGAATCAGTGCAGCCCGGCGGTTCACGGGAACCTCGCCCGCGAACTCGCGCGCCAGGCGCGGTAGGTCCGCCGCCAGCGCGGTGCGCGCGCGTGTCTCGGCCAAGGCCGGCGTCAGCAACCCCTGCTGGCGCAGCCAGGAGAATACCTCCGAACATTCAGCAGGCGGCTTCTGCGGCACCAGCCAGCGCAACAGCGCGGCGGCCGCGAGCCCCTGCGTTTCATGCGTCGCCAGGCGCCCCTGCAACCGGTCGCAGACCAACACCGGGTCGACGACATCCGCCGACCGCGGCAGGAACCAATCCCATCGGCGGCGCTGCGCCAGGCTTGCAAGCCACTCCCGGCGCAGACCTCGGGCCACCGGTTGCGCCGCATGCTCGTGCAGGAAGGCATCGATCGTCGCGTCGTTTTCATCGGATTTGAGACCCAGATCCCGGCGCAATCTTGCCGCGACCAGGTAGTCGTGTATGGCGTAGCCCTCCAGTGCCGGTGAATCCGGGAGGTCCGGCTGGTGAAGGCGGACGCGCTGCATGGCGGCCATGAATTCCTGGCGAATGGCATCGGTGTTTGCCGACGGCGATGCGCTTGCCGATGGCGATGTGCTTGCCGATGGCGATGCGCTTGCCGATGGCGGTGCGCTTGCCGATGGCGGTGCGCTTGCCGGCGGCGACGGGCCTTTCGGCGGCGATGCGCTGCAGAGAGACACATTGGCGAAAACAATCAAGGCGCGGAGCAGTGCGATCAGGCGGGTCGACATGACGTCATTATGGTGTTTGAATGGCTGCCGAATGAAATCAAAAGTCGTGGCGATCTTGGAATCGCGCACGGGCACCCACCTTGCGGATCTGGTTGCACGCCGAGGCGGTGAGCCCCTGCTGGCGCCGGCGCTGGAAGAGGTGCCCGATGTGGACCCTCGAGCGGTGAGCTCGCTGCTCGAACGATGGCGGACCGAGCCCTTCCAAGTCTGCATTTTTCAGACCGGCGTGGGGACGCGTGCACTGTTCGCGGCGACCGATGCGGCCGGTTCGACCGAGGAACTCAAACAATTCCTGGCCTCGTCCCGGGTGGTGGTGCGCGGGCCGAAGCCGGTGGGCGAATTGAGCGCGCGCAACATTCGCATCGACATGCGGGCTGAGTCTCCATTTACCACCGAGACGGTGCTGGCCGCACTGGCCGGCACCGAGGTCAAGGGCTTCTCCATCCTGGTGCAGCGCTACGGTGCGACCAACCAAGTGCTTGCCGCGGCGCTTGAAGCCCGAGGCGCCAGGGTGCATGAAATCGCCACCTATCGCTGGGCGTTGCCGGCCAATACCCAGCCCCTCACCGAACTGCTGCAGGCATTGGGCAGGGGCCAGGTCGATGCCGTGATCTTCACCAGCGCGGTCCAAATGCACAACCTGTACGCTATGGCGCAGCAGGCTGGGAGTGCAGCGCATTTGGCGGGTCAATTAAACCGTTCCATCGTGGCGTCCATCGGACCTGTTTGCTCGCGCACGCTGCGCGACTATGGGGTGAGGCCGACGCTGGAAGCCAGTCCGCCGAAACTCGGTCCCCTGTTGACGGCGCTCGAGTCGGCGCTGAGCGGTGCATGAAGGACCAAAACGCTCCTGCTAGCTGCTTCCGCCCACAGAGGGGGAGTCGCTGGCGGGGAACGATTCTTCCAGCGCTTCATCCAGCAATTCATCCGTGTGGCGTTTGTCATGCGCCGGCGCATGCTTGCGCAGGTAGGCGGCGGCATAGGAACACGCCGGATTGACGGACCACCCCCGCTCCCCGGCGACCTTCAGCGCCGCGCGCATCAGTTCGGCGGCCACGCCGCGTCCGCCAATCGCCGGCGGAACGCCGGTATGCGTAATGGTCATGACGCCGTCCGCTACCGTGTAGTCCAATTCCGCGCGATGGCCGTCGACTTGCGTGCTGAACTGATGTGCCGCTGGGTCGTGATCAATGATGTTCATGTTCTGGGTGCTCCGGCGGATGCTCCGGAGGGTGTTCGGGACGAGGCGGAGTACGAGGCGGCGCTTCTGATCTCTCGGGTGGAGTTCGCTGCTCCGGCTGCCGGCGTTCCTCTGCTGGAGCGGGCTGCCGCGCAGGCTGCGCTTCGCGAGGCGGAGGCGCCTCTCGAGCGGGTGGTGCTTCGCGGCGTGGCGTAGCTTCGCGCGGGACCGGCGGTGGTGGTGCTTCGCGGCGTGGCGCGGCTTCGCGCGGGACCGACGGCGGCGCTTCGCGGCGTGGTGCGGCTTCGCGCGGTATTACATCGCGAGTCGGCGCGCGATCGGGCGCGGCATCTTGCGCCGGACGCGGCGTGCTCACGCGCGGCTGCGGACTCGGGCGCGCCATGCTCGTGCCGGCGTGTTGCGCGGGCACCGGATTCGAGAAATTCCCGGCGCGGGGCGTGGCGGCGATCGGTGGATTGCCACGGTTGGAAGCGGCGCGCAGCTGGGGATTCGAGCGCGCGGTCTGCTCATGTTCCCGCTGGATGGGGGTGGCCGCGATGTGGCGATCGCGCGCCGCCGCCAGCTCCCCCGACGTGGGCTGGGCGCGAACGCCGCCGTTGCCGCCGTTGAAACTCACTCGATTTACGGTGACGTCGTTGACGACGGTTTTATTGTAGATATTGGTGATGTGCGTCGACCCGACGTTGACGACGGCGCGATTGTAATAAAGTCGTCCTCCCTGCCAGTAACCGCCCTCATAGCCTCTGCCGCCGTAGCCGTAGCCGTAATTGACGCCGCCATAGAAGCCCACCGTGGGGCCCCAGTAGCCGGTGTGCCATAGATACACACCGTCCCCGAAGGCCCAGTAGCCGGGAGTCCAGAGGTAATCGGGCTGCGGCGCCTCGACCCATGTGCCCGGTACCCAGTAGTAGTCCTGGATGTCGTCGCCCCAGGCCCAGTATCCGGGTGTCCACAGATACCCATCTCCGGGAATCGGCGGCTGGTCATACACCGGCAGTTCCGGTGGGGCGATGGTGACCGACACATTGATCTGCCCCAGTCCGAGCAGGGGGGCGAACAGGAGCATGGCGGGTAGGAGGGAGCGAATCCAGGCATTGGGAAGCATGATTTTCTCCGAGCGAAGCCGCGTCGCCGCGAGCAGACTCTTAAATAGGATCACTATACCGATGCGCTGTTTCGTCCTCATCAGCACGCTGTGGGCACCCTCTGTAGGATATCGCTTATAGGTGGGCACCATAAGATGCTACTCCTCGACGTATTCGGCATCCTGCAGCGCAAACGGGGGATCTTGCTGAGAATCGTATGCTGGCACCCATGACACCGGCCGCTCCTGCGATCGCCCAGAACGCGGATGTTCGATTCCTGGGCAAGCTGCTGGGCGATGTGATCCGTACCTACGGCGGCGAGCCATTGCTCGATCGCATCGAAGCGATTCGCGCCGCATCCGTCGATCGCCACCGCGGGATCGCCAATCCCCGCGGCCTCGCGGCCGGCTGGGAGAGCCTGTCGCTGGGCGAGACGCTGGCCTTCGTGCGCAGCTTCATGCTGTTTTCCATGCTGGCGAATCTGGCCGAGGACCGGCAGGGCGCGGCCGCCGAAAAGGACAGCACGCTGGCCTCCGCCCTCGATTTTCTGCGCGGACAGGGTGTCGAGCGGGCCGCTGCCGCCGACTTGTTCGACCACGCGTTCATCACCCCGGTGCTGACGGCGCACCCCACCGAAGTCATGCGCAAGAGCATGCTGGATCACCGCAATCGCATTGCCGCACTGATGGCGCAACGCGACTCAGGCGCGAAGGAGACCGCGGACGGCGAGGTGATCGAAGAGGCCATCACCGCGCAAATCGCCTTCCTCTGGCAAACGCGGGCGCTTAGGCACGAACGGCTGTACGTCGCCGATGAAGTCGATACCGCGCTGACCTATCTGCGCGATATCTTCATGCCTATCATACCGGTGCTGTACGCGCGCTGGGAGCGCCTCCTGGGCAGCCGCCCCAAGAGTTTCCTGCGGCTCGGCAGCTGGATCGGCGGCGACCGCGATGGCAATCCGCATGTCACCGCGGAATCACTGCGCCTCGCGCTGGGGCGTGCCAGCCAGGCGTTGCTGGCCGATTATTTGCAACAACTCAATGCACTCGGGGCGGAGCTGTCCCTGTCCAGTGAGCTCGCCGCCGTCTCCGAGCCTCTGCAGGAGTTGGCGCAGCGTGGCGGGGATGTGAACCCGGCGCGCGCCGACGAACCGTATCGGCGGGCCATCACCGGGATGTATGCCCGTTTGGCCGCGACCTATCAAAGTCTCACCGGCCGGGTGCCGCCGCGCCCCGCCACCGTCGAGGCGCCTGCCTATCCTGATGCCGCGAGCCTGCGGGCCGATCTGGAAGTGATCGAGGATTCATTGAAATCCACGAGCCGGCTGCACAACGGGGGCGGCTCGCTGGCTCGTCTCAATCGCGCGGTAGAGACCTTCGGTTTTCATTTGGCCACATTGGACCTTCGGCAAAATGCCGATGTGCACGGTCGGGTGGTTGCGGAACTCCTGAAAGTGGCGGGCGTCGCGGACGACTATTCCGCACTCGGCGAATCAGAACGCATCGCACTGTTGCGCCGCGAGCTTGCCGGCGAACGATTGCTGGCAAGCCCCTATGCCGGCTATTCGCCCGAAACGCTGTCCGAACTCGGCATCGTGCGTGCGGCCGCCGAGGCGCACCGGCGCTACGGCCCCGACTGCATCCGTTTCTACGTGATATCCAAGTGCGAGAGCGTGTCCGATCTGCTGGAGGTCAACATTCTGCTCAAGGAAGCGGGGCTGTACCGCGCCTCCCAGAGTGCCCCGGCTGCGATCATGGCGGTGCCGCTGTTCGAAACCATTGCCGATCTGGAAAGAGCGGCGGATGTGATGCAGGCGTGGCTGCAATTGCCGGAGACTGCGGCGGCCACCAAGGCCTTCGGCTTTCAAGAAGTCATGGTGGGTTATTCGGACTCGAACAAAGACGGCGGCTACTTGACCTCGGTGTGGAGCCTGCACCAGGCCTCGCACAAGCTCGCCGCGGTGTTCGAGGGCCGGCGTACTCCCATGCAGATATTCCATGGCCGCGGCGGTGCCGTCGGCCGTGGCGGCGGTTCATCTTTTGCGGCGATTCGCGCGCAACCGTCCGGCACGGTGCGCGGCCGCATTCGCATTACCGAACAGGGCGAAATCATCGCCGCCAAGTACGGCACCTGCGAAAGCGCCGCCGCGAATCTCGAGTCGATCGCAGCGGCAACGCTGTTGGCCTCGCTCGAGAAGCCGGCGTTGTCCGCACAGGATGCCCCGCGCTTCGCCGCCGCGATGGAAAGTCTTTCCAACGAGGCGTTTCGCGCCTACCGCGCGCTGGTGTACGAGACGCCGGGGTTTGCGACTTTCTTCAGGCAGATGACTCCGCTGTCGGAAATCTCCGAGCTCAAGATCGGTTCGCGTCCCGCCTCGCGCACGAACTCACAGCGCATCGAGGATCTTCGGGCGATACCGTGGGTGTTCAGTTGGGCGCAGGCGCGCGTGATGCTGCCCGGCTGGTATGGCGTGGGGCAGGCATTGCGGCGCGCGGATTCAGGATTGCTGCGCGAGATGCTCGAGGCTTGGCCTTTCTTTCGCGCCACGCTCGACAATCTGGAGATGGTACTGTCCAAATCGGATATGGGGATCGCCGCGCGCTATCTCACGCTGGTCGAAGATCGGACCCTCGGCGAGACGCTGTTCGGGCGCATCCGCGATATGTGGCTGGCCACCCAGGACAGCCTGCTGACGATGACCGGGCAGGCGCGCTTGCTGGAAAAGCACCCGTCGCTGGATGCGTCGATTCGATTGCGGCTGCCCTACATCGAGCCGTTGAATCTGCTGCAGGTGGAATTGCTCAAGCGCCACCGCGCCGGCGAAAGCGATTCGGCGGTGCGCGAGGGCATCCAGCTCTCGATCAATGCCATCGCAACCGCGCTGCGCAACAGCGGCTGAGCCTGGCCGCTGACTTGAAGCCATCGTAAGCTGCGCGCGATGCTGCCGAACAACCACTATGGCCCCTGGAACCCGGGCATCCAGTCGCAGGTGCCCAAGGACTTGTTGCACCTGGCGACGATTTTTCGCGCCGACAACGTATCGACCACCCTGGCATCCGCCCGGGAGCTGCGCGGGCTCACCGGCTTCGCACTGAGCGAACTGGTAGTGTTTCGACCGCAAAGGCTGGCACTGCATGAACTGCTGGTGAGAGTCACGGCCGATTTCGCGGTGCCCGCCGGGGATCGGATCGAGGATCTGGGATTGAATTTCCGCGAGATCGCCCGGCTGTTGCTGGCGCGGTATCTGGAACCCGAGATGCACGCCATCGTCGGCGTCTACGATCGGGCGCGACAGGCCCTGAAGGATACCGTCGATACCGCGCTCGGCCAGTTGAAGAGCGGCTGGGGTCCGGAGCAAATCGAGCCCTTCGAACGGCGCGCCGGTACCCCGGGCGACGGGGCATCGACAGCCGCCTACCGGGCGCTGGCGCGGGTCATGTCCGCGCTGTTCGCAACGCAGGGGCAGGCATGGGGCACGAAGGAACTCATCGCCTCCATGGCCGTGAACCTCGCCTGCAATGACTACGGCGGTGATTGCATCGGCCGCGCGATCGCCCCGATGCTCGAGCGGGCGGCGCGCGAACAGGGCTACAAGCTTCTGCCGAAGCAGCAGCACCCGGTGGTCATCAATACCAAGGGGCCTTCGGCCTCCGGCAAGAGCACATTGCGGCCTCTGCTGAAAAGACTCGCCTTGGACATCGGCGTTCAGTGGAGCGACTTTGCGCTGATCAGCCCGGACATCTGGCGCAAGCAGCTTCTCGACTATGCCTCTCTGGGTGCGGCGTACAAGTACGCGGGTGCGTTTACCTCGGACGAGCTGCAGATCGTCGATCAAAAGCTCGATCGCTACATGGCGGGCAAGTATCGGCGCGGCGAGATGTCGCATCTATTGATCGATCGATTTCGTTTCGACAGCTTCGCGCCCGATTCGGCCGAAGCGGGCAGCAACTTGCTCACCCGCTTCGGACAATCGGTGTTCCTGTTCTTCATGATCACCCCGCCCGAGATGCTGGTCGAGCGCGCCTGGAAGCGCGGGCTGGAGTTCGGCCGGTACAAGGCGGTAGACGACACGCTGGCCCACGCGGTGGAGGCATATTCAGGTTTTCCTGACGTCTTTTTCACCTGGGTGCTGCGCGCCGACAAGCGCATTCAATTCGAGTTCTTGGACAACACCGTGCAATTGGGCCAGCTGCCGCGGACTGTGGCCTTCGGCGACAACCAGACTTTCAATGTGCTGGACGTCAAGTCGGTGCTGGACATGGAGCGTTACGCGCGGATCGACGTGGATGCCGGCGCGGCCGAAGGTCTGTATGCGAATGGCGCGCAACTGGCCGCCGACAAGAACCTCGAATTCCTCAAGCGCTGCGTCAAGAGTTTTCGTCGGGTGAATTTTGCGGACCAGGGAAGCGGCCGCGTCTATTTGCGCATCGAGTCTGCCAAGCCGGTGATGCTAGATCGCGCCGCCTTCGAATCGGCGTCGCGCATGCCGGATACGCTGGCGGCGATCCGCGCGGTTGCCCCCGTCGTGCTTACGGAGCAGATACCTCAGGCGCAGCAGGCCGAGTACCTGCGGATACCGGGTGGCAACGGATCGTTGCCGACCCTGGGGCAGTGGGGGCCCTAGCCCAAAAACCCGCAGTGACGGTCGACATGTTCGGCCAAATCCAACGTGTGCTGGCGGGTAAGGCGCTCCGCCAATTCGGTGTCGCGCCGTTCCAAGGCCTCGATGATCTTCAAGTGATCGATGATGGAACGCGCCGCCCGGTCGCTCTGCGTGATGGTGGCCCGGCGAATGGCGCGCACATGGAGCATGAGATTCCTGGTGGCATCGATGATCATCTGCGAGTTGCCGAGCGCAATCACCGCCGTGTGAAAGGCGATGTTCGCATCCGAGTATTCGCACAGGTGTTCCGACGGCGGTGAATTCTGGAACTCATCGAATAAGTGGCGCAGCTTCGCGATCTCCGCGTCCGTGGCGTGCAAGGTACCGAGGCGCGCCGCCATGGATTCGAGGGCAGCCCACATCTGAATCATCTCGATCATTTCGCGCTTCGATTTGCGAATGATGTAGATGCCGCGGCGCGGCACGGTGCGGATGAAGCCTTCCTGTTCCAACAGCGACAGCGCCTCGCGGATGGGCGTGCGGCTGACGCCCAGCGCCGTGGTCAACTGGCGCTCATCCAGCCGCAGTTCCTGCTGCGGATCGTAGATATCGGTATCGGCAATGGCATTCTTGAGCAGGGCATAGGCTTGATCGCGCAGGCTCGTCGCGTTCAATGGGGCAAGAGCCAGCGGCGTTGCCGAAGTGGTTCGTTGAACCAGTGTCACGATGGAATTCATTAGCCCCTCTTTATAAAGACCCCCTGCGCTGTTTGATCGGCGGGTCGATTGACATTAACGATCGATCTCGACTGAGTACGTGCCAGATATATTACATTGCAGCCCGTCTTTCCCAGCGAATAAATGCGGCAGGGTGCACCCCATGACCACTGCACGGGTGGACTGGCTGCCGCCGGTCGAGAAGAGCCGATGTTGCTTGATTTACCATTTGAAACTTAGGTTCAAGCCGTGGCGTGGTCGTCATGAAAACGGAAAATTTCAAGCGCCGTCCGTTTGCTTGACACTCTGAAAGTCGTTCATATATGGTATACCACGATAACGACGCGTGGCTGGTCTTAGACTCGAATTTAATTATTCGGGCTTCGTTATTGGGGAAGGAAAACTGGATTAATCTGCCGCTCGTTTCCGCTTGAGTAAAAACGCATAAATTCTGCGTCACTGCCTAGGCGCCAACCGGAGAACTACAATGAATGAAAAAGATACTAAATCACCGTTAGCGAATCCTTGGATTCAATTGGTCATCGGCGTCATCTGCATGGCGTGCGTGGCGAACTTGCAGTACGGGTGGACGCTGTTCGTCAATCCGATC
>JAJPKM010000058.1 GCA_021323735.1 Gammaproteobacteria bacterium
CGATGGTGCGGAGATCTCCTCATTGCGCCTTACCCGCTTCGACGTTGCGATACACGATCCTCCAAAACAAGACGGCCGCGGCTCGCGACTTCGTCGCAAAGCAAGGTACTGAGCTCACCCAGCTCTAAGCTACCTAGATCTTTGCCACCGCGCGTGCGAACGGCCAGGGTGCGTCCCTCCACTTCTCGCTCACCCGCGACCAGAAGAAAAGGAACACGCTTAATTGTGTGCTCGCGGATTTTAAAGCCTACCTTCTCATACCTCAAGTCCGTTTCTACCCGAAGCCCCTGATTTTTCAGGTTTTCCGCCACTTCCAGGCAATATTTGTCCTGGGTGTTGGTAATTCCCATCACCACGGCCTGTACCGGGGCCAGCCAAGTGGGCAGTTTTCCGGCATGGTGCTCGATCAAAATGCCGGTAAACCGCTCCAGGGAGCCGAACATGGCCCGATGCAGCATGACCGGGGTGTGTTTCTGGCTGTCCTCGCCGATATAGCTCGCCCCCAGGCGATGCGGGAGGTTGAAGTCTACCTGCAGCGTTCCGCATTGCCAGTCGCGCCCAATGGCGTCCCGCAAGACGAACTCCAGCTTAGGCCCGTAAAAGGCGCCCTCGCCCGGGTTCAGGATGGTTTCGATGCCCGCGGCGGCCGACGCATGCCTCAGGGCGGCCTCGGCCTGGTCCCAGATCTCATCCGATCCCACCCGCCTTGCGGGCCGGTCCGAGAACTTGATGCGCACGTCGGTGAACCCGAAATCCCGGTAAATGCTCAAGATCAGGTCGGTGATCTTGACCGACTCGGCCGTGATTTGCTCCGGCGTGCAGAATACATGCGCGTCGTCTTGAGTGAAGGAACGCACCCGCATGAGCCCGTGCAGCGCGCCCGACGGCTCATAGCGATTGACGGCGCCAAACTCGGCCAAGCGCAGCGGCAATTCGCGATAGCTGCGCAGCCCGTGCTTGAAGACCTGGATGTGGCCCGGGCAGTTCATGGGCTTCAAGGCAAACACCCGCTCATCGGGGGTCTGCGTGTAGAACATGTTCTCCCCGAAGGTTTCGACGTGCCCGGACTTGACCCACAGCTCACGGTCCATCACCTGCGGGGTATTGACCTCTTGATAGCCCGCCTCGGTCTGCCGCCGGCGCATGTAGGCAATTAATTGCTGAAACAGCGCCCAGCCCTTGGGATGCCAGAACACTGCGCCCGGCGCCTCTTCCTGCAAATGAAACAGGTCCAGTTCCTTGCCGATGCGCCGATGGTCGCGCTTCTCAGCCTCCTCCAACCGGGTCAGATGTTCCTTGAGCTGTTTTTCGCTGGCCCAGGCGGTACCGTAAATCCGCTGCAACATTTCGTTGCGCGAGTCCCCGCGCCAATAGGCACCGGCCACCTTCGTCAACTTGAAGGCCTTGAGCTTGCCGGTGCTGGGGACATGCGGTCCGCGGCACAGGTCCTCCCAGTTGCCCTGGCCATACAGGCTGATGGACTCGCCCGCAGGGATCGCCCCAATGATCTCGGCTTTGTAGTGCTCGCCGATGTGCTTGAAGTGCGCCACTGCCTCGTCCCGCGGCAGGACGCGGCGGTGCACCTTGAGATCTTTCGCGGCAATCTCGGCCATGCGCTTTTCGATCGAGGCCAGATCGTCGGTCGAGAACGGCCGCTTGTAGGCGAAATCATAATAAAAGCCGTTCTCGATCACCGGACCGATGGTGACTTGCGCGTCGGGAAACAGTTCTTGCACGGCATTCGCCAGCAGGTGCGCGGTCGAGTGGCGGATGATTTCCAACCCTTCGGGGTCCTTGTCGGTCACGATGCTCAGGGTGCCGTCGTGATCGATCAATGCCGAGGTATCGACCAGCTTGCCGTTCACTTTCCCGGCCAGGGCCGCCTTGGCCAAGCCCGGACCGATGCTGAGCGCAACCTCAGCCACCGAAATCGGGCGGTCGAAGTGTTTTTGTCTACCGTCGGGAAGAGTAATCGCTGGCATACGAGCATCTTAGCAAAGGGGTCCGCCATCCCAGCCTTTTGGGATGGTGCGCGCTAGTGGGATCGAACCACTGACCCCCACCATGTCAAGGTGATGCTCTACCGCTGAGCTAAGCGCGCGTGAGGGCGCGAAAGATACCGGATTCGCGGGCGCCAATAAAGGGAAAAGTCGCGGAATGTGCCAAAACTCACGCCCTGGGCGGGGGCCCCATGGGTTTTGCCACGAAACGGAATTGGATCTCGCCGATCGTGACGATATCGCCGTCGCTCAACACCTGCCGGGTCACCTTGCGGCCGTTTATGATCACGCCATTGGTGCTGTTCAGATCCTCGATGATGGCCTCGCGGGTACCCGCCAGGATCAACGCATGGTGGCGGCTCACCGACGAGGAATCGATATGCAGCTCGCAACCCGACGCGCGGCCGATGCGGGTGCGGCGGCCCAGTCTGTGAGCGATGCTTCGGTCGCCATCGATCCTGATCAACTCGGGCGACCACTCGAGGGCTGCCGCAGGACCGGTCACGGGCGCCGTCACCGATCCGGATCTGTCCATGCCGGCCGGTATTCTGCCCAAGGCATTGCCATGGTTGCTCTCGCTGCGCTCCAAGCGGCGGATGAGAAACTCGCGCTCCTCGAGCACCCCGCGGGTGCGCTCCAGCGAGGTGCGCAGTTTCTCCGTTTCGTCGGCGAGTTCCGCGAGTGCGGCGGTCTTCGCGGCAAGCTCCTCCCGCACGCGCCGCGCATCCTCTTCGATGGACTCGACGGGCCGCCGGGCTTCCTGGAGGTGCGCCATCAGCACCGCGATTTCCTCTTCGCGGGTTTGCGCGTCGGCTTGCAGTTCCGCCATCTTGGCCGCGTGCTCGGATTCGAGCTGGGCCAGCCGCTGCACGTACCCGTTGAGGGCTCCCTGCGCCGCGGCCAAGGCTTGATCGCGAGTGGTGAGTTCTGCGCTCAGGCGCGTGTTTTCCGCCTCCGCCGCGCCGAGCGTTGCCAACCAATTTGCACGGTGCTGTTCGGCCTGCGCCAAGTCCTGTGCCTGTTGGTCGGCGGCACTGGTCTGCGCCGTGGCAACCGCTTGCAACTTAGCAATGCTCGCCTGCTGTGCGGCGACCACGGCCTCGAGTTCGGCCACCCGGCCCCGTGCAAGGTCGCGCTCCTTGTTCAGCGCCTCGACATCGGCATCGGCGGCGCCCATCCGCGCATCCAGGTCGCGAAACAGATTCAGATCGAAGCCGCGGCGCCAATCGCGCGTTCGTAGCAATTCCAAGTACGCGAGGGTCTGGGACTGGGAGAGCGCCAGATCCGCCCGCACGACCATGGTCTCGGACTCATTGTGCTTGAGCTGCGCACTCAAGGTGCGCAGCTGATCCTGGCTCGATTTCAGATCCGCCGATGCGGCATCCAACCGCTCCCGGACAAGGAGCAACTCCTCCTCGAGCTGCTCGGCGTGCTTGGCTCGCGCTTCGAGCGGCGGCAAAACCTTCGCGTGCTCGGCCTGCAACCCCGAGAGCTGTGCCTCACGCTCGCCCAGTGAGTGCAGGACCTGAGCGATGGTCGCGTCGCGGGCGTTGAGGGAGTCGCGCAAAGTGCGCGCCTCCGCCACTTGGCGCTCCGTTTCGCGCAAAGCCGCTTCGGCACGGGCGTGCGCAGCCGCCTCGGCGTCTCGCGTGAGCTCGTAGGCGCGGTTCAGGGCCTGGTAGTCGGCGCTCTGCCGCTCGATACGCTCGTCCATGGCGCGCATACTTTCGGCGAGCGAAGACGGGTCTGTCGACGAAGGCCGTATGATGTTGCTCGCGGCGGCGGCCACGACCGGGGAAATGCTCGGTGCGGTGGCGGTAGGATCGAACCGCTCGGCATCGTCGGCGACATCGACGTCGAACGCCACTCCCTCGAGAATCGGAAGCTTATCGGTTTGATCCAGATCCACTTCTTGGGGCTGACTGCCTGGCACTGCCATGACCCCTACCCTGCCCGGCTGTTCGGCAGACCGAATGCCGACGCCCGGAGCTTTTGAATTTCATCGCGCACCCGTGCGGCCTGTTCGAACTCGAGGTTGCGCGCCAGCCGGGTCATTTCGACCTCGAGCTTCTTGATCCTCTTCACGGCCTGTTCCGGTGCCAACATGGCGACGTCCGCGCTCGATCCGTAGCGCTCCTCCTGAACATCGCGCGCGCCTTCCATGACATCGGCAACCGCCTTGACGATGCTGCGCGGGGTAATACCGTGCTCGAGATTGAACTGGATCTGCTTGTTGCGGCGCCGATCGGTCTCGGCGATGGCGCGTTCGATCGAGCCGGTGCGCACATCGGCGTATAAAATGGCCTTGCCCTGCAAGTTGCGCGCCGCGCGCCCGATGGTCTGAATCAACGAACCTTCCGACCGCAGGAACCCCTCCTTGTCCGCATCCAAAATGGCGACCAAGGAAACCTCGGGCATGTCCAAGCCCTCGCGCAGCAAGTTGATGCCGACGATCACGTCGAACTTGCCCAAACGCAGGTCGCGAATGATTTCCGAACGCTCGACCGTTTCGATGTCGGCATGCAGATAGCGCACGCGCACACCGTGCTCGCTCAAGTATTCGGTCAAGTCCTCCGCCATGCGCTTGGTCAGGGTCGTGACCAGAACCCGCTCGTTGGCCTGGGCCCGCAGCCGGATCTCGGACAAGAGGTCATCCACCTGCGCCCGCACCGGACGAATCTCCACGGCCGGATCGGTGAGGCCGGTGGGACGCACCACTTGCTCGATCACCTGGGCCGATACCCGCTTCTCGTAAGCCGCCGGCGTCGCCGAGACATAGATGGCCTGCGGTGCCAAGTGTTCGAACTCCTCGAAACGCAGCGGCCGATTGTCGAGCGCCGAAGGCAGGCGAAATCCGTACTCGACCAGCGTTTCCTTGCGCGACCTATCACCCTTGTACATGGCGCCGAGTTGCGGAATGGTCTGGTGGCTTTCGTCGATCACCATCAGCGCCTCCTTCGGCAAGTAGTCGAAGAGACAGGGCGGAGGTTCACCCGCGGCCCGGCCCGACAGGTAGCGGGAATAGTTCTCGATGCCCGCGCAATAACCGACCTCGTGCATCATTTCCAGATCGAATAAGGTTCGCTGCTGCAGGCGCTGCGCCTCGACCAGCTTGCCGGCGGCATTGAGTTCAAGAAGCCGGGTGCGCAGTTCATCGCGAATCTGATCGACGGCCGAGTGCACTCGCTCCTTCGGCGTCACGTAGTGGGAGGAAGGATACACCGTGAGGCGCGGGACTTTGCGCAGAATCTCCCCCGTCAGCGGATCGAAGTAGCTCAGGCTCTCGATCCGATCGTCGAACAGCTCGACGCGCACGGCCTCGCGCTCCGACTCCGCCGGAAAAATATCGATTACATCGCCGCGCACCCGGTACGTGCCCTGCTGCAGGTCGATTTCATTGCGCGTGTACTGCATGTCGGCCAGGCGCCGCAGCAATTTGCGCTGGTCGAGAATGTCGCCGCGCGACATGTGCAGGACCATGCTCAAATAGGCTTGCGGATCGCCCAAGCCGTAGATGGCCGACACGGTCGCGACGATGATGGAGTCCGGTCGCTCCAAGAGCGCCTTGGTGGCCGACAAGCGCATCTGTTCGATGTGCTCGTTGATCGAGGCGTCTTTCTCGATGAAGGTATCCGAGGCCGGCACATAGGCCTCGGGTTGGTAGTAGTCATAGTACGAGACGAAATACTCCACCGCGTTCTTCGGAAAGAAGATCTTGAATTCGCCGTACAACTGGGCCGCCAGCGTCTTGTTATGTGCCAGCACCAGGGTCGGACGCTGCACCTGCTGGATGACGTTGGCGATGGTGAAGGTCTTGCCGGATCCGGTGACCCCCAGCAGAGTCTGGTGTGCAAGTCCGCTGCTCAAGCCGTCCACCAGCTTGCCAATCGCCTGCGGCTGATCGCCCGCAGGCTGGTAATCCGAGAAAAGTTCAAAGGTCATTGGGTACGTTCTCTCCGGGCCTATTCTCGCACGTTGCCGGCATTCCAGGCATTTGCCCGTTGCGCAGCGCAGGAACTCGTCCCGTGACGGTGAGGTCGCCGCTGCCTTGGACGGCCACCTCCGTTGCTCCGTTGCATTTCCCGAAGGACATATATCACCTCGGGCCTTTGGGTACGTTGCCTGGCGCCACCTGGTCTTTTTTCGTACACTGAATGCGCCGCCCCCGCCCCCCTTCATATAGGAATTTGCCCTTGCCAGTGTCTGTGTCCAAGCGTGTTCAAAAGGTCAAGCCCTCGCCAACGCTCGCGATGACGGCGCGAGCGGCCAAACTCAAGGCCGAAGGCAAGGACATCATCGGATTGGCGGCCGGTGAGCCGGATTTCGACACACCCCCGCACATCTCAGAGGCCGGCATAGAAGCGATCCGCAAAGGGATCACCCGCTATACGGCGGTGGACGGAACGGCCGAACTCAAGGATGCCATCATCGCCAAATTCAAGCGCGACAACGGGCTTACCTATGAACGCCCGCAGATTTTGGTGTCCTCCGGGGCCAAGCAGACCTGTTTCAACGTCTGCGCGGCCCTTCTCGATCCGGGCGATGAATGCGTGATTCCGGCGCCCTACTGGGTCTCCTACCCGGACATGGCGCTGTTGGCGGATGGTGTTCCGGTGAGCGTGTATGCCGGACCTGCGCAGGGCTACAAGATCACGGCCGCGCAGCTGGCCGCCGCGATCACGCCGCGGACCAAATTGCTCATCATGAACAGCCCGAGCAACCCGACGGGCGCCGCCTACAGCAAGGCTGAGCTACAGGCCTTAGGAAAGGTGCTCGCCAAGCACCCCCAAATCGTCATCGCCTCCGATGAAATGTACGAGCACATCTACTGGGCCACGGAACCCTTTACCAGCTTCGCGCAGGCAAATCCTCACCTGTACGAACGCACCGTCACCATCAACGGGATGTCCAAGGCCTACGCCATGACCGGCTGGCGAATCGGCTACTGCGGCGGCCCGAAGGAAATCATTGCGGCCATGTCGACCGTACAGGGCCAGTCCACGTCCAACGCCTCGAGCATCTCCCAGCGCGCCTCCACCGTCGCGTTGAATGCCGATCAATCCTGTGTCGCCGAGATGAATCGCGCCTTCAAGGCGCGGCATGACTTCGTCGTCGCCGGTTTGAATGCCATTCCCGGCATATCCTGCCTTGCCGGTGCCGGTACCTTTTACGCGTTCGCGGATGTGCAAGGCGCCATGCACGCCCTGGGCCTGAAGGACGACAACGAGTTTGCCGAATATCTGCTCACCCAGGCAGGAGTCGCCGTGGTGCCTGGATCAGGCTTCGGCGCACCCAATCACATGCGCATTTCATTTGCCTGCAGCATGGACACCTTGAAGGACGCACTCCGGCGTATTGAAAAAGCGGTCTCGCCGGCAGTCGCAAAACGCGCCTGAAGGCTGGCATTCGCGAAGGCAAAGTTCCCGACAATGAGCTTATAAACAATACGTAATCTATTGTTTTCATTATATTTATAGGCACTATTTCTTCAACCGCCGCTCGCTGGCAAGTACGGCAGCCTCAGCTCACCGATGCTGTGGACAGGCTCGGTACAGCCCAACCCGTTATCGGTACAGCTCAACGAGAGCGAAATCAAGCAACTAGAAGCGCCTTACGTGCCGCATGCCGTTACCGGCCATGCCGATTGCGCGTTGGTTTTCTTGACTTAAATGCCCGCCTTCCTGACAATCCGCGCCTCTTCCGATTCCCCGGTAGCTCAGTGGTAGAGCGACGGACTGTTAATCCGTTGGTCGGCGGTTCGAATCCGTCCCGGGGAGCCACTTTCAGCCGGTTTGAGAAGGTCCGTTCCGGACACATGGGTAACGGTTTATACCGGACACATAGGTAACAGTTTAGCACCGAAGGGATTGGGGGCGCATTCGACCCGGCCGGTCTCGTGATCGAAGAAGCCTAAGTCGTACTGCATAAAGCTAACCAGCCAGATTTTCTCGCTGACCTCGGTAATGCCGACGTTTTGGCCGGCGAACACCGTGCTTAAGTTGATTTTGCGCCGCCCGAGGCAGATACGGCCGCACTGGGTGACGGTGATGGCGCGGTCATGGAAGGGATATTCGACCTCCCCCAAACCCGTATAGAGGCGTGAGGAGCGTCGGTACAGCTCACCCGGGTATTTCATGGCCAGCGCCTGGTGCGGCCGCTCGTGGTTGAAGCAGGCGCTGAAGCCGTCGAACTTGGCCTGTTGCTGAAGGAAGTTTTTGGCTGGCGGCTTGGTGGCTTCCTTCTTGAGGGTCAGATGCATCCGTTCGTGGCGGCCGTTCTGCTGCGGGTTGCCGGGCTTGATGCGCTCGATGCCAATGCCTAAGCGCAGCCACCACACCGAGAGCTTGGAGAGGCCGAAGAAGGCACTTCTGCTGGCGAAAGGAACGCCGTTGTCGGTACGGATCGCGAGGGGCAATCCGAAGTCCTTAAAAGCCCTTTCAAATACGGTAAATGCGTACATCTCCTGGGTTGTCTCCAAGGCCTCGCAACAGATCAGATAGCGGCTCGCAAAATCCGTGATGGTCAGCGGATAGCAATACCGCTTATCCGCGAGCATGAACTCGCCCTTGTAATCCGCGCACTACAGCTCATTCGGTTGAGTCGGACGCGAGAGCGTTGTTCCTTCAGCGTGGTAGCGCGGCTTGCGGCCACGGCTGACGAGCTGATGCCGGTCGAGTACCGCATGCACCGTGCTGATCGCCGGCAGGCTGATCGGGCTGTGCAGGCGGCGGATCTTCTCGCGGATCTTCGGTGCTCCCCACGTGGGATGCTCCTTCTTCAGCTGCACGATCAAGGTCTCGACTTGGAAGGGCAAGCGGTTTGCCTGCCGATACGGTCGGCGGCTGCGATCGGTCAGCCCCTCGAGGCCAGTTTCCCGGTATCGATTGAAGATTTTGTGCCCTGTCTTGCGCGAGATATCGAACTCTCGACACAGCACTGCCATCTTCTCGCCCTCCAGCAACCGAGCTACAAATCGCATACGTTCGTCCACTTTGGAACACTCCTGCCACGGCATTTGGTGTCTCCCCAAATGCCGCAAAGTGTTACCTATGTGCCCGGAATAATCTGTAACCTATGTGTCGGTAAGCTCAGAACCCTCACCTGGCGCCGAATGTTTACCCGATCTAATTCGAACCGCCGACATAAACAAGACGGTTCGACGACAGCGCCGCGCAGCGGCGATGGCGATCGCCCGCCAGGGCGACCCGAAGGGCGAGGCGCGAAGCGCCGAGTAATCCGTCCCGGGGAGCCACTTTCAGCCGGTTTGAGAACCCTCACCTGGCGCCAAATGTTTACCCGATCTAATTCGAACCGCCGACATAGACAAGACGGTTCGACAACTTGGCGCCCCGCCAAGTTGATCGCCGGAGGCCCTGCGACGGCGACCCGAAGGGCGAGGCGCGAAGCGCCGAGTAATCTGTCCCGGGGAGCCATCCTTTAAAATCCACTAGTTACACTAGATAATAGGCTCTGGATTTGGGCAATTTGTGAGCCCTCTTCGGACTCGTGTAAGCGGGGGTGTAAGTCGCATCCGCGCTGAGGCGCCTTGTCAAATGGGCCTCATTATTCATGTGTCCACGCGGGCTAGAATCCAACGATGCTCGTATTCATAGATGAAAGCGGCTGTACGGGGTTCAAATTTGCGCGAGGCTCCGACCCTGTATTTGGGATAGGTATGGTGATCTTCGACCATCGCGACGCGGCCGATGGAACACTGCAAGCAATTGAGGGTGTGCGAGCGAAGACAGGACACAAGACAGAATTCAAATTCTCACAATCGCGCCGCGAGCTTCGTGATGCATTTTTCGCTGGCGTGGTTCACTGCCCGTTTAAGGTTCGAGCGCTAATTGTGGATAAAGAAAAAGTCCACAGTAACGATCTGCGCGCCAATGCCAGCAGCTTTTACAGCTATTTTGCCAAGACTTTAATGGCCTATGACGGCGAGGTGCTTGCCAACGCCGACGTGCGCATCGATGGCAGCGGTAACCGGGAATTTCGGCGCAGCCTTAACGGATATTTGCGTCAGCAGCTCGGCCAAAAAGTCCGTGACGTAAGAATGTCTGACTCGAAACGCGACCCTTTGATGCAACTTGCAGACATGTGCATCGGTGCCATCACGCGATCACAACGCGAGCGTGATGAGGCAAATCGATGGCTAGACCAATTGAAGCCGCGTATCGCCGATATAAAGCATTTCGGGTAACGCAAAATAAAAAGCCCCGTTCGAAAAACGAGGCTTTTGCGACCCTTAGTCCTAGCCGTAGGTTTCCACGGCAAGCACTCCATACGGAGCCGATTCGGTACTCTGGGGCGACTTGTCGACCCCCATCATCCGCTAGTGCGCAAAAGTGTCAACAATCTAGTTCCGTTTTGTGAACTACATCAATAACTTAGACGCGCCATTGTTGCAGTGCCAAGCAATGAAATCCCTTATATTTCAAGGGCTAAGAGCATTGGGTGCAAAATAAATTTTACGTATCGCGGGCCGAGTACACTGTCGCTCACGCGGCAGTAGCAAGCGATTAGAGGCTTAGGGAGTGAAGCCCTGCCCGGATGATCAACAACAAGCTCCCGATCTATGGCATCACGCGGGTCACGCGTCACCCGCGCCTCTGCGGCGTATCCCTTTGGGGCATCGCGCACTTGCTGGTAAACGGTAACCTCGCCGCACTGATCATGTTCGGGGCGCTGACCGTCACGGCGATGAACGGTATGGTGTCGATTGATCGCAAACGGCGCCGCGCGGGTGACGGGCTCTGGCAAGAGTTTGCGGCACAGACCTCGCGCCTGCCCTTCGCCGCCATTCTCGCCGGCCGTACACGCTTTGAAATTTCGGAGTTCCGCGCCTGGCAGATCGCGCTGGCTGTCGCGCTCTTCGCCGGCGTGTTTTGGTTGCACGGCATCATTGGTCCATCGCCGCTCTGGGCGCTACACTGATCCGGCATAAGATGGCGTCAGGCTTCGTTAACGACGGTAGCAAAACGGAAAACAACCAACTCGTGCGAGTACGCTATGCGGGACGGAGTACAATGAGAGTGCTTTCCATAAAGAATTTATTCGCGTTGGGGGCGTTGCTGAGTCTCGGTGTGACCTCGGCATCGGTTGCAATGGACAAACAGATCAATGATGAAGTCGGGGTGAATGCAGTTGTCCATGGATTCGAGGACGCATGGAACCGCCATGATATGGACGCATTCTCGATGCTATTTGCCACCGACGCTGATTTTGTAAATGTAGTCGGCATGCGTTGGGTAGGCCGTGACGCCATCAAACAGCACCACGCAGCGAGCCATGCAACCATTTTCAAGTCGAGCACGCTTAAGATCGGAAACACGACCGTCCGCTTCCTGAAGGCAGATGTCGCCACTACGCGCTCGGGATGGATGCTTTCTGGAATCACCTCGGAGACCGGACAAATCGCTCCGACCCGCACCGGGATACTGACCCATGTTCTCGAAAGGATCGACGGGCGTTGGCTGATCGTACTGACACAAAACACGGACATTGCAAAGCCGGGCGGCTAGACATCTAACGTTGCGTGGCAATGCCGATGTCCCGAATATCCGCTATCTCCATTCGATCAGCACAATATTCCTGCATACGCTCTGGAAGCTTCCAAAGCCACTTCCGGGTAGCAGCCACGCCTTCAAGTACCGATTGGCCTACATCGCAAATCAATGTTGTGTGCTTCGCCTCGACAACGAGTCTGGCAAAGGCGATCACAGGCATTTGGATGAGATTGAGGCACCCTATATATTCAGTAACCTCGAAACGCTACAAACCGATTTTTGGGCTGCCGTGAACAAGCGGAGAAAGCGAAAATGAACACCGTCACTATCTGCGTGGCTTCTCTTGTTGACACCCAGCGACGTGCTTCAGCTGCATTCCGCGGGAAGAAACAGGGTGCACGCATTTCATTCGCTTCTGAAGATCTCCTTTGGAAGACACTGACGCCCAAACGCTGGGCGCTTCTTAAGCTGATGGCTGGCCATGGATCGATGGCTATTCGCGAGATAGCCCGTCGGGCGGAACGCGACGTCCGCGCGGTTCACAGCGATATTCATGTCTTGCTTCGGGCAGGTATATTGGAAAAGGCTGCTGAAGGCGGCGTTGTATTTCCTTATGACGCCATCCATGTGGATTTCCTACTCAAGGCCGCGTGAGTAGCAAGCGTATGGGAATGAACTGTAATCCGACAACGTCCGGCAGCAGCCACTTAGATCTCAAGCGCGTGGATCGCCCTCAGCACAACAATCTCGCATACGCCTCCCGATCGGCTGCGTAACAACTGCAGGCGGCCGCTACCAGTCCGCGGCGGTTCAAGACTTGGATTTCACCCCGATGATATTTTATTAAGCCGTCCCGCTGCAGTACGCTCGCCGCGGCCGTGACGCCCACCCGGCGAACTCCGAGCATGTATGCGAGAAATTCATGTGTGATGTGAAAGGTACTCGAGTGAGCTCGATCTTGCGTCATTAGAAGCCAGCGTGCCAATCGCGGTTCTATCTTGTGAAATCGCAGACACGCCGCCGCCGATGCTAGTTGCATCATTATCACGTAAACGTAACGATCCAATCCCTGTTGCAGTGCAGGACTGTGCGCAAGCTCCTTACGGAACACGCCCGCGCCAATGCGCCAAGCCGTTCCCGCGCCCTGCACCAATGCGTGCAACGGAGCCGCCCGGACGCCCAATGCCAAGTGTGTTCCCAGCATCCCCTCGCGACCTATCATCCCTACCTCCAAAACGGGTCTCCCATTGATCGGCGTAACCAGCGAGATGAAGCCTTCCGTCGGAAAGTAGACATAGCGCGCCGCAATTCCCACTTCGCTGAGCACCTCCGCCATC
Organism: Gammaproteobacteria bacterium; assembly: GCA_021323735.1. Classification (GTDB taxonomy): domain Bacteria; phylum Pseudomonadota; class Gammaproteobacteria; order Steroidobacterales; family Steroidobacteraceae; genus Bog-1198. The sequence continues at coordinate 12,847 of JAJPKM010000058.1, forward strand.
ACCAGTTCAACCGGCTCGCAAATCGCGAGTAGGCGCACACGTGCCTCTTTCGGAAGCAATTCGATCAAGTGGTTTTGGGCGGTAAACAAGATGCTCACGGTAATATTGATCGATATGGGTCGGGATATCAGGACTTGACCAAGTGCCGCGAGGCTGCGCCGTTGTACTGCGAAGCCGCCGACTTCTCGGGGAGCAGTCTGTCGTACTCCTTCTTGACCACCGCATAACACTCACAGCTGCGTTTCTGCAGCCCATCGCGGTCGAGCACCGAGATGTGGCCGCGCGCGTAGCTAATCAGCCCCGCCTGCTGTAACTTAAGAGCCCCCTGGGTCACGCCTTCGCGGCGCACGCCTAACATATTGGCGATGAGTTCCTGCGTCATCACCAGTTCATTGCCCTGAAGACGATCCAGACTCAGGAGCAGCCACCGGCAGAGTTGCTGGTCCAGCGAGTGATGCCGGTTGCATACCGCCGTTTGCGCCATCTGAGTGATCAGCGCCTGGGTATAGCGCAGCAACAGGTGGAGCACGGGACCCGCTCTATTGAAGTCGTCTTTCATTGTTTGCGCCTTCAGCCGCAATCCCAACCCTGCGCTTTGCACTACCGCACGACTCGACGTGGAATCGCCACCCATGAACAGCGAGATCCCCACGATACCCTCATTGCCGACTACGGCGATCTCGGCCGACGCCCCGTTCTCCATTACATAGAGCAAAGAGACGATAGCGGTCGTAGGAAAGTACACATGACTCAGCGTACCGCCCGATTCGTAAAGCACCTGGCCGAGAGGCATCTCGACGCGCTCGAGATGCGGCAGCCAGCGCCGCAGTTCGGCATCCGGCAGCGAAGCGAGTAAGTGATTCTCAAAAGAGCTGAAAGCAAGAGTACTCACAGAACCCCGACGTTGATCTAAGATGTTTTTCGGCGCGATCGCCCGCGGCCAACAGGGTGACCACTCGCCATGGCAGCGCGCATGCGCGCCTCGCTCTCGCGCAGCGCGATTTCTGCCCGCTTGCGCTTGGTGATGTCCACGCCCGTACCACAATATCCGGTAAAAGTGCCCGCTTCATCGTATACAGGCTCGCCGCTGATGGAATAGTAGGCATGCTCGCCGTCCGGATATGCGGTGGCGAATTCGAAGTCGCAGAAAGACCAGCGCGCGGCGAGCTGTGCTTTGTGTTCGGCCCATCCCGCATCGACGAGCACCACATGGGGTAGGTCCCAGTGAGTCAGGCCGAGGATGTCGGTGGTGCCAAAGGCGCTGCATCCAACAACTTGCGTCAGTCGAAAGTCGCGGTCCTGTTCCCAGTACCAATCGGACGTAAGGTTGGTCAATACGCGGAAGCGCATCTCACTACGCCGTAGCACGTCTGCCGTTTGCTGCCGCTGCAGAAATCGACCGAGTTGATTGCCGATGGATTGCACGGCCTGAAGCATTCGGTGATCAGGCTCGCGGACCTTACTGCCGGAGAAAGCGAGAACGCCGATCACCTTGTCCGCCGTGACCGGAAAGACGCAGGCGCCATCCTCGCCGGTTTCTGGTGCCAGAGCCGTGAGGGATACTCCCGCGCCTCTCGCATTATCAACGATCCACAGCGGCTGCCCAGTCTGATACACGCGGCCTGCGAGACCAGCCCCCGGGCGGAACGCCATGCCACGTGAGTTTTCCAGAAATTGCTCGATGATCGCGGACGGCACCCCCCAGGACTCGATGAACCGCAGCGCGCCGGCCGACTGATCCATGCAGAAGTAGCGGCCGCAATTCCAGCCCTGCGTTTCGCATACCACGCGAATTACCGATTTCAACGCCGCGGTTGCGGTGCCCGCGTCGGCAAGACAGCGTGCCACGGTGAACTCGAGCTCCAGCAACAGCTCTCCGTTCTTGCGCTCGGTAATGTCCTCGCACGACACCACGGCGCACGCGTTCCCATTTCCAGCAATGCCCGTGACGGTGAGTGCAAACCAAGACCTTCCCCTAAGCGAATTGCAGGCATAGTCGTAGCGAAAAATCGCGCGCTCACCGCCGATCACCTGACGGATCCCTGCGGCGATCGTCCTCCCGTCCACCTGCTCCGTACCACAGGCCTCGTCGCAAACTGCAAGATAGTTGTAGCCCGCCGCGACACCCACGCCGACGCCGGAGTGAGTGGCAGCGAAACGATTCCAGGCTTTATTTGCCGAGAGTACGACCCCAGACTCACCCAGTACTGCGATCGGGGTCTCGAGCGCGTCGAGGGCGGCACGGTCGAAGCGATGCGGCTCCTGCGCCGCCGCCTGTCTGCGCTCGGTGATATCTCGCGTGATCCCGCGGTAGCCCTTGAACTGGTTTCGATCATCGAAGATCGGTTCGCCGCTGATGCTGAGGTACTGCTCCCCGCCGGCGCGATCCACGCGCCTGAATTCAAAATCTCTGAATATGACGCGCCACTCGAGTTGCTGACGGTGCGTCCGCCAATCGGCCTCGCTCATATTGTCGGTCGACAACTCCCAAAGTGCCTTCCCGATGATGCCTTCCGAGAAATCATCTACATCACCCGTTGCGCCTCGGTACGACACGAAGCGGTACTGGTCGTCGAGTTCCCAGTACCAATCAAAGGCGAGTCCGATCAGACTGCGGAATCCCGCTTTGCGCTCAATCAGCACCCGCTGCGTGGCCGGCAGCAAAATGACTTTGCCGCTCTCGGGGTCGATGATGGCGTCTATCTGGCCCGCTTCGATCGCGAGGCGCTCAGGTCCGCCCTTGACAAGGCGCAGGATCGCCTTTTTGAAGCCACGATCAACATCCGTGCCGAACGGGGCCGGGTTCATGAGGGGAACCGCAGGATCCATTTGGTACTACTCCACTATTCCAAGCGCGCGAAGTACGTCACTCTTGTCGCTAAGATTGCCGACGACCGTTGCAGTGGGTAATGGAAACAGCTTGGCGAGGCTGGGCGTGACCACGATGCCATCGGCCAGAGCGCGCAGCGGATATTGGAGAACGTCGATGATTTCCAGGCGGAAATTGTCTTGCAGATGCTCCTTGCAAATCGCTTCAAGATTGGCGACGGCCCGAACCGAATTGGGTCCGCTGTCGGTAATGTACAGGACCATCACCACGGCCGTCGCCGCCACGGGGCCGGATGCGCCGGGATCCTTCTTCTTACGAACCATCGCGCGCCTCCGGTTTGTTCTTCTTTCCGGATTTCCGCGAGCCATTGGACCCGTAAGGCTTCTCCCGGGGAGTGGCTGTTCCTGCCGTCGCGCGCCCTGCCAGATCTGCACTGCGAATCCTGCGCAGCGATTTCTCGCGGTCACTCGAGGAAACCATGCGCGCCTCGTCGTCGCTGAAGTACGCCGCCAATTCAACCCGCTGCCGCTCCAAATCATGCTCCAATGCTTTGATCCGCGCACGCGTGTCCGCCTCGGCAAGCTCCAGCGATACGCGCTTTTGATCGAAATCCGAACGACGCTGTAGGGTCTTGGCCCTCTCCTCGTGTTCCTTTTCCCAGCGCAACGTGCCCATCAGCACTTCGCCTCCTGCGGTATAGACATCCGCCAGCATCGGACCGGCGTCGCTTAGAATCAATTCACGCACCTGGTTCGAGTGTTGAGTGCCCCGCGATTTGATGATGGTCAGCGCCCGGTTGCGCTCTCCGCCGCGGATCAAGTACGACAGGTGGATCCAGGTATCCGCGATGGTAGATATCTGCAGATCCGTCGCTTCAGTCTCCGGTTGGTCGCCTTCGTTGATGGCAGTGACCAGCACGGTGATCTTCCGCTCCTTCGCCGTGTAGATGAATCGATTGGCGACGGAACGCGCGGCCGCGAGCCCCCCGGCCTTGGTGATTGCCGACAGTGGGTCGATCACCATGCAGAGCGGCCGATGCTCGGCAATCAGCGCTTTGAGCTTGACGAGATGGTCCTCTGCGGCGACCGACTCCGTGCGGCCCGAATACATCCGCAACAAGCCGCTCTTGAGGTACGGCTTGAGATGGATGCCGACCGAGGTGAGATTTCGCACGATGCGATCGGCGCCCTCGTCGAAGCTCACGAACAGCGTGCGTTCGCCGCGCCCGCAGGCGGCCTCTGCGAACTTGCCCGACAAGGTTGTCTTGGACGTGCCGGGCACACCCGTAATCAGCGTGCTACTGCCGACGAATAAACCGCCGCCCAGCATCGTGTCGAGCCGCTCGAAACCGGCGGAGACCCGCTCGCCCGAAGCGACCTGTTGGATTTCCGCCGGCTCGGGACCGGCGATTTCCATCCCGCCCGAGCCAAAGCTCACCGGATACTCACCCTTGGCAAAGGCCGAACCGCGATACTTCGTGACCTGGATGCGGTGCATCGCCACCCCGCAATCCAGGCGTGACTCGAACTGGATTACGCAGTCCACCATGAACTGCAGGAAGCCGTAGTTCGCGATCGCCGATGCGTGGCCATCAATCTTTGCGGTGAAAATAGCCGCATCCACCTCGTTTTTTGCGAGCCAGTCGCGAATGCGGTAAATCTCCCGAATCTCGGACTTCGGGTTCTGCAGCAGCGTCAACAGGACGTCAATCCCGTCAAAGACGATCCATCGCGCTCCCATTTCCTCCTTTTTTGCCTGGAGCATGGCCAGCAGGCCGCGCAGATCGAATTCTCCGGATTGGACGACGTCGGGCGACAAGTTTGCGTCCATGAAGAAGAGCTTTCGCCTAAGGAGAGCAGCCAGATCCCATTGAAAACCGGCGGCATTGGCGATGATTTGCTGCGGGCGCTCCTCGAACGCCACAAAGATCCCCGGCTCGTCTCGTTGCCGCGCCGCGTTGACCAGGGACTGTAGGGCGAACACAGTCTTTCCCGAGCCCGGCCCGCCCTTCAGCAAGCTGATGCGGTTCCGCGGCAGCCCGCCGTAGCTCAGCTCGTCAAATCCTTGAATACCCGTCGCATTCTTGGGCAGATATTGGGGAATTCCCCTTTTTGGTTCAATCACGGTTGCATCTCAGTTAGGCGGCCTGCAGCGCTCAGCAGCTTTTGCTCGAAATCAAATACGAAGAGACTCAGGCGGGTGGCGTACGATCTATTGAGCAGATGATCCGCCCTTCGAATCAAGACCGTCGGTGCGCTGGCGAACATAGAGGCGGCATCCTCGTCGAAACTTCGCGCTCAGTGTCGGCCGATAATCCCTGCAACTCGCGCGCGCCACTTGCTTTATGTGCGCTACCGGACATACTAGACGCTACCTGCTGCCATAATTGGGGTTGGCCCGGGGTCGAGCTACGCATTTTTATGGACGTCGCTAGTCACGATATCAGGAAGAACCACTTACTCGCCGCGCTGCCGAATTCCCTGCAGGCGCGCTTGCTGCCGCAATTGGAGTCCGTCGAAATGCCCCTCGGCGGAGTGCTGTATGAGTCCGGCGGCACGCTGAGTCACGTGTATTTTCCGACGACTTCCATCGTTTCGCTGCTGTATGTCATGGAGAACGGCGCGTCGGCCGAGATAGCGGTTGTCGGGAACGAGGGGATTGTGGGGATTTCATTGTTCATGGGAGGCGAGTCCACCCCCAGTCGCGCGGTGGTACAAAGTGCCGGCCAAGGTTTTCGGCTGAGAGCAGCGACCGTGAAAAATGAGTTCAAACAGGCCGGCGCCCTGCTACAACTGCTGCTGCGCTATACCCAAGCCCTAATCACTCAGATGTCGCAAACAGCGGTGTGCAATCGCCACCACTCATTGGATCAACAATTATGTCGCTGGCTGCTGTTGAGCTTGGACCGGCTGCCCGGCGATGAACTCTTGATGACACAGGAACTGATCGCCAACATGCTGGGCGTGCGTCGCGAAGGCGTCACCGAAGCAGCCATGAAACTGCAGAATGCAGGACTGATCCGGTACACGCGTGGTCGCATCTCGGTGCTGGACCGCACCGGCCTCGAGAAGCGTACGTGCGAGTGTTATGCGGTCGTCAAGAAGGAATATGACCGACTGCTTCCCGAGAAACGTGCTGGTTAGCGGCGCCCACATCACATCTCTGTGTGTTGGATAACGTACAGACTCCTGCGCCCGGAGATCTACAATACCGTGAAAGCGTAGCAATCTCTTCGCCATACTCCTTGGCACCCTCGTCGGTACCGAGTTCGATCTAGATCGCAGCTACTCATTGACGGGAGCCAACGCATGCCACGACCAAATGTCGCCACACCGATGCGCAATCAATCCATGGATCGTGATCGCCTTCTGGAAGTCAGTAGTGACCTACTTGGGATTCTCAACTCAGAGGGCTATTTCGAAGTCACCAATCCCGCTTGGGAGGTCGTCCTCGGCTGGACTTCAGAGGCAATTCTCAATACCTCCATTTTTGATTTGATTCATCCCCAGGACGCGAACAAGACCCGTACCAGCCTTCAAGAGGTGGTGGGAGCCGGTTCAGTGCTGCATTTCGAAAATCGCTATCGGCGAACCGACGGCGAATATCGCTGGCTGTCCTGGTCCGCGGTTCCGGAAGCGGGCAAGTTCTATTGCAGCGGGCGCGATATTACGCAAGAACGGGAGGCGCGAACCGAATTGGCGGTGGCGCTCGATGAGCAGCGACAGTCGCAGAAAATGAAAGCCGTCGGAGAACTCACCGGCGGCATTACTCATGATTTCAACAATCTGCTCATGGCAATCTCGGGGAGTCTTGAGCTGCTGAGCAATCGCTTCATGCAAGGTCGCTATGAGGAGGCAGAGCGCCACATTGTCACCGCGAAGAGCGCCACTCAAAGAGCCGCCGCACTCACTCAGCGACTACTAGCCTTTGCCCGGCGTCAGGCATTGGAGCCGAAGCCAACCGACATCAACCGCTTGGTCGCCGACATGGGGGAGTTGATTGACCGTACGGTCGGTCCGTCGATAAAAGTGGAGGTAGTCGGCGCTGCGGATTTGTGGATCTCGGAAGTCGATTCGAATCAACTCGAAAACGCTCTCCTGAACCTGTGCATCAACGCTAGAGATGCCATGCCAGATGGGGGCTCACTGATGATCGAAACGAATAACCAGTGGCTCGACGTACGCGTTGCTCGCGAGTGCGACGTACCAGCCGGACAATACGTGACGCTGTCCGTCACGGACACGGGCGTCGGCATGACACCTGCGGTGATCGCGCGCGCTTTTGATCCGTTCTTTACGACCAAACTCTTGGGCCAGGGGACCGGCCTTGGACTTTCGATGACCTATGCTTTGGCTCGGCAATCGGGCGGCCAAGTCCGCATCTATTCGGAGGTCGGTCGCGGAACGACCGTGTGCCTGTATCTGCCCCGACATATCGGCGAGGCAGAGGTCGTTGAACTACCGCCTGAGGCGTCGCATATGGCCCGTGCATTGCACAGCGAAACCGTATTGGTCATCGACGACGAACCGCTCGTGCGAATGCTGCTCATGGACATGCTCAGGGAGCTAGGTTACGCGGCGATTGAAGCGGCAGACGGCTCAGCAGGCCTTACGGTACTGCGCTCCCCCGTGCACATCGACCTATTGATCACGGATATCGGACTACCCGGTGGCATGGATGGGGGACAGGTTGCGGAGGCGGCGCGCCAATTGCGCTCTGCCGTGAAGGTACTGTTCATTTCCGGATTTGCAGAAAAAGCCGCACTCCGCCATCGGCATATTCAGGCAGGAATGCCGGTACTGCCCAAACCCTTTGCCATGGAAGCCCTCGCGAGCCGTGTCAAGGATCTGCTCACTCAAGCCCCAACTCGACAGTGCGGTTTCCACGCGTGAGAAGCTCCTGTCAGGCATTCGCATGATGCGACTCGCACCTTTCGCGGCGGTCAGTCGAGGCCACGGGCTTCTTCTCCCAGGATCCCGCAGACTCTTGGCCGCTATAATGATCGTCTCACTCGGCGCTTGCTCATCAGTTCCGGCGAGATTCAACGATCCGAAGTCCTCGTCCGTCGCCTTGGCCGCCCCCGAAGACACGCGCTTAGGCGCACAGTTTGACGGTGCCGCGCGCCAGCAAGGCGGAAAATCCGCATTTCGAATTCTTTCCGTGGGAGTTGATGGGTTCCTCACCCGCGCGCAAATGATCGATGCGGCCGAGAAAACCCTCGATCTTCAGTATTTCATCTTTCGCGGCGACGAAACGGGCCGATTGCTCACCGGCGCCCTGATACGAGCGGCCGATCGTGGCGTACGAGTGCGGGTGCTGGTCGACGATGGCGACACCGTCGCAGGTGATGAACAAATCATCGCATTGGATGCCCATCCGAACGTCCAGATTCGCATCTTCAATCCGTTCGTCTATCGAGGGCATAACAATCTCCGTCGGACCCTCGAATTCTTGTTCAACTCCTCGCGGCTCGACTACCGAATGCACAATAAGATGCTCATCGCCGACAACGCTGTGGCGCTCATTGGAGGCCGCAATGTCGGCAATCAATACTTTCAGATGGACCCGGAATCCCAGTTCGCCGATGACGATGTTTTCGCCGCCGGGCCGATCGCCATGCAACTGTCCGCGACCTTTGACGAATTCTGGAATAGTCGCTTCGCGGTGCCTGCCGCTGCGCTCAATCGCAGCCAACGCTCCGGCGGCGCACTCTCCGAACGGCGGCGACGCGCAGGTGAGCGCTCGGAGCGGCACTTGGAACCGCTCAAAACCGACGGGGTCGACTATGTGGCGCGATTGGCGACCGGCGAACCCTATGCCGGGATAATCGCGGGCCGATTGCCGCTGGTGTGGGCACAAGCGCAAGTCATTAGCGACAGTCCAGACAAGAAGAATGTCGATCGAGGTGAATTGCCGGGCCGCCTGATGGCCGAGCAAGTGCTCAAGGCCGCCAGCGCGACACAATCCGAGTTGCTGATGGTTACGCCCTACTTAGTACCCGCGCCGGATGAATTGAAAGCGATTCAGGATCTGCGCGCGCACGCGGTCCGAATTGGCATCCTCACCAACTCGCTCGAATCGACCGCAGATTTGATAGCGCAATCTGGCTACGTGAAGTTCCGCATCGGGCTACTCAAGAACGGCGTGGAACTCTACGAAATCCGCTCGCTGCTCGGCAGCACGCGAGGCAGCGGCGAAACTGCACTGGTGTCGCGCTATGGAAACTATGGCCTGCATGCAAAATTATTGGTGTTTGATCGCAAACGACTCTTCGTCGGCTCCATGAACTTCGATCAGCGCTCAAAGCACCTCAATACCGAGATCGGTTTGCTCATAGACAGCCCGGAACTTGCGCAACAAACCGTAACGCGTTTTGAGCGCATGGTGCAACCGGATAACGTGTACGCGTTGGCGTGGCACGAGTCCACTGCCCGAGAGCCTGGGCATCTCGTGTGGGACACCCGCGAGGCCGGCAAGGCCGTTGAATATACGCAAGAACCGGCACGAAGTTGGTGGCAGCGGTTCGATCTAAGACTCCTGTCGTGGCTGCCGCTGGACCGCGAACTATGAATCCTATCAAGATGCCCTTGCTTGCCCTGATCATTGCGCTGAACCTGCTTCCAGCCGCGCGCGCGGCGCCGCCTGCGGCCGTAGCGATCGAGATAGAATATCTACTCGGATTTATCGCACAATCCGACTGTCAGTTCTTCCGCAACGGCACTTGGTATGATGCGCAAAGGGCGCAGGCGCATTTGCGCGCAAAGTACGATGTGCTGGCCGCCAACAACCAGATAAAAACAGCAGAAGATTTCATTGAGAAAGCTGCCAGCTACAGCAGATTTAGCGGGCTCCCTTATCAAATTAGGTGCGGTACCGGGGCGGCGATGTCAACCAACCAATGGTTCAGCGACGCCCTCGCGCACTATCGCAAATAGCACAGGCGCCTTGCGCACCGCACATGTCGCACCGTGCGCAAGGACCTGCCCATTCAATTTACCTCAATCGTCGACTCTAACCGTGAGTTCGTTATGGACCGACTTCACGTGTTCCGTCTTGCGCGCCAGGGATACGGCTTGTTCGATAGCCTCTTGGCTCCTCGCAGTACCGGTTAGCCACACGACACCATTCTTATCGGTATCGACATGAATGCGGCCCAGACTGGTCAGATGGTCGGCCGCGAGCTTGGTTTTGATTTTTGTCGTAATCGCCGAATCCTTCACGAATACCGCGGCGCTTGTCCCGACCGCCTTCGCATCGTCGCCTGCGACGGCCGCCGCCGAGCCGAGCAATGCGCCGAAAACGACGCAGGTCATTGCCAATTGTGTCTTCATAATAACTCCATGAGTAGATAGCCCCGCAGTGTCTCACGCGCTGGGATTGTAGGCTGTGCGCTAACGTACATAGGGACCTGTCGACCGCAAGTTAATTCCACGACGATGCTGTGGTGAATCATTTATGCTTCACACACGCCCCTTGCGGCTCGCACCGACAGTCGATGGCATCTTTGTCCGACGCCGCGACCGTGCCTTTGGATGGTCTTACGCCCATTCAGGCGCGCATACTGTAGAACTCGAACCGAGCCGAGCTACAACTGGAGAAATTTATGTCATTCATTGCGTGGATCGTATTGGGGCTGATTGCCGGTTTCGTCGCGAGCAAAATCGTGAATAAATCCGGTGAAGGCGTGTTACTTGACACCATTTTGGGCATCGTCGGCGCCGTTCTCGGCGGCTTTCTCTTTCAAACCTTCGGCATGGCGGGAGTTACAGGCCTGAATATCTACAGCATCCTAGTGGCGATCGTCGGTGCGGTCGTCTTTCTCGTGCTCTATCACGCTTTGTTTCGCCGTGGTACGCGCATTTAAGCTCCGGCCCATCTTTCTTCGGCTACACGATTGTCGTGCATGCACCGTTCAAATCATCCTTATGCCGAACTCGTGGAGCAAGCGCATATCGGCTACCTACGTCACAAAGCTGGATTTGTGAGCCCCAAACACTCTGGTTCGTGCCTGCGAATTCTTGTAGTAGACGACCACGGTATCGTGCGTGAGGGGTTGGCTGCTCTTCTGGAAAGCGACGATGGCATCAGAGTCGTAGGATTTGCTGCAACTGGTGAGGAGGCCATTCTGGCAGCACAGCGCCTCAGTCCGGACGTTATCATCATGGATTTGGTACTACCCGACCTCAATGGGATAGAAGCCACCAAGCGTATTCTTCGCTATCTTCCCGACACCCACATACTGGCGCTCTCGGCTTGCCACACGCCGGATCATGTCGGTCGCGCGTTGCGCGCCGGTGCCATAGGATATGTCTTGAAGTCTGCGGTGGGCGCCGAGCTGCTCAGCGCGGTCAAAGCTGTGAGCGCGGGTAATCAATACCTCAGCGCCGCAGTCAGCGCTGCCGGGGGCGCTCCTGCGGCGCGGGTACCAGTTCCCGACAGCCCCTTTGAAACATTGAGCAGCCGTGAAAACGAGGTTTTGCGGTACATCGTTGCCGGATCCACCAGCGCTGAGATTGCGCAGTTCTTGTCTCTGTCGCGCAAAACTGTCGACACCTATCGCAGCCGGATAATGGTGAAACTGGGCGTCCCCAATCGTTCGGCCCTGATCCATCTGGCATTGAAATACGATCTGCCAGTCGTGTGACGTACCCGACAGTTACTCATCTCGCAGATCTGTTTGATTTTTCACGAATTGTCGTGTTTTTCCTGACATCCAAGCGCATCGCGACATCGTTAAGGTACTTCTAGCCAAGCATTCCTCAAGAAAGGACAAGGAGCACGCAATGGAAGAGCCCTTGAGGGTCCTGGTGGTCGAACACCGGCATGCAGATCAAAAGATCGCAAAGCAGTTACTCACCGACTACAACCTCGATTTCAGCTGGGGAAGCGTCGCCTCAATGCGTGAGTTGCGCTCCGTCTCCCGGGACTTTGACCCGAACATTGTACTATGTACCGACGACATGTCGGTCACCGCCGGTCACGCGCTGCTTGGCGCGATGAGGCTGCTCTGCCCGAGGGCGCCGGTCATTCTCGTATCGACCGTGCGCGACATGACTGTGCCTAACACCGGAGATAGAACAGAGCTTTTTCTCAAAAGCGTACGGCAATCGTCCGATCATTGGATGCCCGTCCCGGTTGCAGGCTCGACGCCGTCGCGATATCGGCGAGACCCCTCGCCGCGCTGGCGCTTTTCTTCGCTCTTGGAATCGAGCTCCGCGCCGATCGTGGTTAGCAATGCCGATGGCTGGCTCTCGCTTGCGAATAGCAGTGCGTGCCGCAAACTCAATCGTGCCGGCGAATGCTCGCTCGGTACGCTCTTAGGCGCACCATCTTCTCAATGCTTGCATGCCCTCCATTGGCTCGACGCCTTACGCGATTCGGATCAAGGTTCCCCGGCACGCAGCACCCGCCCGTACGTGGGATCCCACCATCTCGTTTACTTCGACGATCGCACGGGCACTCCCACTCCGGTCCACATCAGCGATCTCATCAGCCGTATGAGCACTCACGCACATGCTCGACATTCCGCGCTCGCTTTGGTCGCCGTGAACGCGCACCATACCGGAATTCCCATGGCCGAATCGGTTGATGCATTAGGCCAAGGTGCCGCAAGGTCGATTCACTCTGATTTGCTTTCCGCCGCGACCCGGTATGGTTCGATCGCACCAATATCGGCGGATGACTTCTTACTGCTGTTACCGGAATTGTGCGGCCCGGCGGACGCGGCCGTAGTCGTCCAAGGTGTACTCGACTCGATCGAGCAGATTCGTCAGGTCGGGCCCGACCATCGCACTCCAGCGATCGAATCGATCAAATCGATCGCGCCCCCTGGCGCAAGCGGAGCTGAGAAATCCCCGAATCTGCACCCACTTCGATCGCATCCGGTCCAGCGCCGGGCCAAGATGGCCATACAGCTCGATCTGGAACTTTGCAATGCGCTAAGACGCAACGCGTTGAGCGTGCAATATCAGCCGCAGTACGACTTGCGGACCGGCCGAGGCTGCGGTGTCGAGGCGCTGGCGCGTTGGGTTCTATCGACCGGTGAGATCATTCCTCCATCGGTCTTTATACCGGTCGCAGAGCGCGCCGGTATGATTCACGATCTGGGCGCATGGGTGCTCCAATCCGCTTGCGAAGCGGCCGTTGCTTGGTGCGGCCGGCCCAATCTGGCTGCCACACTGTCGGTCAACGTATCGGCGCTGCAAATAGACAAGAACTTCTGCACCTTGATTGGAAGGACTCTCAAGCAATTTGGTTTTCCCGCCAAACAGCTGGAACTGGAAATCACCGAAAGTGCGCTCATCGCAAATACCGAACGCACAATCGCGTACATGAACGAATGGAAACGGCTTGGCGTGCGAATTGCGGTGGATGATTTCGGTACCGGGTACTCGAGCTTGAATTACCTTGCCCGGTTACCTGTGGATCGCCTGAAACTGGATCAGTCGCTTGTTCATATGATGACGCTAAGCCCGAAAGGCGCTGCCGTAATGAGGTCGATCGTTTCACTGGGCGCCGAGCTTGGAATCGACGTCATCGCGGAGGGAGTAGAGACCGAACAGCAGTTCCAAATGTTGACGGATCTGGGATGCCCCAAGGCACAGGGGCACCTTCTAGGTCGCCCCATGTCGGCTGATAAGGTACTGGTGGCACTTAGGAAATCGTGGGGAAACCGGCCGGCACGGGAACCCCGACCGACACGATCTGCCATTGGGGAATGCCGTACACACTGAGGGCCCCTCACACCTGTGGCTCCTCGATGGAATCTGCGGCCAACCTGATCGTGGGCGAGCCGTCGACCTCCAACGGACGAATCTTCACGGTTGGCAACGTCTCCTGCGCGAGCTGATCAGACGGTTCATCGAGCCGTATCCTGATGGTGGGCTAGCCGTCCACCTCCAATGGACGAATCTTCACGGTTGGCGACGTCTCCTGCGCGAGCTGATCAGACGGTTCATCGAACCGAATGCTGATGGTGGGTGAGCCGTCCACCTCCAATGGACGAATCTTCACGGTTGGCGACGTCTCCTGCCGAGGCTGGAAGGGCTGGTCGCTGCGCAAAAGCTGCAGCGCGGTCTCGGCCTCGATGGGCTCGCTGAAATAGTAGCCCTGGCCGTAATCGCAGCCCATCGCCTGGAGAGCCTGCGCTGCTTCCTCGGTCTCTATGATTTCCGCAATTGCCGTCAGATTCAGGCTGCCGGCCATCTGTAGCATCGCAGCCGTCATACCGGTGTTGGCCTGATCCGAGGCCATGCGATTCACGAATGGGCGATCGATCTTTACGAAGTCGAATGGAAAGAGCTGTAGATAATTCAATGATGAATAACCGGTCCCGAAGTCATCGAGAATCAGTTGGAGTCCCAAGCCATGCAACTGATCGAGAGTCTCGCGCGCCGCACCGACGTTGTTGATGAGCGCAGCCTCGGTCAGCTCGAACTTGAGCGACGCAGGCGGCAACTGCGTCTCTCGCAGCAACGACGCGACGTATTGGCTCAGGCCGGGATCCCGCAACGCCGCCGGTGAAAGATTGACGCTGATAAAGAACGGTTGGCTGGCGGGCAAACGCCGCCGCCAATCCTCCGCCACCCTGACCGCCCTGAGGATGATCCAACGGGTGATAGGCACCATCAATCCGGTTTCTTCGGCGACGCCTAGAAATCTATCCGGAGCGAGCACGCCTTCCAACGGATGGCGCCAGCGTAGAAGCGCCTCGGCACCCACCATCTTGTAGGTCTGAAGATTTACGATGGGCTGAAACAGCAGCTGCAGCTCATGCCTTTCCCTCGCGACGTGCAGGTCCGCCTCCAGGCTCACGAGGTTCGCAGCCTGCCCGGCCATGTTCGGCGCGTAGCCGAGAATCTTGGCGGTCTCGTGCTGCTTGGCGGCGGATAGTGCGATGTCAGCTTCCCGGACGATATCCTCCGCGCGCTGCTGGCCCGACTCCACCCACGTGACGCCCATGGTTGCCGAGACGACGAGTCGGTGCCGACGCAAATCGAAGGGCGAGCGCAATTCCTCTTTGAGAGAGCCTGCAACATTCATGGCGGCTTCACGAGAAGCGATGTCCAGGATCAACACTGCAAACTGGTCACCCCCCCAGCGCGCCAACACGCCCTCGAATGCCGATGTTATTTTCTCGAAACGGTGCGCCGCCTGAACCATCAACTCATCGCCGGCCGTGTGACCCAGAATGTCATTGATGATTTTGAATCGGACTATATCGACGATGATCACCGCGAGGCATTGGCGCCGCTGCTTGCGCAAGTCCCGCAGTGCCCGGTCGAGTTGGTCCATGAAATAGCGCCGGTTCGGCAGTCCCGTGAATGCATCATGAAAGCGCGCATGATCGAAGGTTTCCTGCAAATCGAGCCGCTGCTGCATTTCCGCGGCGAGCCGTTGATTGGTCGTGCGCTGGCGCTGCAGCGCAGCCACCAGCGCCGCGCGTGAGCGTTGCACCTCCTGCGTCAGTTCGTGAGTGCCGAAGGCAAAGAGCCATGCCAGGAATAGCAGCAGGCCGATTTCCGAGGCGAGCAGCGTGGCGGGAAACCAACCGTCGCGCGGGCGGATTGCCAGCTCCAAGTAACTTCCGGGAATGGCGGCCGCCGCGGGCAGTCGGATCCTTGCCGCGACGGTGTCCGTCAAGTGCTCCGTACGGGAATTGACGAAGCTGCGCGAGCGGGAGCTATCGGGCTCGACTTGAGACAGCTCGAAGTCGTAACCCATCTCAGTCAGCCGTCCCAGATGGCTTGCGGCAATCAGCCCGTCCAAGTCCGCGTAGGCAAGCGACCAGCCGGGCAACCGCGGCCCCGCCAAAGGGCTACTTGCCGTGCTGCTTGCCGTCATCGGAAATCGAACTGCGATGAGCCATTGACTGCCGAGGCGCATCGGACCCAAAACGGCGGCACCCGGTAGAGGGTGAACCGAATCCACCGACCGCCATTCGCCTGCAATGCCGTTTGCGCTGGCAGACTCTGCTGGCCTGGAATCCAGCACGTTGTCGTCACTCGTCATCCAGAAGGTCTTGGCCGCCGCCGGCAGCGAGCCGAGTGAGCCGAGCGTATCCTTTTGTGCGGGTACGGCCGCGGCCAAGGCGGCGCGTCGCTCCGCAAGATCGGCTAGCTTCTGCAAAAGCGGCTCGATTTGCCCGACGGCGGTGTTCGCGACGCTGGCGGCGGTCTCCCGAGCCACGGCGGCGTCGTGCCGCACGCTCAAGGCGATCATACGCGACCCCGCGATCAGCACGACCGCTAATACGGCGACCGAGGGCGCCCAACTGAATTGGCGTCGGCGGATCCACGTCATCACGTAGGCTTACCGTGGTGACCGACGTGAAAAATATAGTTGAGCGTTACAGCGACCCGGTTGCTGCCTGCGAGATCCTGGTAGTCGACGACCAACGTAAGGTCGCCGCGCATGTGCGGCAACGGCTTGGTCACACCGACGTAGCCTTCTCTGAGCGATTTTCCGGGCACCACAAACTCCAGCCCCAACACGGTCGGCGAGATCTGGCCAAAAGCTACACCGGCCAGAAAATTCGCCTTGGTGGTAAACGCGTCGATTCGAGCATACGTGAGATGCGTTCCGAGATTGCCGCTCACCGAGTCTGCGTAGGAGAGCGACGTCAGAATGTGAGGATTCACCAAGTACGACAGCCCGAGCTTGGGCAGATTCCCGTGCGTGGTTTCAACGTCGAACTGTCGGTCTTCCAGTTGCACGGACAATCGATGGAAGTACGTGCCGATTATTCCGACCGCCTCTACCGAATATCTGAAAGCGCGCGGGCCATCGTCACCGGCACCCTCGTGCGCTTCGCCATAGACGCTATAGCGCGCATCGCCCACATCACGAGTCAGGGAGCCGTTGACTGAGCCGAACGTCCATTGGGCAGCGGATATCCCCTGATGCTCCACCGCGACTCCCGCAAGGGTATCGGCATCGAAGCTGTGCAACCACCCGACCGAACCGCCACCGCCGCCATTCGTTCCCGGCAGAGTGGAGCCGTCGACGCTGACTACGATCCGATCGTCCGAAACTGGGGCCGCGGTTGACTCCGCCGCCACTGCCATGCCCGGCACGAGCCAGCCGGTCGCCACTGCGACAATGGTGAGCCGTGCAAGTCTCATCGCACCTGCCGCATGGTACCCGTGACCGAGATAGTGTTCATTTCAAGCGTATCGGCCGTGCTCCCGTTCGCTACCGGGAGCACCGACACCGTGAAAATACGTTCCTGTTCACCCGCCAGCGTGGTTGCGGAACTCGTCACCTGATAGATCCGCTGATCAATTTCTAGGTGCATCTTGCGCCGATTACTCAATCCCGGCTCCCACCAACCCTGGCCGGAATTGGGTTGAGACAGCAACTGCGCCGCATCCGCTCCGATGTCCGCGCCGGAAAACAGCCACTTGGCAGGCTTGTTGAATGCCAGTAGACGTCCCCGCCCATCGATCACCAAGGCGGCATATTCAGACGCGTCCAACGCCGATCGCAGGCAGAACTCCTCGGTTCCGTCCTCGATGGTCAAAAGCGCCAGACGATGTCCCCTGTGCACGACATGCAATACCCGCACCTGTGTCACTCGCAACAGGTCCGCAACGCGGATGACGGTCAGCGGCGCTGCGCCGCCCGAACCGACGATGAGCTGGTGGACGATGTCGGGATACGAGAAGCACAGTGCTTTGAACAGATTGCGGCCTTCGAGCGGCATTTCTCCGCCGCCGAGATAGGTGCTCGCCAAGTCGCTGCAGGCGACGATGCGCTGGCTGGCTGGATCGATCAGTAGAGCCGGCAGCGGCAGGCGCTCGATCAGGTCGGACCACAGTTCCTGCGCGCGCTCCGCCTCGATCCTCGCCAGAGCGGTATGTGCACTCAGCCGCTCGAATACAATGCCGACATATTCAGCCGCCACCGCACAGGCGAACAGCC
This sequence comes from Gammaproteobacteria bacterium, assembly GCA_021323735.1. Lineage (GTDB taxonomy): Bacteria > Pseudomonadota > Gammaproteobacteria > Steroidobacterales > Steroidobacteraceae > Bog-1198. Next base: position 30,599 of record JAJPKM010000058.1, read on the forward strand.
CGATGGAGAAAACCTCGATCAGCACCATCAGAAAACTTGCCGGCGCAGAGAATCCCGGAAAAGACGGTTGCGCGGCCGCGCTTTGATGGCCGAACAACCACGTGAGCCACGCGTCGCTGCGAAGCAACCCGCTCGCGTACCAACGCAATTCCGGAGCTTGGGCGAGCGCTACGATGAGGACGACGCAGACACTCACCGCCGCCATGAGATAGGGGTGCCAGCGCGAGAGAAACATTGCGCCAATCACCGGCAGCGCAAATACCGTCAAGAACGCCGGATTTTGCACGGCGCCGACGTGCCGCCAAATGTAGCCGATCAGGATGACACCGGTCACATCCATCAGGGTCAATAAGTGATCGTGCCATCGGTCGTGCGGCCATGCGCGAGACGAGAGAATGGCAAACGCACCTTGAATCCCACCCACGGCAAGCAGACCCCAACTCGCCGCTCCGACGTCCACCTCAAAGCCGTTGGCAATCCAGGGAACACCGGTGGCGATCAGAATGGCGGCGATGGTCAACAGCCAGATATCGCTCAGCAACGGAATTCGCTGGTTCTCCCAGCGTGGGCGCGATATCAGCTGCGTCCCGTCGGCGTTGGTGTTCGTTCTCACTGAGTCACCGTTGGCGCGGCGGGTTGCGCAGCGGCGGTCGTGCTGCTTCCGCCGGCCGGACTGTTGTCGAATTTGTTGTTGTCCAGAAACGGCTGCGACTGCAGCTTCTTACCATTGGGTGCCTGGAAATCCTCCACGTGCAATGCCATTGCACGGGCACGCACCACCTGATTGGCTCGCAAGATCGGCGAGTCGCCGATCACGTCGATGCCATCGAACTTCGGCTCGATGATGGTGTTGCCGGCCGCCGTGCTGGCACCATGGGCGTCCCCGAGCACGAAGGCGAGGCCGTAGCCACAGTTGTGCAGCCGATTCCCCCTCACCAGCGTGTTGGACGATCCGCGCACCATCACGCCATACGTGGCGATCCCTTCCAACTCGTTGTCATCGATGATCGCGCCGCGGGCGTTTTCGGCGACGATTCCCATCGATGCCCCGCCATTGATGCGATTTCCCCGGATCACCGCCCCCGCACCTATCAGATGCACGTCGACTCCGTGGGCATTGATGAAATCGTTGCGCTCCACCAATACCGGAATGTTTCCAGCGACGATTCCGATGCCGTCTTCCGTGAATTTATTATCATGGATGGCGATCGCATCATCGTGCGAATCGGGCGCGCCGCGCACGGCCCACAGGCCGGCATCCTTGTTCTGTGTGAACTCGCTGTTGGCGACTGCGGAATTGCGACCCGCGGCCGCGAAACGCACGCCGAGTCGGTCCTTGACGAAGTGGTCGCGCTCCAGCAGCGTCTCACCGGCATTTTCGGCCACTTCAACGCCGACCTCGCACGAAGTAATCGTCGACGCGGAAAGACGAAAGTGCGAGGCGCGCACCAGGATCCCGGCGCTGGAACAGTTGCGAATCACAACGCCTTCGATCGAAGTATTCGGCGCCGCGATATCGAGCACCGGTCCGGCGTGAAGCGCCTGCGCATCGATCTCCACCCCGGAGGTGGCTCCCAGGAGCTTCACTCCATGCCCGTTGACGAACGCCGGCAGCGCGGTTTCCAGGTTGATCTTGGGAACATCGATGGAAATACTGGTCGGGCCGACTGCGGTCGCCACCACGAACAGGGCCTCCCGCAGAGTGCCTGGCCCCCGGTCGCCGGCGTTGGTGACATGCACCTGAACTTCGACGGCTTTCCCCGCCACGGGCGATGTCGGTACCCGTTGGTTGCCGCGCCAATGGCTCAGTGCGACCACGCCGCCAAGCAAAACGAAAACGACAATGGCTGCTATCAATCGATGTCCCATAGTCATGCTCACACTCCCCGGTTCTTGACTTCCAGGACAAACACGGCATGCCACGAACGACCCAGCGCGCGGCGCCCGAACAATGCATTGATCGGCAAGGAGAGTGCGGTCGCGAGCGCCAGCAAGCCTAACGACAACTTGGCGGGCAGCTTGCGCACGTACGGCAACAGCTGCGTCCTGAAGGGCGCCGGATCAACCCCGGTCAGCGCTCGCAGATCCAGATTACAGTCATGGATCAAGTCCAGATAGACGTTGCGACGTCGTGCCCTGAACACTGTCGAATTACAACGATCCACCCAGTTGGTCGGCGCCGCCTCGAGCAGCACCATGCGTGCGCCTGCGGCGAGGTGGGCGGTCATCGCATCCAGGGCGGCGCGCAGTGCCGACGGATCGAGAATGTGCTGCAGGACGGTGACACCCAATACCAGGTCGAACCGCTCGCCCACATCGAGAGTCGCCAGATCCCCCACCCGGAAGCGGCAACGTCCGGCCACGCCTTCGGCAGCCGCACGTTGTTGGGCCTGCGCGATCATCGTCGGACTCAAATCCACGCCCAACACCTCGGCGCCCCGCGCGGCCAGCAGTCGGCTCCAACGACCGACGCCGCACCCAACATCCAATACGCGGGTTCCGGCGCCGACCTTCAGCCAGGGTTCGAGCGCCAGCCGTTGCTCCAGGTGAATAGCACGGTTGTAGAATTCGGGCATTCCGTAGGCGCATACCGCCGCCAGCCCCTCGCCCTGGGCCGCGAATCGCTGGGCACGATCCTCCCAATAAATACTTGGTTGATACAACCCCGGAGCGGGAATTCCTCGGACAGTCATTCATCCCCACCTGTGCCGCGCGACACTCGGTTCCGCGGCGGTTTCATAGTGGTCCTGATAGATGCGGCGTCGAAACAGCCTGAGCGCAAAGAAATTGCCGAAGCCCACGGTCATCGGCACGATATGGGTTATCGTGTAGCACACGTACAACGGAACGATGGGCGCCGTGTAGGCTCGTTCCGCCTCCGGCACACATGTAAACAGCGCGATTGCGCCGAGTGCGAGATAGCTGGTGATCGCAGCCACGAAGTACGCCGGATTGCCGAGGATCCCGTGCGGCACGAAATTATCGAGCAGCAACAGGTCAAGGCCGCCCAAAAAACTCAGCAGCAGGAGCGCTGCGCTGACCATCTTGACCAGATGAATCGCCAGTCCCATGCCGCCGATATAGATGAGGTAATTGTATGCGGCGAAAGGCGAGCGGCGGCTGATCCGCAGAACTTCGGGGAAGCGTTCGATGTAGACCTTGATCAGGCCGTGGTACCAGCCGACGCGCTGCGAGAACCAGCGCCGCAGTGAGCCCGGACCTTCCGTGCTCACCACCAGGCGTCCGTCGTAATAAATGCGTTCACCGTGGCTGAGCAGAATCAGGGCGTTCTCGAGATCCTCCGCGTAGACGGAGAGCGAATGTTCGTCGAGCGCGCGCGCCAATGCACTACGCCGATAAAAGGACACGCCTGATGTGACGCTGAAGTCTGCGAGGCTCTCACGCCCGGCGCCGCACGCCAGTGCGTACTCGAAGGCCTGGAATCGCGCGAGAAATCCATCCGGCTCGATCATGATCCTCGGGCAGACTGCCGCGGCGCCGGAGCGCTGGAAGTCGCTGACAAACTGATCCAGATCGATGGTGCTGCCCTCGTCGAGTCCGCGTATGCGGATGTCCGGATCGATCACCATGACCGTTTCGATATGCTTCGGTAGGAGCTCGAGCAAGCGGCGCAAGGCGCCAGGTTTACGCCGGTTCACGCCGTCCTCGAAGCATCGCCATCCGGCCTGGCGCAGCCGCAGCACGGTATTGTCCGTTGACCCGTCGCTGAGGAGCCACACCCGGTGGCGGTAGGGTCCCAACGCCACCATGAACTCTTCGAGCCGGTCCTCCAGATTGAATATGGAGGCGATGATGGCAAATGGCGCCGACGGGACGAGGCGCCTTGCGTCGGGTGGCAGAATGGCGGTGAGATTGATCGAGATGCCGCCGGTGTACCTGCCATCATGAATGCCGCCGGCGCCGATCGTGTGACGACGCCGCATGTACCGGCGCAGAGCGAAATCGATCGCGTCCGTGAACACGATGAGATTGGCGACAGCGAGCACGAAGATCGAGAATCCCGCGCCACGCGCATTGACCACTGACAATACGATCCATCCCGCCAGTAGCACGCATATCGCGAGCGGTGCGAGGAACGACCATGCCCGGAGGGGTTTCACGCCGTCGCGGCGGCAATTGACGCCGCCGCCGGCCGGAGCGCAGGGAGTCGGGCGTGCAACTCCGACCAGACCTCACTCTCATCGGCGATAAAATGACCGTGCTCCGCCATGATTGGCAGAGAACTCAAAATCCACAGCAGCGAGCGCAGGCGCGACGGAAGGTGTGCCGTGTGCTCCTGCATCTCACCGAGCATCGCGTCGAAGCCGCTTTCGATGCGCAGTATCGCCCCGGTGACGACGGGATCGATCGGCAGCATTTTCACCGGCTGCGGCCATGCGATGTCGGTTCCCGCCACACGCTGATTGGCGTAGTACGTTTGCGGCAAGAGACTCGGATCCCGCGCGAACGCCGAACCCGAAAACGGGATTACATACGGGTACATGCCGATCTCGCATCCCGCCCGCAGCCAGCGATACGCCTCTCGCAGGGTTTGCGCCACATCCTCCAGAGCGGAGTGCGGCGAGCTCAGGATGAGATCGAGGAACGGAGTCACGCCGATCGCCAAGGCCGCGGTGAGCATGGGCTCGATATGACGATGGATCTGCGCCTTGCTGAACTCACCCAGGACTTTCTTCGAAAAACTCTCGATGCCGAAGCCCAGCACGCGAAAACCCGCCCGACTCATGGCCGTCAGCCGCTCGGCGGACATGGCATCGATACGATTCGTGCTGATGAATTGCAGATGCGCCGGAATCCGTCCGCTGTGTTTCGCGGCAACGATTCCCTCGCACAGCGGCAGGATTCGGTGGTCCCGCGTGAAGGTGAAAATGTCGTCCTGGAAGATGACGGTGCGTACGCGCGGATGCGCCGCGACGATGCGCTCGATCATGGTCAGACATTCGTCCGCTTCGAGGCGCGCTATGGATGCCACACTGCCCTGCGCCTCGTGCAGAAAATTGGTAGCGGAACAGAAGGTGCAGCCCATCGGGCAATAGTTGAGTGTAATTAGCCGCACCGAGCGGATCTCGGCAAGATGCGCTTCCCGCGCGGCCTTGCTCGGCAGCGCCCCAATACGATAGGCGGCTTCCAGGCGGTCCCAGTAGGCCGAATACGGCATCTTGGCGTAGGGCGTGCTGAAGATTGCATCGCGCAACTCCGCGCGATTCAGCGCACGCTGGGGAAAGGACAGGATATTGCCGTCCTGGTTGCGTACTGCCGTTCCGGCGATTCCGCCCACCGGCTGACCGGCACGCAGGCGCGCCACCAGCTCCAGCAGCGGCCGTTCACCTTCACCGAGCACAATCAAGTCGAACGGACCGATCTCGAACATCAACTCGGGACGAAATGTTGCCTCCATGCCGCCTGCAATGATGAAGGTCTTCGGCATCACTCGGCGCACGATATGCGCAAGTTCCAGATCGAAGCGCAACGTCATCCCAGTCGTTGAGACACCGACGATGCCCCATGCGCCGCTCCTCAGCTCGCGCTCGAGTGCTCGTTGCGGCGGCTCGCTACTGCAATTCGGATCAAAGACTTTGACTTCGACGCCAGCCGATTCGAGCACGCCTGCGAGCCGCCAGACGCCCAAGGGAGGGGCAAGGAAAGTATATTCACCGCAGTGCGGATCGTACGGACCGATCAAGAGCACTCTGGACGCCGCCGCGGTCGCCACGACTCGGGTCGACCGGTTCTCCAAGAGCTCACTCCCCAAACTCTTAACGTCCATCAGTGACAATCAATTGGCGCCTTGAATTGCGAATTTAATCCCCAGCGCGAATCTAATCCCTCGCGGGGGAATTCTCTTGTGGAAAAAGTGCGCCTCTTGTTGTCGGTGAATCGACTACACCGGCAGACTGGATGTTCATCGACGCCGGCCATCGGGTAAATTATGAACTCGCCTCGTCTCGAATCCTCACAGCAAACCAGCCACGGCGCACAATCTATTGATTTTACTGAAAGTAGAGGTCTTGAACGTCGACCTCGGCATTGCGCGTGCAACGCCTCGCCGGTCGGGTGCTCGGTTCTCACCTCATCCAACAGTGTACGATTCACCACCTAACTTGGGCTGTGGAGCTGAAAGATGCCCTCTGCAAGTGTCCATGCATGTGTGGTAAGCGGCGCATGCACACTATGAACGCGGATGCGATGCGCGACAGCTTCGACTATGACACCTACTGGTGGATCATCGAGCGCCTCTCCCGCACCAACCGGCCTTTACGTTTCGCGGACTTGGCCGGTGGTTTCCCGACGACACCCTTCTTCATTCTGCGACACGATGTCGACTACTCTCCCGCTGCGGCATTGGACCTAGCAGATCAAGAGGCGAGGCGCGGCGTACATTCCACATATTTCCTATTACTCAATGGCCTTTACTACAACATGCTCAGTCCCGAACATGCGAGCTTCGGGCGTCGACTGGCCGCAATGGGCCACGAAGTCGGATTGCACTATGACGTTAAATTTCTTGCGGCGTTTCCCCGGCAACAATGGCGTGATCTGATCCGCATGCAGGCAACCTTGCTCGGCAAACTCAGTGGTAAGCGCGTGACGGCGATTGCCATGCACCAGCCGGGTCTCAATGGCGAGGATCCGATGCGGCATACCGGGCAGTACATGAACGCCTACGACGATCGATTTTACCGCGACATCCCTTACTTTTCGGATTCATGTCGTGCTTGGTGGAATCCCGCGTGGGAAATGCTCACTTCCGGACACACGCCGCCGCGCTTTCAACTGGCATTACATCCCATCAATTGGGCCGAGCACGATCGTGATCGCGAGACCATTTTCGAAACCCTGCACAGCAACTTAGCCCAAACCGTCGAATCGGCGGGTGATGAACTGCTGCGAAGAATCGCCGAACATCGCGGTGTATTGCAGCACCAGGCCAGAGCGGCAAGGCGCTGATGCCTAACGATTCCGATGTCGTGTTTGATGTTCTTCGATCGCTTTGGGATCTGGCCCCAGAAGATCCGCGGCATCGTTTGTTGCCGCTCGACCGGGCCTCATTGGAGGAATTTCTCCCGCGATTGCGCGAATTCGTCGCCGCGACGCCGTTCCAGATGAAAGGTACCGTCGACTCGGCCGCTCTGGTACGCGGCAAGATTGTATCGATGGGCGAAGGCAGTGTGATTGAAGCAGGCGCCGTGATTGACCACTCCTGCCGACTGATACTGGGCGCGCGCAGCGTAGTGCGTGCCGGTGCCGTCTTGCGGCATGAAGTGGCGGTGGGCGACGACTGCCTGATCGGCGCGCACTGCGAGGTGGTGCGCTCGGTCATTCTGGGTCCGCACAGTTATCTGGGGCATTTCGTCTACATGGGGGATAGCATTGGGGGGCGCGGCATCATGGTCGCCGGCAACGTGATGATGGCAAACACACTTGTCGAAAAAGGACAGGTGAGCTTGCGCTATCGCGGCGCTCGGGTTCACACGAGCCGTACCAATCTGGGCGCCCTGATCGGCGACGGTGTTCGCTTTGGCGCATCCAGCACCTTAAGTCCCGGTTGTATCGTGCTCCCTGGGCTGGCGTTGCCTCCGCACGTGGCGCTGTATGGGACAATCGACAGCTCGCGCCGCCGGGGCCTCATGAAGGAATTTGCGCGCGCCTGGGGTGATAAATAGGATGGCACTATGACGAAAGTACTCAAATGGCTCGGTTACACGGCTCTGGTGCTGGTCATCATCAGCATCCCCGCATATTGGTGGCTTGCCATGGAGAGCCACGTCCCCTCCTCGGCTCGCTATTCGATTGACATGACGGCCGTCCGTCGGCTGGCGGATGCAAGCGTGGCCGATCTACCCGTGGCGATCCGGGTGGAGACGATCGGACATCTCATGGTACCGGAAGCCTTTACAATCGCCGGCGGGGGTTGGCAGAAATTGGATATGCCCGTTTCTGCCTATGAAATCGTCTATAAGGATCATGCCGTCGTCGTCGATACCGCCTTCAACGCCGATGTTGCCAAGCAGATGGGCGCAAATGTTTTTGATGACGCGGCCTATGCGAGGCTCGGCGTCGCGCTCGCGGCGGCTCAGCTGATCATCGTGACTCATGAGCATCCCGATCATGTGGGCGGGCTTCTCGCCCAGCCCAATCTCAAGGATCTGATGGGCAAGGCGCGTCTCACGCAAGTCCAAGTAACCGCGCTGAAGAAGGCCATTCGGGAAGCTCAGATATCCACGCCAAACGTATCTCTGGCTGCTTTCGACGGCTATCAGGGAATTGACGATGAGCCCTATCAGACAATCGCGCCGGGCGTGGTTTTGATAAAAGCACCCGGCCACACCCCAGGCAGTCAAATGGTCTTCGTCAAGCGCGCGGACGGTCAGGAGATTCTGTTTCTGGGAGATGTTGCTTGGCAAATGCGCAACATTGAAAAAGTTCGTGAGCGACCCCGTTTTGTCACTTGGCTTGCCGAAGAGGACCGCGCAGCCGTGATGGGCGAATTTGTCGAGCTACACCGTTTACATGCCGCGGAACCGAACCTCAACATGATGCCCGGACATGATTCCGCAGAGCTCACTCGCTTCCTACAGGCGGGTCTGCTTACCAAAGGCTTCTAGCCGCTCGGTATTCGCCGTAAACCCTCCGACAGCACTGACCGACACAGGGTCGGTAGCCGCCGACATCAATGACTCCCGTTGGCTGAATGCCGGAATAATCGGCTGCGACCATATTGGCGAACCGCTCGATCGAGCCCTTCAACCCAAATTGGAGTCAACCATGGAATCCAACTATCTTTCACGTGATACCTATGGCATGTATAAAAATGTGAGCTCCGGTCCAGGACCTGCGCTCATGGGAGCCGACACGCTAATCGGCGATGATGTTTATAACAGCTCCGGCGAGAATCTCGGCAGCATCAAGGAATTGATGATCGAGATGGCCACCGGCAAGATCAACTACGCGGTGTTGTCGTTCGGCGGCTTTCTCGGCGTGGGCGACCGGTTATTTGCCGTTCCCTGGCAAGCATTGAAGCTGGACACCGAAAATAAGCGGTTCATTCTCAACGCTTCGAAAGAACAGCTCAAGAACGCCCCGGGATTCGATAAGGATCACTGGCCGGTCATGGCCGACACTGCCTGGGTGACAAACGTCCACAATTTTTACGGCATCAAAACGACCGGCCGAATTCAGTAAGACGGCCACGAGGCGGGGGCTGGCATTGGCCAGCCCCCGCCCCACGAGTACTCAACGCAGGCTGAAGTCATATCTTGCACCCCGTGCCTCGCAGGCCGCACCCATCGATATTCGGAACGGACTGATGCCCACGTCGTTGCGTGATGTCCACAGTTGCGATCTCTTTTTTTCCTATCGCTTCGTGCCCGGGTACGGGTCCTGCAGAACGGTGGAGCCGGTTTCCAGCAGGGACTTCAGGTTCGAAATGATCTTCGGCCAGCCGCCCGACACCGCGGCGATGAATTTCGAGGGTTCGCGCTCGATGGTGTGGGTAATGGAGAGCTTGACCGCCGTGCCGCTGGGCTCCAGCCCCATCGTGCACAGCGACTCACCTTCGGTCTCGAGCTCGGTCTTGCTCTGGTTCTGCCAGCGAATTACCAAGCGCCGCGGCGGTTCGGCCTCGACAATTTCACCGGCGTCGCTGATGCTACCGTCGGACTGCACCATCTTCCAAGATGAACCCGCCTTCCACTTGCTTTCGCAGTGCGTTCCGAACCAGTACTGCTTCATGAACTCCGCGTCGGTCAGGGCTGACCATAGCTTCTCCGGCGTCGTTCGGATGTAGCTCACGTAAACAAAGGTCGATCTAGTCATTGGCTTTCTCCAGTCGTCGTTTCAGGTCGTGCAGCGCCTTCAGGCGCGGCTTTTCGAATTTGGCAATCCAGCGCTCGTAGATCTCCTGTAGCGGTATCGGATTGAGGAAGTGCAGCTTCTCGCGGCCGCGCCGCACGGTCGCCACCAGGTTCGCCGCCTCCAGCAAGTCCAGGTGCTGAGTGACGCCCTGCCGCGTCATGTCCACGTGCTCGCACAGCTCGTTGAGTGTGCGGCCATCGTGCGCATGCAGCAGATCCAGAAGCTTCCGCCGGCTAGGATCGGCCAGGGCCTTGAATAGCAGGTCGGTGTCGTGGCGCTCTGTCATGCTCCAAATGCCAGTAATTGCTTGCCTTTATAATATGCAAGTATTTACTTGCTTGTCAAGCGCATTTATATCAACTACAATCAATGCCTTAGGTACATCTCACAGAATCCACTACCTCTCTCGCCGCCTGCGCGGCCCTGAGCGGCCGTCGCCGCAGGCAACTCCTCAACGGCCTTTTCCAACGAAAGAGCTTTCAGGGTATGTTTGGGCTATCGAGAACCCTATCCGGACGAGGGCCGGATCATTACCAGCTACTCGCGAGGCGAACAAGGAAACAATGAATCCGCTGATCACCAAGGTTCATGGCAAGGAAAGGCGCTGGCGTGCCGAATATGCCGCGCTACGCCAAGCCTGTCTTTCATCGGGCCTCAATGAAGAACTTAAATGGGGCAAGGCTTGCTACGATTTGAATGGTAGTAACGTGCTGTTGATCCATGGCTTCAAGGATTATTGCGCCCTGCTCTTCATGAAGGGTGCTTTGCTCAAGGACCCCAAGAACATCCTCATTCAGCAAACCAAGAATGTTCAGGCCGCGAGGCAAATCAGGTTTGCATCGCTTGCCGATATCAATCGACAAAAGGCGGTGATCAAAGCCTACCTCAGGGAAGCCGTTGTCGTTGAGAAATCCGGCGCCAAGGTGCAAATGCGTACCGCGGCAGAATTCGAGATGCCAACGGAATTTCTAAAGCGCTTGGATGATGACCCTGGACTGGCCGAGGCGTTTCGTGCACTCACCCCCGGAAGGCAGAAAGGATACTTGCTGCATTTCGCCGGAGCGAAACAATCGGCGACGCGCACCGCGCGCATCGAGAGACATGCGCCGAGGATTTTGAAAGGACTGGGACTCGAAGATTAACGCTGGCCCCGCCAGCCTAGTGCAACTTCGCGTTGCGGAGACGCTCGCCGGCCTGCGCAGCAACGATCGGGCAATTGATGACGATATCCGTGCGCACCACCGTCACTTCGCCGCCGGCTTCGGCATCCAAGATCGAGGCTTCGCTCAATAGTGGGCGGCGCCGGCCGCCCACATTCCAAGTCACCATGTACGCGATCCACAGCGGGCTATACGTCACGTCGGTGCTGCCCGGACCCACCGGCCTTGGCTCCGCGGCGAACACGGCATCTTGGTCGTTCGCCGCGAACTTATATACCCGATCGAGCACGGTTGCCCACTCGGGAGCTCGGGGCATCGGCGGCAACGCGTCCTTGAGCCGCGGCGCATAGGTCACACCCGCGTTCACCGCCATCTGCGGATCCGAGATTTCCGTGGTGATGTAGTAGACACGCTTACCTTCATACCAGCCGCCGAGAACGGGCAGTGATACGCTGGTGAAGGGCGATGACCTGCGGACACTCATCGAATCGCAGCCGCTCAACGTTGCCGTAAGCAGGATCCCGATCGCAAGGCGACTCAAAGTGGTCATCATCCGAGGTAGGATCATGGGCATCGAAAGCGGATCGATGATTCTCATTTCGCTGCGGCGGCGGGCGCGAGGCCGTCGGTAGCCCCCGATCGCCCATCTCCCACCTGTGGTTTCTTCGGAATCAACTCCCAGTTCGAATTCCCAGCCTGTATGTTTCCAGGCCGATCCTCATCCCAAAATTTCATGGCCAGCAGATTGTTGTTTAAGTATAGCTTGTCGTTGACGACCGCCCATCGGAGCGGATCGCCATCGGCGGTGGTACCTCGGGACACGGCAAACGCGCAATACCCTCCGAATTGCGGTGCATATCGCGCGGGGTCCGCCGCGAAGGCGGCGCGGTGCTCTGCCGTTGCGAACAGCCACGTTGCCCCGCGCCATTGATAGCTGATTGCCGGATCACCGGCGGCGGGCCGTCCATCGGAAAAATAGGCCACCGGGTCGTAGCCCTTGAGTGCGAAGCCTTTTTGAAGATCGACTGCCTCTACCGCGTCAGACTGCGATGCGCGGTGCGGGAACCCCGCACAGGCGGCAGTGAGCACCGATGCGAGCAGCGTAAGTTTCTGCAGTACGTTCCGTTTCATGTAGTCCTCCGACAGTCGTAGCGGCCTCGGACAAGGCGCTCCCGTGAACACACCCCATAGGACCGGGCGCGTAGGCAGGTTATTTCGCCGTCCAGCGCGATTCTGACCGCTGGCACGGGCTCGCTCGACCGCGTACCGAATGACCCACCGACCAACCTTTCAAAGACTAGGCAATCGTCCGCCGGCCCACCAGCAGTGCGGCGAGGGTCACCCCGGCCGCAAACAGCATGATGGGGACGGTTTCCCCCAGTACAAAAATTCCGTCGATATCGCGCAAAACCAGGCCTCGCACGATACGTAAATAGTGGGTCAACGGCAGCGCTTCTGCCAGCAGCTGCGCCCAGCGCGGCATCGCCTCGAACGGAAACATGAAGCCGGAGAGCAGCGAAGATGGCAGGAAGAAAAAGAATGTCATCTGCATCGCCTGCATCTGCTGGCGCGCAACGCAGGAGAACAAAAACCCTAGCGCAACATTCGCCATGGCAAAAACCAGAGTGCCGATCGCCAGTGACCAGAGCGACCCCAAGGGTTCAATGTGAAAAGCGAATCGGGCTATGAGCAGCACCAGCATGGCCTGAACGAGGCCGAGCAATACATAGGGTGCGAGCTTGCCCATCCATAGCTCGAGCACGGTGACCTGAGCGGAAAGCAGGCCCTCCAGAGTACCTCTTTCGCGTTCCCGGGCTATGGTAAGCGCGCTCATCATGACCAAGCTCATGGTGAGAATGACTCCGACAAGACCGGTCACCATGAACGGTTGAGTCCGTAGATCGGCATTGTAGAGCCGATTTATCAAGAATACCGGTGCCTCCGTCTCGGCTTCCACCGGCCCGGATATCGAGCGTACAACCCGCTCCAGCATCAGCTCCGCCTGTGTCGCAAGAACGGGATTCGTCGCGTCGAGAAATACCACGGGGGGCAGCGCATCGATATCGATGACCATGAGCGCCTGACCATGCTTGAGGGCCTGCATGGCCGAGGAACGCGATGGCGCGCGATCGAGGTGCACCGAGTTTCCGGCGGCCGCCAGGAGGTGCTCGGCGTGTTCGTACTTGCGCGAATCGGCCGTGACTATACGAATGCCCAGCGAATGCGGCGCCAACTCGATCGCGCCCGCGAAAAGTGCGATCTGTAGAATCGGAATCCCGAGGAGCATCCCAAAAGTGGCGCGATCGCGCAGCAGCTGGCGTGACTCCTTGCGCATCAACGCCCAAACGCGGGTCGGTGTGCGGCCGAGTGATTTCATGGGCGAGCCGCGATGGAATCAAAATTCCTCGTGATCTGAAGATGAGACTCGATGCGCCCGTCATGCAATCGCGTGATCGTGTCGCAATGCTCGACGTCGTCATCCAAGTGGGTCGTCAAGATGAGGGTGGTCGCGGAGGTACGCTTACGATCCAGCCACTGCCAAAAACGCCGTCTCGCAGCCTGATCCAGCGCTGCGGTCGGTTCATCGAGGAGCAGCCACTGAGGATTACCCAGCAGGGTGGAAGCCAGCATGAGCCGCTGCCGAATTCCACCCGACAGCGTTTGGGCGCGCTGATCCGCCGTAGCGAGCAGATCGAAGTCCCGCAGTGCCGTATCGATCGCTTGCAGCGGATTCGAAACACCGCGAATAGCCGCGGAAAACCGCAGGTTTTCGCGCACGGTCAATTCTCCATAAAGCGAGAAATACTGGGTCAGATGTCGCAGGTCGGGCCTGAAGCGAGGGGCGACGGCCCGAAGATTGGCATCCGAGCAACACACATCGCCCGAATCTACGTCGATCCGGCCGCTCAGCGCGCGCAGCAACGTCGTCTTGCCGCTTCCATTGGGGCCAAGCAGTGCGTGCCTGCCCCCGGCGGCCAGTTCGAGCGACACGCGATCGAGCACGGTAATCACTCCGTACTTGACGGAGACATTGCGTAACTCGAATGCCGGCACGCTCACCTGCGCACTCAAAGACCCGATGCGCCGTGGACATACAGGAAGCCGCCATACATATACTTGCTGGCCTCTGCGCCCAGAACCAGAACTCGATCGCCGGCGGCGAGCCTGCCTGAGCGACGCAGGCGATCGAGAGTTACCCAAATAGCCGCGCTCCCGAGATTGCCCAAAGCGGCCGCCTCGCAGAAGATTCGTTCCTGACGGACCTTCAGCCATTTCGACGCATATTCCGCCATCCGGCCGTTTGCCGGATGCACGATCCACCAATCGACGCTGTCGGCCGCGATGCCCGCCTCGGTCGCGACCCTCAATCCCTCCTGCAGCAACTCGAGTCCTTGCGTACGGACGGACTCGTAGTCATGCATGAAGTGAGCAGTGCGCGTCCCATCACTGGCGGGTTGCCCGGAACCTCCCTGCAGCAGCGAGATACCCGGCTTTCGAAAACCGGACAGGCTGCCATAGAACACTGTTTCAATGCGTGCGCCGCCTGCATCGGTCGGTGCGCCCAATACCGCGGCACCTGCACCGTCGCCCATCTGCACGAAGTTGATCAATTGGGCATTGTCGACGGCGATATGATGTGCATCGAGGAAGACGGAGCCGGTCTCAGTGCCGACGATGGCGACAGGCGATACGCCGCTCGTGACCAGCCCCGTGCTCAACATGGTCGCGGCGGCAAATCCCGTGCACGCCTGGCGAAGCTCCAGGTGCGCCCCGCCGAACCCCAACTCCTCGGCCACCCAAGCAATATTGGCGGGCAACAATGTGTGGGGCGTCGTGGTGTGGCCTATCAACGTCCGCAGCTCCTCGACGCCGATATCGGCGTCCTCGAGAGCCGCTAGAACCGCTCGGGAGCTGATCTTGGGCGAGGAATCCAAAGGTCGCGGCACTTCCATCGCGGCGTCAAATGACCTCACCAGGTGCCTTTCGGCAATGTGCAAACGTTTCGCGATTCGAAGTGCCAACGCGGCCGCGCCCGAAGGCAGGTAGCGCTCGGCCTTGCGCACCAGATCGGCACTGCTGAGCGGGACACCCGGCAGCGCAATGCCGGTTCCGAGGACGCCCAGCTGCGTCTGTAATACGACCGGGTCAGTGCTCACGGCGTAACGAGGCGACCAGATGCGCGCGATCTACGCTCAGGGCCTCGAACGAAGGAGCGCGCCCCAGGAGTAGCGTTGCAAGTCCATGGCGAACGTCCAGATCCACCTGGCGAAGCAACGCCAAAAGCCTAGCGGTATGAATTGCCGGCTGGGAAATTGAGCGAGGCGCGGACATCGTAGTTGCGACAACGCGTTTGGCAGGTGATTCACCTATGATTCGGATCACTGTCGCAGCGCAGCCCTTAATGCATTTCCCCGATCGAAGGAGACCGGAGGGTCATGGGGTTTATTACGGCGCGGCCGGCAGGCGAGGCGTAGCGCCCCGGGGACTCGTCAGTCAACCGAGATAGGTGACTCAAGCTCCGTAGATTTCGCAAATCGCCGCCGCTCGCCAATGGTAATTCGCCATAGCAGGCGCTGATGGCCTTGATAACCGCCCGTCGCGGTATGCAATACGCAGCGATTGTCCCACAGGGTCAAGAGTCCGGGTGACCAACGGTGCCGGTAGATGAACTCGGGACGGCTCTGGTGCGCGAACAGTTCCGCCAGGAGTGCAGTCGCCTCCGCATCGTTCATTCCATCGATGCCGATGGTGTACCCGAGGTTGACAAACAGTGCGCGGCGGCCGGTTTCTGGATGGGTTCTCACCAAGGGATGCAGCTGCGTCGCCATCGCCCTCTCCGAATACCGAATGGCCATCGAGCGCCCTTTGTCGCGCTCGCCGTATACGCCACCGGGGGAGTAACTACGGCGAGCCGAATGGATGCCTCGCAGGTGCGCAATTTTAGCTTTCATCGAAATCGACAGCGCATCGTAGGCGGCGTATTGATCGGCGAACAGCGTATCGCCTCCGACGGGTGGAATGACTTTGCCGTACAGCAGGGTACCGGCGGGCGGGGACTCGAGAAAACTCCAGTCGGAGTGCCACGCCTCGGCGAATACAACCGTGGTCTCATTGGCTTCGCGACGAACCTCGACGACGCGCGGGTGGCCTGCGATCGAGGCAATAAAAGGATCATCGCCATCCGGCCCCAGTTCGGCGGCGAACCGCTCTAGATCGGCAATTTGCAGTTCTTGCCCGGAAATGCCGACGACCTGATGCTTGTACCAAGCATCGCGGATGGCATCGATTTCCGCCGGCGAATGCGGCTGGGAAAGGTCCACGCCATATATCAGTGCGCCGCAGCTCGCTCCCGAAGGCTCGACGCGAAGCGTCATCTCACTCTCCTGGTTAGGTGCCCGCGATAGTCATCCGGCATAGGTGGATCGTCAAGAGACGGTTGCTGCGCTGCACTGAGTTTGGCGGTGGATTAGATGGAATTGGCGAGAGAGTTTTGACTACGTAACAAATGAGTATAAAATACGGGTCCTATTCTGATTTTGAAAATTGAGGATTCATATGGCCGCTCCTCGCAAAGTTCGTCTAAACGCAGATCTCTCGCCTGATGTTGCCAATGCACTGAAGAAGTTGGCTGCGACGCAAGACGTGAGTCTTACGGAAGCCTTGAGTCGAGCCATTAGCACCGAAGCAACCCTGGCGGATAAACGCCGCAAGGGCGGAAAGGTGCTCGTGGAAGAAGGCGGCGCCCTTAAGGAATTGATTTTCACGCGGTAAACACGGCGCGAGGTTCAACACACGGGAGGTGCGGGGTAAATCATGGACGACCAGAACGACGAAGTCTTGGATGCCACGGTTCCGGACCCCAATCAGCCGGCACCGGATTTCAATTCGCCTAGGTCGAAAGCCTACGATCCGGATGAATTCAGGGATCAGGCCCGAAAGCGCATCACATATTGGCTATTGGCGCTGTTGACGCTACTGGTAACTTACGCGTTTGGCGGCCTCTTTCTGATCGAGGGCAAACCGTCGTTCGACCATTTAAAGAGCCTTGTTGAAATGCTGCTGGGTCCCCTCATCGCCTTGGTTTCTGCGGCAACGGGATTCTATTTCGGCGCTCAGTCCAGCAAAAAGAAAGACGAATCCTAGCGCGACGTCACTCGATCGACGGTTCGGGTGCTCAGTGCACCGTCTTGACTGCATACCAACCGGTTGGTATGTTGTTCTCGTGGGTCCACAATCTATCGAACCATCACCACCGGGCGGTGCGCGCAGCAGGCTTCTCGATGCGGCCACTACGGTCATTCGCGAGAAGGGCTACGCAGCGACGTCCGTTGACGAAATTTGCGCGAGGGCCGGCGTGACTAAGGGTGCCTTCTTTCACCACTTTCCGACCAAGAACTCGCTTGCCGTCGCGGCCGCGAATTTGTGGTCTGAGTCGAGCAACTCGCTCTTCGCAGCCGCTCCCTACCACCGATTCGACGATCCGCTGGATCGGTTTCTCGGGTACCTCGATTTCCGCAGGTCGATTCTGCGCGGTGACGTGGCGCAGTTCACGTGCCTGGCCGGGACGATGCTTCAGGAAGCCTACGCAACTCACCCTGACATTCGAGATGCCTGCGATGAATCCATCAGTGGCCATGCCGCCACGCTGGAATCGAACATTGCCGCGGCGATGAAGCGGTACCGCATCCGCGGACCCTGGACCGCCGAAAGCCTCGCACTACACACCCAGGCCGTGCTGCAGGGCGCATTCATCCTGGCGAAGGCCAAGGGCAGCGCCGCGGTGGTCGAGGCGAGCATCGATCACTTGCGTCGCTATGTTGAATTGCTGTTTCGTCGTCCGAAGAAGGCCCGGCAGGGTCGTACAAGGGAGCAATGAATCGTGGAAAACAACCCCATATCGCGCCGGATGATTTTCGAGGCGGGTGCATGCGCACTGGCAGCCGCTGCTGGGATCCCGCAATACGCAAGCGCACACGCGCAAAGCGCGCTAGCCCAGAGCGGACTGAGCCCGAAAAATGACGAGACCATCCGCAAATGGTATGCGGCATGGGAGAAGAAGGACTGGCATCCGGTCGACGTCCTGCTGGCGGACGACTTCACCTTCACGAGCGCCGCCGGTGACGACCACATCAGTAAGAGCGCATTCAAAGTGAAATGCTGGCAGTCGCAGATCGATTTCATCGAGCGGTTTGACTTACAGCGGGTATTTGGCAGCGGCAACGAAGCATTTGTGCTGTACAACTGTCTGACCAAGAACGGCAAAACTTTCCGCAACGTCGAGTATTTGCGCCTCAAAGATGACAAGTTGGCGTCCATTGAGTGCTACTTCGGTGCGCAATCCAGCTTTCCTTCGGCGGTCAGCAAGGGCTGAGGTCACGATGTGGTAGTCGAGCGCGGACCGCTGCGTTCCGCCTCGGGCTTGCGGCACGATCCCGCCACATGCTCGCGGATGATCTCGGCCAACCGCCGTGCGCCCGGACCGGCGTAGTCACGGTCGGCAAATACCAGGTACAGCTCGCCCCAACGCTCGCCGCCCTCGCGCAGCGGCAGCGGCTTGAGTTCGCCGCGTTCCAACTCGCCACGCACGGTGTCCTCCGGGAACCAGGCAAACCCCAAGCCCATGACGGCGGCGTGGATCGACGTGGCTTTCTGACTTACCGTCCAATTCTGCTCCGCGCCGAGCCAGCTGCCGCTGCGGCGCTGACTGCCGGTGTCGCGAATGATCAGGTGGCGTTGCTTGCGCAGATCCTGCAGCGTCAATTCACGCCCGAGGCGATGCAGCGGGTGGTCCGGATGCGCGAGGGCGATGAAGCGCACTCGCATCAGATGATCGCCCACGAAGCCGCGCGGTATCTGTGAGCAGATGGCCAAATCGACCTTGCGCTGTAGCAGCGCCTCGTCGGTGCCGCTAAGCACGTTTTCATACAACTCGATGCGCGTCTGTGGCCGTTCCTCGGCGAAGCGCGCGAAACATTGCAGCAGCAGCCAGGTGGGAAAGATGATCTCCGCCGACAGACGCAGTTCGGCTTCCCAGCCCGCCGCCAGGGTTCCGGCAGCACCCTCCAGCGCAGCGGCTTCGTCCAACAGCGCTTTTGCCCGCCGATACAGCACCTCGCCCGTGGAGGTGAGATGCGCCTTGCGGCCGATCACTTCGAATATTTTCACCCCCAGTATCGCTTCCATCTTTTGCACGGCGTAGGTCACTGCCGACTGGCTTTTGTGTAGCACCTCTGCCGCTTGGGCGTAGCCGCCGGCGTCGACCACCGCCAACAGGGACCGCCAATGCTCAAGAGAAATCCGTGGGTTTAAGTCCATATATTAGTTAAATAGATAGATAGACGCTAAATATTCTACTTTTTTATCTAATCAATCAATACTTAAATGGCTCCCAAGGAATACCACCATTCACCCTACTCAAGGAGACACTCATGACTACCCTGCTGCAAATCAACGCCAGCATCAACAACGGCAATGGCGAATCGAGCCGCCTGGCCAACCAGTTCGTCGCCGCCTTCCACAAGCGCCATCCCAAGGCCGCGATCGTGGTGCGGGACGTCGCCGCGGCCGAACCGGTGCCGCATCTCAACGCCGAGCGGTTTGGCGCGTTCATTACCAAGCCGGAAGCGCGAAGCGCCACCCAGCATGCGGTGGTCGCCTACTCCGACACCTTGATCAATGAATTGAAGCAGGCCGATGTCGTCGTACTCGGCTTGCCCATGTATAACTTCGGTGTGCCGTCGCAGTTGAAGGCCTACTTCGATCACATTGCCCGGGTTGGCGTGACCTTCGAGTACACCGAGAAGGGCCCGGTGGGCAAGCTCACCGGCAAGAAGGTGTACGTGTTTGCGGCTCGCGGTGGCGTTTATGCTCGCGATGGCGTCAATCACGGTATCCCGGTGGAAACGCAGACGAACTATGTGCGCGACTTCCTGCGCTTCCTCGGCATCACGGAAGTGGAATTCATTTATGCTGAAGGCCTCAACATGGGCCCGCAGGCCAAGCAGGCGGCTCTTGCCAAGGCCGAGGCGGAGATCGCGCGTCTCGCCGCGTGATGCGGACAAGTCGCACGAGTGGCTTTTGCAGGAGAGACGTCCTCAGGAGATTGGAGATTGACGATGAGCATCCGAACGCTAGTACATGTCATAGAGTCCGTGCCCACTTCCGACGGCGCCGGGGTCAAACTGCGCCGCAGCTTGGGCAGCCAACGCGGCCTGCACGTGGATCCCTTCCTGATGCTCGACGAGTTCTACTCCGACAATCCCGACGACTACATCGCCGGGTTCCCGGCCCATCCGCATCGCGGCTTCGAAACCGTCACGTACATGCTCGACGGCCGCATGCGCCATGAGGATCACATGGGTAATCGCGGCGACCTCGGGCCCGGCGATGTGCAATGGATGACGGCGGCCCACGGCATCATCCACTCCGAGATGCCGCAGCAGAGCGCAGGGCGCATGCGCGGCTTTCAGCTGTGGCTCAACCTGCCCTCGCACGAGAAAATGAAACCCGCCACCTACCGCGACATTCCCGCCGCCGCGATACCGCGTGTGGCGTTGAAGCATGGCGGCGAAGCCAAGGTCATTGCCGGTACGGTCGAATTGGATGGCAATTTCATCGGCGGGCCGGTCAATAACTCAGAGGCGCGGCTGAGCACGGATCCTTTGTACCTCGACGTGCATCTTTCCGCCGGCGAGATATTCAGCATGCCGACGACCGCGGGACATAGCGCGTTCCTCTATGCCTACGAGGGCAGTGCCCAGGTCGGTGCAGCCGGCGCCGCGAAGCGACTGCCGCACCGTGCGGCCGGTGTCCTGTCGGACGGCGACGGCATCCGCATCGAGGCCGGACCTGAGGGTGTGAGTTTGCTACTGCTCGCCGCCCGGCCCCTGCGCGAACCGGTAGTTCAGTACGGTCCTTTCGTGATGAATACCCGTGAGGAAATCGAGCAGGCGCTTGCGGACTATCGCGACGGGCGTCTGGCGGCTTGAGGATATCGACCGCCGTGCTCCGACAAAAGGCCTGAGAGCGCATCAAACCGTTGATTTGCGGCTGCAATCCCCGCAGCATGGGCGGGATCCCAAGCTCAGGAATTCTGCGATGAGAGCGACCGTAAGCGTAGACAGACTCAAGATCGACAAGCTTCTATACGATTTCGTCAATGACGAGGCCATCGCGGGCACCGGTGTGGAAGCCCCGCGGTTTTGGAAGGGATTTTCCGCCCTCGTGGAGGCTTTCGCGCCTCGCAACGCCGAACTGATGCAGCAGCGTGATGAATTGCAGGCAAAGATCGACCTCTGGCATCGTCAAAATCCCGGGCCTGGTTTCGATCCCTCGGCCTACCAGGCATACCTGCGCGAGATCGGCTATCTGGTGCCCGAAAAAGACAGCTTTTCGGTCAGCACTTCGAATGTCGATCCCGAGATCGCCCATATCGCCGGACCGCAGTTGGTGGTACCGGTCAACAACGCCCGCTATGCGCTGAATGCCGCCAATGCGCGTTGGGGAAGCCTGTACGACGCGCTGTATGGCACCGACGCCATACCGGAAGACAGCGCCCCCCGCGGTGGCAAGTACAATCCTCAGCGCGGCGCCAAAGTCATTGCCTTCGTGCGCGACTTTTTGGACCGTCACTTCGCCCTCGTCGGCGCGTCACACGGCGATGCCGTGAGCTACCGGTGCGGACCGCAGGGCCTCGAGGTGCAGCTGAAGAACGGCACCGGTACGCGTCTTGCGGATCCGGCCGCGTTCCGCGGCTATCAAGGCGAGGGTATCTCGCCCAGCGTTCTTCTGCTGGTGCATCACGGCCTGCACGTGGAATTGCACATCGACCGTGCTCACCACATCGGCCGCGACCACCCCGCCGGCGTCAGCGACGTCGTGTTGGAGTCAGCCGTCACGACCATTCAGGACTGCGAGGATTCGGTCACCGCCGTGGATGCGGACGACAAGGTCCTGGTGTATCGGAATTGGTTGGGATTGATGACCGGCAGTCTCGAGGCGCGAGTCGACAAGGGACACACTTCGATGGTTCGCCGCCTGAACCCTGATCGGCGCTACCGCACTTCGGACGGCCAGGAACTGCTCCTATCGGGGCGAAGTCTCATGCTGGTACGCCACGTCGGGCATCACATGCTCACCGGAGCCGTCACACTGGACGATGCGCCGATCCCGGAGACCTTCATCGACGCAGCGGTGACCGTGCTGATTGCGCTGCATGACCTGCGCGGCCCGGACGCCCGCCGCAACTCCCGCACCGGGTCTATCTATGTCGTCAAGCCGAAAATGCATGGGCCGCAGGAAGTGGGCTTCGCGGACGAGTTATTCGGCGCGGTCGAGCGGCTGCTGGAATTGCCTCACGACACGGTGAAAATCGGCATCATGGACGAAGAGCGCCGCACCAGCGTCAATCTCATGGAATGCATACGCGCCGCCCACGCGCGCGTGGCGTTCATCAACACCGGATTTCTCGACCGTACCGGCGATGAAATCCACACATCCATGGAGGCCGGCGTCGTGCCGCGCAAAGCCGATATCAAGAAAGCGGGTTGGCTCGACATCTATGAGCGGCAAAACGTCGACATCGGACTGGCCTGCGGATTGCGTGGCCACGCGCAGATCGGCAAGGGAATGTGGGCCATGCCCGACCTGATGGCGGACATGCTGCGGATCAAGATTGCTCATCCTCAGGCAGGTGCCAACACCGCTTGGGTGCCCTCGCCCACGGCCGCCACCTTACACGCGCTGCATTATCACCAAGTGAACGTCGCGGAAGTCCAGACGCAGCTGGCCAAACGGCCGCGGGCTTCATTGGGCGGGTTACTGGCACCCTCGCTGATCGGCGCACCCTCATGGTCCCAGTCCGACATCGAGGAAGAGCTCAACAACAATGCGCAGAGCATCTTAGGCTACGTGGTGCGCTGGATCGACGCAGGCGTGGGTTGCTCCAAGGTGCCCGATTATTACGACGTGGCGCTGATGGAGGATAGGGCCACGCTGCGGATTTCGAGCCAGCATGTCGCCAATTGGCTGCGCCACGGCATCTGCTCGCCGCAGCAAGTCATGGCCGCCTTGAGCAACATGGCGCGCGTGGTCGATCAGCAGAACGCCGGCGACTTAGGCTATCGGCGCCTCACGGAAAATACCGAACACAATGTGGCATTTCAGGCCGCGTGCGATTTGATATTCAAGGGCCGCGAACAAGCCAACGGCTACACCGAGGTTATCTTGACTGCCCGCCGGATCGAGAAAAAAGCGCAGCACCCGCAGCACTGAGGCATGGTCCAGGCTACCGTGGCGGCGGCAGCTTCTCCACGGCACCGCCCTTCATGACGAACGACACATGCTCCACTACGCTGATGTCGTCCAACGGTGAACCTGGCACGGCAATGATGTCGGCGAAGTAACCGGGCTTCAGTTCGCCGATTTGACCTGCCCAGCCGAGCAGCTTGGCGCCGTTGATCATGTCGGCCTGCAGCACCTGAAGCGGCTTCATTCCGTACTTCACCATCAGTACCAGCTCATGTGCCTGGGTCCCATGGGGAAAGGGGCCCACGTCGGAACCCACCGCAAAGGGAATGCCCGCGGCAAGCTGCTTCTTGAATTCCTTGATCTTGTATTCGAGCATCGGACGCTCGCGCTTCGCGCCGGCCTCCGATTCGTTCATGAAGTACTCGAAAATGGCGAAGGTCGGAACTGCCGGAATATCCTTCGCCTTCATGATCCGCATCGTTTCATTACTGAGCTGCGTGGCGTGATCGATCGAGGCGACGCCCGCCTCTGCGGCATACAGGGTCCCAGGCTCGCCCATGGCATGCACGGCGACTTTGCCGCCAAAGCGCGCGGTTTCCTCCACCGCCGCCTTCAGTTGCGCGAGCGTGTACTGATACGGGGTATGCAGGACTCCGTCGCGCACCGAGTCGGGACCGGTCTCGTATATCTTGGCGAAATCGGAGCCCTCCTTGTGCTGCTGGCGAATCGCAGCCACGATCTCCTCGGTACTATTGGCATAGGTCGCATTGGAGAGTACCTGCTGCGCCGGATTGAAATGATTGGCATCCTCGTGGCCTCCCAGGATGTCGATGGCGTTGCCGGAGATTCGCAGGCGTGGCCCCGGGATCAGCCCCTTGTCGATGGCATTCCGTACCGCCGTGTCCGCCGATCCCGCACCTTCGGTGCCCATGTCGCGTTCGGCCGTGAAGCCTGCCATCAAGTCGTCTCGCGCGGCGAGAATCGCCAGTACGGTCCGCTGCGGTACCGATTCCTCGACCGTTTGCAGGTCCTCGGCACCCGGGTGCAGGAAGAGATGGACGTGTGCATCGATCAGGCCCGGAAGCAGTGTGCTGTCGCCAAGATCGATCACCTGCGCTCCGGCCGGGTGCGACACGGCTGTGCCCACCGCCGAGATGCGCTCCCCCTCGACCAGGATTTCTCCGGGTGAGATCACTTTTCCGGTGCCGATCTCCAGCAGATGCGCCGCGTGCAGCACGACGGCATGCGCTGCGGTCTGCTGCGCGAAGGATGGCGCTACGGCCAGCGTCAATGCCAGCGCCATTGCCAGCGGCAGAGCCAGAGGCGGTGGCAGCGCTCGCGCCAGTGGCAGCGGCAGTGCCGGCACCGGCCTCGAGCCGATCATGAACGTTGCGCGCTCCGTCGAGAGCGTTGTTTGCGTCATCGCAAACGTTGCTCGCTCCGTCGCACCGATGGTCGGCCTCTGGGATGCATTGGTCATTTTCTCGATTCTCCTGCTGAACAACTCACGGTACGCTCAAAACAAGCCGGATCCGAACTTGAGTGACTGAAATCGTTTAGGTAATCAGGCTCAAGGCAGCCTGCTCAACGGCGGAAACATCGGGGGTGGATGCCGATGCCGGGTCGCCTGCTCGTACGCGTAGGCGAACTTGATCAGCGTGCCTTCACTGAAAGCGTCGCCGAAGAATGTCAGCCCCGCGGGCAACACCTCATGGGTATATCCCATGGGGACGGTGATGGCGGGGAATCCGCTTTGCGGTGACAGGACCTGGCTATTGTCCCCGGCGGGGCTTCTGTCATCCCCCACTTTGCGCGGCGCGTTGCTCCAAGTCGGATAGACGATCGCCTGCAGCTTGTACTGCATCATCGCCGCGCGGATTGCGGCGCGGAACGCGAGCTTCTTGTCGTTGTGCAAGACATCCGGGCAAACCGTATGGTCCGCGGTGCTCGCCGGCTTGGCGGCGGCGGTTTGCTTCAGCCGGCCTTCGATGTAAGGCAGATACAGCCCGGACTCGACGATCTGCGCCAGATTCTTGTAAGGCGCGCCTTGGCCGTGCTTCGCCAGATAGGCATTCAGATCGGATTGAAAATCTCCGCAGAAGATATCCCGGGTCAGCGCTTCGAAATTCGGAATCACGAAAGGATCGATGATTTTCGCCCCCAGGGCCTTAAGATCCCCGATCGCCGTTTCGGTAAGCGCCCTGACTTGTGGGTCCGTGGTCGGCGAATCCAAATAGGCGCGAAATACGCCGATGCGGGCACCGCGCAAGCCATGGCGATCCAAGAACATCTTGTATGACTTCGGCACGTGGCCCACGGCATCCTGGGTAATCGGGTCCTCGGGGTCATACCCTGCAAGCGTGTCCAACAGCGTCGCCGCATCTTCGACGGTGCGCACGATCGGGCCGCCGACATCGGCACCGAGGAACAGGGGAATGATGCCATCGCGACTGGTGAGTCCGATGGTCGGGCGAATTCCCACCAGGGCATTGTGGGACGAGGGTCCGCGTATCGAATTGCCGGTGTCGGTGCCAAGACCCACCGCACCGAAGTTTGCCGCAACGGCCGCGGCGGTGCCTCCGCTCGACCCTGCGGGCACGACCTCGAGGTCGTAGGGGTTGCGCGTGATGCCGGCGATCGAACTGACGGTTTCATACGGGCTGAAGGCCCATTCGGCCATGTTGGATTTCGCCAGGATGATGGCGCCGGCCTCGCGAATCCTGCTAACCATGAAGGCATCGCTCACGGGAACAAAACCCTTCATGGCCAGCGAACCGCCCGTGGTCTGCAGATCCTTCGTGTCGTAGTTGTCTTTGACGATCACAGCGATGCATTGCAGGCCGCGGATTTTCTGGGTGAGCGTGAACTCGGCGTCAAATCTGTCGGCCTCCTCCAGGGCATCCGGATTCAGCACCACCAGCGAGTTCAACCGTGTGCTCTGATCGTAGGTTCGAATGCGGTCGAGATACTGCGCGACGATCTGGTGACAGGTGACTCGATGATCGCGAATCGCCTGCTGCGTCCCCGCGATGGTTGCCTCGGTGACCTCGAAGCGCTCCGCGGCGTATACGGATATTGCCGAGGCGGCGAGCCCCGTGCAGAGGAACGCGGCGCAGGCGCAGCTCACCCATCCATAGGTTGGTCGCGGACGGAAATTCATAGGCCACATGGTTAGGCAGCTCTTGTTGGGGGCGACAAGTATAGCTGCCGTCTGGGAGTTCTTGAGCGCGCATCGCCTCGACGAAGCATCGAGCCTGCCCCGGCAACGTGCCGGAAATTGAACTCGAGCACAGCACGCCCGGTCAAAAGAACGCTAGTTTCGTGCGACGCATATCGCCGCGCTGTGGTCGACAAGATTGGGCACGCGATTTCCTTTGAAAAAGGGAGAAATATCCGTATGTTACCTAAGATTATTCACCTTAAATCACTAGGCTTGCCGTTGAGTTTGGCATGCACCCTCCTCGCCAGCTGTGACAATGGCAATCGCTGCTTCGACTGCGGCTTTTTCATCACGCCCACCGAATTCTCTGCGGGCGTGGTCAGCGCCGATTTCAACGGCGACGGCTTCGCCGATGTCATCGCCTTGAGCACGGTGCGTCCGCCGGTGTCGAACAACCCCTCCAATATCAAGGCGTATTTGACGACCGCTGCCGGAGTCTTCGCAGCGCCGGTGTCTAGCGCGGACGGAATTGATCCCTTGTATCTGGCCGCCGCCGATCTCAATGGCGACGGGTTGCTGGATGTGGTGTCGGCCAGCTTCGATGACGGTGCCTTGAATGTATTCTTCAATAACAAAGGGAGTCCCGGCACATTCAATCCGGCGGTGTCCTTGAATTCTCCGGGCGCCTCCCAGGTTGCGATTGCCGACATGAACGGCGACGGCCTGCCCGATTTGGTATCCGCCGATTTCAATGTGTCGCTGTTCGTGCAGACCTCTGCCGGCACGTTTGCACCGCCGATCAGTCTCTATAGCGGCGGTGCGAATTGGGTGGCGCTGGGAGACCTCAACGGTGACGGAGCCCCGGACGTGGCGCTGGTGGACAACGTCGGGGTCAAAGTACTCATGCATACCGGCGCCGCCTCGGCCACGACCTATGCTGCGCCCGTCACGGTATTCACCCAAACCGCCAATCTGAATCTTATCGGCGCCAACATCGTCGCCATCGCCGACGTCAACGGCGACGGGCTCAACGATCTTCTCATCACGGATCCCGGTCCCACCGGCGGCCAGTCTCCTGCCGTTTACGTGCTGCCGCAGGATCCCGCGAATCACGGCTCGTTCCCCGCTTCCGTAAGCTACCCCATCGCGCAGGATCTGCCGCAGTCCATTCTCGTCAGGGATCTTCAGGGAAGCGGCAAGCTCGATATCGTGATCGGCGGGCTCAATACGGTCACCGTTCTCTTGCACGATCCGGCCAACCCCGGCAAATTCTTGCCCGCGAGCATTTACCCGGCACCGGGTGCGAACGAAGTCGCCGTTGCGGATATCAATGGCGACGGCAAGCTCGATATCGTGGTGAGCAATGGCATCACCTATCCGATGCAAGGTGGCGTGGCCAGCACGCATCCGGGCGTATTGCTGCAGAGTGCGACCGCACCGGGGACGTTCCTGGCGCTGCAGGATCTACCGTAGGAGATTGACTGAACAATTCGACGCACTCCTGCAATGCGTGTATACTGCGCCCCAGCTTACAAGGGGCTGGTGCTCGGTCAGTGCCACCCTTAAGCTCGCGGTCCGTCTTCGACGCACTTCGTTTCTTTCATCCTCCTCGCTGCTGACCGCTGCGGACGCCAAAGGCGCCGTCGTGCGAGTCCACGTTCAACAAAAGGTTTAATCATGTCATTTTCCGATCTCGGGCTATTGCCCGAATTGATCCGTGCCGTTGCCGATAAGGGCTACGACACACCTTCTCCCATTCAGACTCAAGCGATTCCCGCGGTACTCGCGGGCCGAGACGTTCTCGCCGGCGCCCAGACCGGCACCGGCAAGACCGCCGGCTTCGTGCTGCCCATCCTGCAGTTGCTTGCCGCCGATCAAGCGCACGGCAGCTCACGAGCGCCGCGTGCACTGGTACTCACACCGACCCGTGAACTGGCCGCACAGGTCGCCCAAAGCGCGCGCGACTATGGGAAGTACATGCAGCTGCGCACTTACCAGGTGTTCGGCGGCGTGAGCATCAACCCGCAGATCAGCGCCCTGCGTAGCGGCTGCGACATCCTCGTGGCAACGCCCGGCCGGCTGCTGGATCTCGCGCAGCAGCGCTGCGTGGATCTATCCCGCGTGCAGGTGCTGGTGCTTGATGAGGCGGACCGTATGCTCGACATGGGCTTCATCAACGACATCCGCAAGATCATCAAGTTGTTGCCGCCGAAACGGCAAAATCTCTTGTTCTCCGCCACCTACTCCGACGATATACGCGGACTGGCCGAGCGGCTGCTGCACAATCCCCTGTCGGTGCAGGTCGCTCCGCGCAATGCGCCGATCGAGCTCGTCGAACAGTGTGCCTATCGGGTGCAGAAGGAGCAGAAAAGACACTTGCTCGTGCACTTGATCCAAGAGAACCAGTGGCGCCAGGTGCTGATCTTTACCCGCACCAAGCACGGCGCGAATCGCCTGACGCAACAACTGGAAGGCGCCGGCATTCAAGCCGCGGCCATCCATGGAAACAAGAGCCAGGCCGCACGCGTCAAAGCGCTCGACATGTTCAAGCGCGGTGAGGTGACCTGCCTCGTTGCCACGGAAGTCGCCGCTCGAGGCCTCGACATCAAAGAGTTGCCGCAAGTAGTCAACTACGAGCTGCCCAACGTGCCGGAAGACTATGTGCATCGCATCGGCCGCACCGGCCGTGCCGGCGCAGCCGGAGAAGCAGTCTCGCTGGTATCTTCCGACGAAACCGGCCTGTTGCGGGACATCGAAAGGGTATTACGGCGCAGCATCCCGACGCTGCCGACGCCCACCTTCAAGATCTTGGAGTCTGCCTCACCATCGCCGCAGCGTGACAGCCGCCCGGCGCAGAGCGGCCGTCATGGCGGTCATCAGGGTGGACATCAAGGTGGTCATGGCAGCCAAGGCGGGCACGGCCATCATCAGCGCCGCGACTCGCGCCGTCCGGCAGCCGTTGGTGGGCGTTCGCATACCGGTACCGGGGCGGGTGCGGGAACGCGCAGCTTTGGCCCGAGCAAAGGCCGCTTCCGCTAGCCTAAAACCCTGCTAGGGCAGCTTCGGCACCAAGGTGCGCAGATAGTGCGCGAATTCGGGGCCTAAGTTCGGATGCTTCAAGCCGTACTCCACGGTGGCTTGCAAGTATCCGAGCTTGCTGCCGCAGTCGTAGCGCTTGCCCTCGAATTCATATGAATATACCGGCTGGCGCTGCATGAGGCGTGCGATGCCGTCGGTCAGCTGAATCTCGCCCCCGGCGCCTTTGCCGATTTTGGAGAGGTCCTCGAAGATCGCGGATGTCAGCAAGTAGCGGCCGACGACGGCCAATGTCGAGGCGGCTTTGTCGGGCTTAGGCTTCTCAACGATATGCGACATCTTGCCGATGCGCGGGGCGACCGACCGCTCCAATGACACGATTCCATACCTGTCCGTATCTTGTTTGGGGACATTCTGCACCCCGAGCACGCTGACCTGATGCTGATCGAAGACGTCGACCATCTGCTTCAGGCAAGGGACTTTCGCGTCGATCAGATCGTCCGCCAAATGCACCATGAACGGTGCATCGCCGACCACGGGTTGCGCGCACAGCACGGCATGTCCCAGACCCAACGGCGCGGGTTGGCGAATATAGACGCAGGAAGCCCAGCTCGGCAGGATGCCCCGCAAGGTATCGAGCAAGTCCTGCTTTCCCTGCGCTTGCAGCACTGCCTCGAGTTCGGGATTCGAATCGAAGTGATCCTCGATCGCACGCTTGGAACTGCCGGTGATGAAAATCAGCGTGTCCGCACCGGCGGAGAGCGCCTCGTCCACCGCGTACTGAATGAGCGGCTTGTCCACGATGGGAAGCATCTCTTTCGGGCTTGCTTTGGTGACGGGGAGGAACCTCGTGCCGCGTCCGGCCACGGGAAATACGGCTACCTTTACTCGCTGTGTCATCCGGCCTTTACTCGCTGTGTCCTTTGGAAAGCATAACGGATTTCCCTCAGCCGCGCCGTCGGACATATCTCACAGTCTAGGAGCCCGTCCGAGCATTGCGCGCGAGCCGGGTTGGCAACCGGGAGAGATGCATCGCGCCGCCGGCGGGACGGGACCTACCGCAGTTTGACGATGGCATAGGCCTCGAAGCTGTCCCAGGAATGGCACGCCGGGCAATGCCAATAAAAATTGCGCCCGGAAAACCCGCATTCATTGCACCGGTATTTCTCCGCATGCGCCAACAGCGCACCGATTTCCTGCGCGATTCGCTCCGACTGCGCCGGACCTTCGCGCCAAACGGCCTGCAAGGTGCTGTCCTGGGAAAACACCTTCTCTATCGAGGCACGCAACGGCATTGCCGAGCCTAAGTCCGCCGCAATCGCGGCGAACACCAGACGTTTCAGTTCATCGAAGTCGCGCCGTTCCGTCTGCGCGACGAGTTCACGCAGAAAGGAGTCCCGCTTCTCGGTCCCGATGAGCTTGAGCAGGCGCGGCAATTCTTCCTGCAGCAGGGTCGGCGATTCGCTGAGCGCCTGCCTGAGAAGCTTCACCGCGAGTTCCGGCTGTCCTTCCCGTTCCGCGATTTGCGCGCTGAGCAGCGCTGCCCGAGGAAACGGCCGAGCCTCCTCGTCCGACCGAATCAGCAATTCGCGCGCAGCGTCGATATCGCCCTGCTCGATCGCCGTACTCGCCAGTTCGCACAGATAGTGTGCGGCCACAGTGCGCGGCGGCGCCGACTTGATGCGCTCCAATTGGCGGTAGATCCCGAGCGCCTGCTGCCAATCGTGTTGACGCTCATACACACCGCGCAATGCATCGAGCGCGCTGGCACGCAGGCGCGGCACCTCACTGACCTGCTGGAACAGGCCTTCAGCGCGGTCGAGCACACCGGCCCGCAGGTAGTCCTGCGCCAGGGCCAGCAGGGCCTGTTCGCGATGCTCGGGAGCCAGCTCTTTGCGCGCCAGCAAGTTCTGGTGAATGCGGATGGCCCGCTCGACCTCGCCGCGGCGGCGATACAGCGAACCCAGCGCGAAATGCGTCTCGACGGTTTCGGCATTGGCCTCCATCAGCTTCAAGAACATATCGAGCGCCCGGTCGGGCTGCTCGGTCACCAGGTAATCGAGTCCGGTCAGGTAGTCCGGGTGAAGCCTGCTCAACGATGCCGGCCAGCGCTTACCCCAGCCGAAGTGGCCGGCAAGAATACCCAGCACCAGCGCCGCAAGCACCAGAACCCATGTCAGCAGGGGCAGGTCGGACACGTACCGGACCCGGCGGCTAAGAGCTAATCGCGGATCGGCTGATCCGCACCGTCGTTGACGCGTTCGCGCAGGTCTTTGCCCGGCTTGAAGTGCGGCACGTGCTTACCGGCGAGCGCGACGGCCTCACCGGTCTTCGGGTTGCGCCCCTGCCTGGGCGGGCGGAAATGCAGCGAGAAGCTGCCGAAACCGCGTATCTCGATGCGCTCACCCGTGGCCAATGCGTCGCTCATGATCTCCAGCAGCTGCTTGACGGCCAGCTCGACATCCTTCGCGGGCAAATGCTTCTGTTTCGCCGAAATGATCTCGATGAGTTCCGATTTCGTCATTATCGATCCATGGGCATCGCTAGGCATATTTGCACAGGGCGGCCGCTGCGGTATGCGGCGGCCGCCTTAAGGTCCCTTCAGTCCTGTCCGGAAATCTGCTCTTTCAAAAGATCTCCCAAACTCGTTCCAGTGGACGAATCGGTCCGATAGTTTTGCATGGCTTCCTGCTCCTCATGGATATCCTTCGCCTTGATCGACAGCGAAATACTGCGTCCCTTGCGATCCACACCGGTAAATCTGGCCTCGACTTCGTCCCCGACCTTGAGCATCAAGCGCGCGTCTTCCACGCGATCGCGTGAAATATCCGAAGCGCGCAGCTGGCCGTCGACTCCGTTCCCGAGGTCGATGATGGCGCCCTTCGCATCCACTTCGCGCACCACGCCTTTGACGACGCTGCCCTTCGGATGCTCGGCGATGTACGCAGAGAACGGATCCTTGGCAAGCTGCTTGATCCCTAGGCTGATGCGCTCGCGCTCCGGATCGATCGACAGCACCATGGCGTCGACTTGCTGAGCCTTTTGATAACTGCGCACCGCCTCTTCTCCGGGCAGGTCCCAGGAGATATCCGAGAGATGCACCAGGCCGTCGATGCCGCCGGCCAATCCGATGAAGATACCGAAATCGGTGATCGATTTGATCTGGCCGCTGACCTTGTCGCCGCGGTTGTAGTTGTCCGCGAACTCCTTCCACGGGTTGGCCTTGCACTGCTTGACGCCGAGGCTGATGCGCCGGCGCTCTTCGTCGATGTCGAGAACCATGACTTCGACTTCCTGACCGACATGCACGACCTTGGCGGGATTGACGTTCTTGTTGGTCCAGTCCATTTCGCTGACATGCACCAAACCTTCCACGCCCTCCTCGATCTCGACGAAACAGCCGTAATCGGCGATGTTCGTGACCTTGCCGAAAAGACGCGTATTGGCCGGATACCGGCGAGCGATGTTCTGCCAGGGATCCGCGCCTAGTTGCTTCAGGCCCAACGAGACGCGCTGGCGCTCGCGGTCGAACTTCAGAATGCGTACATCGATCTCCTCGCCGACCTTGACGACTTCCGAAGGATGCTTGACGCGCTTCCACGCCATGTCCGTGATATGCAGCAGCCCATCGATGCCGCCCAGATCCACGAATGCGCCGTAGTCGGTGAGATTCTTCACCACACCCTTGACCGCCGCGCCCTCCTGCAAATTGTCCAGCAGCGCGGAACGCTCCGCACTGTATTCCTGCTCGACGACCGCGCGGCGCGAAACCACCACGTTGTTGCGCTTCTGATCGAGCTTGATGACCTTGAATTCGAGAGGCTTGTTTTCCAGATAGGACGGATCTCGAACCGGGCGAACGTCTACCAGAGAGCCCGGCAGAAATGCTCGAACATTGTCGATCTCGACGGTAAAGCCGCCTTTGACCCGGCCGGTAATGATGCCGATGACGACCTCTTGCTTCTC
>JAJPKM010000009.1 GCA_021323735.1 Gammaproteobacteria bacterium
GGCGGCGCCATGAACGTCAACGATCAGGCCGTCAAGGACGGCGTGTGGAATTTGCGTCGTTCCGGTCTGGAAAAGGTCAAGACCGGTGCAACCAGTTTGGAAGAAATTAACAGCGTCACCGTCGAATAGTGACTGCGAGGGACTGATATGGCGATATCCGCAACGGCGAGTAAAAAAGACATCCAGTTCATCTGGGAAGGCAAGGACAAGCGCGGCCACAAGGTGCGCGGCAAGGCCCTTGCCGCGAACGAACAGGCGCTGCGCGCGGACCTGCGAAAACAAGGCGTTGCCGCTACTCGCGTCAAAACGCAAAACAAGGTGGGAGGCGGTAAGGTCCAAGCCGCAGATATCGCGGTTTTTGCCCGCCAGCTCGCGACCATGATGGCTGCGGGAATTCCCATGGTTCAGGCCTTCGAAATCATCGGCAACGGCCATGAAAAGCCGTCGATGCAAAAGCTGGTGCTGGATATCAAAGCGAACATCGAAGGCGGCAGCACGCTGCACGAGTCGCTCGCCAAACATCCACTATATTTTGACGATCTCTTTGTGAATCTGGTCGAGGCCGGTGAGCACGCGGGTGCGCTGGAGACTTTGCTGGATAAAATCGCGACCTATAAAGAGAAAACAGAGGCGCTGAAGAAGAAGATCAAAAAGGCACTCTTTTATCCTGCCGCCGTGCTCGTTGTCGCTGTCATTGTGACTGTCATCCTCTTGATTTTCGTGATTCCTCAATTCGAATCTTTGTTCAAGGGCTTTGGCGCCGATTTACCTGCATTCACGCAGATGGTCGTGAACATGTCGAAGTTCATGCAGCACCAGGGATGGCTGGTAGGAGTCGTTGTGGGCGGAGCGATTTACGCCTTCATGTACTTTCATAAGCGATCGAGAAATATGCGCCGCTCGATAGATCGTGCGGCGCTCAAATTCCCCATTATCGGACCCATACTGGTCAAATCGGCGATTGCCCGCTTCGCCCGAACTCTATCCACGATGTTTGCGGCCGGCGTGCCCTTGGTCGAGGCCATGCAATCCGTGGCCGGGGCCACGGGTAATATCGTCTACGAGGAAGGCACCTTGCGTATGAAGGATGAAGTGGCCACGGGCCAGCGCCTGCAGCGCGCCATGGAAAATACTGGATTGTTTCCGAACATGGTGGTGCAAATGATTGCGGTGGGTGAAGAATCCGGGTCTCTGGACACGATGTCCGGCAAGGTAGCCGAATTCTACGAGGCAGAAGTGGACAATGCGGTTGACAGCATGTCCAGCCTCATGGAACCCATGATCATGGCGGTACTCGGCGTACTGGTCGGAGGCATGGTCATCGCGATGTACCTGCCCATCTTCAAGCTCGGCGCCGCGATTTAAGTCGTCTTTCGGCCGTCCCACCGCTATTGTTGTTTAGCCCATGCTGAACGACATCGCCTTGCTCTATTCCTCCAGCCCCGCGCTATTCGCGGGGTCTGTTTTTCTATTGGGTTTGCTCGTCGGCAGCTTTCTCAATGTCGTCATCTATCGATTGCCCCTCATCCTGGAGCGTGAGTGGCAGTCTCAAGCGGCGGATGTCCTGTCGGCCAATGTCGCTGCGCCGGGTGACGGTGCTTTGCCGGCTCCGGCCCCCGCCCCCGCTCCGCAGGCGCGCTTCACCTTGAGCACTCCGCGCTCCGCGTGTCCCAACTGCAAGGCGCCCATCAAGGCCTGGCAGAACATCCCGGTGCTGAGTTGGCTAGTGCTGCGCGGTCGGTGCGCTTCGTGCAGCACTAAGATCTCCGTGCGTTACCCAGTGGTTGAGTTGGCAACTGGGGTGCTTTCCGCCTGGGTGGCCTGGCACTTCGGCTTCGGCTGGCCGGCGGGGTGCGCTTTGCTCGTTACCTGGAGCTTGATCGCGCTTACCGGCATCGACATCGATCATCAGCTGCTGCCCGACAACATCACCCTGCCGCTCATGTGGATGGGTCTGGTGGCGGCGGTCGCTCTGGGGCCGGTCGCCGGCGTCGCTCTACCGGTCTCGGTGAGGGATGCCGTCATCGGCGCCGTCGCCGGATATTCAAGCCTGTGGCTGGTCTTCCATGTGTTCAAGCTGGTGACGGGCAAGGAAGGCATGGGGTATGGTGATTTCAAGCTGTTTGCGGCCCTGGGCGCCTGGCTGGGCTGGAAACTGCTGCCCCTGGTCATTATCTTGTCGGCGGCAACGGGGGCGGTGCTGGGGATTTTGATGATCGCGCTGCGCGGCCGGGACCGCAGCGCACCCATGCCCTTCGGGCCCTATCTCGCCGCGGCAGGCTGGATTGCCATGATGTATGGGAACGTGCTGGTCGATGGCTACCTGCGCATATCGGGTCTCAAGCATTGACGCGACAGAACTACGTATAAGCTCCATCCGGCCTTCTAAATATGCCGAAACTTCGTGATTGTCAGCTCATAACTAGGCCTTAAGCCTATGAACCCCAGCATAAGCTCATGATCCCCCGCCTGCGGATCGGCCTCACCGGCGGCATCGCCAGCGGCAAGAGCACGGTGACCCAACGCTTCGCCGAGCTTGGGGTTGAGGTGATCGATGCCGACGTGGCAGCACGGAGCGTCGTTGAGCGGGGAAAGCCAGGGCTCGAGCAGGTGGTGCGGCGTTTCGGCACGGGCGTGCTCGACGCCAACGGCAACCTGGATCGGCGGGCATTGCGAGACTTGATCTTCGAGGATCCCGCCTCGCGGCAGGCGCTCGATGCCATTTTGCACCCCCTGATCCGCGCCAACATGGAGACCCTGGCGGCCGCAGCGACGGGGCCCTATCTGGTGATGGCGATTCCTCTGCTGATCGAAGGTGGGCGGCCGCGCGAGCGCGTGGACCGGGTCCTGGTCGTGGACACCGATGAGGCGACGCAGGTGCAGCGCGTGCAGGCGCGCGACGGCAGCTCGGAAACCCAAGCCCGCGCCATTCTGGCGTCTCAGGCCAGCCGGGCCCAGCGTTTGGCCGCCGCGGACGATGTGCTGCTGAACGCCGGTAGCGTCGCAGATCTGCGTCAGGCGGTGGATCGCCTGCACGAGAAATATTTACACCTGGCGCAAACTGACCGGACGGGGCGGGATTAACTTAAATCCAAGGTTTACCCGCAAGCGTGGGTTGGCTCACAATAGGGCTATGAACTCCTACCCGGACATGTCCGCCCAAGCAGAACCCGAGGCGGCGCCCATCGTTTACGAGCAGCCGCTCAACGAGCGCATGCGCACCTTCCTGCGCATCGAATTTCTCTACACCCAAGCCACGTTTCACAGCGAGTCGGACAGTCCCTGGAGTTCGCGCGCCGCCATCTCCAGCCTGCTCGAGATCCTCGCCATCACCGCGCGCGGCGATGCGCGCAGCGATGTACTTAAGGAACTCGAACGCCAGGCGAACATCCTGAAGGAATACCAGACCAAGACCGGCGTCGATCCTGCGCGTCTCAAGTCATTGATGACAAACTTGGTCAAGCTGCGCAACGACCTGTCCGCCGTCGGCGGCAACTTCATGGCGCCGCTGCGCGATTCCGAGTTCTTGAGCGCGGTCAAGCATCGGAGCGCCATCCCCGGAGGCACCTGCGATTTCGATCTGCCGGACTATTCCTTCTGGTTGAATCGTCCGGTTGAAATTCGCGCCGCCGAGTTCGACAGCTGGCTGGCCTTGATCCGGCCGCTGTGCGACGGCATCGCCGAGTTGCTGTGGCTCACCCGCCAGAACGCCAAGCGCAAGTCCGAAGTGGCGGTCGGCGGCATTTTCCAGCTGCAGTTCGACCGCGAGAATCCCTGCCAATTGGTCCGCGTCACTCTGCCTGCCGACACCGAAGTGTTCCCGGAAATGAGCGGCAGCCAACATCGCTGCACCATCCGCTTCTTGAATTGGCTGGACGCCACCGCGCGCCCGGTGCACATCGAGACCGATGTAGCGTTTTTACTGACCTGCTGCGCTTGATGCGCTAAGCCTTAAAGTGGCCACGACCGTCAAATGTCCCACCTGCCGGCGCGACCTGGAATGGTCTCACGCATCGCCATATCGGCCGTTCTGCAGCGAACGCTGCCGGCTCATCGATCTGGGCGCATGGCTCACCGAGCAGCATAAAATTCCCGATGCACCCGGCACGGCGCAGGATCAGCTGCCAGTTCCTGACGAAGTGCCCTAACGCGTGCAGCCTGAGTTCTGGCAGGAGCGCTGGCGCACGGCGCAGATCGGCTTCCATCAACCATCCGTCGATCGGCACCTACAGGCGTACTGGCCCACGTTGAAGTTGGCCGCCGACAGCGCGGTGTTCGTTCCCTTGTGCGGCAAGAGTCTGGATCTGCCCTGGCTACGCGCGCAGGGGCATACCGTATCGGGCGTGGAACTTTCGGCCATTGCCGTGGAAGCGTTCTTGATGGAGCACGGCATTCCGGCCCGGCGCCGCGCACTCGATGGCTTCGATGCCTATGAGGCAGAACGCCTCACGCTGTACCGCGGTGATTTCTTCAAGCTCAGCCCGGCGCTCATCGGCAACGTGTCCGCGGTTTACGATCGCGCATCCCTGATTTCCTGGTCACCGGAATTCCGGGCACCCTACGTGGAGCACATGACCGCCCTGACCCGCTGCGGCGCGGAGACGCTGCTGATCGCCGTGGAATACCCGCAAGTCCAAATGAGCGGACCGCCCTTCTCCGTGACCCGCGATGACATCGACCGGTGGTACGCGGCTCACCACTCGATCGAGGTATTAGGAAGGCACGATATATTGCACTTGGAGCCCAGACTCAAAGCACGAGGCCTCACTGAATTGAGCGAGGTCTGCTATCGGCTCACGCGACTGTAATACACTTAGGTCCCAAGCAATCATAACGACAAGGGCTGATCCATGACCGACTCTCGTAACTCGGGCCGCTACTTGGCGCCGGCACTGGTGGCATGCGCCGTGGCCACGGCCACGGGGGCCAACGCCGCGGAGCTCACCATCGATCGTCTGTTCGATGCCCCCGCTCTCGCGGGCCCCACCATCGTGGGACTGAAAATCTCGCCCGATGGTGCGCGCGTTACGTACCTTAAGGGCAAAGCCGAGGACAAGGACCGCCTGGATCTCTGGGAATACAACATTCATG
Source organism: Gammaproteobacteria bacterium (assembly GCA_021323735.1). Taxonomy (GTDB): domain Bacteria; phylum Pseudomonadota; class Gammaproteobacteria; order Steroidobacterales; family Steroidobacteraceae; genus Bog-1198. Next base: position 5,092 of record JAJPKM010000009.1, read on the forward strand.
ACGGGCAGGCCCGGGTGCTGGTGGACTCCAAGGCCCTGGCGCCGAAACAGGAAAAGCTCTCCGACGAGGAGTTGAGCCGCCGCGAACGGCAGAGGACCGCGGCCCTCTCCGGCATTCTCGAGTATACCTTTGCTCCCGCGGGCGATGCGGTGCTCTTCCCCTTGAGCGGCAAGCTGTTCTACTACCAGCTCGCCACACCTAAGCATAAACCCGTCGTGCAACTCATCGACACCCACGGCTTTCTGACCGACGCGACGGTCTCGCCCGCCGGCGGCTACATCGCCTATGTGCGCGATCAGAACCTCTATGGCTACGACATCGCCGCGAAACACGAAAGGGCGCTCACCACCGATGGCGGTGGGCCGATCAAGAACGGCATGGCGGAGTTCGTGGCGCAAGAGGAAATGGACCGCAGCACCGGCTACTGGTGGGCGCCCGATGGCAAGCACATTGCCTTTGCCCGGGTCGATGAAACCCCCATCCAAGTCACCGAACGGTTCGAGATCGCGGCCGACAATGTCGCCACCTTCGCGCAGCGCTATCCCATCACCGGTGGACCCAATGCACAGATCAAGTTGGGCATCATCGATGTCGCGAACGGCGGCATCACCTGGGTCGACTTAGGGGTCGATCAGGATATTTACCTGGCAAGGGTCAATTGGCTTCCCGACGGCAAGAGCTTGGCGATTCAGCGCGAGAGCCGCAACCAGCGCCGGCTGGACCTGCTCTTTGCCGACATCGACACCGGCAAGACGCGCACCATACTCACCGAGACCAGTAATACCTGGATCGATCTCAACGACGAACTTTCATTCCTCAAGAATTCCCGCGAGTTCATCTGGGCCTCCAATCGAGACGGCTACACCCATTTGTATCTGTATGACTATGACGGTCATTTGATCCGGCAGCTGACCGCGGGCAAGTGGGTGGTCGACGACTTTCGCAAACACGCCGTCATGGGCGTCGATGAAAAGAGCCGCACGGTGTATTTCACGGCCACCGAAAAGGGTCCTACCGAGAGGCACCTGTACCGCACCTCGCTGGACACGGCAGATCCGCTTAAGGTGCAGCGCATCACCCAGAACGAGGGCGTGCATGGCATTGCCATGTCGCCCGATGCACGCTTTTATATCGACACCTTCACCAGCAGCGCACAGCCGCCGCAATCCAGCCTGCATTCGGCGGACGGCGCCCTCAAGGCCTGGCTTCTGGAGAACCGGCTGGACGCCCAGCACCCCGACGCAGCCTATCTGGCGGATAACTCAGTACCTGAAGTCGGCACGCTCACGGCGGCCGATGGCCAGACGTTGTACTACCAACTGTTCAAGCCGTTGCACTTCGATCCGAGTAAACGCTATCCAGCCATTGTCGATGTGTATGGCGGCCCGGGCGTGCAGCGCGTGCTCAACAGCTGGCACGGCAGCTCGTTCACGCAGATTCTCACCCGCTCAGGCTACGTGGTCTTTGCCCTCGACAATCGAGGCAGCGCCTTTAGGGGCACGGCGTTTCAATCCCCCATCCACCGCCGCTTAGGCGATGTCGAAGTCACGGACCAAGTGCAGGGTGCACGCTGGCTGATGGCCCAAAGCTTCGTGGATCCTGCGCGCATCGGCGTGTGGGGTTGGAGCTATGGTGGCTATATGACGCTCAATCTGATGTTCAAGGCGCCGGACGTGTTTCGCGCCGGCGTCGCAGGCGCTCCCGTGACCGATTTTGCCCTCTACGACACGCACTACACCGAGCGCTACTTGGATCGCCCGCAGGACAATCCTGACGGTTACGCGGCCAGTTCCGTGTTGCCGTACGCCAAGGACCTGAAGGGAAAACTATTGGTCATGCACGGCATGGCCGATGATAATGTCTTGTTCCTCAACAGCACCAAGCTATTTCGCAAGCTGCAGGACTTGAGCAAACCCTTCGATGTGATGGTCTATCCAGGCGCGAAGCATGGGCTCATGCGCCAGAACGATGGGCGTCATGGCTATAAAATGGTCCTGCGGTTTTTCGATGAGAACTTGAAGCCCTGAGGCTTCTTCTCGGCGATGCGACGGCGGACCTTTTCAGCGAGAGGAGTCTTATCCCGGGGAAGGGTTACGGCACCGAAAACACCTTCGAGGCCCACGAAGGGAAGATCGGAAGTGGTAACGCGGCGCTCGAATACATAGTCGCAGCCGTCGCCCTTCACAATAACGGATTCGCCGCGGTCTGCGGCCTCGCGTGCTTTGCGGAAGCTCCGCTGGAATTCGGTCAGTGTAGTTTTCATGGCAATCATGAACATCTGATTGGCATTGTGGTTCAACGTTCGCACATATCAATTCTAGCGCGTTTCCCCACTTATCCTGCCCCGTACGTGCGCCGGACCGTTCAGCGCCCTCCTTTGAGCTCGCCGCGCTGATCGCTCAGGAATGGCCGGTCGATCTGTTCGGCATAGAGATCGATGTCTCCACGCGTGACACCACACGCGACGAAGTGCTGCTGCCATCCGTCAATGACCTGCGCCACCGCCTGCGCCTCTTTGATCGCCTCGTTTTTGCCGAGTCCGTACATGGATGACATCGACAGTGCGTTGGAGATCGTAGAGTCTGCTTCTTGCTCGCCCACCCGCATCTGTTGGAAGCCCAGGGCCTGGCCCGAGGGCAGGATGTCGTAACCCGGTGAGAGCTGGTATTGCTGTGCATCGGTCATGAGCAGCGCGTGATTCTTCTCGTGGTCATCGGTGTTGTCGATCAGAATGTTGAACACCATCCGGCGAAATACCTCGCGCATCTGCGCGAGGTATTCATCGTCTTGGGTCACCCCTCGGCGACGCAGCAACTGCGCCAATTCCGGGTATCCGAACCGTTCCCCCGCAGCCCGCAGCGCCACACAGGCGGATAGGCTATGCAGCCGCAGACCACCCAAGCGATCGAAACGCTTGATGGCCACCGCATGTCCGTGCGTCAGGCGTACGGGCAACGTCTCGGCGACTCGGATGCCCGCCTTTTGCGCCAGTGTCATGGCGGCATGCTCGATCAGCGGCGTATCCGCGGGATCGCCGTCGGAGAACTTGATGACCCACTGCTCGCCTGCGATATCGATCAGCGCCTTGGGTCGAGCGCCGCCCATGGTGACACCGGGTGAGATCAAGCGTTGCTGCGCCGGCGGGACCGGCTCGTTGTTTTGTACTTTGCGGATCAGCTCGTGAAGTTCATCCGCATCTTGCAACGTGGGCAGTGGGCCCAGGCGCCGCGGCAGGTACTCATCCGGCGAAGTGGATACGCCGAGAGCACCGAATCGATCGTCCCCGGCAAAGTACAGATACTCGAGCAGCGAAAGCCGCGTAGGTTTGTCGATGAAGCGGATCACTCGCTCGCCCCACCGGTCCGGCCGGGCATCGTCCACGGCGCCGACCGCAGCGCCTTTCTCTAGGGGTAGGAATTCCTCATCGATGAGCGGCAAATCTTCACTGAGCGGGAAACCGCGCTGCAGCCAAGAATCAGCGTAGCGCAGCGACACGCCCTGGGCAGAGCGAATCAGATTCAGTTCACCGATGGGCACAGGCTGCCGGGGCTGGGTGAGCAGCCAGAGATACAGTCGGTCCGAAGGCTGGTACGGGGCGGCGCTCAATTCAGCTTGCCTTGAGCGGTTTGCGAGCCAGTCGCGCTTCCGCCGAAGCGGCGGATCGGACCGCACGCTTGCGTCTGGCCTCGCGCACGTCGCTCTCGAGGGCACCACGGTCCTCCGCGGGCGCAGCGAGGTCAGCCAGCGCACCCGACCTGCCGATCAACCACAGGGCTGTCACATAGATACCGACACCTACACCGGGATCGCCGCGTTCCATGCGGATCAGCGTCGGAATCGAGACCCCGAGGCGTTTTGCCCAGGCGCGCTGCGATTCGCGCCGCCGGCTCCTGGCTACGCCTAAGTTTTCCCCCAGGGTCCGCAATGCCTGGGCCGCGGCCGGCGGCATGGTTAGCAGGGCTTTGGGGCTCTTTGGCATAACAAAGAGTTTATCGAAATGATAAATACAGTCAATTCTATGTTTCCTAAATCCCCGCTTCGGTGCCGATTCCAGTCCTTCTCTAATCCACTACAGTCATCTAGGATTGATTTTAGATAACTGCATATAATTACAGTATCGAAGATCGCTTCCTCGCTTCATGGGCGAATTGATAGGTACGGATAATCCGTAGTACCATGACACCTGAGTTCGAATGTGGTCATCCATGTGACCTATACGGTGCGCGGCGAGCGCATTCGAATCATTTCAGCCCGACGGGCAGGAAAACATGAGCAAGACGACTACTACCGCGAGAATTCGCCCTGACGGCAAAGTCGTTAAGGTATCGGAGGGCGGCAAGGAGACGCCTTTCTCCGACATGCCCATGCGCCCGATGACAGAGGCCCAGGTCAAAGCGGCGGCGAATGCCGATCCAGACGCTCGACCAATGACTGCGGAGGAGCTGCGCAAGGCCAGACGGGTGCCAAGGGTAAAGACATTGCGTCGCGCGTTGGGATTCACTCAAGAGGAATTTGCGGTTCGCTATCAGATTCCGCTCGGTACCCTGCGTGATTGGGAGCAGGGAAGGACGGAGCCCGACCAACCGGCACGGGCCTATCTGTATGTCATCGCGCGCGATCCGGAACGTGTGCACCGCATGTTGAAGGCGCCACGCCCCGTATTGAAATGATTCGCAGCGAGTCTGCGTCACTCGCCGATCTCATGAATTCCCGTGGCCCCCAACTCCCACGCTTTCTGAAGCGGCAAGCCGCGCACATACACCGGCACGGACACCCGCTCGCATAACGAGGTGATTTCCGCATGCGGCAATTCATGGCGCAGCACCAGAAAATCCGCACCTGCATCGCTTCCTGCCAGCGCATCCGCTATCCCAGCGCAGAGCACTCCCCGAAGCCGCCCGTCCGTATCGGCGCCGCGCACATCAGTCATCGCTAGGTCAATCACGGTGTGGTGACCGCTCGACGCCTGGGTCAATCGCTCCGGCAAGCGCAACGCCGCCACGATGGGGCCGTCTGCCGGCAGCAGCTCCACCGACTCCAGCTCATCCTGCGGCACCCAACGCAGTGCCTGTCCATCCAATCCCGAAGGCTCGCCGCGGTAGGTCCGCACCACCCACATATCGATGAGCACTTCGATGTCATCGTAGGCATGGCGTAGGCGAATCAAAGGTCGTGGGGTGGATATCGTGATCCCGAGTTCCTCGCGCAGCTCGCGGGCAAGACCAGTCCGTCGGTCTTCGCCAGGATCAAGCTTGCCGCCAGGGAATTCCCAGCCGCCTGCCAGGTGTTTGCCGGCCGGACGCTGCGCGATGAGCACGCGCCCGGCCGCGTCGGTCACCGCGCCGGCGACGACATGTACACAGGTACCGCCGCTGCCGACACGATTGTCCTTGGCGCTCAACCGCTCGCTTGCTGCAAGGTGCCGTGGCAGTGTTTGTACTTTCGTCCCGAGCCGCACGGACAGGGCTCATTGCGCCCCACCTTGGGTATCGCGCGCACGAAGGGCGCCGCGGCCTCAGGAACGCCGCGCGGTTCCATTTCCATGACATTGCCCGGCGCAGGTCCGGGAGCCCCAGCGGCGTCGGTGCCGGGCGATGCTTGGATGGGCGAAACGGCGTCGGCATGCTGCGCCTGCAGTGCGCGCGCCAGCCGCTGTTGCCGCTCGAGTTCTTCGCGCTCGATCTCTGCCTGACTGCGCACCTGAATCTTCGAGACCGTGGTGACGGTGTCGAATTTGATCCGATCCAGCATGCCGGAGAACAGCTCGAATGCTTCGCGCTTGTATTCCTGCTTCGGATTCTTCTGCGCATAACTGCGCAGGTAGATTCCCTGACGCATGTAGTCCATCGCCGCGAGATGTTCGCGCCAGTGCTGATCGAGCGTGCGCAGCGTGATTTCCTTCTCGATGTAGCGCATCACCTGCGGTCCTACATTGGCCTCCTTTTGCGCATAGGCCTGTTCCAAGCCAGCAACGATTTTATCGCGCAGTCCTTGACCCTCGCCGGCCTCCTCGGCCGCAGCCCATTCGACGATGGGCAGCGTCGGGCCGAAATCGCGCTCGATGGCCTGGCCTAAACCCTTAGCGTCCCACTGTTCCTCGGGCGCGCCGGCCGGAATGTATTGATCCACCAGCTGCGCGACCACATCCTCGCGAATGCCTTTGATCGCCTCGGCCACATCTTCGGCGCCCATCAGGTCGGTGCGCTGTTGATAAATGACGCGGCGCTGATCGTTGGCCACGTCGTCGTATTCCAGCAATTGCTTGCGGGCATCGAAATTGTGCTGCTCGACCCGCCGCTGGGCACGTTCGATCTGGCGAGTCAGCATGCCGCTTTCGATCGCCTCGCCTGCCTTCATACCCACGCGGGTCATGAGCGCCTTCATGCGCGTGGGATCGCCGAAAATACGCATCAAATTGTCTTCGAGCGACAAATAAAAGCGGCTCGATCCCGGGTCGCCCTGCCGGCCGGAGCGGCCGCGCAGCTGATTGTCGATGCGCCGCGATTCATGACGCTCGGTGCCGACGATGTGCAATCCGCCGAGGCGATCACCTGCTCATGGCGCTCACGCCAGGCCGCGTGAATGCTCTTGAGCTCGGCTTCGTTCGGATTCTCGATGGCATCGATCTGCGTTTGCGCGCTGCCGCCGAGCACGATGTCGGTACCACGGCCTGCCATGTTGGTGGCAATCGTGACCGCGCCGGGGCGGCCAGCCTCGGCCACGATATGCGCCTCGCGCTCGTGCTGCTTGGCATTGAGCACTTCGTGGGGAATCTTCGCGCCCTGCAAGAGCTTCGCCAGCCGCTCGGAGGCTTCGATCGAGGTGGTTCCCACCAGCACCGGCTGGCCGCGCTTCACGCACTCCTGGATGTCCTCCAGAATGGCCTGAAATTTATCGTGCTCGGACAGGAACACCAGATCGGACTTATCCTGGCGGATCATTGGCTTGTGGGTCGGGATGACCACGACCTCCAAACCGTAAATCTGCTGGAACTCGAAGGCTTCGGTATCGGCGGTGCCGGTCATGCCCGACAGCTTCGAGTACAGTCGGAAGTAATTCTGGAAGGTGATGGACGCGACGGTCTGATTTTCCTCGCGAACCTTCACGCCCTCCTTGGCCTCGACCGCCTGATGCAGACCGTCCGACCAGCGCCGGCCCTGCATGGTGCGGCCCGTGAATTCATCGACGATGATGACCTCACCCTGGCGCACGATGTACTCGACATCGCGTTTGTACAGCGCGTGCGCCCGCAGCGCAGCATTCAAGTGATGCATCAGCCGGATATTGGCCGCGTCGTACAGGCTCTCGCCTTCGCGCAGCAGTCCGATCTCCGCCATCATCTGCTCGACTTTTTCGTGGCCGTCTTCGGTAAGCGTGGCCTGCTTGGTCTTCTCATCGACGGCGTAGTCGCCGGGCGCGTTTTCCTCTTTCTGCTTGACCAGTCGCGGGATCAACGCATTGATCTTGATATAAAGCTCCGTGCTCTCTTCGGCGGGCCCGGAAATGATCAGCGGCGTGCGCGCCTCATCGATCAGGATGGAATCGACTTCATCGACGATGGCGAAGGAGAGTTTTCTCTGGACACGATCCTCGAGGCGAAACGCCAGATTGTCGCGCAGATAGTCGAAGCCGAATTCATTGTTCGTGCCGTAGGTGATGTCGCAGGCATAGGCTGCGCGCTTCTCGTCGGGCGTCTGGGCATTCTTGATGACGCCGACTTCCAGCCCTAAGAAACGGAACACCGGACCCATCCACTCGGAGTCGCGCTGCGCCAGGTATTCGTTCACGGTCACGACGTGAACACCCTCGCCGGTGAGCGCGTTCAGGTACGCCGGCAGAGTTGCCATCAGCGTCTTGCCTTCGCCGGTACGCATTTCTGAGATCTTGCCGGCATTCAACGCCAGTCCGCCGATCAGCTGCACATCGAAATGGCGCATCCCTAACTTGCGGCGCGAGGACTCCCGCACCAGGGCAAAGGCCTCGGGGATCAATTCATCGAGTTTCGTGCCCGCGGCGAACCGCGCCTTGAGCTCGCGGGTCTTTTCGGGAAATTGCTCGTCCTTCAAGGCGCTGACCGCCGGTTCGAAGGCATTGATGGCGGCGACCGTACGGCTCAGCTCCTTCACGAGGCGCTGATTGCGGCTGCCAAAAACTTGAGTCAGAAGCTTCCACACGCGGGGGGAGTCCTTGAAGAAAACTGGGTATTGTACGGATAGACTCGGAGAGCTGGAAATCGTTTCGACGCCGGCCTTTTTCAAGGCCTTTGGGGTAAAGAGCTCTTAACGATCCTCGCCGACGAAGCGCAGAGGGTCGACCTGGGCGCCGTTTTTCAACACTTCGAAGTGTAGATGGGGCCCGGTGGAGTGACCGGTGGAACCCATCAATGCCACATCCTGACCCTTGCGGATCAGCTGGCCCTGCTTCACCAGCAGCTTCTCGTTGTGGCAGTAGCGCGTGGCCAGGCCATTGCCATGGTTGATCTCGACCATTTCACCGTATCCGGCACGCTCGCCCGCAAAGGTCACGATGCCGGCAGCTACGGCGCTAATCTTGGATCCTTCTTGGCCGGCAAAGTCCAAACCCTTGTGCATCGCGGAATAACCCGTGAAAGGATCCGCCCGCCGCCCGAAATACGAGGAAATCCAGCCCTCTTGGACGGGCCGACCTTCCGGATAAACCTGTTTGTTGAGCTCGCGGCTCAAAATCATGTTTTCCAGGACCCCGAGCTGCTGCTCGCGGCTCGATAGCTGGGACTGTAAGTCATCGACCATGGCGGTGAGACTGGGGATCTGGGCGGGCTGACCATCCGCCCCGTTCTCGGCGCCGCCGATGGAGGGGGGATGGCCGAAATCGAATTCGCCGTCATCGAGATTCGCCATACGGGTCAAGCGCTTGCCCAGCGCGTCCAAGCGGATGACATTGGCATTCATCTGGCCCACGCGCATCGCCAGCGCATTGACCTTTTCCTGCAGGACCCTTTTCGTGTCTTCGAGCTGGGCCTTCTGGCGCAGCAGCTCGGTGGACCAGTTGCCCAGCTGATCCAGTGGATTGCCATGCCCATGCCGGGCGCCCAAACCGACGCCAATGGAGAACGCCGTGCCCAGGATTCCAAGCACCATCAGGGCGGCAGCCGACATAATCACGGGATGTCGCAGGTCAAATTGTTTCACTCGGCCCGATTTGCGGCCGACGAAAATGACATTCATACGGATAGTTCTTCCTAGCCCGACACGTCTTCAACCGGATTATGTCGTCCGGGACAGTCGATGATGTCCCGAGCAGTACGGCTAGACTATGCAGATAACCGACTCAAAACAAGGATTTCCGCACGGTTTCCCGCACATTTTCTCCATGTCAATCCGAGGCTTGGATCACCCTAATTATGCAAAAACCTAAGAGTCTCAGTGAGTTACTGGCGGGTGGTGGCAAGCGACTTTCACTGCTGAAGGAACGGTCTGCCGAGCGCTCTTTAGTCTTGGAGCAGGTTCGGGCCGCCCTTCCCGCCCGGTTGGCCCGGGAGGTTGCGAGCGCCGGGATCGAGCGGGGGCAGCTCACCATCGGCGTCGTGGGTGGGGCCTGGGCCTCGCGGCTGCGATATCTGGCGGAATCGATCCGCGGCCAAGTCGGCAAATCGTTGGGAATATCCATTCGCAGCGTCAAAGTGCGGGTCGTGCCCCCTCCGGCTTGAGAAATCCTGTTTGTTGCGCGATGCGCAACGCGCTATAGTAGCTCATGATCCAATCGTTCCGGCACAAGGGCCTACGCAGGTTCTATGAGTCGGGGAACCAAGCCGGTATCCAACCGCATCACGCGAAGCGGCTTCGAATGCAATTGGCGGCGCTCGACACGGCGCAGGTCATCGATGACATGGACATCGCTGGCTTTCGATTACATCCTCTCAAAGGCGAGGACAGGGGTCGTTGGTCGATTTGGGTCAACGGTAACTGGCGACTGACATTTGAATTCCGGGACGGGCATGCGTTTGTCCTGGATTATGAGGATTACCACTGATGGCAATGCATAACCCTCCCCACCCAGGCGAATTCATCAGCTCGGTGTACCTTGAGCCCAATAACATCAGCGGTCGCGAGCTGGCCATCACGCTGGGTGTCGCAGCCTCCACGTTGAGCCGCGTATTGAAAGGCGGGAATGCGGTCAGTCCCGAGATGGCGTTACGCCTTGCAAAGGCGTTGGGACGTACCCCGGAAAGCTGGCTCGCTATGCAATATCAATACGATCTCTGGCGCGCCAAACAGCATGTGGACCTGGCACGAGTGGGCAAGGTCCGGCTAATGGCAGAATGATCCCACGGCGTGCCGATTCGTTTTCGCTCACGAAACCTCACTTTCGGGCGGGTGCGGTTGAGCCGTAAGTTTCCCAGTGATGCACCACCGGCACCCCGGCCGCCACAAAAGGGGCAGTATCGCGCGTGGCCACCGTGAACCCATGCACCGCGGCGATCTGGCCTTGAATCAGCTGCGAGCCGTCGCGGCGGCCGCCGCGACGTAGGATATCGGTGCCTCCGCCAAGCTCTCGAACGTCACTTCCTGCCAGGCGCTCTGCGTCGCGATCAGCGCGCGCAGCAGCTTGTTGTTGAGCGCGTGTCCTGATTTGTAACCGCTGAATTCGCCGATGAGGCTGTGTCCCAAGAGGTACAGATCGCCGATGGCATCGAGGATCTTGTGCTTGACGAACTCATCCTCGTAGCGCAGACCGTCCTCGTTGAGCACGCGGTAATCGTCCAGCACGATGGCATTGTCCATATTGCCGCCCAGCGCCAGGTTGCGCGCCCGCAGGCTCTCCAAATCACGCATGAAGCCGAACGTGCGCGCACGGCTGATCTCGCGCAAGAACGACGTCGTGGAAAAATCCATGGAAGCCACTTGCGAGTGCTTCTTGAAGGTGGGGTGATTGAATTCGATTTCAAAATTAACTTTGAATCCGTCATACGGATCGAAGCGCGCCCACTTGTCGCCATCGTCGACCTGCAGCGACTCGAGAATGCGGATGAAGCGCTTCGGTACTTTTTGCTCTTCGATGCCCGCCGATTGCAGCAAGAACACGAAGGGCCCGGCGCTGCCGTCCATGATGGGCACCTCGCCGGCGCTCACTTCCACCAGCGCATTGTCGATGCCCAATCCCGCCAGCGCGGAGAGCAGATGTTCGACCGTGGACACTTTGACCTCGCCACGATGTAGGGTCGTGCCCATCATGGTGTCGCCGACATTCTCGGCGTGGGCCCGGATATCGACGGGGTCATCCAAATCGGTGCGGCGAAATACGATGCCGGTATCGGGCAATGCCGGGTGCAATGTCATCAGCACTTTCTTGCCCGTGTGCAACCCCACCCCGGTGGCACGAATCGAGTTCTTCAGGGTTCTTTGATTCAGCATTGCATTAATAAATGAATAAAACCGGACATATGTTATGTGTCAAAGGTACCACAGGGGACACCCCGGCTTGAATATGAAAATGGCCGAAAGGAAAACGCAGCAACCGTCCGACCGCTCTGCGCGCTCCTAAGTTCGGATTCTTCACATTTCTCCACCAAACCGGCGCCCGTTCGGCAAAATCCTACAGGGCGCCAAATTGGAATGTCGAACCTTCGCTCAATCGGCCTGCCGTCTCAAGAATGCCGGTATATCCAGCAAATCCTCCGAGTCGACTTCGGCGCGCAACCCATCGCCCACCGCCCGCTGCCGCTGCACCGTCGGCTTGTCCAGCATGGCATAGTCGGTTGGCGCCATCGGCGCGCGTTGCCGGATCACCCGCATGGTGAGCGGCGGCGCATGCGTTGCGGCGGCCACCGGTTGCGGCGCGGCCTTCGCGACCGGTTTGCCCAAGCCGGTAGCCACGACCGTGACGCGGATTTGGCTGGCCATCTCCGGGTCGATCACCGTACCCACGACCACGGTGGCATCGTCCGAGGCGAACTGCTTGATGACATTGCCCACTTCCTGGAACTCACCGATCGACAGGTCCATACCCGCAGTGACATTGACCAAGATCCCCTGCGCGCCCGAGAGGTTGATGTCCTCGAGCAAGGGACTGGAAATGGCCGCTTCGGCCGCTTCCCGCGCACGATCGTCGCCCGAGGCGGTGCCCGAACCCATCATGGCCATGCCGGTTTCCGACATCACCGTGCGAACGTCGGCGAAATCGACGTTGATCAGGCCCGGCCGCGTGATCAGCTCCGCGATACCCTGCACAGCGCCCTGCAGCACCGTGTTCGCGGCCTTGAAGGCATCGAGCAGCGTGGTGCTGCTGCCCAACACCGACAGCAGTTTCTGATTCGGGATGGTGATCAGCGAATCGACGTACTTGGACAATTCCATCATCCCCTGGTCGGCGACGCGGGAACGCTTGTTGCCTTCCATCTCGAATGGCTTGGTCACCACGGCGACGGTGAGAATGCCCAGTTCCTTGGCCACTTGAGCCACCACCGGCGCCGCGCCCGTGCCCGTTCCGCCGCCCATGCCGGCGGTGATGAACAGCATGTCGCAACCCTCAATCAGCTCGATGATGCGGTCACGATCTTCCATGGCCGCTTGCCGGCCCACCTCAGGATCGGCGCCCGCGCCCAACCCCTTGGTGATGTTGCAGCCGATCTGCAAGGCGGTGCGCACCTTCGAGTGCTTCAGCGCCTGCGCGTCGGTGTTGATGCAAATGAAGTCCACGCCTTCGAGGCCGGCTTGGACCATGTGTGAGACAGCGTTGCCGCCACCGCCGCCCACGCCCAGCACCTTGATCACGGCGCTTTGACTGTAGGAATCCATCAGTTCGAACATTCCAGTTCTCCTTACGTTATCTCAAGAAATCATTCAGAAATTGCCCTGAAACCAGGCTTTCATTCGTTCCAGCAAGCTCTTCATGCCGCCCGCCAAGAGCGGCGCTTGCGTGCCCTGCACCTCTAAATTGTTTTTCGCGTACAACAGAAGACCCACACCGGTGGCGTGGATCGGATTGCTCACCACCTCGGATAATCCGGTGACGTATTGCGGCACCCCTAATCGCACCGGCATGTGAAACACTTCTTCGGCCAGCTCGATCGCCCCTTCCATCTTGGCGCTGCCGCCGGTGAGCACGATGCCGGTGGCGACCTGCTCCTCGAGGCCGGCGCGGCGCAGCTCGTCGCGGATCAGACCGAACAGCTCCTCGTAACGCGGCTCGACAATCTCGGCGAGGGTTTGACGCGCCAGGCGGCGCGGCGGCCGGTCGCCCACGCTCGGCACTTCGATGGTCTCGTCGGGGTTCGCCAGCTGCGACAACGCGCAGGCGTACTTGATCTTGATGTCCTCGGCGTACTGCGTCGGGGTGCGCATGGACACGGCGATGTCATTGGTGATCTGATCGCCGGCGATCGGAATCACCGCGGTATGGCGAATAGCGCCGCCGCCGAACACCGCAATGTCGGTGGTGCCGCCGCCGATGTCGACCACGCATACACCGAGATCCTTTTCATCCTCGCTAAGTACCGCGTAACTGGAGGCGAGCTGCTCCAGCACGATGTCATCCACCGCCAGCCCGCAGCGCTGCACGCACTTGACGATGTTCTGCGCCGCGCTGTCGGCGCCGGTGACGATGTGCACCTTGGCCTCCAGGCGCACCCCCGACATACCGATCGGGTCGCGGATGCCTTCCTGCGCATCGATGATGTATTCCTGCGGCAGAACGTGCAGGATCTTTTGATCCGCCGGAATGGCCACCGCCTTGGCGGCATCGATGACCCGTTCCACATCGCCCTGCACCACCTCTTTGTCCTTGATGGCCACGATGCCGTGCGAATTGAGGCTGCGCACATGGCTGCCGGCGATGCCGGCGTATACCGAGTGGATCTCGCAGCCGGCCATGAGCTCCGCTTCCTCGACGGCACGTTGAATGGATTGCACGGTGGATTCGATATTCACCACCACGCCTTTCTTCAGGCCGCGCGATGGATGGCTGCCGATGCCGATGATTTCCAGCGCACCGTCGGCCTTGACCTCGCCCACGATGGCGACGACTTTGCTGGTGCCGATATCCAGCCCCACCAATAAGTTGCGATCAGAGCGCTTTGCCATTTTCTTTAAAACGTTCCTTCAGGCGTCAGAGTCGTCGGGATGTTTGGCGGGCGCCGATGCCGGCGTCCCTAAGTTGCGCCAGCCAATGGCAAAGCCGTTGGAATAGCGCATGTCCACGTAGCTGATTTCGGTCAATCGATGTGCAATGACCTGCGATGCGGTGCGGATGAAGCGTTCGGTGCGCTCGTCGACGTCGCGCCTGCCTAAGCGCACCGTGACCCCGCAGTCCAGGTCCAGTTCCCAGGCGCCGCGCTCATCGAGACGCAGCGCGGCGATGCGCATGCCGGCCTCGAGCATGCGCCCCTGCGTCGCCAGATAGCGCTGCGCCACCTGCGACTCGCTGCCTGCAGGTCCGCTCAGGTGGGGCAGTTCGGCGGGGACGTGGCTCGCCGTGCGGACGAACAGTTCACCGCGCGTATTGAGCAGTCCCGACTCGCCCCAGCGAGCCGCCGCGGTCTGTTCCGTCACGGTCACGCGCAAACCATTGGGCCAGCGGCGCGCAATTCGCGCGTGATCCACCCATGGCAGCGATTCGACCGCGCGCTGAATATCGCCGAGACCTAAGGACATGAAACCTTGGGCGGCGAAGGGCGCCACTGCCTTCTCGATCTGCCCGGGGGAGACGCGCTGAAAGCTGCCGTCGATGGAGATCACACGCACCGGGCGGTCCAATGCCCAGGCCAGCGCGCCAAACCCGCTCACCAGCACCGCCAACAACGCGGCACGTCGGGCGTAGAGGCGCCACTGCGCCAGGAACGCAGGCCACTTCCAACGCGAGGTCTTCGGCGTGGCCTTGCTCTTGAAGCGATTTCGGCGCCAGAACAAATTCATTTTCGCTCCCTAGAGAAACTGGTTTCCAACACCCGCCAGACCAATTCGGGAAAGTCGATGCCGGCCTGGCGCGCCGCCATCGGCACCAGGCTGTGATCGGTCATGCCCGGCGTGGTATTGATCTCAATGAAAAAGAACTTGCCGGTAGCGCGCTCGCGCATGAAGTCGACGCGGCCCCACCCATGGCAGTCGGTGACCTTGAAGGCCGCCAGCGCCGCGGCCTGTAATTCGGCCTCGTCTTGCTGACTCAAGCCGCTGGGGCAGAAGTACTGCGTGTCATTGCGGAAATACTTCGCCTCATAGTCATAGAATTCGGTCGCCGGCAGAATGCGGATCGAGGGCAGCACCTCGTCCTGCAATATCGACACGGTGTACTCATCCCCGCTGACGAAGGCTTCGGCAAAGACGATTGAGTCGACGGCCCGCGCCTGCTCGAAGGCGCGCGGTAATTCCTCGGCGGTTTTCACCTTGGTCATGCCGACGCTCGAGCCCTGCGAGGCCGGTTTCACCATCATGGGCAAGCCGATTTGCTTGAGCGCCGCCGGCAGGTCGGCCTCCTTCGACAGCACCGCATACTCCGGCGCAGCGTAACCCGCGCCCACCACCACTCGCTTGGTCTTGAGCTTGTCCATGGTCAGCGCCGAGGCCAGCACGCCGCTGCCGGTATACGGCATACCAATCCACTCGAGCGCGCCCTGCATGGTGCCGTCCTCGCCGCCCGGCCCGTGCAGCGCGATCCACACCCGATCGAATCCTTCGCTGCGCAACGCCTGGATGGGCTTGTGCATGGGATCGAAAGCATGCGCATCGACGCCGCGGCTCTTGAGGGCCGCGAGTACCGCATTCCCGCTCAACAGCGATATCTCCCGTTCGCTCGAGTCTCCGCCCAGCAGTACGGCGATCTTGCCGAAGTCCGCCGGCTTGGACGTGCGGCGGTGCGTGGTATTCAGGGTCAGCAGGCTCATACCGGATCTCCGACGATGCGCACTTCGGTGCGCAGCTCGACGCCGTGGGCGGCGGCCACCGCGTCTCGCACGTGTAGGATCAGCGCCTCGATGTCGGCGGCGCGCGCCTGCCCGTGATTGATGATGAAATTGGCGTGTTTTTCCGAGACCGACGCATCGCCGATGCGAAAGCCCTTGAGACCGGCGCTCTCGATCAACCGCGCAGCATGATCGCCGGGCGGGTTGGTGAACACCGATCCGCAGCTCCACTCGCCGATGGGCTGGGTTTCGCGGCGCCGGTCCAGCAACTCGCGGATGGCCTCGGTGTTGGTGCCGGGCTTGCGCTCGAACTCCAGCCGCGCGCCGATGAACCATTCATTGTCGGGTCCCTGCACCTGCCGGTAGCCGATCTGGTAGTCGGCGGGCGTGCGCGTGCGGCGCACGCCGCGCCGATCCAGCACTTCGACTTCCACCACATGCTTCCACGTCTCGCCGCCCCACGCCCCGGCATTCATCGCCAAGGCACCGCCCAAGGTCCCGGGGATGCCGGCGAAGAACTCAGCCGGCCCCAAACCCCACTTCACGCACTGTCGTGCGATGCGCGCACAGGGCACTCCGGCCTCCACCCGGATCCGGGTCGCGCTATGGCGCTCCAGCGCGCCCAGCGCGCCGTGCGTGGCGACCACCGCGCCGCGGATTCCGCCGTCGCGCACCAACAAGTTGCTTCCCAGGCCGAGCCACAGCAGTGGCACCTCCATGGGCAGCTGCCGCACGAAGGAGGCTAAATCCATGATGTCGCGCGGCGTGAAGAAGAAATCGGCCGGGCCGCCCGCATGCCAGGAGGTGTGCTTCGCCATGGGGACGTCATGCAGCACGCGGCTCGAGAATTCCGGCGCGAGCTCCAAGGAGTGTTGCGCGCTCATGCGGACGCTCCCGCCGCAAAACGGCTTTTCAAGTCCTGCGCCACGGCGCCCAAGTTGCCCGCGCCCATGGTCAGCACCACATCGCCGTCGTGCAACACGGCGCGCAGCGACTCGGCCAGATCATCGACGCTATCGACGAACACCGGCTCGATGCGGCCGCGGCTGCGCACGGCGCGGCAGATGGCACGCCCATCGGCGCCGGCGATCGGCGCCTCGCCGGCCGCGTAAACCTCCGTGACCAAGAGCACGTCGCACTCGCTCAAAACGCGGCCGAAATCGTCCAACAGATCCCGCGTGCGGGTGTAGCGATGCGGCTGAAACACCAGCACCAGGCGCCTCGTAGGCCAGCCCTGGCGCGCGGCCTCCAGCGTGGCGGCCACTTCGGTCGGGTGATGACCGTAGTCATCCACGATCAGTGCGCGGCCGCCCGGCCATTGGATCTCGCCCAATTGCTGCAAGCGCCGATCGATGCCCTGGAAATTCAATAGGGCATGTGCAATGACGTCGTCGGGAATGTCGAGTTCGGTGGCAACGACGACGGCCGCCAAGGAATTGAGCACATTGTGGCGGCCCGGCAGATTGAGGGTGAGAGTGAGGGGCTCACGCCCCACGCGCAACACCTCGTAGCGGGATTGCAGTCCCATGGGCTGCACCTTGACCGCACGAACGTCCACACCTTCGCCAAATCCATAGGTGACGTAGGGGCGGCCCACCGACTCGAAGATGCTCTTGACATGCTCATCGTCGGCGCACAGCACCGCCAGACCGTAGAACGGCAGGTTGTGCAGAAAGTCGACGAAGCTTTGCTTCAGCCGGCCGAAATCGCCCTCGTGCGTCGCGAGATGATCGTTGTCGATGTTGGTGACGATGGCGATGATGGGCTGCAGGTGCATGAAGGACGCATCGCTCTCATCGGCCTCTGCGACCAGATAGCGGCCTCTCCCTAAGCGCGCGTTGCTGTCGGCGCTCTTGAGACGTCCCCCGATCACAAAGGTGGGATCAAGCCCGGCTTCGGCCAGCACGCTTGCCACCAGACTGGTGGTCGTGGTCTTGCCATGCGTGCCGGCGACGGCGATGGAATAGCGAAAGCGCATCAGTTCGCCCAGCATTTCCGCGCGCGCGACCACGGGAATGCGCTTGGCCAGCGCCGCAGCCACTTCCGGGTTGGTGCGGTTGACGGCACTCGACACCACCACCACGTCAGCCTCACCCAGATACTCAGCGTCGTGGCCGATGAAAATCGACGCACCCAGGCGCGCCAGACGCGTGGTGACGGCGTTGCCTTTGAGATCCGAGCCCTGCACCTCGTAGCCCAGATTGAGCAGCACTTCGGCAATCCCGCCCATGCCGCTGCCGCCGATGCCGACCAAGTGAATGCGTTGAATGCGCCGCATCCGATCCTGCATGCGCGTTTGCGGGGCCACTCGCGCCGCCGAGGGAACGCCCGCGTTCGCAGGTATGCGCCCTTCGGTCATGTGCGTGCCTCCGCGCGCGGTCCTAAGCCTTTTCCCGCGCCGGTCGCGGCGGCCATGCACAGGTCCGCGAGCCGTACCGCCGCATCGGTGATGCGCGCGGCGCGAGCCGCTTCCGCCATTTTCAGGAGCCGCGCGCGGTCCGCGATCAGCGTCGCGACGACGGCACTCAAACTCTCGGGCGTGAGGTCGCGCTCCTGGATGATGCGCGCCGCGCCGGCACCGACCATGACGGCGGCATTCTTGGTTTGATGATCGTCCGCCGCTACGCCTAAGGGTACGAAAATGGCGCCGAGCCCGGCGGCCTGCAGCTCGGCCACCGTCATGGCACCGGCGCGGCACACGGCAAGATCCGCCCACGCATAGGTCTTGGCCATGTCGTCGATGAAGGGCAGTACTTGAGCCTCGACGTGCTCCTCGAGATACGCCGCGCGCGTCGCGGCAAGTCCGCGCTCGCCGGTCTGATGAATGACCTGGGGACGGCTCTCCGGCGCCAATCGTGCCAGCGCCTTAGGCAATACCGCATTGAGCCGCTGCGCGCCCTGGCTGCCGCCAAACACCAGCAAGCGTGCGCGCGACTCGCGCCCGGCAAACCGCTCTGCCGGCGGCGCGAGTGCGGCAATGCTCTCACGCACCGGATTGCCGATGGTGCTGGCGCGTACCTTCGCCCCGAAACTTCCGGGAAACGCCTCGAGTACCTGATCTGCCAAGCGTGCCAGCCAGCGATTGGTCAGTCCGGCAATGGCGTTCTGCTCGTGAATCAGCAGCGGAATGCGCATCAGCCACGCGGCGATGCCGCCTGGACCGCTGACATAGCCGCCGGCGCCCAGCACGGAGCGCGGCCGTACGCGGCGCAGCACGCCGACGGTCTGCGCCACGGCATTGACAATGCGCAGCGGCGCGAGCAACCAGGTCAAGACGCCCTTGCCGCGCAGCCCCGCGACACGCACCCATTCGATGGGAAAACCCTGAGACGGCACCAGGCGCGATTCCATGCTGCCCGGCACGCCGAGCCACACCACGGCGACGCCGCGGGTGCGCAGCACCTGGGCCACTGCCAGCGCGGGAAAGACATGGCCGCCGGTGCCGCCAGCCATGATGAGCACGGGGCCCTGCGAAGCGGCGCTCATCGGCTGCCTCCGGGCACGCGTGCCACCGCGGAACGCGAGGTGCACTTGACCTCGTGGTAGATGCGCAGCAGCACACCCAGCCATGCCAGGCTGACGAGCAGACTGCTGCGGCCATAGCTGAGTAGCGGCAGCGTCAGGCCCTTGGTAGGGAGGACGCCCATGTTGACGCCGATGTTCACGCTGGCCTGCAGTCCCAGCCAGATACCGAAGGCTGCCGCGAGGTAGGCCTGGAAACGCAGGCCCGCCTGCGCCGCCAGGCGCGAGACGTGGAACGCGCGCCACACCAGCGCGACGAACAGGCCGATGACGCCCATCACCCCGACCAAGCCCAACTCTTCGGCCAGCACGGCAAACACGAAATCCGTGTGCGCCTCCGGCAAATAGAACAATTTCTGCACGCTGCTGCCCAAGCCCACTCCGAACCAAGAGCCCCGGCCGATGGCGATCAGGGATTGCGTGAGCTGAAATCCGCCCTTGAACGGATCGTCGAAGGGGTGCAGGAAAATCAGCAGCCGCTTCAACCGATAGGACGAGGTCAGCGCGAGCAGCGCGAAGGCGACCACGGCGGTCGACACCAGTAGCGCGACGAAGCGCAGGCGCGCCCCGGCGATGAACAGCACGGCGAAACCGGTGGCGAACAGCACGGTCGCAGCGCCGAAATCCGGTTCGATCAACAGCAAGACGGCCGTCACGGACAAGAGCCCGAAGGGCTTCAGCAACCCCGGCAGCGTGCTCTCGAGTTCCGCGCGCTTGCGCACGCAGTAGCTGCACAGCCACATCAGCACCAGCACCTTGGCCAGCTCCGATACTTGGAAATTGAGCACGCCGATGCGCAGCCAGCGGCGCGCACCGTTGACGCGCGCGCCCAAGCCCGGGATCAGTACCAAGATCAGCAGCAACAGGCCCAGCAGCAAAAGCGCCAGTCCATATTTGTCCCAAAGCTCGGTCGGCACCCGCGTCATCATCCAGGCGAAGGCCGCCCCCGCCATGGTGAAGACGAACTGTCGCTCGAGAAAATAAAACGGATCGGTCATGTCGCGCGCAGCGATGGACATGGACGCCGAGGTAACCATGATCAGGCCGATGAGCAGCAGAGCGGCCACCAACCCCAGCGTGATGCCGTCCCATGCGAAGGGCAGCCGTTCCCGCGCGCGCAGCCCGTAGGACATGGTGGCGGTACTCATGGCGATGGCCCTTCGGGCAATGCACCCCTGGGCGACGAAGACTCGAGTCTGTGCACCGCCGCAGCGAACACATCGCCGCGGTGGCCGTAGTCGCGAAACATGTCCAGGCTTGCGCAGGCCGGGGACAGGAGAACGGTGTCGCCGGGTGCGGCTATGCGCTGCGCGGCATCGACCGCAGCTTGCATCGCCGCCTCGGCCGCCATCCCAGGCACCCCCCTCGATGCCACCATATGAGTACGGCACACTCCGTCCAGAGCGGCGGCAATGGCCGGCGCATCCTTGCCCAGCAGCACCGCCGCTCGCACCTTGCCGCGGAACGCGTCCGCCAGGGGCTTGAAGTCCTGGCCCTTGCCCTCGCCGCCGGCAATCATGACCAGCGGCCCCGGCATGCCGGCCACCGCGGCCATCGTCGCCCCGACATTCGTGCCCTTGGAGTCATCGACATAGCGCACGCCGCCGACATCGGCGACCCAGGATGATCGATGCGGCAAGCCGGGGAAGACTTGCAGCGCCTGGAGCATCGAGGCGCGCGGCAAACCCACGGCCTCGCCCAGTGCCAACGCCGCGAGCGCATTGGCGGCATTGTGCGTACCGGAGATTTTCATGCGCGCCACATCGAGCCAGCGTTCGCCGCGGCACGTCAAAAAGATCTGCGCGCCGTCGTGCGCCAGGGAGAAATCCGTATCGGTGCGTTCGATGGAGAAGGTGACCGTGCGCGCCGCATCGGCGCGGTATTCCCGGTCGCGCATGGCCAGCACCCAAGGGTCGTCCGCATTCAAGACCACCGTCGAGGCATTGGCCAATATTCGTCCCTTGGCGTGGGCATAGGCTGCGATGGACGGATAGCGGTCCAGATGATCCGCCGTCACATTGAGGACCACGGCGGCCTTGAGCACCAGCGATGAGGTGGTCTCCAGCTGAAAACTCGATAGTTCGAGCACGTACAGGTCGGGGACCGGCTGCGCGAGCAGATCGAGCGCCGGCTCGCCCAGATTGCCGCCCGCCAATACCCGCCGTCCCGCCGCCGCGGCCATACGAGCCACCAAGGTGGTGACGGTGCTCTTGCCATTGGTGCCCGTCACGCCGACCACCGGCGCATGTGCCTCGCGCGCGAACAATTCCACATCGCCCAGCACCTCGATGCCGCGCGCACGCGCCCCCTTCACGATGGGTTCATCGTGAGACACGCCCGGCGAGAGCAGCAGCCGCGTTGCGCCCTCGAGCAGCGACAGATCGAAGCCGCCCAGCTTCAGCGTCATGGAACCGGCCAGATCGCCGAGCTCAGCCAGTCCCGGCGGTGCGCGGCGGCTGTCGGTGGCGCTCACGCGCTCGCCCCGCTTCACGAGGTGGCGCACGCAGGAAGCGCCTGTCTTGCCCAAACCCACGACCACGCTGTTCATCATCGGATCTTCAAGGTGGCTAGGCCGGCCAACACCAGCACGAAGCTGATGATCCAGAAACGCACGATGACCTTCGGCTCCGCCCACCCCTTGAGTTCAAAATGGTGATGGATCGGGGCCATGCGAAAGATCCGCTTGCCGGTCAATTTGAATGACGCCACTTGCAGCATCACGGACACGGTCTCGAGCACGAACACACCGCCCATCACGAACAGCACCACTTCCTGGCGCACGATCACGGCAATCGTGCCTAGCGAGGCGCCCACCGCCAACGCGCCCACATCGCCCATGAACACCTGCGCCGGGTAGGAGTTGAACCACAGGAACCCTAGCCCTGCGCCCACCAGCGTGGCGCTGAAGATCAGCACCTCGCCCACCCCGTTGATATAGGGAATTTGCAAGTACGCGGCGAACTTGATGTTGCCGGTGACATAGGCGAAGACGCCGAGCGCCGCGGCCACCATGACCGCGGGCATGATCGCCAGGCCGTCGAGGCCGTCGGTCAGATTGACCGCATTGCTGCTGCCGACGATGACGCAGTAGGCGAATGCCACGAAGGCAAACGTGGACATCGGTACCGCCACGGTCTTGAAGAAGGGCACGTACAGCGAGGTCTCGGAGGGCATCTGGTGCATGCCGTGCAGCGCCAGTGCGATGGTGAGGGCCGCGATCGACTGCGCCAGATACTTGTAGCGCGCCGCCAGACCTTTGGAGTTGCCGACCACCAGTTTCAAGTAGTCGTCGTAGAAGCCGATCAATCCGAAGGCGAGCGTGGTGCCGAGCAGCACCCACACGAAGCGCACCGACAGGTCGGCCCACAGCAGCGTGCCGATGCCCATCGCGACCAGGATCAATCCGCCGCCCATGGTCGGTGTGCCGGATTTTTGCAAATGCGATTTCGGTCCGTCGGTGCGCACCACCTGGCCGATCTGATGATGGCTCAGCAGCGAAATCATCCGCGGCCCGATGAGCAACGCCACCAGCAACGCGGTCACGGCGGCCAGAATCCCGCGCAGCGTCAGGTATTGGAAGACATGAAAGCCGCTGTAGAACTTGGCCAGGTATTCGGTGAACAGTAGCAGCATGCGTCAGGCCCCTCCGCCGATCAGTGCCTGCACCACCCGCTCCAGGCGATTGATGCGTGAACCCTTGATGAGCACCGTCACGCCGGGAGACAGCTCCGCCTGCAGGCGCCGGGTCAACGACTCCGCGTCCGCAAACCACTGCCCGCCGGGACCGAATGTCTCCACCGCCCGGGAACTCAAGGGCCCGAGGGCAAAGAGCCGCTTGATGCCGCAAGCGCGCGCATAAGTACCCACATGGGCATGGCTGTCCTGGCTCGATTCACCGAGCTCGGCCATGTCTCCCAAGACCAGCCAGGTCACTCCTGGGAGCGAACGCAGCACTTCGAGTCCCGCGCGCACCGAACTGGGATTGGCGTTGTAGGAATCGTCGATGATCCAGCTGTCGCGCACACCGGCCTTCAGCTGCAGCCGGCCCGAGACCGGGCGAAAGTCCGCCAGTCCCAGCACGATGTCCTCCAGCGATGCGCCGGCGGCTCCCGCAGCGGCCGCGGCGGCGAGTGCATTGCCCACGTTGTGCGCACCGCCCGCCTTGAGCACGATCGGGCGTTCTCCCAGGGGGGAGTTCAAGGTGAAGCGGGTGGCGAACTCACCGCGCTCGATGCCTTGAAGGACATTCCTCGCACTGAAATCCGCGCTCTTGTGCACGCCGAAGGTCACGATGTGCGTGGCGCCGGAAATACCGCGCCAGTAGTCCGCGTAGGCATCGTCCGCATTGATGACGGCCGTGCCGCCGGGAGGCAGATGGGACACGGTCTCCCCCTCGCCCCGCGCGACGCCGTCCAGATCGCCGAATCCTTCCAGATGTTCTGCGCCTGCGTTGGTGATCAGTCCGACGGAAGGCTGCGCGAGATCCATCAATTGGGCGACATCGCCAATGCGATTGGCGCCCATTTCGATGACGGCGCTGCGATGGTCGGATTCCAGGCGCATGAGCGTCACAGGAACACCGATATGATTGTTGAGATTGCCGCGGGTCGCCATGCAAAGACCCATGCGCGCCAGGATGGCGGCGGTCATTTCCTTGGCAGTGGTCTTGCCGTTGCTGCCGGCCACCGCGACCACGGGCAGGGTGAAACTCGAGCGCCAGTTTCTCGCCAACTCCTGCAACGCGCGCAATGAATCCTTCACCACGACCTGCGGCAAGACACCCGGTGTTTCGCGTTCGACGATGGCGCCTATGGCACCCTGCGCCGCCGCGGCCTGGACGAACGCGCTGCCGTCGAAATTCGGGCCGCGCAGCGCCACGAACAGCGCACCGGGTTTCAACGTGCGGCTGTCCGTGGAAACGCAACCGTAGGGGCGATCCTCGCCCACAAGCCTGCCGCCGGACACGCGCGCTGCATCGCTCAACGTTCGCTTCATGCGGCCACCCACCGCAATGCGGTCAACCCGCACAGTGCTCGCTCGTACCGAGTCACGCTCACTGTCCGCTTCATGCGGCCGCCCCCAAGTAACGCAGCGCTTCGCTTCGATCGCTGAAGGAGCGCCGTGTCTGTCCGTAAATCTGGTAATCCTCGTGGCCCTTGCCGGCGATCAACACCAAATCGGTGGCCTGGGCTTCCTTCAACGCCGTGGCAATGGCCTCGCCGCGATCGTGAATGACCCGCGCGGCATGCGCATTGATGCCGCTCAAGATGGCGGCCGTGATGGCGTGCGGATCCTCGGAGCGCGGATTGTCGTCGGTGACGATGATCTGATCGGCCAGTTCGTCGGCTATCGCACCCATCACGGGGCGCTTGCCGGCATCGCGGTCACCGCCGCAACCGAATACGCACCAGAGCGCGCCGGCGCAATGCTCGCGCGCCGCGCTCAATGCCTTCGCCAGCGCATCCGGGGTATGCGCGTAATCGACGACCACCGTGGGCTGATGGGCGGCGCCGGCATTGAGCACTTCCATCCGCCCGGGCGCAGGCTTGGCGCCGCCTAAGGCGGCGGCCGCCTCGTTGAGCGAAACGCCGCGGGCGAGCAGACAGGCGATGACGATGAGGGAGTTTTCAGCATTGAATCGGCCCATGAGCCGGGTCTCGATCGTGACCCGGCCGAAGCTGCCGTCCAAGTCCAGCGAAATGCCCGTGAGTTCCATACGCACCTGCGTGGCATGCAGTGCGCGATCGGCCAGCCAACCCGAATCGCCGGCGCGCGCGCAAACGGCGATCAGCGAAGCGCCGCCGGCGTAGTTGCTCGCCAGCGAGCGGCCGAACTCGTCGCCGACATTGAGCACTATGTGCTTGAGTTCGGGTGCCTGGAACAGTTTGGCCTTGGCGGCACCGTACTCGAGCATGGTGCCGTGATAATCGAGGTGATCCCGGGTCAAGTTGGTGAGGGCCGCCGTCTGGAAGTGCACGGCGTCGACGCGCCCCTGATCGAGCGCGTGCGAGGAGACCTCCATGACCACCTCACGCACACCGGAGGCGCGCAGCTGCGCCAGTGTACGATGCACCGTCACGGCATCGGGTGTGGTGTGCGTCGGTTCATTGAGCGCCGCGGGTCGACCCCAACCGATGGTACCCATGTAGGCGGCTGCGTGTCCCAAGCGCTCCAGGCATTGCGCCAACAAGTAAGCGCACGTGGTCTTGCCATTGGTGCCCGTAATGCCCACCACCTTGAGATGAGATGAAGGCCAATTGAAAAAGCGGTCGGCGATGCGCCCCACCAGGTGGCTCAAATTGGGCACCGCGGCCGTGAACACATCGGGCGGCAGCGCCGGGAGCGTTGCCTCGCCGCGCGGCTCCCAAAGCACCGCAGAGGCTCCGCGCTTCGCGGCATCCTCAGCGAATTCAAGTCCATGCGCGCGCAATCCGGGCAGCGCGAAGAACAAACTTCCCGGGCGCACTTGACGGCTGTCGAGCGTCAGATCGGAAACCTGCGCTTCGGTAGCGGGGATTTTCGCGATCCCGTCGAGCAGCCACATGAGTGCTGTGCTCATGGGTTTTCGTTCGCTCGCACGAGCGCTGCCGGCGGAACGTTTTGCAGGTCATCGGGCGGAATGTCCATCAGCCGCAACGTTCCCGCCATGACACTGGAGAATACCGGCGCCGCCACCGTGCCGCCCTGGGCCAGCGTGCCCATCTCGTGCACGTCCCGGCTCGGCTCGTCGATCACCACCACCGTGGCGAGTTTCGGGTGCGAGGCCGGCACCACGCCGGCAAACACCGCCATGATGCGATCGGTGGAATAACCACCCGCGATCGATTTGAACGCGGTACCCGTTTTCCCGGAGACTTGATAGCCGATGAGCGAGGCGCGGGTCGCGGTACCGCCTTTTTCGACCACGTGTTCCATCAGTTGAATGAGATCGCGCGCGACCTTGGGATCCATCACGCGCTCGCCGGCCACGGGGCCGGTGACACGCTCGAAGGAAATCGGCCGCTTTACGCCGAAGGCGCCGATGGTCGCGTAGGCATGCGCCAATTGCAGCGGGGTTACCGACAGGCCGTAACCATGCGACAGCGTGGCGATGCCGACCGGGCGCCAATGAGAATAATGGCTCAGCATGCCGGCCGACTCGCCGGGGTAGTTGCCGCCGGTCACCTGCCCTAAACCTAAGCCGGTCAAGGTGCGCCAAATCTGTTCGGGTTGCAGCGACAGCGCTATTTTTGCGGTGCCGACGTTGCTGGATTTGGCCAGGATGGTCGCCAGGTCGATCACACCTAAGTTTTGCTCGTCTTCCTCGACCTTGTTGCCGACCTTGAAGAACCCGGGCGATGTGTCGACCACGCTGTCGGGCCGGTATTGCCCGGATGCCAGCGCCGCGGCCATGATGAAGGGCTTGATGCTCGAACCGGGCTCGAAAATATCCGTGGCGGCGCGATTGCGATACAGACCGGCTTTCAATTGCTCGCGGTCATTGGGGTTGTACGAAGGCTGATTCACCATCGCCAGCACTTCACCGGTATCGACATCGATCACGATCACCGAACCCGCGCGCGCCCGGTATTCCTGCATGGCGGCTTTCAACTCCCGGTACGCCAGATACTGGATACGCAGGTCGATGCTGGTAACCAGATCATGCCCCGGCCGCGGGGCGCGAATGCTTTCGACATTCTCGACATAACGGCCGAGAGAATCCTGGATCACACGCTTCGCGCCCTCCTGACCGTTCAACAATTGATCGAAGCCGAGCTCGAGACCCTCCTGGCCCCGATCATCGACGGTGGTGAACCCGACCATGTGCCCGGAAACCTCACCGGCCGGATAGTAGCGGCGATATTCGCGCAGCAAGTACACGCCGGGAATGCCCAAAGCCTTGATGTGCGCGGCCTGCTCCGGCGGCATATGGCGCACGAGATACAGAAATTCGCGATCGAGATTGCTGGTAATGCGCCGCGCCAGCGTTTGTGGATCCTCTTTGAGCTCTCGGCTGAGTTTCGGCAACTGATCGATGTTGTCGTTGAGTTCCTGCGGATTGACCCAGATGCTGTCCACCGGCGTACTGACCGCCAGCGGCTCGCCGTTGCGGTCCGTGATCGCGCCGCGATGCGCCGCGATCTTGACCACGCGCATCGAGCGCTGATCGCCCTGTTTGGCAAGAAATCCATGATCTACGAGCTGTAGTTCCACGGCGCGCGCCGCGAGACCAATGGCGCCGAGCACGACCAATCCGAAGACCACCACCGAGCGCCAGCGATAGGTCTTGTCCTGCCGTGCGGTTTCGCCGGAGCGCATTTTCACGGCCGCACGATCCTCACGTCCTTAGTTTGCGGCAGATTCATCTGCAACTTGGCGTTGGCCACCCGCTCGACAAAGGCATGCGAGGACCAATAGCTTTGCTCGAGCTGTAGACGCCCCCATTCCATGTCGAGGGAGTCGCGTTCGGCATTGAGCTTCTCCATCCGCACGAACAGATCGCGCGCCTTGTGCCGCGCGTAGATCACTTGCACGGCGGAGGCGAGTACCGCCAACCACAACACCGGCAGCACCAAGGGCAACCAACGGCGAAATTTCATGCTGCGACTCCTGCTTCTAGGCGGACTGCCACGCGCAGGCGGGCGCTGCGCGAGCGGGGATTTCTGCTGCTCTCATCCGCGCTGGGCTCGATGGATTTACCGACCAGCGCGAGTCTGGGGCGGGCATGCTCCGGGATATCGGGCAGCCCCGCATACATCGGATCGGGCTGCGAATGGCGGCGCATGAATTGCTTCACCATGCGGTCCTCGAGCGAATGGAAACTGATGACGGCCAGTCTTCCGCGGGGCGCCAATCGCCGTAGTGCACTGTCGAGAGCCGACTCCAGCTCCTTGAGCTCGCCATTCACGTAAATGCGCAGCGCCTGGAAAACGCGCGTGGCCGGATGCTTGTGGCGCTCCTTGCTGCGAGCGACACGGGAAATCATGTCCGCGAGTTCGAGCGTGCGCTCGAACGGCTTCTTTTGGCGGTCCGTGACGATGGCACGCGCAATGCGCGGCGCCTCACGCTCTTCGCCGAATTCACGAAAAATGCGGATGAGTTCCTCGAGCGGCGCGCCGTTGACCACGTCGGCCGCGCTCATGCCCTCGCCCGCCGTCATGCGCATGTCCAGAGGACCGTCTTGCATGAAGCTGAAACCGCGCACCGGGTCATCGATCTGCGGCGATGACACGCCGAGATCGAAAAGTATGCCGTCGAAGGTGAGGCCGGGCTGAACCTGATCGGCGCAAACGGCGAGCGCAGAGAACGGCGCGAGAAAAATCGCCACGCGAGAATCCGAAGAGAAGCGGGCCCTCGCCTGCGCGACGGCAGTCGGATCACGATCGAGGCACAGCAATCGGCCGTTCGCGATGAGCTTCTCCAAAATCGCACCTGCATGTCCGCCTCGACCAAAAGTGGCATCCATGTAGGTGCCACTCGCCTGAATGTTCAACGCCGCCAGCACCTGTGGCAGCAGGACCGCCGTGTGAACCCCCGCACTCTCTTCCCCCGCAATACCTTCCACCGCAGACCGGCTAGAACGACAACGTGTCGAGTTCGGCGGGCAGATCCGTGGTGCTCTCCGGACTCGCCAGCCATTCGTCGCGACGCTCGTTCCAGCGCGCCTCATCCCACAATTCGAATCGCATCCCCTGCCCGATCAACATGGCATCGCGCGTCATCTGGGCGAACTCGCGCAAATTCGGCGGGAGCAGCAATCGCCCATGCGCATCGAGCTCCAGATCCGTGGCATGACCGATCATCAACCGCTGCAAACGCCGCACCTGGGGATTCAAGGTGGGCAATTTGTTGAGTTTCCGCTCGATGTCCTCCCAGTCCGGCAACGGGTAGATCAGCAGGCACTGATCCTTGTCCACCGTCACCACCAGGTTGCCCCCGCAACGCTCCTGCAGACGTTCCCGGTAGCGGGTGGGCATGACCAGCCTCCCTTTCACATCGAGCGTTAGTTTGTTGGCACCCCGGAACATTTTTTTCGGGTCCGAAAACCCATTTTCTCCCACAATTTCCCACCAGGCACCACTATAGGGAGCGCGAGCGCGCACTGTCAACGCCTTATGGTAAAAAAATCCCGTGCCGACAGTGACTTAGGTCACATTTTGCGGCTCCGCGACAAGGAGGAGGCAAGTGCCTCAGATGAATCAATCTGTTAGGAGATGTTTGTGAAAAGAACCGCAGATCTTTGACGCGGCTAATTTCGTCGAACGTCCGTGAAAACGCTGTTAACGTCCGAATTCTCGACTGAGCTCGCCAGCGCGCGCATAAATGGCCCTGCCAGCCCCTCTGTTCTTGGGCCGCGCAATCCGACGGGGCCGCTTCGACCCCCGGGAAATGTGGCGCGTCAGCTATCGTTGGGGCCTCCGGCCCCGGCGCGTCAGCTCCCTCCGCTCTTACTGGCCGCGTTATCTTGCGGGGCCTCTTGAGGCCCCGGGAATAGTTGGCGCTTCAGCGCCTAAAAAAGAGTCGGCCGTTAAGCCGGGTTCTGTCTTGGACAGTCATTCCTCTGGCATACGCGTCGCCGCGCAGCTCAAGCGACCTACCCGGAAGCCCATGTGGGCCACATGTAGCGGCCGTTAAGCCGCTCGCTTCCCTATTTGGTCTTGCTCCAGGTGGGGTTTGCCGTGCCGCTGATGTTGCCACCCGCGCGGTGCGCTCTTACCGCACCATTTCACCCTTACCGGCGCCGCTCGCGCGGCACTTAGGCGGTATCTTTCTGTTGCACTTTCCGTAGGCTCGCGCCTCCCAGGCGTTACCTGGCACCGTGCCCTGTGGAGCCCGGACTTTCCTCCATGTGCA
>JAJPKM010000016.1 GCA_021323735.1 Gammaproteobacteria bacterium
AAATCTGGTGGAGCCAGGCGGGATCGAACCGCCGACCTCTTGCATGCCATGCAAGCGCTCTCCCAGCTGAGCTATGGCCCCACATGGAGGCGCGGCACGTTACCTGAGAGGCGCCACTTCGTCAAGAAATTGAACGGTCTACGCGCTCCATAGGGCTTGCGCACGCCCCAACCGCGACAGCGTCTCGGCTTTACCCAGAATGGCCAGGGTGGCATCTATGGGCGGGGATACCGTGCCACCGCATACGGCCAGGCGCAGGGGTTGCGCCAGCTTGCCCAGCGCCACGCCCCGGGCCACGGCAACCCCGCTGATAACCTCGTGGATCGCGGCGGCAGTCCAAGCTTCCAGCCGCTCCAGCGCCACCACCGCCTCGGCCAATAGCGCCGGCACCTCGGCGCCGATGTGCTTGCGCACGGCTTTCTCGTCATAGGCGTCCGGTGCGCGGAAGAAGAACGCGCTATTCACGGCCATTTCACGCAGCGTTTTGGCACGTTCGCGCTGCGCGACCACAATCTGCTCGAGCTGGGTTCCGTCGGCGGCTTCGATGCCCATCTGCTCCAAATGCCAGCGCAGCACCGGGACGAGGCGCGCCGGGGGCGCGCGCATCATATGCTGCTGATTGAGCCAGGCGAGTTTCTCAAAATTGAATGCGGCGGCTGACTTATTGACATCCACGATGTCAAACAGCGACTGCATCTCCTCGATGGTGAAAAACTCCTGGTCTCCATGCGACCAGCCCAGCCGCACCAGATAGTTGAGCACCGCCTCAGGCAAAAACCCCTGATCGCGATATTCCAGGACGCTGACGGCCCCGTGGCGTTTCGAAAGCTTGGCCCCGTCCGCCCCCAAAATCATGGGTAAGTGCGCGTAGACCGGCGGCGTCGCACCCAGAGCCAGCAGCATGTTCAACTGGCGTGGCGTGTTGTTCAGGTGATCATCGCCACGGATCACGTGCGTGATCTGCATGTCCATATCATCGACGACCACGCAGAAATTATAGGTTGGGCTACCGTCCGAACGCGCGATGATCAAATCGTCGAGTTCGGAGTTCTGAAAAATGACCCGGCCGTGCACCACGTCGTCGACGACCGCTTCGCCGGTCAGCGGATTCTTGAAGCGCACCACCGGTGCCACGCCCGGCAACGAGTCCGTGCGCTCGCGCCATCGTCCATCGTATCGGGGCTTTTCTCCGCGAGCGATCTGCTGCGCACGCATTTGTTCGAGCTCTTCCTTAGTACAGTAGCAGCGATAGGCCTTGCCTTCGGCCAGCAGTTGCTCGATGACTTCCCGGTAGCGCTCGAAACGCTTGGTCTGGAAGAAGGGCCCCTCATCGCAATCGAGGCCCGCCCATTCCAGGCCGTCGAGAATTTGTTGAATGGCTTCGGGGGTCGAGCGCTCCAGATCCGTATCCTCGATCCGCAGGATGAACCGTCCTGCATGGCGCCGGGCGTATAGCCAACAAAACAGGGCAGTCCGCAATCCGCCGATGTGCAAAAAGCCGGTTGGACTGGGAGCAAAACGGGTTCGGACCGTCATCGGCGTAACCATGGGAAAAGGGGGCGCAGAGTTTAGCAGGCCTTGCAGAGGCCACGCCGTTTGTCTTGGCGCTTGGCCGATGTCATACTCCGCAACCGTTCGGCGGGCGGTTAGCTCAGCGGTAGAGCACTGCTTTCACACGGCAGGGGTCACAGGTTCAATCCCTGTACCGCCCACCATTAATCGCGATGTTGCCCGATGGGCTCAACCGGTATCGGCGCCCGGCGAAGACGGGACGGCACTGGATGAGGCGGCGATGGATTCGCCTAGCTGTTGCCAAACATGGCCGGGGACGCCTCGGTGCTGCCACCCCCGCCCACTAGTCGTTTTACAGCCCGGAATCCGCGCTTGGCGAGTACGAGCATGCGGGGCAGCGGTGTCCGGCAGAAAGCAATTTTACGGACGTAGTTTTCGACATGCCACTCGGCGCGTGCGCCGGCGGGGAAAAAGATCGTATCACCGACACTCAGGGTTCGCGTTCCCGAATCGTCTTTGACGACGACGCCGCCTTCAACTACGTAGACAGTCTCGTCTACGTCGTAGTACCAATTGAATCGTCCAGCTGTGCAATCCCACAGAAAAGTGGTTGCGGTACCGTCCGCACTCCGTGAGAGAACCTGATTGCGCGCGACAGGCTTGCCCTCGAGAACCCAGTCAGGATAAATCGGCGAGGGGTTCAGGATGACCTCTGCGGCCCTCATTTTAATAACACTTTCGACTGCCATTTTGCACCCCAGAGGTCCCGATTCTCGTCCTAAGCTAGCGCTATGGCTGTATGTTGGTCTGTCATCCATAAGTGTAATCCTCTGTAGGAGATCCCGAGACCGGACCCCTCACGATAATCCCCTGACGCGATAGGCGACTGAATGCGATCCTCTACTGACCCACTCAACAACAATTCACGCAACAGTTTGAAACAGGCAAGATTCGAACGTCTGTGCGGTACGGCACATATAGATTCGACTGCCGAATTTACGGCTTACCCTGATCCGGGCGATACTGAATCTGGGCGATGGGGTTACGCATTGCACGCGGTCGGCGCAATGATGAATTTGACACCCGCCAATCAGGCGCTATTTATGATTGTCGTATAGCCTGACAAAGTCACCAAACGTCACCGGGAATTTGACGTCCTCGGCAACATCAAAGGGGTCGAAGCCGAGAGCATCTTCCAATCGCGCAACGATCAGCGCGAAACTCAGTGAATCCAATCCCGAGTCCAATAACCTAAGCTCGTCGGACAGGCGAGCCAACATTCGATGTTGCTCGACCGCCACCCGCTCGAACTGCGTAACCACCATGCTCCGTACCGACAATCTGACTCGCTCCTCAACTTCTTGTGAACAACTCGTCACTGATGATTTTTTTCATGATTGCCCTGGGACCGCTCTGGCTGAATATGTGATCACCGCCCTCGACTATATGAATGCGGAAGCAATCACCGAGCTGCTTGACCGAAGCGCCGCCCTCCAATTTCAGGAGATCGATTCCCGGTTCACCACTGGCAAACACGAAAACAATCCTCACTCCTCGCTTGTAGATTTCCTCGAGTTCCCAACCAAGATCGTTGGGCAAGCGTATGTGCAGACGCCTCGCCATATCGCGGAAGAAGGATTCCAACGCCAGCAAGGGACGATAGAAGTATATCTTTGCGATACGCAAAACATTGACCTTACCGCCGAGCAATCGTTTCCAGGCAACGCCTGAAAGCATCCGACGAGGGTAAAGTCGGGGATTGTGGACGACCTCTGCCAATTGCAAGTCGTCGAGCGTCGTTCCTTCCTTCCAGAAGTAGTGCTGCGGATTGACCATCAAAATGCGGTTCACCGGCACCCTGGCGGCGGCCGCGCGCAGGGCATGGTACGCACCGGAACATAGCCCGAACAGCGTAACGTCGACCGCACCGTAGCTGCTGCGAAGCAACTCCACCGCCGCTCGAATATCGTCGAGCGCCGCAACGGGAAATACCTCATTGTCCTGTTGTCCTGGACGCGTCCCACTGTCGCCCAATCCAGCCAGATCCATGCGGAGCGTAACGTAACCCCGGTTGGCCCATTCTCGGGCAAGGGTGACATGCATCCGGTTGACCCCGATATGGAAATCGGCCCCGGCATTGAGCAGAACGACGGCGCGCCGCCGGATCTCACCCTGGCGCGGCTCCGTGAGGATGCCGAACAATATTCTTTCGGGACCGAAAAATACCGGACGTTCGGTCAGCAGAACCGGCTGGTCTCCACCGGTGCGCAATAGCATCGAAGGCGATGATGTCGGCGACACGGCCTCGATACGGCGAGCAGCCCGTGTCATCGAGCCGCTCAGGAGCTGGTGCAGCCAGTCCCGGCTCGCCGCAACCATCTCGTGCGGAACTTGCGCAAATTGTGGCGCAGTCATGATCATTTCGATCAAACCCGGCAAAGCCAAGTACTTCGCCCGAGTACCGGCTGTGACGAGTTGCTGCGTCCATTCGCTTGCGCCCGGCAGTGCATTGCCATCGATCACAAGCACGTCTGGCACAGTTGGCGGAGCGCGCGTTTTCAGGTCGGTCTGGCTGAGTGCGGCGAGCGTAGCCGCCGAAATGAGAAATCCGCTCGATTCCATCGAATCAGTACGATCGGTATCGTCCACGGTGCCGCCGCTCATACTCGCGGCCGCCAGCTGCGCCGTTCGCAGGGAGCGCACATAGCGCCGCCCGCTGATGATCGGCGCGATGAGGATGAGCGAGGTTACCGTCGTGCATTCGCCGGCGGCTAACACTGCGAGCAGCGCGCCAAGTCGCACCCCCAGCAGACATACCTGCTGGACACCGGTGCGTCTGCGCAACTCGTTGACAGCCGCTATGACGTCTTGCGTCCACGCGTTCAACTGGTCCGCTTGGGCATCAATTTCCCCCGAGTCGCCAGTTCCCAAATAATCGAACTGCAATGTGGGCATGCCGAGCGCGCTTGCGGTTTCCTCGAACACTCGGAGACTGCGATGCGAGCAAAGCGCCTCGTAGCCGTAAGGCTTGCATATCACCAAGCCAATGTTGCTTGCCTGGCTCGCTGGGGGAGACTGAAGCCAACCAAAAAGCTTATGCTCACCCGAGCCGAAGTAGACCGCATCTCTCGAACCGCTTGCCGGCACACAATCCGCCCCTTGCGGGCTGCGCGCCTGTGCGATCGACAGTCGGCTTGATGACGCGGAACTCATTGGATTATCGCTGGCCTACGTATTCGCGAATTGTATCCGCATTTGGCCTATCTAGAGTAGGACTGCGAAGCCCCCTCGTGACCTGATCAGCGGTTCGAACATCCGGGGGATACCCGAGGGCTTGGGCCAAGAGCGCAACAGGACTAATGAAAAACCGCTCCGAGAGTCATGTAGTTCGGGCTCTGCGGACCGCCCTCCTGGGGACTGAAAGTTGCCGTATGGGCGCCGGACGATGAAACCGATGAATATTCGGCCCGTGCGGCAGGTTTGCCGCCTTTCGTGAAATCCCAGAGCGCGCCGAGGTCAGTGAAGGTGCTGTCGGGCAACGGAGCCGTGGGTGCCGTGGCATCTATGTCGTCGAAGGTCACGGCAATGAGGATTCCACTCGAATTGGTATTCGTTACCGTGGCCGCTACGGTATTCGTCCCCGGCGGAATGCTGGATTGAAACACCAGTGCGTGGCCGTCGAGCGGATTGGCCGAAACACCAGTTATTTCAAAGACTACCACGCCCACCCAATCCTCGAACGTCGGGGTCGCCGGCGCCATATTGATCGTGTAGGTCCCGGCCTGAACGTTCGCCGCATACCAGTGCCCCACTGACTGGGTACCCTGAACGCCGAGATTGAACGTGGTTCTATCGTCGTAACGGTCGAGCTGAGTATAGGTGTTGGTCCCATCCGTGACAGCCATTGTGGGGTAGCTGCTCGCAAAATTCGGCCAGGTACTCACCACATAGATCGTACTTCCGGCTTGAACGTTATTGAGCGTTACATTCCATAAATTGCTGTCCGTGCCTGGATAGGCCGTGTATTGAGCGAACTGTCTCACGGATGCTCCCGCACTTGCGGCCTTGATCGTGAAAGAAAGCGCACCGGAAGTTCCCCCTCCCGGCGCAGGACTGACCACCGTCACATTGGCCGTCCCGGCTGTCGTAAGGTCAGAGGCCGGCACCAAGGCAGTCAGCTGCGAGGCGCTGACATAGTTGGTCGCCAGCGCCGCTCCGTTCCAATTCACGACAGATGCAGGAACAAAGCTGCTGCCATTGACTGTCAGTGTCAACGCGGTACTACCCGCGGCTGCGTTAGTCGGCGACAGTGTCGCGATTACAGGTATCGGATTCGACGCCACAATGGTGAAAGCGAGCGCATTGGAGGCGCCACCCCCCGGCGCAGGATTGACCACCGTCACGTTGGCCGTCCCGGCTGCCGTAAGGTCGGACGCCGGCGCCAAGGCGGTCAGCTGTGAGGCGCTGACATAAGTGGTCGCCAGCGCCGCCCCGTTCCAATTCACGGCAGATGCAGCGACAAAGCTGCTGCCATTGACTGTAAGAGTAAACGCGGTGCTACCCGCGGCTGCATTCGTTGGCGACAGTGTCGCGACTGCAGGTACCGGATTGGTCGCAATAATTGTAAAGGTGAGCGCGCTGGAGACACCACCTCCCGGCGCAGGATTGACCACCGTCACGCTGGCCGAGCCAGGCGTCGTAACGTCAGAGGCGGGCACCAATGCAGTCAGCTGCGAGGCGCTGACGTAGTTCGTAGTCAGCGCCGCCCCGTTCCAATTCACGGCGGATGCTGGAACAAAGCCGCTGCCATTCACGGTAAGCGTAAACGCGGGGCTGCCCGCGGCCACACTCGCGGGTGAGAGTGTCGCGATTGCAGGTACCGGATTAGTCGCAATAATTGTGAACGTGAATGCACTCGAGGCGCCGCCTCCGGGCGCAGGATTGACCACCGTCACATTGGCGGTGCCAGCCGTCGTAATGTCAGAGGCCGGTACCAGCGCGGTCAGCTGCGAGGCGCTGACGTAGTTCGTAGTCAGCGCCGCTCCGTCCCAACTCACAGTGGATGCCGGAACAAAGTCGCTGCCATTCACGGTAAGCGTAAACGCAGGGCTGCCGGAAGCAATGTTTGACGGCGACAATGCGGCAATTGCCGGTACCGGATTCGTCGCAACAATGGTGAAGGCGAGCGCACTGGAGGCGCCGCCCCCCGGCGCTGGATTGACCACCGTCACATTGGCCGTCCCAGCCGCCGTGAGGTCAGAGGCCGGCACCAGCGCGGTCAGCTGCGAGGCACTGACATAGCTGGTCGCCAATGCTTCGCCGTTCCATTGGATCGTCGAAGCCGTTACAAAGTCGCTCCCCGTGGCCGTGAGCGTAAAAGCCGGACTACCCGAGGCCACATTCGTCGGCGACAGCGCGGTAATGGCGGGTGCCGGGTTTGGCGGCACGGGGTTTGGAGGCGCCGATGGGGAGGCGCCTCCTCCACAAGCGCACAAGAACATCAGTGCCAGCAAGCTCGAGGCGGAAAAGCGCAACGAAGTGGATATTAAAGACACCGGTCGTAGCCCACTTGAAGTGGTTGCTCCCTACTCGCAGACTTATTTGAATTTCTTGTCGTCGCGCCGAATTCGAGTTCTTTCCATGATTTGCGATTTATACCGACGGCTTATTATCGCACATTGGAAGTCGCACTTTTGAAGCCAATAACACCCGGCGGACAATTTCTCGCCTGCCCTTCTGAGCCCGCCATTCACTGTGCAAGTCTTTGTTTCGCTGCACTATTCTTCGAATAAGTGAGCCGCATGCAATCGGCATAGGCAAGCGGCGGCTGCCAGCCCAATTGCTCGCAGACTCGGCGGTTGGAAAAGATGAGCGGCTTCAGTCTTGCCTCGAAACGCCGGGGTACCAACAAGTTAGGAAGCCTCTCGCGACGGTTCAAACCCGCGGCATACAAGACCTTGATGACTGCCGATGTCAGTGTGTAGGAGATGGGCACACGGAATCCACCCTCCCCAGAGAGTCTCAAGTGATCCCCGACGTAGGTCCAGATCTTTTCACCCGGACCGTCCACGACATTGAACGTCTTGCCTATCGCCCGGGGATCGGTCGCAGCCTTGGCGAATAAATCGGCGCAGTTCTCAACGTGCGTCAAAGGCAAACGTGTCGCTGGACCGATGACAACATGAAGGGGGCCAACCGGCACCGAGCATACAGCGATGTCCGCCCGACCCCGTCCCCAGATATAACCAGGGCGCAGCACGGTAAGGTCCCAGCCGAATTCAGCCGCCACGCGCCGCGTCACGCGCTCCTGGTGATACTTCGTCATCGCATACGCACCGCGCAAGTCGAGTCCTGAATCCGTCTCCAGCGGCGAGTCCTCATCCAGTACGGATTTGATGCCGCTCCAGTCGTATACCGCGAACGTGCCGGCCAGCACGATCCTGCGGCAGTTGGATCTCGCCATCGAAGCCAGTAAGTGCTCTGTTGCCTCAACGGTCGCGGCGTACATGAGCCGCTCGTCCCCCGTCACCGCAGCAGCCAGATGCACGAGCACGTCCATGCCTTCGAATGCGGGCGAGAGATCCTGCGCCGCAGTCAGATCCGCTCGAAATGTTTCCAATGCGCCAGTCCGGGCCATTGGGTCCAAGGGCGCGTTCTGCCGAACCAGAGCCCGTACTGCGTGGCCATCACGCAGCAAGGCTGCGACCAATCTTTGACCGAGGAACCCGCCCGCTCCCGTAACAAGCACCCTCATTCAATCGCCCGCACCGGCTCTCGCATCTTCGAGTCATCTCGATGTCCCACTGCCTGTTGAAAAAAGGCAGCGAGGGACTTGGCGGTCCCTTCCCACGAATAAGCTTCCGACACCAACGCACGGCCCGCCGCACCAAGACTTGTTGCAAGTTGCGGTTCGTTGAGTATTCGAACGACGGCGGCGGAAAATTCCGCCGGATCATCGGCAATCAGCAGGTGCTTCCCGGCGATCGACACCAATCCTTCCGCCCCCAGAGTCGTCGACACGACCGGACGGGCCATCGCCCAGGACTCCAGAATTTTGAGCCGTGTACCGCTCCCCAATCGCAACGGCACAACCACCACAGCGGCTCTCGACAGGTACGGTCGCAGGTCATCGACCGGCCCGACGATGGTGACGCCGGAAGCTTCGAGAGCTCTCAATTCGGGCGCCGGATTTGCGCCAACGACGATGAATCGCGCGGCGGGCCGGGCCGCAAGTACCCGTGGCCAGATATCTCGGATGAAAAAAAGCAGTCCGTCGACATTCGGCACGCTTGCCAGCAAACCGAAAAACAGCACCGTATCCGCCTCCGGAGCGGGGTCGGAGGAGCGCGGCTGCATGCGGTCGACATCGGCGGCATTTGGAATGATGACCGTTCTTGCCGCGGGAGCATCTTTCGAAAGACGTTGCTGATCCGCAAGGCTGCAGACGCAGACTCCCTCGGCATTCTCATATGCCGCAACCTCCTCGCTGCGAAGCTTCTTCCAGTTGAGCCGCGCATGCAGCCGCCGGCCAAAGGACGCCGCGCTCGTCGAAATCTGGCGCGCCAAGTCGTAATGCACATCGTGGGAATCGATGATGACCACGGGCGGAGGCGTGCCGCGCGGAGATTGCCGCAACCGGTAATGTGCCAGGTGCGGGAAATTCACCAACACGACATCGAAGCGCTGTGCCGTCAATACTTCATCAAGGCGATTCTGCAGTTCGGGAACCATCGAAACCATACGCTGATAGCTCTTTCGCGAGAACCAAGAGCGCAACTGGAGCAAGCGGCGGCGCCAGCCGGCGACCCCGTGCGGATTGCGGATGAAATGAACTTGCTTGCAATAACTCAGCATGGCCGCCTCGCTGGATTGCGGCGTACTTGCATCGTCGTGCAGGATGACGGCGGTGATCTCGTGGTGCTGGGCAAGCTGGGTAAGTAGACCATGCGTGCGCGCCTGGGCGCCGAACCTGGGAGGACTCGGCGCCATCGGCGAGAGGAGCAGCACCCGCAGCGGCTTAGTTGCCATCGAATCGCGCCTCCGAGCGCTCAAGTGGCCAACAGGACGTCATGGCTTCGGCACCAGGCTAGAAGTACATAGATCGACCATACACGCGACCAGTGCAGGCCACGCTTCCCGGACGCGTATGAACTCCAGAGCGTCTGCACGGTAGCCGCGTCGAGTCCGACTCGCCCGATAAGCTCGTTGTCGGCAAAAAGCCGATCCAATTCGGCCTTGAGGCCCCGCTTGGTCCAATCGCCAATCGGTAATACGAAACCGGACTTTGGCCGATCGAACAGGGCCGGATCGAGCTTACCCAGTGCGGCACGCCGCAGCGCCATCTTTTTGAGAACAGGGCTGAATCGAAGCGCGGGATCGAGGCCGGCGACTGTTTCGCACAGCACGTGATCGAGCAGCGGCACTCGAACCTCCAGAGCGACCGCCATGCTGGCAGCGTCGGTATCCCTGAGCAGGCGTTCACCGATAAAGCTCGAGAGCTCCAGAAGCGAAATTGCATGCAATAGTTCTTGGTCACGTACCCTACTGCGCCACAGGTCGGCAACTGCAACCGGGAGGCCGAACACCTCTTGAGACTGCGCCTTCTTCGCAGCGGCGGACACCAGTCGTTCCTGGGTCTCGGCAGTGAAAATGGAGTAAGACACCTGATAAAGTGCCAGGAGATCATTAGCCGCCCGCGCAACGTCTGCCAGCTTGCCCCACCGCGTCTGCGGCGGAGATCTCTTCAGCCCGTCCCAGAATATCCCGCCGGCCATCCGGGCGGTGCCGCGGATGACGCCATCCAATGCTCGGCCAGGGAACCAAGAGGTCCCGCTCATCATCTTCGGCAGCTCAACGAAGCTCGGGTAGCCGCCAAAAAGCTCATCGCCCCCGGTTCCGGCAAGCGCAACCGTCATGCCCGCGTTTCGTGCGGCCCGGCTGACGAAATAAGTGTTGATCGCATCGAAGGTGGGTTGATCTATCGCCGTCATCGCGCCCGGCAGCTGCGCCAGAAAATCCCCTTCGCTTAAGACCGCCGTCGTATGGCGACTGCCGATTGCAGCTGCCACGGCGGCCGCATAGCGCGATTCGTCGAGACTCTTGTCCTCGAATCCAATCGTGAATGTATGCACGGCACCCGGGGCTGTCTCGCTCGCCAGCGCAGCTACGGCGCTCGAGTCGATTCCACCGGAGAGAAAGATCCCGAGCGGCGCATCCGAAACCAGTTGCATCCGCACGGTGTTCGCGAGCACCTCATGAAGCTCATCCTCGGTCGTCCGGCCAGCGGCACCCGCAGGCAGATCCCAATACCGCTTGAGGGAGATGGTATTCGGCCCTCCCGAACCGGCACCGGACGCCACGGTTAGGATGCTCGCGCTGGGAAGCAGCTTTACCCCCTCGACCATGGTGCCTGGGCCGACCACGAACCCCTGTGCCAGGAATGATGCTACGCCCGCCGGATCCAATCGCCGCGGCACGACTCCGCTGGCCAAAAGCGACCGCAATTCCGATGCGAACAGCAGCGTGTCCTCGCCCAACGCACCGCCACGCACGATGGTCCAGTAAAGCGGCTTGATCCCCATCTGATCCCGGACCAGATGGACGCACCTGGAACGCGGATCCCAAATGGCCATCGCAAAGATGCCGCGCAAACGCGGGATGGCATCGAGACCCCAACGCGCATAGGCCCTGAGAACAACTTCAGTATCCGAACTGGAGGAAAAACTCTCGCCGCCGGACTCCAGTTCGCGACGCAGCTCCTGAAAATTATAGATCTCGCCGTTGTAGGTGATTACGCACCCCGAGGCCGCATGGACCATGGGCTGCGCCCCGCCCTCACTGAGATCGATGATGGCAAGCCGGCGATGCGCGAAAACCACTTCGCGACGTTCCG
The DNA here is from genome assembly GCA_021323735.1 of Gammaproteobacteria bacterium. GTDB lineage: Bacteria > Pseudomonadota > Gammaproteobacteria > Steroidobacterales > Steroidobacteraceae > Bog-1198. The sequence goes on from JAJPKM010000016.1 coordinate 11,405, forward strand.
TGCTCCAGACGCCCGACCCGTCCGGACCGCGGTGACTTAGCGCATCGCTCACCCGGCCCACGCATGCGGCGACTCTTTCACCGACTGATGCGTCGCCGGCTCTGAGCGAAAGACCTCCAACGGCTCCGGCTATTCCACACATCTGCTTCGTCCCTTAATTCGGCTGCACTCTGGAGAAGCGCACCCAGATACTGGATATTCCCGCGTATACATAGCGACGCTGTCTCATAATTTTGACCCCTATGTCATTGCCTGCACACCGGTGCAGCGTTGGCGAAGGGCAGTAAATGCGAAATCCAAGGTTTTTCTCTAACGACGCTGATTGTATTGGATTTATGTCCAATTAGTCTCGTCATAGTCCAGTGCGCGGATCGCTGCGAGCCGGCGACTGTCGCGACGGATATCTGCGGCCTGTCTCTCACTTCACAAATCATCGCGACCCACATCGACGAATTATTCGTCTGTGCTCGGCGACAGGTTATCTCAGCGTTTGTCTCTGCGTCGCGACGTATTGCGTCAACTGCAAGCACGACGTTTCATGCTCGCCAGATTTTGATCAGTCGAGCTTGCGAATCCATCGAACTCAGGATTTGCGCGGTGTGAGGAAACGTTATGTTGAAGCGAGACCACATGAACAATTTGATTCGTCGGCACGCAGCACTCGTCGTTATGGCCAAGGTGTTTGCAGTTAGCATCCTCATGACCGGCGCCCTTGCAGGCTGCGGCGGTAGCTCCGCCGCGGTCACGCAGAACACAGGAGCATTCACGGCACAAACCACTACGCCGCCCACTGCGCCGCCCACCACGCCGCCCACCACGCCGCCTACTGCGCCGCCCACGGCGCCGCCCACTGCGCCGCCCACGGCGCCGCCCACTGCGCCGCCCACGGCACCTCCTGCGACGAGGCCTGTTGCGCCAACAATCTCCGGGACACCCCCCACCACCGTCGTGGTTGGCAATTTGTACAACTTCACTCCGACCGTCTCGAACCCCAGCGGCAAACCGCTCGCTTTTAACATTCAGAGCGCCCCGCGCTGGGCCACCTTCAATACCAGCACCGGACAGCTCAGTGGAACGCCAAGCAGCGCCAATGTGGGTACGTACCCGAACATTGTGATCTCGGCGACGTTGACGAGCGGCAACACTGCCGCCGCGCAGCTTCCTGCCTTTACCGTGTCAGCTGTGGCGGCGCCTACCGCAGCCTTTACCGTTACCTATAATGCCAACGGCTCCACGAGCGGTACGGCGCCGACAGACACCAAGAGTTACGCCACGGGCGCGACGGTCACCGTCCTCGGCAACACCGGAAACTTGGTACGCACCGGCTACACGTTCTCCAGTTGGAACACCACCGCCAATGGCAGCGGCACGGCTTATGGAGCCGGCAGCACGTTGGCCTTGGGTTCCGCAAACGTGACCTTCTACGCACAGTGGACGGCGAATGCGCCGCCACCGAGCGCTCCGCCGGCGAACGATCCAACCACCGGGGTCCTGCCTTCCTATAACGACGCCTTTGCCAACTGGAAAAATGCGGGACTTGCGAGCGTGGGCGGCATTCCGAGCCGGACGACGGTTTGTGCGACGGTCAATCCGCTCGGCGGCGGCCAGGACGATTTCACTAACATCCAGAACGCGATCAACAGTTGTGCAGCCGGCAAGGTCGTACAACTGGGCGCGGGCGCATTCACTGTTCATCTGGCCGATCTACCCATACATATTGCGACGGGAATTACGTTGCGCGGGTCGGGCGACTGCGGCGGCTCGAGCTCGCCCTACTGCCAGACTTCCATCAGTGTGTCTGATGGCGCTCTTGCGTACACGGGCGGGATGTGCGGCACCAGCACGTCCAACAAAGTTGCCTGCCCGAACGGCGGCCCGGCCGTGATTTTAATGGCTCCCGTCGCCCCCGATTACAATTACAGTTGGGCCAAGTGCGGAAATATCGGTGCCAGAGTTGGCACGGGATGCGGAGCCATTTCGCTGGCCGCCGATGCTGCGCAGGGTCAGACGACCATCCAGCTCACGAGCACGAGCGGTTTGTCGGTCGGTCAGTGGGTGCTGATCGATGAGGCGTCGGGCGCCGGCTGGGTCGTTGATCCCTTGAATGCCACCACAGGATACGGCAGCGTGTGGGCCGCTGCGGACTGGCTCAATCCCTCCGGTAGCCCTGCGACCGGCCGGGTCATGTGGTCGAAATCCCTGAATCGCGGCGGCTGGGATTTTGGCACTGCCCTCCCCTCTCAAGCTAACTCGGTAGGCTGCTGGCATTCCTATTGCGACCGACCGACCGCTGAATTGCACATGATAGCTGCGATTGGCGCGGGTGCGTGCCCGGGAACCGGATGCACCGTGACGTTTGACGATCCGCTAACCATCGCGTTCCGGCAAAGCGGCAATCACAACGCCCAGATTTACGGCGCCCTCTATGGGAATCAGTCAGGCGGGGGCTCGCCTATTTCGCTGCTGCAAAATGCCGGCGTAGAGAACATTTCGGTTCTACGCGGCGTCAATGGGGGCATGGAAATGCAACTCTGCGCCTACTGCTGGATCAAGAACACCGAGGTCGGCAACTGGTATGGCGGCGGAATAAGCATCGGGTATTCGGTTCGCAGCGAGCTCAACAACGTGTATGTCCATCATTCCTGGAACTCCGTCAACAATGGCGGCGAATATCCGATCTCGCTGGACAATGCCTCCACCGAGGTTTTGATCACGAACAGCATCACCAACTTCGGCGGGAAGGGAATGGTCGCTAGAGCGGGAGGTGCAGGTTCAGTTGTCTCCTATAGTTATGTCGATGACAGTATGTACGACGCAGAATCAGGGATAGGCGACTACTGGGTCGATATGGGCTTGAATGCGAGCCACTATTCGGGACCGCATCATGTCCTTTTCGAGGGAAACTGGGCCGACAATTTGGACAACGACAATACCCACGGCAACTCAACGTACATCACCTTTTTCCGGAACCAAGGCACAGGATTGCGCACGGCATTTACCGATCCTTCAATTGGCAAGACGGTGAACGATGCTGCAGGCGCCGCTTTTGCATGCGGGACGTCGGGACCCGGTGGATGCGCGGCAAACTCACCGGGGCCTTTGCGAGCGGCCGGGCCAATGGCCTATAACTACTGGTTCGCGTTCGTCGGCAACACACTGGGGTTGGCAGGCCAGACGACCGCGGCGAATGGCTGGACGTATCAGGGAGACTTTTCTTCCCATCGCATATTCATGTCGGGTTGGAACGCCGGTCCCGGCGGGGTAGACCCGTTTCTAAACGGAGTCATTGGATCCTATATCTTCCGCAATGGGAACTATGACTATCTCAACGCATCGATCGTGGACTGGACTTCCACATCACCGCACACGCTGCCGAACTCGTTCTATCTGTCTTCCACGCCCTCCTTCTTCAGCTCGGGTGCCGCTTGTACCTATTCGTGGCCGTGGGTAACGCCGACCGGTTCAGCGCCGATCCAGGCGAACAGTTGCGGCGGCTCGGGTCTGCCTGCCAAGGCACGCTATGAAGCAGGTACGCCCTTGAAGCAGCCTTGACCTCAGGGCTCACCGGGCGGTGCGCGACTTCGGTCGCCAGCGCACCTCGAAAGTACTAATCTACCGCCGGCTGCGAGGGTATAAAGGCCCGAGCGGCCGGCAGCACCGGTAGGCAGCCGGTCACCACCCTTCCCCCTCAATTTGCTTCTCTATGTCAAGGGTCTGAGTTCATCAACTCGGATCTGCAGACATCTATTTTTGATAGCATATGACGGCAAGGGCATTGTATATTCTTGCGACGTTATGGGCAGGGCTGCCACGTCCATTTAATGATCATCTACTAGGTTATCGCCTAAATGTCATCGACCTCCGTTCCAAGCCTTCCTCGCATGGAACAAGGCGCGTCGATTCCTCGAGTTCTGCATCAGACATTTCCCTCGCGAACCCTTCCGGTGGCCCTTCGGGAAAACGTGCAACGGCTGCGAGAGCTCCATCCGAACTGGGACTATCGTCTTTACGATCACGACGATATGGCGCAATACATTCGCTCCCTCTACGGTGACGAGATTTTTGCATATTTCACACGCATCGACCCTCGCTACGGGGCGGCCCGCGCCGATCTATTCCGTTATCTCCTGATGTATCGCGAGGGGGGCGTCTACCTTGACATCAAGAGCGCCGCCCGGCGATCGTTGGATGAAACCCTGCGTTCTGACGACCAGTATGTACTTTCGTACTGGAGCGGTTCGCAATTCAGCGGCTGGGGCGATTACTCCGAACTCCGCGAATACGGGGGTCGAGAGTTCCAGCAATGGCACATAATCGCCGCGCCTGGCCACCCGTACCTGAAATCGGTCGTTGAAACTGTTTTGCTAAACATCGATAGCTACAATCCCCTGACATGGGGTGTCGGCCGAATAGGGGTGATGCGGGTGACAGGACCCATCGCCTACACGCGAGCCATCGGTCTTTTGAGGTCCAAATATCCTCATCGCTTGGTAAATGGACAGGACGAGTTACACCTCGAATACACCTCACTTCCGAACGTAGAACACAGAAGCCTATTCAAGTTTCACTACACCGCGCTACAAGAACCGGTGACCCTGCTCGTCGGGCGCAGGAAAATGGCATGGACTCTATTTGGACCAGCGTACAAATATGTGGTTATCCTGGGAAGTCGCATATTCGCTGCAATTTGGCGTCGGATTAACAAACACATTCTGGGAGGAAAGCCAATCGGTGCTCCTGAGTGACATCAGGCGCGTCGGTTCCCAACCAATTCGGGTTAACATGAAACACCAGCACCGTATCGGGTCGACGAGCCTCCATTTAGGACGCCGCGCCTGTTTCCTGTCCAACGCATTTCTTGCCGGTGCTCTGGCTGGCTGTTCAGGTCAGGCGGCACCCTCGAACGCCGCGGTCGCGGCATCACGTCCGGACGCACCGACATCGACAGCTGGAGAAACCGCATCGCGCTCGCAATCGAGCGCGTCCGGCAGTACCGGTAGCGCAAAGTATGTCCTGCCAAGTGAGCGCAACTTCGCTTGGAATCCGGGCCTAATGTCCAAGGGAGGCATCCCCTCTTTAAAGAGTCCTCTCTGCAATTCGACTCCGTTGGTCCCGACCGGGACCGCAGATGACAGCGCTCAGATAAATGCGCAGATCAGCCGGTGTTCAGCCGGCAGCGTCGTCCAGTTGGGCGCCGGCACTTTTCTCATCGGCAAGGGACAATACATCGCGATCAACAAGAGCGTGGTGTTGCGAGGCGCCGCTGCCGGCTCGACCATTCTGAAGAACCCCCTGAACGTGTTCGCGACCCCGAAGATCCAGCAGGCCGCGGATCCAACACCGTTGGTGATTATTGGGCCGGGGCGCTGGGTAAATCCAGACGGAGATGGCAGGTGCCAGGGCCCCACTGCCTACCAGCCAGGACACATGCAAGTGCTGTCGACTGACGCCGCTCAGGGAGCAACGTCGGTCACCGTAGCCAATGGCTCAGTGTTCTCCAAAGGCCAGATGGTGCTGCTTGATGAGACCTCGGGAGCAAGTTGGCAACCGGACGTGGCCCAAAATGCCACCTCTATCTGGGCCTCACCCGACTACGCGGTGACCTGGCAACTTCACAACCCAACCATTCCTTTCATTGACGATCCGCTAGCGACAGGAGTGACTCCCTCGGCCGCAAATAACTTTGCGGGAACCGGCAACGGCAAAGATGGAGCTTGCTGGTTCTCACGCCAAGATCGACCACAGAATGAGATCAAGGAAATCGCGACGGTGATCGGCAATACGATCACTTTCACATCTCCCCTGACAAAGGGTTATCGGTCCAGCCACTATGCCGAACTCACGACCTATTCTGGTTCCAATGCCCCAGTTCAGAATGCCGGGATCGAACAGGTGACACTGGTCGGAGGAGGAAATGGAGCGGTGCGATTCGAGAACACTCGATATTCGTGGGCGCGCAACATCGAGGTGACGGAATGGTACGGCGAAGGTATCGCAATCAACAACAGCTTCCGGGATGAACTCAGAGATTCCTACGTCCATGACGCAGCCTGGGCCGAGCCAGGCGGTGCCGGATATGCCATCAGTCTTGCCAGCGGGTCATCCGAGGTGCTGATAGAAAACAATATTGTCATCGACGCCAATAAGGTAATAGTCGCGCGCTCATCCGGCGCCGGCTCGGTCGTCGGCTACAACTATATGGATGCCGGATACATCGCCACGAACGAAGGATGGATCGAAGTCGGTCTCAACGCATCGCACATGGTCGGATCGCATATGGTCCTTTTCGAGGGCAACCAGAGCTTCAACATCGATAGTGACGCCACTCATGGCGCCTCTACTTACATGATCTATTTTCGCAACTACACTACGAGCGTGCGCGGCACCTTCAAGAGCGACTTCACCGGCCATTCCGTCGACGATGCGAATGACCTCCCGGGCCCGGCAAACGGCCCCAAGCGGGCTGCAGGTGCGATGCGTTACAGCTATTGGATGACCTATGTGGGCAACATCCTGGGGCAGCCACAGCGGGCTACGGCGGCCCGCGGCTATCTGGATGACCAGGCAAAGGCACCCTGGCGTCCGACTACGTGGCTGATGGGCTGGAACGACAAGGCGCCCTATACGGTCGATACCCAGGTAGCAGCTACAGCGATTCGGGACGGCAATTGGGATACCTTGCTTGGTAAGCAAACCTGGCTCAATGGATCAGCCGCTTCTTTGCCGGACTCGCTTTACCTCGCCGGCAAACCGGCATTTTTCGGGTCGAACAGTTGGCCCTGGGTCGATCCCACCACGGGGGCCATCTATACCCTTCCTGCGCAGGCCCGGTATTCAGCGGGCACACCCAACGTGGTTCACTGATTCGCAAATCAGCCACGCACCGCGACCGCCATCGCGTGTAGAGTACCCTGACGTATCGTATTGCCTCGTTCTAGATCAGGTAGGAAGCAGCGGAACCAGTTGCCAGTGAATTCGACCTCGGACGCTTCGGGCCCGCAATCTTCCACCTTGGAAAGGCTGTCAGTTAGCGCAAAAAAACCACGTGAATCTGCAGCAGGCGGGCACATGCCGGTGCTCGACGGCATTCGAGGAATTTCAATACTCGCTGTCTTGCTGTTTCACTTCGTTGCCCCGGAGAACAGGGAAGGGCTTGTCAATTCGACAGTATCCTGGGTGTTTTCTTATGGCGCGCTGGGCGTCGATCTCTTTTTTGTCCTGTCGGGATTCCTAATCACGGGCATCCTCTACGACGCACGCACCGATGAACACTACTTCCGCAACTTTTACTTGCGCCGTCTGTTGCGCATCTTCCCGCTGTATTATGGCGTTCTGGTCGTCATCTTCCTCGTGTTGCCGCTTATTCCAGCACTGCGCGGATCCGAATTCTCAGATTTAAAAGCCTATCAGGCATGGGCGTGGCTTTACGCAGTCAACATCTACCTAGCTATTCACGACGGGTGGGTGCTTACATATATAGAGCATTTCTGGTCGCTTGCGGTCGAAGAGCAGTTCTATCTCATATGGCCCCTGGCGGTCTGGGTGCTCGCAGCCAAACCCCGGGTCTTTTTGACATTCTCGTTTCTCGTTGCTGCAGCGTCCTTCATTGGCCGTATCATCGCATCGCTGGCTGGCGCCGGCCCTGTGGTTATCGAAGTTCTCACGCCTTTCCAGCTCGACGCCCTTGCCATCGGCGGATTTTTCGCTGTCTACCTGCGGCAACCCGGCGGAGAAGAAGGCGCTCGCCGATTGGTGGTGCCCCTGGCCCTCGCGGGTTTGGGGCTACTTGCAATTCAGTTCGGTGGTCGCCATTTGAGCTTAGGAGCGAACGTATTGGAATCGGTACGCGGCGGCGCGTTCCACCTACTGCTGGCGGCTTTGCTGCTCAAGGGCCTTCTTGGACAGGTATCTTCCGGCTGGACCCGATGTCTGCTTAGCCCGTCCCTGGCCTTTTTTGGCAAATACAGCTACGGACTTTATGTCTATCACCACTTCTTCTCATACTACTTCAGCTCTCATCGCACGCATCTGGTGCTGGCAGCCAGGCTCGGTTGTTCCAACATGACGGCGCTCATATTGCAGGCCGGCGCAGGAATAGCCGCTTCCATCGTGATTGCAGTGCTCAGCTATGAGTTCTACGAGAAACACTTCCTGCAATTGAAGCGGTACTGGCCAAGTTCGCACGCCCGAATTCTGCGCTCCTGACACCGCATTCGAAAAAATCAATCCCCGCCGGCCGGACGACGACGCAGCAATGAAGCAGCGACGGCGAGCGGCTTAGTCATGCGAAAGCCCAGCACTATCACAGCCAGATAGAATGCACTGCACAGAAAAGTAAGAGCGATGAGCCTGAAAAGCATTGAAGCGCCCCCGAATAGCATCGCTCGGAGCACGAAGCCAAATCCAGCGGTGACGAGAGCGCAAAATATCTGAGGCCCGATCGTCGCGAGCACATCCTTGGTTCGAATTCCCAGAGGATATCCGGCATAGAGGAGCGCGGGAACCAAAACAATGTAAGCCAATACAGCATACGAGGTGGCCACGCCCAGCGCGCCATATCTCAGTCCGCACAGCAACGCGATGATCGTGAAACCGCAGTTGAGCACACCCCAGTGCCGCCAACGGTCAGGGCGTCCGGCAGCTATATGGAGCCAACTGTGAGTGCTCGCGACCACTTGGCCGGGCCCTCGCAAGGCAAGAATGCTCAGGATGGTGCCCGCAGTCTTCCACTTGGGCCCCAATACGAGCACCACTAGATCCTGGCCCACGACTGCAAGGACTGCAAAGGCCGGGGCGGCGAAGAAAGCAAGAGAAGACAGCGCGGTTGACCAGGCGCCCCTGAGCATGTCCAAGTCGTCGCGGAGTTTGCTCAAGGTCGCCGTTGCCACGTTGTGCAAAGCCGACACGCTGACATTCGCGGCATTGTCGTACACGTTCAAGGCGTTCTGATAAAAACCGAGCTCTCTCGGCCCATAGTTGTGTCCCAGAGCGACACGATCCATGGACTTCGAGATGTTGTCGGCGATGATGTAGCCGGTCACGTTGAGCCCGAAGCGAATCATTACCCTGACGCCCTGCGTAAATGCAGGACGCCCCGGCCACCAACCGCAAGTAACCCAAACCCCGCATGCGGTGGCGATTGCGGTAATTGCAGGCTTCCATACTAGAGCCCAATAACCGTAACCGAAATGCGCAAGCAGAATCGCGAGTGCTGTGCCGATCGAGTTTCCGCTGATATCGATGATGGCTAGCTTGCGGAACATCATCGCGCGGCGCATCAGGGCATATTGTTGATAGTAGAGCCCGGACAGCAGGATTGGGACCGCCAGAGCCATTGTTATGGCTTGGAGTTTGGGTGCGCTGTAGAACGAGGCGATCAGTGGCGCGCAAGAAACAGTTATCAGGGCAAATACCAAGCCCGTGGCAGCGGTGATCCAATACAGCGCGCTCGCCTCCCCAGAGCTGAGGCGCGGATGCTGAGAAACTGCGTCGCGTGTGCCCAGATCGATGAAGATCGTGATATACCCGGTTATCGCAGACACCATTGCCACGAGCCCGAAATCCTCCGGAAGCAGGATCCGGGCCAGCACGATGGTAGAAATGACTTGGGTTGCAACGTTGCCACCCTGTGAGATCATGGCCATGGCACCACCGCGCAGGGAGCGCCGGTGCAGATCGTGGCCGCGAACAGAGTCGTCGAAGTAGGCGTGGCTCATAGGGGCCCCGCCCCGCGGGGAAAAAACAAGCTAATTGTCCGGTCTCCTATCAGCACGGTCAATCAATACCGTGCGGTTGCGCGACCCATGGCACCAGGAAAAGTGTGCGCTAGATCTCAATTTGCCGATTGTGGCATGTATGCACTTGCCGGTGTCGTTCGATGCAGCCAGACTCAAAAGCTCAACAGGAGTTACGCGTGCGAAGAGAGTATGCAAACATCAAGGCCAGTGCGATTCCGGACCTAAAATCGTACGAATCGGCCACTTCCTCGATTGCCGCGGCTCCCCATTTCACTCCCGGCGGGCTGATGTCTAGTCCAAAGCGCCCGGTTCTGCTCTGCGACGGCGGATACTATGGAACGCTCGCAGCGGCACGAACGCTGGGCGCGGATGGCGTACCTGTACTGATCGCCGATCCCAACATGTTGGCGCCTGCTCTCTGGTCGCGCCAAGTGGCTGGCCGCTTTCGTTGCCCCCCTGCCACTGATATGAAGCGGTTCGTAAATTGGGCACGTACGCTGGGCCGGCGATATAGCCAACCGGTCATCTACCCGACCAGCGACGATATTTCGCTGGTGCTCGCCCTGCATCGTCGCGAGTTGGAGCGCGATTTCCAGTTCTATCAACCGGATCTTGACACCCTGCTTAACCTGCTCGACAAGAGCAAGCTGGCGCAGGTGGTGCGGGCAGCAGGCCTGGATATGCCCGACACCTGGGTTCCCAGCAACCCGAATCAGGCCGAGGAGATGATACGCGACCTGTCCGGGTATCTCCTGATCAAGCCTCGGACTCAAAGCCTCCTGAACACCCATTCGAAGGGCACAATTGTCTTTGGCGGACGCGAAAACTCCGTGCGCACCTATACCGACTTCTGTCGGCGCAATGTGCTCGACCCAGAGCTTGCCACCCGATTCCCGGACTGGACGCTGCCCATCATTCAGCGTTACCACCCCGAAGCTGTCGAGAAGGTCTACTCCATAGCCGGATTCATCGACCGCGGCGGACGGAATATGGCTGTGCGCGCGGCTGAAAAGGTGCTCCAGTTGCCAAGCAGATTGGGTACTGGCCTGTGTTTCCAGTCGGCCCCGGTGGACTCAGGACTTGCCTCAGGTTTGCAACAGCTTCTGCAAAGGATCGGTTACTTCGGTGTGTTCGAGGCCGAATTCATTCGGTTGCCGGGCCGCTCACTGTTGATCGACATCAACGGGCGCCTCTACAACCAGTTGGCGTTCGACGTGGCCCGAGGACTGCCGCTACCCACGCTGTTCTACGAAGGTGCGCTGGGCAACGACGAAGCGGTGGCGGAGGCGACTGCGGCTGCCGCTGCCGCGGGTGCGGACAGCACCGGCCCCCAGGCCTTCTGCAACCGCTCCCGCCTGGCGGTGTTGCTAGGACTGCGGCGCGTCCTGGGAACGATGCCAAGACAAGAAGCCGGGCGCTGGAAGGAGTGGTGCGCGGCTCATCCAGACTCGGTGATCGATGCCGTCGCGGATCGCGAAGACCCTTGGCCCCGCCGTTTCGACCGGCTCCGTCAGCTACACTCGTATCTACGCCATCCACGTGCATTTCTAAGGAGCACGGGCTATGAGCAGCCGCAAGGTGCCGCGTCATGAAGGACATTCACGTGGCCATCATTGGCTCAGGCCCCTATGCGCTATCGCTCGCAGCGCATCTGCGAGCCCGCGGGACTTCCCATCGGGTCTTTGGTCCAGCCATGCATTTCTGGCGGTCCATGCCGAAAGGACTGAACCTAAAATCGCTCGGCTTCGCCACCAACATTTGCATACCGCAACCGGGGCAGTCATTTCCGGAATGGTGCCGCCGACAAGGACTGGAGGAACTCGAACCCTGCTCGATGGAGTCCTATGCTGCCTACGGATTGGAAATTCAGCAGCGCTTCGTACCGGATCTGGAGCCTGAACAGGTCGTAATGGTTCGGTCGGCAGGTAAGCACCGCTTCGAGGTCACTCTGTCCAACGGCGATGTCGTGCATGCACGGAATGTCGTGTCGGCGACAGGCCTGTCGGAACTGGATCACACGCCGGAGGTCTTGGAAGGGCTCGGCGAATACGTGACGCATACGGCGGCTCTACATTCCTACGACCAATTTGCGGGCAAGAAGGTTGCGGTTATCGGTGCGGGCGCGTCTGCCATCGAGGCCGCTGCCCTCGTGCATGAGGCGGGCGGGCAGCCGCACCTCCTGGTGCGTGGCTCTAGGGTTACATTCAACACCCGAGCGCCGCCCGACCGATCACTGATCAAACGCATCCTCATGCCTGACACCGTGCTTGGAGCCGGGATGAAAAACTGGCTACTCCAATCGCTTCCCTGGGCGTTCTATTTCATTCCAAGGCAGCGCCGCGTTCGGCTCGCCAAGGGCTGGCTACCGCCCAGAGCACCCTGGTGGATCCAAGACCGATTCGAGGGCAAGATCAACGTCAAACTGCGTACCACCGTGGTCTCCGCGAAAACCGTCGACCACCAGGTGACATTGGGTCTGCGGACCGAAGGAGTCTCGGACTACTCCATGTGTTTCGACCACGTAGTCGCCGGCACCGGCTACACCCTCGATGTTGATCGCCTGAGCTACCTTGACGCCGGCTTGCGCTTGCGCGTTTTGCGGATCGGCCGCTCACCCGATCTTTCCCTGCGGTTTGAATCATCGCTGTCGGGCTTGTACTTCCTGGGTCCGCTCACCGCCTTGAACTTCGGACCCGTCTTCCGCTTCGTGGCCGGCGCCCGGTTCGCGGCGCCCACCCTCGCCGCCCGGCTTGCCGTCTAAATCGTCCTGAGCACCGACCCGCAACCCGATCACGACACTAGACGCGAACGCAGGTGCTGCGCCAGCCTGATTGCCAACGCGACAATGGTCAAAGTCGGATTGGCATGGCTGCAAGTGGGAAACACCGCCGAACTGGCGACGTATAGATTGGGCAGGCCAAACACGGCGCAGTCGCCGTCGACGACCCCGCTCCTGGGACTTGAGGCCATGCGGGCGGTGCCCATGTGGTGACCCAGCGGTATCGAACGAGCGATCTGTCCGGCCAGCAACTCATCGTCGAGCAACAGCTGTGCCGCGCCACTGCGCCCCAACGACTCGCGCAGGAGCAAGAATGCCCGCAGCACCGCCTGTGCATCTTGATCGCCGACACGCCAGGCAATGTGCACCTGTGGCAAGCCATGCCGGTCCAGATCTTCTCGAAGCGTAATGCGGTTGGACGGGTCAGGGGTCTGTTCGGAATTGAATTCCAGCGGAAAGCTACCGTCGGCATTCGCCACCAGCGTATAGGGCAGCTTCCTGCTGGCCAGCCGGATACGAAACAGCCACTCGGCGGTAAATCGCGCAAGCCCGGGTAGGTCACGTAAGACGTTGCCTACGTGCGGCAATCGGGGCGAAGCAGGAACCTGAGTTTGCTGCTGAAGGATGGCCCGATATTCCGGTAAGAGGGCTGACTTTGCCAGAAAGATGGCGGACATCACCGAGCTGCCATGAGCCGCGTCGGAATAGCTCGGGAAATGCAGGCGGAAAACCATGTTCGGGAGATGATGGGCATGCTGCGCTTCGGGCGTGAATCTCATCTGGCGGCGGCAATAGACGCCGTCGTCCGTCCTTTCGAAGCGAAACGCGACGGGACTATTGTGGGGGACGATTCGGCCCAACGTGTTCTCAAAGTGGCACATATAGAACCGGCCCAGACAGTCGCCCACGTTGCCGAAACCACTCCCTGCACGGTCGGAAGCCAACAAAAGTCTCGGGACTTCGATGCCACCCGTCGCCAGCACGAACGTATCGGCCCGAACCGTGTGAAGATGCCCACCTTGGTCGATGAACTCTGCGGATTCGATCATGTCCGCACCGGATGCCCGGTTCAGCTTCAGGCAGCGCAATCCCAGCATCACGGTCACGTTTGCCGACTTCTGAAGCTGCCGCCGATAGCGCCTGCCGAAGTCCGTGGGCAGGCTGTAACGCTCGATATGATCGGCGTCCACCACCTCATCCCCTTTGAATCCGCGAATGATCGCTTCTGCCCCCGGAAGCGATGTCCTTGTCAGGAAGTCGAAGCGGCCGGCATCACAATATTCCATGGCAGCGGGATAGAAGCGCGCGACTTCGTCGTAGGTTATCGGCCAGCCCGTATTGGCGAGATACTCCCGACGCTCGAAATCGATGGGATCGAAGGGAACGCAGCGGCCGCCCCACACTGCGGTGGTTCCACCGAATCCTACACGCCTGAACTGCCGCGGCTCCGGATGAGGGGGGGTCGCGGAACCTTCATAGAAATCGCCGACGTGGTTCGCACGTGCACCTGCTTCAAAGAGACGCACCTCGAATCCGCAGCCATCGAGCTCACAGGCCAGGGAAATCCCCGCCGCACCTGCGCCGATGATGCAAACGCGAACCTTGCGGGACAGGAGGGCCGCAAAATCATTGCCGCTTTCCAGGATCATTTCACAGTGCAGGCTGTTGATGCCGCGCCGAAGTGGCGCGACGGGCTATGCGTGAACTCGGGTTACTGTGCCGTACATATGAAGCCCTACCTACTCAGATGGCTGCCTACCGCAATTGGGCTCGGTTATATTAAACGATTAGGTGTGCCTGGGAGGCCAGAGTGAAACAGATCAGGAAACCCCCGCTGGCTAGACCTGCGCGTGCAATCGGGACCGGGCGGAAAGAATCGGCTTCACTCCTGCCGTCCGCCCTTATCTTGATTATGTTCATGGTCATGACCGTGCCCTCAGGGTTCGACTACCGGAGGCAGGCCAGCAATCCCCTGGATGGCGATGCGTTTAGCCTCACAATCTGGATGGTGCTGCTGCTCGGGGGCACCTACCTTGTGATCAAAAACCAGCGGCAGGTACAAGGATTGCTTGCCGCAGCAAACCGCCCCTTTCTCTACTTCGTCGTGCTCGCCAGCTTGAGCCTGCTGTGGTCCATCGAGCCCGCAATCACCCTGAGGCGGATACTCCGCCTGTATATCATCATTGCGGTGTGCGTCGCATTTGCCAGCGCCGGCTGGCAGCCTCGGCGGTTCGAGAACGTCCTTCGGTGGGTGCTCTCCTCACTGCTCGCCGCATCCGCCCTCTTCTGCTACTGGAACCCGGAACTGGCCATCCACCATGAACAATTCGTGGAGCTCGTAAATGCCTGGCATGGAATCACCACGGGCAAGAATGTGCTCGGCTCATTGGCCGGCTGCGCCTTCATACTTTGGCTGCATGGCTTGCTAACAGGGGAAACCGGGCGAATTGCAGCCATCGCAAACATGGCACTGGCCGGCCTGTGCTTGATAATGTGCCGCAGCTCCACGTCCCTCATGTCGACGGCCTTTGCCGCTTTCTTCGTGATCCTGCTGCTTCGGCCTCCGGGTTCTATGCGCCGTTTGATGCCCTACATGGTCGGGTTCTTTGCCGTTGCAGTGCTGATCTATGCGCTGGCCGTGCTGAACATCGTGCCGGGATTGAGTGTCATCTTGACTCCGATTTCAACCATCACCGGCAAGGACCTCACTTTCAGCGGACGCACCAATATTTGGTATCTCCTCAAGCTCCATATTCGCCAACACCCCTTGCTTGGCACCGGATATGAGGCATATTGGATCGGGCCACTGCCGTCATCTCCCTCCTACGACATGATGACGCAGCTCTACTTCTATCCCACGGAAGGTCACAACGGCTACTTGGATGTCGTCAACGACCTAGGTTACGTCGGGGGCGCATGCCTGTTAGCCTACTTCGTCGTTTACCTCAGGCAGGGACTGGCCCTCATGCGACTGGAGAAGGCCAGAGGAGCGCTGTATCTGGCCCTTATTTTCAGGGCGTTCCTGGCGGATATGTCCGAGTCGCATTGGTTCTACGTGACCAGCATCGATTTCGTCATATTTACCCTGGCGACATTCTCCTTGGCTCGGGAACTGTTATTCCAGCGCCAGGGTTCGCCACGGGCCGCCCCGTCCCAGTCAGCACGGGGCTGGCGCTCAAACCTGGCAGGCAACAGGCCCCGTTTCCGCCGCACTACCGCCATGAGATTACCGGGCGCTTGATGCCCCGGTTCAATACTTCCGCAACCCCCAGGCTAGCGGCGTTATTCGTAGTTTACGAAATCGCCTTTTCGTAGAGTTTGACGAAATCGCCGAAGGTCGTGGGAAATTTCAGGTCATCAGTCGTATCGAAGGGATCGACGCCTAGTGCATCTTCCAAACGTGCAACGATCAGCGCAAAGCTGAGCGAGTCGAGGCCGGAATCCAGCAACTTGGTCTCGTCCGAGAGCCGCGCCAATCTTCGGCGCTGCTCTACCGCGACCTGCTCGAATTGCGCAACGATCGTATCTCTCACTGTCATCCCAACAACTCCTTTTCCGACTGGTTTCGCAACGGTGCAAAGCTGATCGCCGTTGACGTCGCAAACAACGCTTCGCTCAGGATATCCTGCGAAGTGGCTCGGGGGCCACTTTGGCCGAGAACATTAGCCATCGTCGCGGAAATCTTTGGGGACTCCAAGTGAAAATCGCTCATTCAGGCGCCGTGCGGGACCAGATTCCTGTGACACAATGACACAAAAGGGGAAAACCAGGTGGAATTGACGATGCGGTGTAAGCGCACCTGGCGCCAGGTCAACCATCCGAATTACCGGCCCACCGTAGGGCGGCCACCGCGGCCGTCGTTCAGGCCTCTGTCGCCAAGGTAATCATGTCCGCTACTTGGGTACTCGGAGCATGCTTGCTAGGAGCGGTGTACGTCCTGCTCAAGGGATGGCGTTTGCGCACCGTAATCTACCGGTACGACGTAACCCGCGATCAGCAATACGATTTTTCGCGACCCGGCATGTCTCGCACGACCGAGCGGTTGCAGAACGGAAGCCTCGAAATTCCGCCAATGACTCAAACCGGCATGACTGTGTTGCTCGAATTGCGGATTCGCTCCCGTCCGCTCGGACATTGGTTCCAACCCTACCTCGAGATGGAATCGCCGCGCGGAAGGTGGCGGCAGCCGTTCGAGCGAGGCGGTTCCGGGCTGCGCTACGTCGAGCTGAGCGCGATGCTCGGCGAGGGCAAATCCACTTTGCGACTGAACGGTCACTACCTCGAGATCCCTGATCAGGCAGTCGTGCTGTACACCCTAAAACACGGGGTAGATCTCGGCCACCAAAGGATGCTGGTGATCGGCACGCATCCGGACGACGCAGAAATCGCGGCTTTCGGTGCCTATGCCGACCGCGATGCGTACGTCATCACGCTGACGGCGGGTGAAGACGGAGAACCCGGCCCGTTCGAGAAGTTCAGCGGAGCCGATATCTACCGCGAGAAGGGGCGGAATCGAGCATGGAACAGCGTTGCGGTGCCTATGTTGGGCGGAATATCGATCAATCGAACGGCTAATCTTGGCTATTTCGACGGCACACTGCAGACGATGATGGAGCGCCCGGAGACTAAGGTACGCTCGACGCAAGCCGACGTCGAATTTCTCGACGCCTTCGGCCGCTCACAAGATCCAGCCCTTATCGCATCCCGGGACAACCGGCACGCGACCTGGGCGCAGCTGGTTGCTGATCTCGAGCACCTCGTGAAAATGACCCTGCCCGATATCCTCGTGGCGCCTTATCCGCGGCTCGACGCACATCCCGATCATAAGTTGTCGACGGTAGCGCTGGTGCAGGCTCTCAAGAATTTGAACCAGCGGCACGGCTCGCTCCTGCTTTACGCCAATCATTTGACCTCGAGCGATCACTATCCCTTTGGAGATGCCGGAGATCTGGTTTCTTTGCCGCCGGGCGTCGACAACATCTATTTCGACGCTATTGTTTCCATTCCCCTGGATGCCAGGAAACAGGCTCGAAAACACATGGCGCTGGATGCGATGATTGATTTGCGCCCCGACATCCGAGTCGACTCACTCCGCAGCGTGGCAAGCGCCTTCAAGAGAGTATTGAAGCTGACCGTTACCGACGATCAAATCAACTATTTCCGCCAGGCCGTGCGTGCCAACGAACTGTTTTTCGAAGTGCGAGTGTCCAGCCTGTATGAGCCGGGCGTGACCGAAAGAATTCTTGGCTGATCTGCGCTGATCGGCTTCATATGAATCGCAGCACGGCACGTGCGAGAAATTTCAGGGAATAGAAATCCCACCCCCCGAAAGTTTCGCGGTAACCGGCCTGCATTCGGACGTAGCTCCGTTTCAACGCACCCTGAAGATCTTTCTGGCTGCGCATCATCGACGGCCCGACGCGATAGAACAAGGATGGCCGATTCAGGTACCTGACACCGAATAGACGCGTGGCCCGCGCCAGAAAGTCCACATCTTCCATGATTTCCAACTCTGCCCGCAGGCCGCCCACCGCTTCCAGGCAGTGCCGCCGCACCAGCGAGGAACCTCCGATGAACAGCAAGTTCAGGAACAGGAGATTGGCCGCGAACGCCCGCGCCGAACCAAGCCTTTGCAGGCGGGATGAGCGGCGTGCGGCTCGCGCGAACATCGCCTGCTCGTCAGTCAGCGTCTTCGACGGCTCTCCGAACACCTCAATACTGCCGAACACAATGCCGATTTTCGGGAATCGGCGAAATTCTGCGAGCGCATCCGCGTACAAGCCCTCCGGCACCAGATCATCATCATCGGCAAAATGAATGATCTCACCGCGGGTCAGAGGCCAGCCCGCATTGCGCGGAATCGCTGGACGGCCGTTCGAGGGATTGGGGTTTCGCATGTACCGGACTCGAGGATCACCGATACCGGCAACCACGGTTTCGGCCGAACCGTCCGGACAGTCGTCCACCACAAGTACCTCTATTCGAACATCGCGTTGATCGAGAATGCTCTTGATGGCGCTGACGATCGTGTGCGGGCGACGATAGGTCGCCATGATGATGGAAATGTCGATCAACTCGAGAGCACTCCTGCGGCGCAAATATAGCAAAAGCAGCGGGATCCCATGGCCGCTATCCGTGTCTGTTCGCTGTGCGATCCCTCGACGTATGGGTATAATTGCGGCACGGGTGGTTAGCTCGGCGGTACAACACTGCTTTCGTACGGCAGGCGTGGCAGGTTAAGTCCCTGTACCGCCCGCGATTAGAATACACAAAAATAGCAAATTCCGGCCCCTCGGCAAGCCCTGCAGGGAGAACTTTAGACGCGCGCCACAGTTACGGCCAAGACTTGGCCGGTATGCTGTCAAATGGCCCTTCTGTTTACCATAGGTCGCATGCTGTGAAGATTCTGCATTTTCTTGGAATCGGCCGGTTGCCGAAGCGGCCGATGATCGATGCGACCGGCGGCACGGAGCGGTCGGCTCTGGAAATCGCCAGGATTCAAACGCGCCGCGGTCATAACGTGACCGTCGCATGCAATGCCGATGAGCACTGGGAAGGAAGCTGGGAAGGCGTGCGCATTCTGCACCTGAAACCCTACACCTGGCTGAAGAAAATCAGCTTCGGCAAGATCGCCGGATGGCATTTGCCGTTGGCAATGCTCGTTCGAACCGGTCGTTTCGACCTGGTCCATTTTCACGAATATCTGCGCACCAGGTATTTCACCGCACAGCCCAAGGTCATGCATTTTCACAATGATCCTCTCGGGCACTTGGACGCCGCGGGATTTGCCGAGGCTGCAGCGGAATATTGGGCGAATGTCGGCAACAGTGCAGCGCAGATCGCCGTCAGCGAATTTGTCATGGGCCGTCTGAGCCTGGCACACAGCCAAGCAGGACCGAACGCCTTGCCTGCGAACATCGTCAGAGTTCCGGGAGGAGTACAGTCGAAAGTGCTCCTGCGGGACAAGCGCAAAGGAGAAAGGCAGCGCATACGGCAGAAGCTTGGCCTGCAGGATTCGGATGTCCTGTTCCTGTTTGCCGGAGCGATCAGACCGGAAAAGGGGGTCGATTATCTGGCCCGGGCTTTTGCCAAGCTGTCCGAAGAGGATCCCAACGCGCGCCTCGCCATTGCCGGCGGCAGCAGCCTGTGGGTTGAAGAAGGATGGCTGCAGGGGAAGGCGTTGGAGTCCACGGAACAACAGGTACGCGACACTCTTGCGCAGGCCATGGCACGCAAGCGCGCCTTCGTTCTCGGCCTGATCCCTCCCGGTGAAATCGATGCGTACTACGCGGCGGCCGACATCTTCGTCTTGCCCTCCATGTTTCAAGAGACCTTCGGCTTGGTTCTTCTCGAGGCCTTCTCCGCGGGCACTCCCGTGATCGCATTCAAGTCCGGCGGCATCCCTGAACTCGTTCAAGATCGAATCAATGGACTCATCGTTGCTCAGGGCGACGAAGAAGGTCTCTACCGCAGCATGCGGGAATTGATGCTCGACCGACCGCTGCGAGAGCGTCTTGCCGCGGCCGCAGAGAGCGTTCCACCCAGGTATTCCTGGGAGAGTACGGTCGACCGGCTCGATGCCGTCTACCAGGGTGTTTTGAACCGATGAACGCATGAGCGCCTCGCCAGGGAGACATCCAGTGCTCGATCAAGTGCGAGAGCCGGCCGTGGCGCCAAGTTCCGCGGCCGATGCGAAAGGCGATGAGCGGCGCATCCCCTACTTGGATACTTTGCGGGGACTGGCGTCCGTTCAAGTGCTGTTATCGCACGCGATGCTGGCGTTCTTTATCGGCACGTTCTTTGCGGCGCCCTCCTCCGGGACGCTGGCGGGCTATCTCGCCGCTACCCCATTGTTTTTCTTGCTCGACGGCGCCTCGGCAGTCTGCATTTTCTTCGTTCTCAGCGGCTATGTCCTGACGCCCGTGTTCACCCATTCACGAGCCACCAACGGCGCGCTCATCTGCAGCCGGTTTCTGCGGCTGGCCATTCCGGCCATTGCAGGCTGTGCGCTCTCGGCATTCCTGTTTCAAATCTTCGGGGGCGACAACCAGGCTGCCGGCACGCTCGCGAATTCGTGGTGGCTCTCGGAAAATTGGCGGCCGCCGACGAGTCTCTGGATCTTCCAGGATGCCATCGTCAACGGTGTCCTCCTAGGCTTCCGGGATTCATCCATCGTTCAGTGGCTCGGATTTCCCGCCGCCTCGTTGGCGCCGATGCCGGAATCCTATGTCGCGCCCTTATGGACCCTATCGATCGAGTTTTACGGATCGCTGCTCGTGCTGCTCCTGGCGAGGGTCAGATCGCGGACGCTGCTCATTTTAGCGACTCTCGTCCTCTGCCGTTCATACCTGTTCTGCTTCGTCGCCGGCCACATCGCGGCGCGCTTTGAGCTTGGCGGGAAGCGCTTGTTGGTATCCTGGCCGCTGGCAGCACTGGCCGCGACGCTGGGTCTCGGTGTGTGCCTCATCAGCCATTTCAGAAGTCCGCATGCGCTGGTATACGTCTGCTCGGTGTCGCTGCAGTTTCTCGCCCCCTGCCCACTGGCCAAACCGGATTACCTGATGCGCGTATATGGGGCGACGCTGCTCACACTCGGGATCATGCAATGCGCGCCGCTCCGGACATTTCTGCAGCATAGGTGGCTCAGCGCTCTGGGCCGATTGTCGTTTCCGATATATCTGACCCATTGGCCCATCATTTTCGGACTTGGCAGCTTCTCACTGGTCATGCTGGCGCCCTGGGCGGGCGCGCCGCAGGCCCGGCTGCTCGCGATGATCATCAGTATTGTGGCGACGATTGTCGCCGCCCGCTGCTTCGAGCCCATCGAC
Organism: Gammaproteobacteria bacterium; assembly: GCA_021323735.1. Lineage (GTDB taxonomy): Bacteria > Pseudomonadota > Gammaproteobacteria > Steroidobacterales > Steroidobacteraceae > Bog-1198. The sequence goes on from JAJPKM010000016.1 coordinate 32,749, forward strand.
CAGGCGGCGCTGCGCGTCGCTCGATCGGCGCGAAAGCCAGCCATCACCCCGCGCGCGGATCCCGATCAATAGGCCTTATTGCAGCCCGAAATAACGTTCAATCCGCGCCACGATTCGCTCCGCTGCGTGTCCATCCCCATAGGGATTGACCGCATTGGCCATCGCCTCATAGGCCGACGAATCGTCGAGCAGCCCGATCGCATTCTGTACGATGCTCGCTTCTCCCGCGCCCACCAACCGCGCCGTGCCCGCTTCAACGCCCTCCGGGCGTTCCGTCGTTTCACGCATCACCAACACCGGTTTGCCGAGCGAAGGAGCTTCCTCCTGCACACCTCCGGAGTCCGTGAGAACCAGGGTGCAGCGCTGCATCAATGCGACGAAATTGCGATAGCCCTGCGGCGGAATCAGGACGATATTCGGGACGTCACTGATCAAACGCCTCACGGGTTGCTGCACATTGGGGTTCAGATGCACCGGATAGATGAATCGATACTTCGGATACCGCAGCGCAAGCGTGCGGATGGCACGGCAGATCTGTTCGAATCCATCGCCAAAATTCTCCCGGCGATGGCCGGTGATGAGGACGTAAGGCCGCGCGGACCAGTCCGGTCCGATCACTGCGGACAGCGAGGTCTCGATCGAAGCGCCGATGTCGGGTTCCTTCTGGCGGGAAAGCTCCATGAACAATGCATCGACCACGGTGTTGCCCGTCACCTCGATCGTCTCTTCGGAGACGCCTTCCCGCAATAACGCAGACTGAGCGGATCGCGTGGGCGCGAAATGCAGCGATACCATCTGTGAAGCCAAGCGGCGATTGAGCTCTTCCGGAAAGGGCGCAAGGATGCTGCCGGTGCGCAGCCCCGCCTCGACGTGTCCGATCGGGATGCGCCGATAGAAGCAAGCCAGGGCGGAGACGAGAACCGTAGTGGTATCGCCCTGCACCAGCGCCAGATCGGGATGCCCCCTTTCGAGCCATCCATCGATCCCCTGCATCAGCCTGGCGGTAAGTCCGGCAAGCGTCTGATTGGGCACCATCGTGTCGAGGTCGACGTCGACCGAAAACCCGAATTCATTCGCGACCTGATGAAACATCTCCCGGTGCTGCCCGGTGCAAACCACTCGACATCGCAATCGATCACGACGCTTCAGCGCCGCGACAACCGGAGCCATCTTGATGGCTTCCGGACGCGTTCCCATGATCACATCGACGGTTTTGGGTTCTCCCATGTAAGCCCGCGTCTTGGTCAACGCTATGTCACGAGACCCGCGGGCCCATGCGGCGCCGGACGATATAGCGCGCCGCCTGCCATAAGAAGTCGGTGTTCGTACGCAGGTAGCGTCGCCACATCTTCCTAGGTTCCATCGCCAGCCGCCACCACCATTCCATGCCGATGGACTGGAGCCAGCGAGGCGCACGGCGCACATATCCTGTCAGTACGTCAAACGTGCCGCCGACGCCGACAATCACGGGAACCCCAAGCCTCTCGCGGTGGCGTTCGCACCAGGCCTCCTTGAAGGGACTGGGCATGCCCACGAACAGCATATCCGGCGCAAGACGCGCGATCTCGGCCACGATATCCTCATGGTCGGATGGCTTGAAGTATCCGTCACGAAATCCGACCACCCTCAGACCTGGATGAGCGCGGCCGCAGTACTCCACGAGCTTCTGAATGACTTTCGGCTTGGCACCTAGAAAATAAACGCTCAGTCCTCGTGATGCGCCTTCGGCCAGAAGTCTCACCGTGAGATCCACGCCGGCCACGCGTTCAGGCAGAGGAACGCCGGCAAGTTTCGAGACCCAGACCACCGGCACTCCGTCCGCGACGATCAGGTCTCCGCCGCGGCATGCCGCGCGCAATTCTGCATCGCTCCTCATCATGCACAGCAGCGCCGCATTCAACGTGATGACGGTGTGAGGGACTCTGGGGCCGGAGCACCAGGCCATACACTGATCGACCGTCCCCTGCATTCCGATACGATCGAAGGGACTGTCAAGAAGCTCTATTCGACTCAGTCTCATGACTTGTGTCCTTCGACCTGCGGTGATGTCCTGGAACGCCAGACCACTTCCTGGGCGGCATCGAATTTTCGGGTGGCCGCGCGCTTTCCGAGCCGCAGGCACGCGTACTGATAGCTGCGCAGAAACTTACGGAATTTGAGATCGTCGTAGCGCACCGCTCCGCGCAATGCGCTCAAAAGGTATCCCCACAGCATGGCAATGCTGCCGATCAAGATCGGATGCTTGGCGAATCGAAATATGGCGCTGGCCAGGAAGTAAGCGGGTGCGGTCCCCATGAAGTACTGCCCGTAGCCGGAACGAACTCGCCCCGTCCAGATGCCCTTTTGGCTTGATCCCATGGGGCGCAGATGAATGAATCTCAGGGCCTCGTCATCCACGCTCTCGGCGATCCAGCCAAGCATGCGGCACCGATGGCAATCGATGCCATCCCACATCACCTGGCGTACGAATCCTCCTATCTCATGGAAGCATTGAACCCGGTAGAACTTGGTCATTCCCACCGACATCTCGTCACCGCAAACCTCGGGAACCAGTTCACCGGTGCGGGCGGCCACGAAGTAGGGTTTCCCGGATGTTGTGCCAAGCCGAGGATTCGCTTCCATGCGCTCCATCAGCAGTTCGAAATAGCGCGGCGGCAGATCGAGGTCGAGGTCGAGCTTGCAGACGTAGCCGAATTCATCGACTGAGACCGTTTCCAAGCCTGCATAAAAGGCCTCGATCACCCCGGGCCCCACGCTCCGGCGACCGCGGTTCGCTCGGCGCACGACCTGCAGATACGGCATGCGGGAACGGTAGCTTTCCAGGATCGCGGTGGTATCGTCGGTAGACCCATCATCGACGACGACCCATAGCGCCGGCGGGATGCTCTGCGCCATGACACTATCGAGCGTGCGACGCATGTACTCTGCCTCGTCGCGACAGGGCGAAATCACTACGTACCTGCGGTTTGACACTCAGACTCTACCTTAGTAGCTCGCCGCATCGAGCGGCCCTTTTTGATTCGAGATAGCTGACAGAACACCGGGCGCGTCAAATGCAGTCAGAGACATATTTTCCGGCAGACGATAGCAGAATTCGATGTGGGACAGGTGGCGTCACGTCATTTCCGTGCACTGTTTATCACTACATTTTTGCTACAGCTGTCAGGTTCCGGTCCCCAGATGCAGAGCGCGGCGCGTGCTGACTATGCCGCTGGGAGGGGGACCCACCCGCTTGCCGAAGGTCGTTTGGACTTAATGATCCCGGCCTAGTGACGCCTATCGCGGTAGTTTCAACGATTGCAGTAATTTCAACGCTTGACCGGAAGAATCGATACTCTCCCACGCGATTGAAATAGTACTATAGGATTGGTGTTTTGCCCGGTTGGGCAGCGGTTAAGATTCCCAGGTTTTTCGGAGGTTTAGGCGTGTCAAGTCGCTCGGTCACCGTCAAATCCGGGCTATGGGTGCTGTTCTGGTCGTTTTGCTGTTTGGCCGTACATGCGGCGCAATCCTCCCGTGGGAACTCCTCGCCACCGCCGCCGGCCAATTCACCGCCGCGTATCATCCAAATCGGGCCCGGCGATAGCGTCAGCATTCAAGTCTACGGCCAGGCCGATATGAGCACGGTCGTCTACGTGTCAGACGATGGAACGATTCCCGTGCCGCTGGCCGGCCCAGTTCAAGTCGCGGGGCTGTCCCCGGCAGAGGCCAGCAAGCGGATTGAAAAAGCCCTCAAGGACGGAAATTTTTTAGTCGATCCCCACGTTACACTCACGGTCACGGTGTCGCGTAGCCAAAGGGTTAGCGTTCTGGGGCAGGTCGGAAAGCCCGGCTTGTACCCGATCGAGGCGAACACGACGATATTCGATCTGCTGGCGCTCGCGGGCGGCTCCTTGGATACCGCATCGGAGGAAATCTTCCTGCTGCGCGCCGATGCCAGCGGGACCGTGCAACGCTACCCCATCAATCTCAAGGGACTGGACCAGGCCAAGGGCGTGGTTCCGGGGCAGACCCTTCGGGGAGGCGACTCGCTGTTCGTACCGAAGGCCGATCAGTTCTATATCTATGGTGAAGTCACCACTCCGAACAAATACCGGGTTGAGCCGGACATGACGGTGGTTCAAGCGATTGCACGCGCCGGAGGTGTGACGCCTCGCGGCAGTGAACGGCGCGTCGATATCAAGCGCTTGGTCGATGGTAAGTACGTCACGGTGAAGGCCAAGTTGAACGATCCGGTCAAGCCGGATGACGTCATTCATGTGAAGGAGAGCATCTTTTGAGAGAGCTGCGAAATCTACCGGTGCTCACGGCAGCGCGCGCAGAACCTGTGCCTCAGGACCTGATGCCTACGATCGACCATGATTCGGCACCTCCGGGCCTATCGCTCACGCAGGTATGGGCGATCGTACGCGCTCACCGTTGGCAGACAGTCATGATCGCGGCAGCGATCGTAATCTTGACGGCCGGCGTCGCGAAAATCATGCCGAAGACCTATGCTGCGACGGCCACTCTGATGGTGAACTACGAAACCACCGATCCGCTGGCGGCGCGCGGAATTCAAACGGGACCGGTGCCGGCGTATATCTCGACGGAAATGGAACTGATGCAGAGCAGCGCGGTGCTGCTGCCGGTTGTCGACAAACTCAATCTCACGGCCGACAAGGACTACGCGGCCGGCTACAGGAGCGGCGCCGGCGATCTTCGGGATTGGGCCAAGGATGCCTTGAGCAAAGGCCTCGAGGTCGAACAAGGCCGTTTCGGCAGTCAGTTGATCTATGTCACGGCCTCGGCGCGTGATCCGGTTCGTGCGGCCGCCATCGCAAACACCGTCGCCGACACCTATTTGGAGCAGCAACATCAGCGTATCCATGGACCTGCGTCGGAGAGGGCGAAGAACTATGCCGAAGAACTCGCCGAGCTCAAACACAAAGTCAGCGTCGCGCAAGATGCAGTAACCTCGTTCAGACAAAGATCTCGTGTCACCGATGCAGCGGCGCAGACCACCAATGTCGAGGGAGACTTGCTCACGAGTCTCGAACAGCGTTACCAGGAAGCGCAAAACCAACGCCGTGCCGCGGAAGTGGCAGCCGACGCCGATCGAACGAGCAGCCGGGCAGTTGCGGCTTCAACGCTCATCCAGGGCCTGAAAACCCAGCTCAACGACCAAAAGACCAAGCTGGCTCAGTTGCGCGCGACCATGGGATCAGCGCATCCGAAGGTCATAGAACTCGAGAGTCAGATCGCCGCAACACGTAAGGCTTTGAACGATGAAATTGCGGCGAGCGGCAACAACGCTTCGTCCGATCTGGCCGGGGCGCGACAACTGGAGCAAAAATTGGCTGCCGCGGTGGAAGAACAGCGGGCCAAGGTGCTCGCCGTTCGAAAACTGCAGGATGAAGGCACCAAGTACGTGCTCGAATTGGAGTCCGCGCAATCGGTTTATAAGCGCGCCTTGGACGGATACGATCAGATCATGTTCGCCTCCGGCGCGCACGATACCAATGTGCAATTCATCAGTCGCGCAGTTCCAGCCCCGAAGGCGATCAAACCCAACAAGATAAAGCTGGTATTCCTCGGCATGCTTGCCGGCCTATTGGCCGGCTTGGGGGCGCCCTTCGCCTATGAACTAATCCTCGATCGTCGGGTGCGTTGCCGCGATGACTTCGAGCGCGGCTTCGGCATACCCGTCTTGAGCGAGTTCGATGCCATCGAATTCGCCCGGAGCAGGGCGTGAGCACCCCCTACTCCAAGGAAGTACCGGATACGGAGTCGAGTGGCGCGGACCTCGATTTGAGGACCGCCTTGATCTCGCGATTCAAATTGTCGCCGGAGAAGATCAAGGCCGTCCAGGATCTCATGCCTCTGGAATCCTTGGGCTTCGTCGATGCCGCGCTGCGCCTCGGATTCATCACGCAAGATCAGGTCGACGATGCTCTGGTGTGGGCGAAACGCCGTCAATCTGAAGCGGCCGGCGGCTTGGTCGAGACGGCGATCCGCAAGATATCGGACAACCGTCAGATAATACTGGCGCAGGGCGAGATGGTAAGGCCCGGCGCGCAGCTCATCTTGGCGCATGACCCGGACAACCCACGAAGCGAGAAAATCCGCGCGCTGCGCACGGAATTGCTGTTGCTCAGCGAAGTCAGCAGCCACGCCAACACCATCGCCCTGTTGAGCGCAAGCGGGGGTGAGGGCCGCTCTCAGTTGGCGGCGGAGCTTGCGATCTCATTCTCTCAGCTTGGAAGGCGCACCTTGCTGGTCGATGCCGACCTGCGCCTGCCCAAACAGCACATCCTCTTCGGCTCGACCAACGAAAACGGCCTCGGCGAGGCGATCTCACGCAATCAGAAAGCGTGGTTTCATCCCGTCAATGGGCTACCGCAACTATCGTTGTTGACCGCGGGCACCACCCCGCCCAATCCATTGGAGTTGCTGTCGGACGGCCGATTTTCGAGAATTCTGCAGGATTGGCGCAAGACATTCGAATTCGTGATTTTGGACACCCCGCCGATCAAGGATTACGCCGACGGATTGGCGATTGCGACGCTGGCTGGGAAAGTCATTGTACTATCCCGCGCGCAGCGCACCTCCTATTACGAGACGCGAGAGCTGTTGCGTCGGCTCGGAAGCACCCAATCACAAATTCTCGGTGCCGTCATCAATCACTTCTAGTTTCGGCAGCTCGCGTTGCCGCGCGTCTTTTAGCGCGCCGGCGGAGCAGGTTTTTTCGCCAGCACTTCGACGCCGATGATCGTTCCCGAATAATTGTATAGCTCGAAGTTCGAACTGCGGCGCGCATAGTTCGCATAGGGCTGGATCAGCATCCAACGCGTCACCTGATAATTCAATTTAAACGTGGCTGCGGGGCTTCTGTCGCGACGTCCCAATATATCTGACCCGGGTATCGTTTGGCCGGTGAATTTCGACCAAGTCTCCGAAAATCCAAACGCCAGTCCGGTCTTGAACGTGGCCTGATAATTGAACGTGGCATTGAGCGTTGAATCCAATTCCGATCCGCCGGCGCCGATATAGCTGTTGACCGCCCTCGTGTAGCCGACACGAACCGATGTCTTTCCGCTGAATCGCCTGGAGTAGCCCAGTGCACCGGTAATGGCGGAAACGTTTCCCTGGTTCAAATCCTGATTACGCTGAGTATGGCCGACCGACCCGTCGAAGGAGGACAGCCCCGTGGCCGCATAGGCCGCCGTCAGATCGACGTCGGTTTGATTGTAAGTACCGATCAACGGGGCGTTTCGGTATTTACCGTCGATGTAATCCGTGGAAATTCCATAAGTGAGATTCGAAAAGCCGAGGTACTTTAATGCCACGAGACCTGTCGTCTCGGTAAGTCCGTAGTTCGGATAACCTTGTATCGGTGCGTCGAGATCGTGATAGTCGACGCTCGTTTCGAGCCGCCACTCGGGCGAGATGCCGACGTTGAATTTGCCGATCGCATGCCGTTCCAAGTTGATCGCCAGCGCCGTTTGCGTATCGCGATTCGCAAACGACGCCATGTAGCGCTCAAAACTTCCGAGAAAGGTGCCGTCGAAAGCACTCAACAGTTTCCAATCGAGCCCGGCCTTCGCCAAGTATTCGTAGTGGCTCAACTCATCGAAATGATCGTATCGGAAATAGCGGCCTTCGACAGTGCTGTACAGCCGTTGCCGGTCCCACAGATAGTCTTCTTCGAAGCCCACGACTGTCTTGAGGTCCGAATCGCTCAGCCTAAGATCGCCGTTGGCGACGAATGCCGCAGTGGAGTTCGGCAGTGCGAATACGTTGCTGTTGTGTTCGTATTGCTCACTTGCATACGGCAGAAAGACCGATCCGCCGTAAGAAGTCTGCGCTGCCAATATTCCGAAAAACAGCGCAAGTGATAACGCCCACCGGCGCTTGTCGAGCGCAATCATTTTTGAGTGACCCCGCATACCTCCCCCAAGTACGCACATTGCTTCAGCATTGTACCAGTATCATATACTAATAGAATCAAATATTTACAATGCCTTTGCAAGGCCGCTTATAGGGGTGGCCGCCGGAGGCGCGGCGTGACAGCGATTTGACGATTCTATCTCGCGACACGCCAGACAATGGTACCGTGAGCGCTGCTACCTGGAGAGTCGTGTGAATCAATACAAACCAAGCCCTTCCCTCGGGCGACCTTCTGCGTCCTCGCCCGAGGATTCGATGATGGACTTCCGGGCGCGGCTGGCACATCAACAAGCCGAATCCGCCGAACGGCGCCGGATGGACCTGGCCGAACAGTCCTCGCGCCTCAAGACGGCCGAGGAGCGTATCCGGATCTGGGAACGCGTTCACGAGGTCATTTTGCCCAAGGACCCCTCGCACCGGCTCATCGACATCATTGCCGCCAACACCGGGCTCACAAGTTCCGATGTTCACGAAGAACAGCACCGCCGGGCGGCGCAGCGAGCCGCCGTCTAAAGCGACCGAACAACGCCGGCGGTCAATCCAAGTATTTCGCCGGCGTCTTGCTGCGAATTTGTTCCCGTGTCACACCCGGTGCAAGTTCCGTCAGCCTAAACAGATCCTTGCGCGTGGGTCGCTGGAAGACTCCCAACTCGGTGATCAGCATATCGACGCAGTTGGCCCCGGTCAGAGGCAATTCGCAGCGCGGTTTGAATTTGGGAGTACCGTCCTTCGAGGTGTGCTCCATGACCACCGCCACACGCCTGACCCCTGCCACCAAGTCCATGGCACCGCCCATGCCTTTGACCACTTTGCCGGGCACCATCCAATTGGCCAAATCGCCGTTTTCAGCGACTTCCATGGCGCCGAGTACCGCGAAGTCGATGTGGCCGCCGCGGATCATGGCAAAGCTGTCGGCCGAGGAGAAGAATGACGTGGTGGGCAGGGCGGTTACCGTCTGCTTACCGGCATTGATCAAGTCCGGATCTTCCTCGCCCTCGAGGGGGAAGGGGCCGGTACCCAGCATGCCATTCTCCGATTGCAGCACCACATTCATGCCGGCTGGAATATAGTTGGCAACTAGCGTCGGAATACCGATCCCTAGGTTCACATAGAATCCATCCTGCAATTCTCGGGCAGCGCGCGCAGCCAGATCTTCACGCGACCACGGCACGGGTACCCTCCTCGCGCTTGCGCACGGTGCGCTTCTCGATCATTTTGCTGTAATTCACCCCTTGAATGATGCGGTGTACAAAGATGCCCGGGGTATGGATGGAGTCCCCGTCGAGCGTTCCCGGCGCAACCAGTTCTTCGACCTCGGCCACGGTAATTTGAGCGGCGGTGGCCATGTTGGGATTGAAGTTGCGGGCAGTCTTTCGATAGATCAAGTTACCCTCGGTGTCGCCCTTCCAGGCTTTGACCAGGGAAACATCGGCGACCAAGCCCTTCTCGAGGACATAGGTCTCGCCTTCGACGGTGCGTGTCTCCTTGCCCTCGGCCACCTGCGTGCCCGCACCCACCTTGGTGAAGAATCCATAGATGCCGGCGCCGCCGGCCCGAATGCGCTCCGCCATGGTGCCCTGGGGGTTGAACTCGATCTCCACCTCACCGGCCAAGTACTGCCGCTCGAATTCCTTGTTCTCACCGACATACGAGGAAATCATTTTGCGGATTTGACGGGCTTGCAGCAGCAATCCCAAGCCCACGCCATCCAGCCCCGCGTTATTGGACACCACCGTCAGATCACGCACACCGGAGGCATGTAGCGCCGCAATCAAATTCTCGGGTATTCCGCACACCCCGAAACCACCGCACATCACGGTCATGCCGTCCCTGACCACCCCGCGCAACGCCGACTCAGCGTCGGCATATACTTTTCGCGAATTCACAGAAAGTACCCGTCCAATCCGGCCTTGATGCTTGAATGTCTATCGGTCACGAATAACGCTCGCTAGTAGCGGTACTGCTCGGCCTTGTACGGTCCCGTCCGCTCGACACCGATGTACTTCGCCTGCACGTCGGTCAACTCGGTCAATTGCGCGCCTAACTTGGAAAGCTGCAATCGAGCGACCTTCTCGTCCAGATGCTTCGGCAGTACATAGACGCCGATCGGATATTGCTTCGTGTTGGCAAATAATTCGATTTGCGCCAGCACCTGATTCGCAAACGAGGAGCTCATCACGTAGGAGGGATGGCCCGTGCCGCAACCTAAGTTCACCAAGCGGCCCTCCGCCAGCAGAATGATGCGTTTGCCGTCGGGGAAGATAATGTGATCGACCTGGGGCTTGATGTTTTCCCAGGTGTACCGGCGTAGCGCAGCGACCTCGATTTCATTGTCGAAGTGGCCGATGTTGCACACGATGGCCTGATCCTTCATGCGCTTCATGTGATCGTGGGTGATGACGTAGAAATTGCCGGTGGCCGAGACGAAGATATCGGCCTTGTCCGCGGCGTAATCCATGGTGACGACCCGGTAGCCCTCCATCGAGGCCTGCAGCGCGCAGATAGGATCGATTTCCGTGACCCACACTTGAGCGGACAGGGCGCGCAGGGCCTGCGCCGAGCCCTTGCCCACATCCCCGTAACCGCACACCACGGCCACCTTACCCGCGATCATGACATCGGTGGCACGCTTGATGGCATCCACCAAGGACTCGCGGCAACCGTACAAATTGTCGAACTTCGACTTGGTGACCGAATCATTCACGTTGAAGGCCGGGAACGCGAGCTGCCCATCCTTGGCCATTTGATACAGCCGCTTCACGCCGGTGGTGGTCTCTTCGGTAACGCCCTTGATCTTGGCCAGACGCGTCGAATACCACTTCGGATCGACCTTGAGCTTGGACTTGATGGCCGCGAACAGCAGCTCTTCCTCTTCGTTGCCGGGCTTCGCCAGGAGCGAGGCGTCCTTTTCCGCGCGGGCACCCAAGTGCAGCAGCAGCGTGGCATCGCCGCCGTCGTCCAAAATCATGTTCGAATGTCCGCCATCCGGCCACTCGAAAATACGATGGGTGTAATCCCAGTAATCCGCCAGGGACTCGCCCTTCACCGCAAACACCGGCGTGCCGCCCGCCGCAATCGCCGCGGCGGCGTGATCTTGCGTCGAATAAATGTTGCAGGAGGCCCAGCGCACCTGCGCTCCCAGCGCATTCAAGGTCTCGATGAGCACGGCCGTTTGAATGGTCATGTGCAAGGAACCGGTGATGCGCGCGCCGCGCAGCGGCTGCCGCGCAGCGAATTCGTGGCGAATAGCCATGAGACCCGGCATTTCGGTCTCCGCAATCTTGATTTCCTTGCGTCCCCAACTTTCCAGCGCAAGGTCTTTGACCACGAAGTCGTTCTTAAGATTGATGGCTGCGTTCATTGATATCTCCTTGAGCGGCCTTAAGCGGCGCGCGTCGCTTTGAATTCAGCGGCGAGAGTGCCCGCCTTGTGGGTCCGCTCCCAGCTGAACTCCTCCTCCTTGCGGCCGAAGTGTCCGTAAGAAGCGGTTTTCTGATAGATCGGCCGCGCCAAATCCAACATTTCGCGCAGTCCAAACGGCGTGAGATCGAAATGCGCGCGCACCAGTTGCGTCAGGCGCGCATCCGAGAGTTTTCCGGTACCGAAGGTTTCCACCATGATGGACGTGGGCTCGGCGACGCCGATGGCATAGGAGACTTGCACCTCGCAGCGCTCGGCCAAGCCTGCGGCCACGATATTTTTGGCGACGTAGCGCGCGGCATAGGCCGCCGAGCGATCGACCTTCGAGGGGTCCTTGCCGGAAAAGGCACCGCCGCCGTGGCGTGCAAATCCACCATAGGTATCCACGATGATCTTGCGGCCGGTGAGGCCGCAATCGCCCACAGGTCCGCCAATGACGAAACGGCCGGTGGGATTGATGTGGTACTTGGTGCGCTTGTCGATCCATTTCGCCGGCAGCACGGGCTTTAGGATCTCTTCCATGACCGCTTCACGCAACTGCTTGGTGCTGATGTCATCCGAATGCTGCGTGGACAGCACCACGGCCTCCAGGCCCACCGGCTTGTCGTTCTCGTACCGCAGGGTGACCTGGCTCTTGGCATCCGGCCGCAGCCAGGGCAGCTTGCCGTTCTTGCGCACCTGCGCCTGCCGTTTGACGAGGCGATGCGCCAGGGTGATGGGCGCCGGCATGAGCACATCGGTCTCGTTCGTGGCATAGCCGAACATCAGACCCTGGTCGCCCGCGCCCTGCTTGCGCTCGTCCTTGCGATCGACGCCTTGCGCGATGTCCGGCGACTGCTTGCCGATGATGTTGAGCACCCCGCAGCTTGCGCCGTCGAATCCCATGTCGGAGGTGTCGTAGCCGATGTCCAGCACGGTCTTGCGCACCAGGGCTTCGACGTCCACCCAGGCACTGGTCGTCACCTCGCCGGCCACGATGACCACGCCGGTTTTGACCATGGTTTCGCAAGCCACGCGGCCCTTGGGGTCCGCCGCCAGAATGGCATCCAGCACGGCGTCGGAGATTTGGTCGGCAACTTTGTCCGGATGGCCTTCAGAGACCGATTCCGAGGTGAAAGAGAAGTTTCTGCTCATGAGTCGAAATCCTTGCGAATTAGCCGAAATTGTCCCGGTACCGTCGATCGAACTCGGCCCGGGTAAAGCGGTGGTTCTGCGGTCCGCGCGATTCAATCTTGATCGCGCCCATCAAAGAGGCCATCCGGCCGATGACTTCCCAATCGAGGCCCCGCAGCAACCCGTGAATTAGACCAGCCCGATAGGCATCCCCGCAACCCGTGGGGTCGACCACCCCGTTGGGCGTGGCGGCCGGGATGGTCAAGGTCCGCCCTGCGGTATAAATCACCGATCCCTTGGCCCCCAGGGTCACGATCAGGGCATCCACCTGCGATGCCACCTCGGCAGCCGTCATGCCGGTTTTCTGCTGCAGCATCCCCCACTCGTAGTCGTTGACGGCCACCCAGCGGGCCTGCCGAATGAAGGTCTTGAGTTCATCGGCCCCGAACATCGGCATCCCCTGGCCGGGATCGAAGATAAACGGGATCGACGCTGCCGCGAATTGCGCGGCATGTTCGATCATGGCCTGGCGGCCATCCGGCGCGACAATGCCAAGCGCGATGGCTGAACCCGCATCCGCCACCTTGTTCCGATGAGCAAATTGCATGGCACCGGGATGAAAGGCGGTGATCTGATTGTCGTCCAAATCCGTGGTAATGAAGGCCTGCGCCGTAAAGGTATCCTCCACGACCTGGATGTGCTCGACCTCGAGCCCCTGCGCGACCATGCGCTCCCGGTAAGGCGCGAAATCATGCCCCGCGGTGGCCATGGGGATGCCCCGGTCACCCAGCAAATTCAAAGAGTAGGCGATATTCGCTGCGCAGCCGCCGAATTCCCGGCGCATGTCCGGCACCAGGAACGACACATTCAAGGTATGCAGCTTGTCCGGCAGGATGTGGGCTTTGAAGCGGTCGGGAAACACCAAAATGGTGTCATAGGCCACGGAGCCGCAAATCAACGCAGCCCCCTCTTTCGATAAAATCTGCGCCATCTATCACCGGGGTCAGTGCAAACGGCTATTGTACAGGCTGGGTAAAAGGGTGATTTATGAAAAGGTCAAGATTCTGACCCTCGGACGGCAGATCTGCGGCCACTGGAACGGGGCCGCCGGATACGAGTGGTTGGTCACCAACGGCTTGGGCGGTTACGCATGCGGCACCGTTGCGCTCGCCAACACCCGCCGTTACCACGGATTTCTCATGGCCAGCCTCAAGCCCCCGGTGCAGCGCACGCTGCTCGTGGCCAAAATCGACTTGAGCGTCGAGTACCTCGGGCAAGTGACCGCTCTGTCGGCAAATGAATTCGTCGACGGCACGATCAGCCCGCAGGGCTTCATCCATTTGGAGTCGTTCACCGTACTTGACGGCATACCGACCTGGCGCTTTTGCGTGGCCGACGCGCTCCTGCAGCAACAGATTTTCATGGCGCCGGGCGCCAACACCAGCTATCTCCGTCTGGCCGTGTTGAGGAGTTCGGCGCCGCTGCGCGTCACACTCAAACCCTTCGTCACCTATCGTGACTATCACAGCCTCGGAATAGGACCCCGGCCCTTCCAACTGGAGCCAGGTGCCGATCGCTGCCTGATTCAGGCCTTTGACGGTGCCCGGCCCTACCGCCTCCTGGTGAGCCACGGCGCTTTCACCCCAACGCCCGAATGGTATTGGCACTTCTGGCATCGGGAAGAAGCACTGCGCGGGCTGGACGCCGCAGAGGATCTATTCTTCCCGGGCACCTTCGGCGCCGATCTGACGCCTGAGGTGGCGCTCTGTTTCATCGCCACCGCAGAGACTTCCGCGCCGGCCGCCGGCGATGAGGTACTGAAGGGCGTCGAAGCCAAAGCCAAGGCACTGAGCGCATCTCTCCCGAGCACCGCGCCCGGCTGGATACGCAGCTTGGCGAGCGCGTCGGATCAGTTCATCGTGCGGCGCGATGCCCCCGCAGGCGCCACCAGCATCATCGCCGGATATCCCTGGTTCGCCGACTGGGGCCGCGACACCATGATTGCCCTGCCAGGCCTTGCGACTGCCTTGAGACGCTACGACATCGCGGCCGGCATTTTTAGAACCTACGCATCGTTCGTCGATCGAGGCATGCTGCCGAATCGCTTCCCCGACGGCGGCGAGGCGCCTGAGTACAACACCGCGGATGCGACCTTGTGGATGTTTCACGCGCTGGATGACTACTTCCAGGCAACGCACGACGCGACATTGCTGAGCGATCTGTTCCCGGTGCTCACGACCATCATTCGCGCGCATGCCGAGGGCACGCGTTATGGCATCCACGTGGACCCGCGGGACGGCCTGTTGTGCGCCGGCGAGCCCGGCACCCAGCTGACCTGGATGGATGCCAAGCATGGCGATGAAGTATTCACACCGCGCACGGGTAAGGCGGTGGAGATCAACGCGCTGTGGCTCAATGCACTCCGCGTAATGGTCGGCTTCGCCGAACATATGGGTAGCCAAGGCGACCAGCGATTCTGCGCACAGCTGCTGGATCGCGCCACTTCGAACTTCGGCCGCTTCTGGAATGCCGAGCGCTCGTGCCTATACGACGTCATCGACGTAGATGGCGGCAGCGCACGCGACGATCGGGTCAGACCTAATCAGATTCTGGCGATCTCCCTGCCCCACTGCGTCCTTTCAGCCGCGCAAATGCGTGCCGTGGTGATTCGCTGCGGCCAAGAACTCCTCACCAGCTTTGGACTGCGCAGCTTGAGCCCCTCCGCACCAGGATACATCGGACAGTATGCCGGCAACCCCCGCCGGCGCGACGCCGCGTATCACATGGGCACGGCGTGGGGCTGGCTGCTCGGACCCTACGCTCGCGCGCATTTTCAGGTGTACGGCGACGCTCGCACGGCGCAGTCGTTGCTCGAGTCCATGGCCACGCATGTGCACGGCGCTTGCATCGGCACCATAGGCGAAATATTTGATGGTGACGCACCTCACACTGCACGCGGCTGCTTCGCGCAGGCCTGGAGCGTCGCTGAGATACTGCGCTCATGGATCTATCTCGAGCGCCGGATCTCGAAGGCCCAAGGGAGTATTGATTGAATATCGAACGAGAGCGTCAACTCGCCCATGTGGTCGGCCCCGACGGCTGGAAGCACTGGGGACCCTACTTGAGCGAGCGTCAATGGGGCACCGTGCGGGAGGACTACAGTCCCGGCGGTACCGCCTGGGAATATTTTCCGCACGATCATGCGCGCAGCCGTGCCTACCGCTGGGGAGAGGACGGCATCGCCGGCATTTCCGACGCCGAGCAGCTGGTCTGTCTCTCCTTGGGGATGTGGAACGGGGCCGACCCGATTTTGAAAGAGCGCCTGTTCGGCCTCACCAATGCCGAAGGCAATCACGGCGAGGACGTCAAGGAGCATTACTACTACCTGGATGCCACGCCGACGCATTCCTACTTGAAGATGCTCTACAAATATCCGCATCGCGAATTTCCCTACGCGGATCTGGTGGCGGAGAATCGGCGGCGCGGCGCCGATGTTCCGGAGTACGAGCTTTTGGACACGGGCGTGTTCGCGGAGAATCGGTATTTCGACGTGTTCGTCGAATACGCCCAGATCGAACCGGGCGATATTCTCATGAAGGTCACCGCGTGGAACCGCGGGCCGAGCGCCATCTTGCATCTCATTCCGCAACTGCTGTTTCGCAACACCTGGAGCTGGGATCCAGGCTGCGAAAAGCCGCAGCTGCGTGCGGCCGAGGACGGCGCCATTGCCATCGAGCCCGGTGGCTTTGGCGTGAGCCGCCTGTATTTCGACGGCGACGCCGAAGTTCTCTACACGGAGAACGAGACCAATGCGCGGCGGCTTTGGAACTACGGCGAGACCGGGTATTTCAAGGATGCGTTTCACGAGCGCATCATCGGCGGTCATCGCGATCGGGTGAACCCGGCATGCGTCGGCACCAAGGCCGGGGTCTGGTATCGATCCACCCTCCCCGCGGGCGGCAAACAGGAACTGCGGCTGCGCTTGACGCGCCGCGAGGTCGGCGATCCGTTCGAAGACTTCGACAGCCACATCCGTCAGCGGCATCGCGAGGCCGATGCCTACTATGCGGATCTGCAAAGAGACATCGCCTCCGTCGATGAGCGCACCATCCAGCGTCAGGCCTTCGCCGGACTGATCTGGAGCAAGCAGTTTTATTATCTCGACGTGCCTCGCTGGCTCAAGGGTGATCCCGGCCAGATGAAGCCGCCGGATTCGCGCCTACATGGACGCGATTCGGATTGGAGCAACCTCAACAACGCCGACATCCTCTCGATGCCGGATAAGTGGGAATATCCCTGGTACGCCTCCTGGGACCTGGCATTTCATTGCATTCCCTTTGCGCTGATCGACGCGCCGTTCGCCAAACATCAACTCGTCCTGCTGACCCGCGAATGGTACATGCACCCCAATGGGCAGATTCCTGCGTATGAATGGGCATTCAGCGATGTGAACCCGCCGGTGCATGCCTGGGCGACCTGGCGCGTGTACCAAATCGACCGCAAGCAGAACGCCGGCCGGGGCGACCTGGAATTCCTCGAGCGGGTATTTCACAAGCTCATGCTGAACTTCACCTGGTGGGTGAACCGCAAGGACACCCTGGGACGCAATATTTTCCAGGGCGGGTTTCTAGGATTGGACAACATCGGCGTGTTCGATCGCAGCGCTCAATTGCCCACCGGCGGCTACATCAATCAATCCGACGGCACCAGCTGGATGGCGATGTATGCCCTGAACCTCATGCGTATCGCCCTGGAGCTCGCGGAGCACAACCATGTGTACGAAGACATCGCGAGCAAATTCTTCGAGCACTTCCTGAACATTGCCGCGGCGATGAATTCCATCATCAGCGAGGATGTCGGCCTGTGGGACGATGAGGATCAATTCTTCTACGACGTCCTGTGCCTGCCCGACAACCGGCGCGTGCGCCTGCGGATTCGCTCCATGGTGGGACTGATACCGCTGTTCGCGGTGGAAACCTTGGAACCCGAGCTGCTGGAGAGGCTGCCGGGATTTCGCCGCCGCCTGGAATGGTTTCTGATGCATCGCCCCGATCTCGCCGGCCTGGTGTCGCACTGGCAATCGCCGGGGCGCGGCGAGCGCCGCCTGCTGTCGCTGCTGCGCGGCCACCGCATGAAGATGCTGCTGAAACGCATGCTGGATGAGTCCGAATTCCTGTCCGACTTCGGCGTTCGCGCCCTATCCAAGGCGCATCTTGAACACCCGTTCGAGCTGAACGTGGACGGTATCAGAGAATCCGTGCGCTATACCCCGGCGGAATCCGAGACCCGGCAGTTCGGTGGTAACTCCAATTGGCGTGGACCGATCTGGTTTCCGATGAATTTCCTCATCATCGAGTCGCTGCAAAAATTCCACCACTACTACGGCGATGACTTCAAAGTGGAATGCCCCACCGGCTCGGGAAACTTTCACACCATCAACGAGGTAGCGATCGAATTGTCGCATCGCCTGTCGCGCATTTTCTTGAAGGACGACAAGGGCGAGCGGCCCGTGCTACGCCACCAGCCGCAATTGCAAACCGATCCTTACTACCAAGACTGCATTCCGTTCTACGAATACTTCCACGGCGACAGCGGCCGCGGTGTGGGCGCATCGCATCAGTCCGGATGGACGTCGCTGATCGCCAAGCTGCTCATGCCGCGGGCGTAGGCGTAGTCAATGGGGCAAGCCCCGCCTATCAAGGCTTGCGCGCGGGATCGGCAACTCGCCAGCTCAGCTTCAGGTTGAGCCAGAAGTTCCACCCGGTCACGACGATGATGGCGACGGCATTGGCGACGTAGCGGTTCATGCCGAGTAGATTGAATTGCAGATTCAAAAGCACCGTATTCAGCACCAGGCCGGCGAGGCAAATGAGCTGAAACTTGGCAAATCGTCGCAACCGATCCTTGGCACCTAACTGCCGAGCCGAGATGTCGCCGAACGTCCACGCATCGTTCCAGACGAAATTATTGATGAGCGCAACCTCGGAGGCGATCAATTTGCTGCGCGTCAGGCCCCAGCCGAGCATGGTCGGATCGCTGAGCAGAAATAGCAGCCCCATGTCGACCACGACGCCGCTGCACCCCACCGCCGCGAAGCGGACGAATCGGCTGATCGGCAGCGCCGAGAATCTTAAGCGCAGCAAATGGCGCAGATAGTCCACATAGACCGTGCGCGTCACCTTGCTCTCGCCATGGTCCCTCTCGCGAAAAACGTAAGGCACCTCACCGATCCAACGGCACTGCCCACGCCCCAGTACTTCGATCAGTATCTTGTAGCCCAGAGGATGAAGATCGACGCCTTGGATGGCGCTGCGCCGAACCATGAAATAACCGCTCATGGGGTCCGTCACCCGGCCCACCACCCCCGGCAGGACAACCAAACCGATGAGCTGCGCGCCGCGCGAAATGAAGCGTCGGAAAATGCTCCAATCGCTGACGCCCCCGCCTTCGATGTAGCGCGTGGCGACCGCGATGTCTGCGCCACGGTCCATGACCTTGCACAGATCCAGCGTAACTTCCGGCGGATGTTGAAGATCCGCATCGATGACTGCCAGAATGTCCCCTCGAGCGGCTTGCCAACCCCTGATCACGGCCGTGGACAGACCCCGCTCATGCTCTCTGCGCATGACGCGCAAGCTGGGGTAATCCGCGGTCAACCGATGAGCCAGCTCCCAGGTCCTGTCGGGACTATTGTCATCGACGACGATGATCTCGTAGCGGTGCGGGAAAGCGCGGTCCAGCAACTCCGTCAGGCGACGCACCATCTCCGCAATGTTCTTCGATTCACGGTAGGTGGGAACGATGACCGACAAATGCAGAGAGTCGGTAGAGCCCGCAGACTTCGGGTCAATCCGATAGGGGCCGATGGGAACGCCGATAAGCGGGGCTAGACTGCTTTTTTCGGAGGCCATTTAAGCGTTCTTGGGCATCAATGCTTCGCTCTCCGCCATGGCGCGCCGATGGGCGGGCCGTTCGGTCACCTTGGCCATATAGGCAGCAAACGCCGGGCGCGGCTCGACGGCTTTCATCATCAGCCCCCAGCCGATGGCCGAGCCCAGGTAAACATCCACGGCGCTGAATCGTTCGCCGAGAACAAAGGGCCCGGGACTGATCGCCTTTTCCAGGGTATTCAGCGTGTCGGCGTAGTTGCCGTAACTTAGCGCCGCCGGCCGGCTCGGTGGCGGCCGCGAGAACATCTGATCGATGATGGCCGGTTCCACGCAGCCGGCCCCGAAAAACAGCCAGCGCAGATAGGTCCCGCGCTTCGGATCGTCGGTCGCCGGTGCCAGTCCTGCTGCCGGAAAGGCATCGGCCAAGTAGGCGCAGATGGCCGCGCACTCGGTAACCACCGTGCCGCGATGAACGATGGCGGGAATTTTTCCCATGGGGTTGATGGCGAGGAAATCGGGTGACTTGTGCTCCCTCTTGTTGAAATCCACCACCTTGATTTCATACGGCGCATTCACTTCCTCCAGCATCCAATGCACAATCCGGCCCCGCGACTGCGGGTTGTGGTAGAAGGCGATGGTGTCGGTCATGGCAACTCCGGACGTGGGCGAGAGATTTTCAGTGGATTCTACTACCGATCGGCGCAGCGCCGACGTCCGATCCCCCATCCTGGTTCTCTTGCCCGGCTTGGATGGCACCGGCAAATTATTTGCTGAGTTCTTGAAGGTGATTCAGGGCCGCATCGACACCCGCGTCGTGAAGGATCATGCGCGGCATTGCGCACGCTCAGCGGGTCGACATCGAGGGTCCGCATCTGTTGCTGCAGACCTGCGCCGCGCCATGCGCGGCTGCGGTGCTGTCGTCTATGCGCAAGCACTCTGGAAAACGCGCGCCTGCCCAGGCGATCGGGCAGCACGGTATGGCTCCGAATCCTTAAACAACGCGCGGCGGCTATTAATGTTATCCAGAAACCTTTGGAAGGTCAGCCGTAGCAAATGCGGGTGCCCGAGCGACGGGCACCCTTTCTCGACAATCAGCTTACGACTTGTGCTCGGCCTTCCACTTCTCGACGGCCGCCATGGTGTTCTCGACATGCTTGTCGGGATTCAAGGCGGTGTACTCATAAATGATCTTGCCGTTCGGCGCGATCACATAGGAAGTGCGGTTGGCATATTCAGGCTTGATCGCCAGGATGGCATCGTATGCCTTGGTGATCTTCTGATCCGCATCGGCGGCCACCGCAAACTTGTTGCGGCATTCGCTCACGGAGAATTTGTTGAGCGTATCGATGGGATCATGCGAGACGCCGATCACGGTCGCACCCAGTGCCTTGAACTTGTCGGTGGCCTCGGCAAAGTTGTGCGCTTCGATGGTGCAGCCGGTGGTGAACGCCGCCGGATAGAAGTACAGAACCACCGGACCGGTCTTCAGTGCGTCGGCCAAGGAGAAGGTGAACGGCTTGCCGGCAAGGGTCGCCTGGGTGGTGAAATCGGGTGCCTGAACGCCTGGCGCAAGTGCCGCGTACAAGGGCGCGGCAAGTGCCGCACTGCTCAGGGCAAAAATCATAAGACGCTTCATGGTAAGAGTTCCTTTGGAGCTGACATTAGCTCGGTGGGAAGTCTGCGCCATCCCCGGCAAATTGCATCTCGCCGCGTCTACAGAATGGACGCCGCGCGAAAGGCTAGCGGTTCGGACTTGCGCGCGCGAACACAAGGAATCAA
This sequence comes from Gammaproteobacteria bacterium, assembly GCA_021323735.1. Classification (GTDB taxonomy): domain Bacteria; phylum Pseudomonadota; class Gammaproteobacteria; order Steroidobacterales; family Steroidobacteraceae; genus Bog-1198. Next base: position 53,880 of record JAJPKM010000016.1, read on the forward strand.
AGCGATCTTCTTCATTGGCATGACTCGATGCCCATTGGATGTTGTTGCCATGCAACAGAGCGACGGCCCGGGCCTGCCTTTGAAAGGTTGGGGATTTGGTTAGATAATGGGTATATAACCATAATCCACCCATTATCCATCCAATGTGGTTAGATAATGGGTATATAACCATCCTGCCCATCGCGGAGCATTTGAAAATGACCATTCCGCTTCTTGCCGAAACAATCCTCCAATACCTGGCAACCCAAAGAGCACGGGGAAGACTGAGCATCGGAGCACGAGAGCTGGCAGAACGCCTTCACATACCGCGGACATCTCTCAATCGGCATCTGATCAAAATGACCGAGGAAGGAGTACTGACCCGTACAGGGGTTGGGCCTTCAACTGCTTACCAAATCACGGCGACCGCTGAGTCGGCACGCACTATTGCAAACGAAACCGTGGCGGACCCCAAAATGCCGGCAGATCTTACTTGGGGGGCCTCGGCCCGGACCCTGCTGGCGAACCTGCGCGCACCCCTTGGACTTCGAACTCCGGTGTCCTATCAGCGGCAGTTTGTCGACGGATACCGCCCTAACGAATCCTCGCTCCTCCCGGCAAGTCTCGCCGTTGCGTTATACGAGCAAGGCCGACTACAGGGACAACAGCCCGCAGGAACCTATGCACGTCGGGTGCTCGAGCAGCTCCTCATCGACCTAGCATGGTATTCGTCCCGCTTGGAAGGCAATGGCAAGAGTCTACTCGACACGCGCGAGCTATTTTTAAGGGGACGTTCGCCCGGTGACGACATCGATGCCACCATGCTCTTGAACCATAAAGATGCCATCGAATTCATTGTCGATGCCGTACCCACCTACGGCATTACCCTGCCAGTGGTTTGCAACGTGCAGAGCACTTTGATGAGTGGATTGCTGGCAAACCCAGCCGCACTTGGCGCGATTCGTAGCACGATCGTGAATATTTCCGATACGGTTTATGTTCCTTCACAGGTGCCCGCTCTGCTCGACGAGATGCTCCGTGCAATTGTCGAGAAGGCCCGTGCCATTAGAAATCCCGTTGAATGCGCGTTCTTTCTGTGGGTGAACATCGCCTATTTACAACCGTTTGAAGATGGGAATAAGCGTACTAGCCGGCTGGCCTCGAATCTTCCGCTCCTGTTATCGAACTGTGCGCCTCTGTCCTTTCTGGACGTCGAACCTTCGGACTACGCGATGGCGATGCTCGGTGTGTACGAACAACAAGACGTATCGTTGGCAGCTGATTTATTTGATTGGACCTACCGGCGCTCGATTGCAAAATATCGGGCTATTCTGGCATCCATGGGGGCGCAGGATCCTTTGCGCGCCAAGTATCGTGAGTACCTCAGTGATGCCATCCGGCAGATCGTTGTCACAGGATCTACCCTCCCCGTAGCGGTCGAGGCGCTGGCAATTCCAAATGTCGATCGGCCGGCGTTCATCGAGCTTTTACGTATCGAACTCGCAAACCTCGAGCCTTACAATTGCGCACGTTACCGACTGACCATCAATAAGACCGAAGAGTGGATTGCCCATGGCAGGTTGGCATAGCAAGGCATGCCCGAGCCCCGGCGTCGCGCAGGGACTCGATGGCTACTTCAATACCGCCTTGATCTCGCTGACGACACGCTCCACGTCCTCATCGCGCATGGCCGGGAACAAGGGCAAGGTCACAGTCTCGCGTCCGACGCGCGCCGCCACCGGTGTATCTTCCTCGCGATAGCCCGCCTCCCGATAAAACTTGAGACTGGGAATACTCGGATAGTGCACGCCGATGCCGATGCCGCGCTCCGCCATGGCCTTCTGAAATCCCACCCGCGTCATGCCGCGCGCGGCAAAGTCGATCAATATCTGAAACATGTGCCAGCTATGTCCGGAATCGCCGCGTGCCGGCATTACCGCGCCGGTGAAGCCCTGGAATGCGTCGAAGTAGCGGCCCGCCAGATCCAAGCGGCGGGCATTGAAGCCGTCCAAGCGCCGCAGTTGGTCAATGCCGATTTGCGCCGCCACATCGGTCAGATTGCTCTTGGCGCCGGGGAACATCACATCCACTTCGCCGGCGGCGTTGCGCTTGATGCCGTGAAAGCGGTATTGCTCCAGGAGCTCCGCCGCCAGCGCATCTCCGGTGCTGATGGCACCGCCCTCGATGGTGGTCATGTTCTTGTTCGGATGGAAACTGAACACCACCAGGTCCCCGAAGCTGCCGATCGGTTTGCCGTGATAAGTCGAGCCGATGGCATGCGCCGCATCTTCCACCACACGCAATCCATGCTCCGCCGCCAGACCGTAGAGTCCATCCATATCCACCGGCAGCCCTGCGAAATGCACCGGCATGATGGCGCGGGTCTTCGCTGTGATCGCCGCGGGTACGCGATCCAAATCGATGTTGCGGGTATGCAGATCGATGTCCACGAAGACAGGCTTGGCGCGCAGCCGTGCGATGACATTGGCGCTCGCGGCGAAACTCATGGCCGGCACGATGACTTCATCGCCCGCGCCGACGCCGGCAACCTCGAGAGCCATCTCCAGGCCGGCCGTGGCCGAAGTCATGACCCGCAGGTGCCGGTTGCCGCCGAGATAGGCGGCCAACGCCGCCTCGAAGGCCGCGACTTTGGGACCGCTGGCCAGTTGCCCGGAGCGAAATACGTCCGCGACCGCGGCGATGCTCTCCTCATCGATCGAGGGCCGGGTAAAGGGCAGAAAGGGCTTCATGCGGAACTCCGCGACACCAGCGCAACGCCGGCACAGATGAGCGCAATCCCCAGCATCTTAGGGATAGTGAGTGTCTCTCCCAGCCAGGCCACCGAAACGGCCGCGACCACCACATAACCCAAGGACAGCATGGGATATGCGGTGCTGACCGGTGCCTTGGTCAGGGCGGCGACCCATACGCAGACGCTGGCCGAGTAGCACAGCATGCCGGCCCAAAACGGCAGGCTCTTGAACAGAATGACCACGCTGCTGCTCAAGGTATCAGCATTGAACACCGTGAAACGAGCCAAGGGTTTGGTGGCCGCCTTGAGCAACAGTTGCGCCCCGGCATTTAACCCCACGCCGGTCAAAATCAACAACCACGTCATGAAAGTCATTGCCGCGCTACCATCACATGGGCCACATTTTCACCGACCTTTCGCATGGGCACGCCGCGCTCCTCGAAATCATTGAAAGTTCTCTTATCCATCACCGCGTAAGCGCGAGAAAGCGCCCCCCACACCTTGAGAAACTCCTCGACGTCCGCGATCGCGCCCCCGGGGGAGCGGTGCAACCCATAGTCAAGCTCGCCACGATACCCGACCAATGTGACTGTGCGGCGCAAATAAAAGGGCAGCGTTTGGTCATAGGTACGCACGGTGAACAGCGGCGCATCGCGGCTCTCGACGGGCAGCGCCCGCGCCAGATCCAGCCCTGAGTAGATCGGCGCCAGCAGGGCGGCGCTGCGGATCAGGACCAAGACCGCCAGGCACCAGCCCACCCCAAGAAAGATCCCGGCCCTCGTGACATCTCGTGCCCCCTGCGCCCACACGAACGCACCGGACACGATCAGCAGCGCGGCGACTTCGCGCAACGGCTTCGCGAGTAACAGAAAGTAGGGCTGCGCCGGCGATGCCGGCACCAGGTTCGGCGCATAGAAGCTCGCCGCGCCCAGCACCGCACCCACCAGGACCGTGAGGATGGCCGTGACCAGGAAATCCCGCTTCAAAGTGCCAATCGGCCGCACCGCGATCAAGACCGCCAGCGCCGGCATGGCCGGCAGGATGTAGGGCATGAGCTTCGAATCGGAGAAGGAGAAGAACAGGCAGACGAAGACCACCCAAATCCACAAGAAAAACTCAGGCTGGAACACCTGGCCCGGGGTGCGTCGCCGCCAGCCGCCGGCCAGCACCCTAAGGGCCGGCACCGTCCATGGGACGGAGCCGATCAAGAACACCATCCCGAAGAACCACCAAGATTCCTGGCGATCCGCGACCGGCGTCAAATAGCGCTTGAAGTGCTCGTGGACGAAGAAGAACTGCAGAAAATCATCTCGCCTTAAAGAAGCCAGCCAGTGCCAGGGCACCGTCAAGCATAAGAACAGCGGCAAACCCCAAGCGAGCTTCAGCCGGCGCCAAGGTGTGAAATCACGGGCACACAGACTGTAGATGAGCAGCACTGCCACGGGTATCGCGGTCGCCACGAGGCCCTTGGTGAGCACCCCTAAGGCCGCGCCGATCCACGCCATCAGCATCCATCGCGACCCGCGTTCAGCGTCGGTCTGCGCCAGCACAAATCCCGTCATGCTCGCCGTCATGTAGAACGTCAGGCTCATGTCCAGCGTCACCACCTGACTTAAAGCCACCATCATGACCATGCCCGACGCCACCGCGGCGGCACGCCAGCCCGACTCTCGCCCGCCCAGTCGAGTCCCGAGCAATCCCACCAAGGCCACGGTCCCGAGCGCCGTCAGCGCGCTATAAAGCCGTGCCGCGAGCTCGCTCAAGCCGAACAAACGGTACATCGTGGCGGTCGCCCAGTACTGCAGGGGCGGCTTTTCGATGTAGTCCAAGCCGTTCAGATGCGGGATCACCCAATCACCGCCGCCCAGCATTTCGCGCGGAATCTCGGCGTACCGACCCTCGTCGGGATTGAACAGCGGACGGCTCGCCAGGGTGGCGAACCACACCGCCGCCAGCAGTGCCGCAAGACCCAGATACAGCGTGCCTGGACGCAGCTTCGATTCCAGAGCCTGACTCACGCCGCCTCAGGCTGGGCGGGCTGCATGGCCAACAGCCCCGAGCGTCCCGGCACCTCGCCCATGACCACGGTCTGATCGGGAAGCGGCCGCGCAAGGCTCAGTTCGTGAATCTTCGCCATGCGCGTGATGTGGGCACCGGCCGCCTGCCATTTTTGGAGCAGCGACTCGAAGGCGGGAAGCAGCAGCATGCCTTCCAATTCGGCATGCAGGGTGAACACGTGCAACGGCGCGTCGCTGTGAGCGGTCGCGTCGCCGACGGAGAGTCGGAATACCGCATCGGCAATATTCGATTCGTCGATCCCGTCGCGGCCCAGCAATTCATCGAAGGTGGGCAGCGTGGTCGGCAATTGCGGACAGGTGCTGCGACCCGCTGCCAGGCGCGGCCAGAAAGGTGTCCTTCCGCGGGTGTCGCTGGCGTACATGAGGCCGAACTCACGCTCCAGCTCCAACGCATGCGCGTTGATTTGCCAGCCGGCTGCGGCATGCGACTGCGGAAAAAAGCCGAACACCTGCCTGAAAGCGTTCATGCCGCGCTCGAACTCCATCCGGGTCCACGCTTCCGAGGCGCCGGCAACCTGGTCCTGCCAGCGCACATGATCATAGGTGTGCAGCCCCACTTCGAAGCCGCCATCGTCCACATCGCGCATGAACGCGCCTGCCTCGCGGCCGATATCCGGGCCCGGCAGCAGCACCCCGTAGAGCAAGGTTTTCAAGCCATAGTGCTTGAGCACCGAGGTGCGCGCGACCTTCTGTGCGAAGCCTTTGCGAAACACCCGCCGCATCGCGCGTCCCGTATGATCGGGGCCCACGGAAAAATAAAACGAGGCATCGACCTTGAGCTTCTTGAACAGCGCCGCGAGCCGCGGCACGCCCTCGCGGGTTCCCCGCAAGGTATCCACATCGACCTTGAGGCCGATGTGCGTGCGCTCAAGCATCGCGCGACAACAACGCCGAGGCAGAGGGCAAGGCGTGAGCGTAGGAATCGAAGATGGCCTTGAGCGCGGCGCGCATGTCGGTCTTCGGAGTCCAGTGTAGTTCCGCGGTGGTGTTCTTGATCGAGGGCAGGCGCGCCGGAATGTCCGCATATCCCTTGCCGTAGTAATCCAGCGCCGACACGTCGATCAACCGGGTATTGCGTGCGGTGGGCGCGTATTCGGGGCGCGACAAGGCGATTTCCAGCATCATCTGCGCCAGCTGGCGGATGGAGTACGAATTATGCGGGTTGCCGATGTTGTAGATCTTGCCGTCCGCCACACCATTCGGATTGTCGATGATGGTGGTCAGGCATTCGACCGCATCGTCGATGTAGGTGAAGGCACGAGTTTGCGTGCCGCCGTCGACCAGTTTGATCGGCTCGCCGCGCACGATGTGGCCTAAGAATTGCGTCAACACCCGCGAGCTGCCTTCCTTCGGGTCATCCATGCTGTCCAAGCCCGACCCGATCCAGTTGAAGGGCCGAAACAGGGTGAATTGCAGCCCCTGTTGGCCATAGGCCCAGATGATGCGATCCAAGAGCTGCTTCACGCAGGAGTAGATCCAGCGCTGCTTGTGGATGGGACCCAGCACCAACTCAGAGGTCTCCGGATCGAATTCACTGTCGCGGCAGGCACCGTACACTTCCGAAGTCGAGGGGAACACCACCCGCTTCTTGTACTTCACGCAGTGCCTGATGATGGGCAGGTTGGCCTCGAAGTCCAATTCGAACACCCGTAAGGGCTCGCGCACATAGGTCGCCGGCGTCGCGATGGCCACCAGCGGCAGTATCACGTCGCATTTGCGCACGTGATACTCGATCCACTCCAAGTTGATGGTGATATCGCCTTCCACGAAATGAAAGCGCGGATTGGCCAGCATGGCGCCGACCCGTTCCGACTGCAGGTCCATGCCGTAAATATGCCAATCCGTATGTGCCAGGATGTACTTGCTCAGATGATGGCCGATGAACCCATTGACCCCGAGAATCAGAACGTTTTTCAAAATAAACCCCTCGTCAATGAGCCCGCGACAATGAGCACTTAGTCAAGCGCCAGCGGTTGGTGTGCCAGCGCCGGCGGCACGGTATTGTGGGCCAAAGACTCGCCATTGGCGGTCAATTGCAAAATCTTAAGGCGCCGCCCGTCGATGCAGTCGGCGTACCAGGATCCTTCCGATGCGTACAGACACGGCGCCTGTGCGGGATATTTTGCCGGCTGCCCATCGAGGCGAGTCGCGAGAATCGCCATCCGGCAGCCGTTGACGTCGGTGAAGGCACCGGGGAACGGCGGCGCCACCGCACGCACCAGGTCATGAATGGCGCGGGCGCCGCGGCGCCAGTCGATGCGCCCGTCTTCCGGCCGCCGACGGCCGAAATATGAGCCTGCCGCCAGATCCAGGGGCCGCGAACGCGCCGTGCCCGCAATCAGCGCCGGCAGGCTGCGGCGCAGCACCGTTTCTGCGGCCGCGGCAACCTTGATGGATACCTCGAGCGCCGTATCGTTTTCCAATATCGGCACCGCTTCTTGATCGACCAGCGCCCCGGCATCCGGCTTTTCCACCATGTAATGCAAGCTGGCGCCGGTCATCGACTCACCGTGGATGATGGCCCAATGCACCGGCGCACGCCCACGATACTTGGGCAACAATGATCCATGCATGTTCAACGCCCCTTGGCGCGGCAGAGCGAGCCAGGCCTTGTCCAGCATGTAACGATAGTAGAACGAGAACACGAAATCGGGCCGGGCCGCAGCAACGCGCGTGAGCCAATTAGGCGCGTTGGGCGACTCCGGGGTAACGGCGTTCAACCCGTGCGCCGCCGCCAATTGCGCCACGCTGCCGAACCACTGGTTTTCAGTCGGATCGTCCGCATGCGTGAACAACAGCGGAATGTCGATGCCCTGCGCCAGCAACGCGCGCACACAGCGAACGCCGACCTCGCTGTATGCGAATACCACGGCAGTGGTCACGGAACCGACGAGTCCGTGATCCGCCGCGACAAGAATCCCGGCCTGGCGTGGTTCGGATCGGTGTCCTGCTCCAGTACCGCCTCGACGATGTAGCGTGGCCGCTCGCGGACCTGCGCGTAGATACGCCCCACATATTCACCCAGCAATCCGATGCCGAACAGGGCTACTCCGATCAGCAGGAACACCACGCTGAACAGCGTGAACAACCCTTCGGCTTCGGATCCCACCCAGAGGCGCCGCACCACCAGGGCGACGAAGGCAAACGCCGAGAACAACGCGACCACCATGCCGATCATCGAAAACAACTGCAGCGGTACCACCGAGAAACCCGTGATCAGGTCGAAATTCAAACGGATCAAGCTGTACATCGAATATTTCGACCGCCCCGCATGGCGTTCTTCGTGAGCAATCGGAACTTCTATCGGGTTCATCGCATAGATCGAGGCCAGCGCGGGGATGAAGGTGTTCACCTCGCGCGTCTGATTGAGCGCGGTCACCACGGAGCGTGCGTAGCCGCGCATAATGCAGCCCTGATCGGTGATGCGTACCGGCGTGATCCATTCGCGGATCTTGTTGATGGCCTTGGAAAACGTACGCCGCCACAGCGAATCCTGACGCTGCTGGCGGATGGTGCCCACGTAGTCGAAACCTTCGTCCAGCTTGCCGACCAACTTGCCGATTTCCTCCGGTGGGTTCTGCAGGTCCGCATCCAGTGTCACCACATACTCGCCTCGCGCGTAGGCGAGCCCCGCCATCACCGCCGAGTGCTGGCCGAAATTGGCATGGAACAGCACCACCCGCGTTTCGTTCGGACGTTCCTGGAACTGCTGGCGCAGCAGCGCCACCGAACGGTCCCTGCTGCCGTCGTTCACGAACACGATCTCGTAGCGAATCTTCAGCGCATCGAGCGAAGGATAGAGTCGCGAGAACAACGTCGGCAGTACCGCCTCTTCGTTGTACACGGGGATGACGACACTGAGTTTAGGTAGCGACTTGAGAATGGACATGCAACATCAATGGTCGGCAGCGACCGCGCCCTGCGATTTCAACAGCCCCAGCAGTTCGGCGGTTTTCGCCTGCATCAGCTCGACCGAACCGCGCGCCTCGACATTGAGGCGAATCAAGGGTTCGGTATTCGAGGTGCGCAAATTGAAGCGCCAGTCCGGAAATTCGAATGAAACCCCATCGGTGCGATCGAGCGTCATGGCCCCCGGCGCGTAGCGCTGTTCGAACGCCGCAATGGCCGCCTTGGCATCCGGCACCCGGTAATTGAGCTCCCCGCTCACCGGAAACAAGCCGATGCGCTTGCCCACCAAAGCGGAGAGCTTCTGTCCCGATTCGGACAGGATTTGCGCCACCACCAACCACGGAATCATGCCGCTGTCGCAGTAGGAAAAGCGGCGGAAGTAATGATGCGCGCTCATTTCTCCGCCGTACACCCCGTCCACCTCGCGCATGCGCTGCTTGATGAATGCATGCCCGGATTTGGACAGGACTGCTTCACCGCCGCCGGCCTCGACGATTTCGATGGTATTCCAGGTCAGGCGCGGATCATGCACCACCCTCCCGCCGGGCTGGCCGCGCAGCAAAATCGAGGCTAGCAAGCCGACGATGTAATACCCCTCGATGAAGCCGCCCTGCTCGTCGAACAGAAAACAGCGGTCGAAGTCCCCGTCCCAGGCAATGCCGAAATCCGCACCGGTCCGGCGGATCGCTTCCACCGTGGGCCGGCGGTTCTCTTCCAGCATGGGATTCGGGATCCCGTTCGGGAAATGGCCGTCCGGCTGATGATGCACTTTGACGAAGGTAAACGGCAGATGCGGTTCCAGCTGATCGACGATGAGCCCGGCACCGCCGTTGCCGGCATTCACCACGATTTTAAGCGGCTTCAATGAGGCCAAGTCCACATAGGACAACAGATGTGCCACGTAGGCTTGGGTGACGTCGATGCGGTGACGGAGTCCCGGATGCGTCGGGCTGGCGAACTCGGCGCGTTCCGCGAATCGGCGAATCTCGGCCAGGCCATTGTCGCCGCTGATCGGTTTGGACCCTTCCCGCACGAACTTCATGCCGTTGTAGTCCGGCGGATTGTGGCTTGCGGTGATCATGATGCCGCCATCGTAGCCACCGTCGAAGGTGGCGAAGTACACGCCTTCCGTGCCGCACACGCCGATGTCGTACACATCCACGCCGCTGTCGGTCAATCCGCGGCACACCGCATCGGTGAGACCCGCACTGCTTAAGCGGATGTCGCGGCCGACGACGACGCGCTTCGGACTCAAGAATTGGGCGTAGCCGCGCGCAACACGATAGGCGACATCATCGTTGAGTTCGCTGGGGATTCGGCCGCGCAAGTCATAGGCCTTGAAACACGTGATCGAACTCACGTGTTGGTACCCTTGCGGCCGTAGCTATCCTCGAAGCGCACGATGTCGTCTTCGCCCAGATAGGAACCGGACTGCACCTCGATGATGTGCAACGGCACCTTGCCGGGATTCTCGATGCGATGCGTGGCGCCGATCGGAATGTAAGTCGACTCATTCTCCGACAACAGGAAGGTCTTGTCGTTGCAGGTGATGCGCGCCGTGCCCTGCACCACGACCCAGTGTTCGGCACGATGGTGATGCATCTGCAGCGACAACACCCCGCCCGCCTTCACCGACAGGCGCTTCACCTGGAAGCGATCGCCGCTATCGATGCTGTCGTAGCTGCCCCAGGGGCGGAAAACCTCACGATGCAATGCCGATTCGCTGCGGCCGGACTTCTTGATCCTGGCGACCAGATCCTTCACGTCCTGCACCCGATCCTTGGGCGCCACCAGGATGGCATCCTTGGTCTCGACGATGATGTGATCCTCCATACCCACGGCCGCCACCAACCGGCTGGTCGAATGCACATAGCAATCGTGGCTGTCGTGGACGAGGACATCGCCCTGCAGCACATTGCCCTCCTCGTCCGCCGGCAATGCATCGAACAGCGAGGACCAGGAGCCCACATCGCTCCAGCCCACATCCAGCGGCAACACCAGGGCATCCTGGGTTTTCTCCATCACCGCGTAGTCGATCGACTCGCTACGGCATTTGATGAACTCCGACTTGTCGATGCGCATGAAGTCCAAATCGATCTTGGCCGCCTGAAAGGCCGCCGTGCAGGCCGCGAGGATGTCGGGTGCAAAGCGGCTCAGCTCCGTAAGATACCGGCTGGCCTTGAACACGAACATGCCGCTGTTCCAGTAATAATCGCCGCTGGCGACAAATTGCTGCGCCACATCCAGCGGCGGCTTTTCGATGAACTGCGCCACCGGATACGCCGGCCCCGCGCCCTCGCCGCGGCGAATGTAGCCATAGCCGGTTTCCGGCGCATGCGCGACGATGCCGAAGGTCACGAGCTTCTCGTCCTGCGCAAGGGTCACAGCGAGGTCTGCCGCCTGCTGAAATTGACGCACATCTCGAATCACATGATCCGCCGGCGCGACCACCAGGGTGGCCTCGGGATCAAGACTCATGGCCTTGAGTGCAGCCAGCGCGACCGCCGGCGCGGTATTGCGGCCCGAGGGCTCCAGCAGAATGGCCGAGGGGGTCAGATCGAGCGCACGAAGCTGTTCGGCCACCGTGAAACGGTGCGCCTCATTGCAGACCACGATGGGCGCCATGGCGCCCGCAATGCCGCGCAGCCGCGTAGCCGTATCCTGCAGCATGGTCTGCTTGCTGGTGAGGGCCAACAGCTGCTTCGGATACATCTCGCGCGACAGCGGCCAGAGGCGCGTGCCCGCGCCTCCCGACAGAATGACCGGGACCACTGTGCTCATGGGATCACTCTGCTCATAGAGTCATTGCCCCGAGAGTTCCCACGGTCAGGGCAACAAAAGTCACCGGGTCGCTGTGGGTCCGCCGAATCACTGCAAGGACTTCCCTCTGCCGATCGCATAATAGCTAAAACCCGCCCGCGCCATCTGCGCCGGATCGTACAGATTGCGTCCGTCGAAAATGACCGGTGCTACAAGGGCCTTTTTCATGGCCTCGAAATCCGGACTACGGAATTCATGCCATTCCGTGACGATGGCCAATGCGTCGGCACCCGCAAGGGCCTCGGGACCGGTCTTGCAAAGCAACAGGTCCGGACGCTGGCCGTAGATTCGAAGGCACTCCGGCATCGCCACCGGATCGTAGGCTCGCACCTTGGCGCCTGCGGACCAGAGCGATTCCATGAGCACTCGGCTCGATGCCTCGCGCATGTCGTCGGTATTGGGCTTGAAGGCCAAACCCCACAGCGCCACGGTCCGGCCGCGCAGCTCGCCGAAATGCGCCTTGATCTTGTTGAACAACACCTGCTTCTGGCGATTGTTGACGCTCTCCACCGCCGTGAGAATGCTGGCGTCGTAGCCCACTTCTTGGGCGGAGCGCTGCAGCGCTTGCACATCCTTGGGGAAGCAGGAACCGCCGTAGCCCACGCCAGGGTAAATGAAGGCATAGCCGATGCGCGGATCGGATCCCAATCCGATGCGCACCGATTCGATGTCGGCGCCGAATCTCTCAGCTAAGTTTGCCAGCTCGTTCATGAAACTGATCTTGGTCGCCAACATGGCATTGGCCGCGTACTTGGTCAGTTCCGCCGATCGGACATCCATCACGATCATACGGTCGTGACTGCGGGTAAAAGGATCATACAATGAGCGCATCAACTCCGTCGCGCGAGCGCTGTCGGTACCCACGACCACCCGATCCGGCTTCAGGAAATCGGCGATCGCCGCGCCCTCCTTCAGGAATTCGGGGTTCGACACCATGTCGAATTCCACGTGCATACGCCGCTTCTCGAGCGCGCCAAGTACCGCGCCGCGCACCTTATCCGCCGTGCCCACCGGCACCGTCGACTTGGTCACCACGACCTTGTAGTCGGTCATGTGATCGCCAATGGTGCGCGCCACGGCCAGGACGTAGCGCAGGTCCGCCGAACCATCTTCATCCGGCGGCGTACCCACCGCAATCAGCTGAAACAGCCCGTGATCCACGCCTTCTTGGGCGTTGGTGGTAAAGCGCAGGCGCCCCGCTTCGGCGCTGCGCTTGATCAGTGCATCCAGTCCCGGTTCGTGGATTGGCACCTCGCCGCGCTGGAGCATGGCGGTCTTGCGCTCATCGACGTCCACGCACAGCACATGATTGCCCGCATCCGCCAGGCACGCGCCCGTCACCAGGCCCACGTAACCGGAGCCGAAAATTGTAATTCGCATGTGTAATATTCTGATTTAGCAGGGAAAAGTAGCGCGAAAGCCTAGCGGTTTTGCGGGTTCAAGTAAAGGTGAGGAAATGAGGTTACGGGGAATTAAACTCAGGTCCAAGGCTCCTTGAGCAGCTTATGCTCCCAGGCCACGGAGCTGGAGACGATGGCCTGTAAATCGTCATAGCGCGGCCGCCACCCAAGCTCCTGGCGTACCCGGTCGGCCCGCGCCACCAGATAGGCCGGATCGCCCGCGCGGCGCGGCTCTTCGCGAATATTCAAGGACTTGCCGGCGACCGATTCGACCATCGCCAACACCTCGCGCACGGAGTAACCGTGGCCATAGCCCACATTCAGCGCGGCCGATCGGCCGCCGCCTCGCAAATACACCAAGGCATCCAAATGCGCCGCGGCGAGATCCTCGATGTGCAGATAGTCCCGCACCCCCGTGCCGTCCGGGGTTGGGTAATCGCTGCCGAACACCGACACGTGCGGGCGCTTGCCGACCAGCGCCTCGCAGGCGACTTTGGTGAGCAGGTGCGACCCGATGGTCGAATGGCCGATCTGTCCGCCCGGGTGTGCCCCCGCCACGTTGAAGTAGCGCAGCGCGACGTAGCGTAGGGGGTTGACCGCCGCGACATCGCGCAACATCCACTCGCTCATGAGCTTGGAGGTGCCATAGGCATTGATGGGATTGGTGGGCGATGTCTCGTCCGCATACCCATCCACCGGAACGCCGTAGACCGCTGCGCTGGAAGAAAAGACGAAGTGTTTGACGTTGGCCTCGGCACAGGCCTGCAGCAACGCCCGGGTTCCGCAGGTGTTGTTGCCGTAGTATTTCAACGGGTTGGCCACCGACTCGGCCACGCTGATATGGGCCGCAAAATGCATGACGGTGTCGACTTGGTACTCTGCCAACAGGCGGGACACCAACGGGTAGTCACCAACATCGCCCACAACGAGGTCGCCCGTGGTTACTGCTTGCCGGAATCCTTTCACCAGATTGTCGAGAACGACGACACGCTCGCCGGACACCCCCAGTTGCCGCACCACATGACTGCCGATGTAGCCGGCGCCGCCGGTAACCAAAATCGCACTCTTTGACACTATGGACTCGTGGCCAACCAAACCCGCCAAGAGCCTAGGGGATAATCAGCGCGTTTGTCTATCGGCGGCCACCGCGGATGAGCAATGCGGCTGCCTCGCCTGGGGTGATTAAGGGCGCACGCCGTCCGTCGTAACGGGATTTCGCAGGCTGCGCCGCGGTTTGATGCTGGTAACCTTGCGGTCATCGCTGGCCACGGTGCATTGGCGCGCCCACACCAGGTCGTGCGGTTCGGGCGCCGGCGTGTATTCGGCCACCACATCGCTCAACAACTGTAGCGCGCGTTGACAGTCGAATCGGCTCATCGCCGCCATGACCTCGTTCAATAATTCCTGCACCCGGTCCCAGGGCAGAGAATGCTCGATGGCACGTAAAATCATAGGATGCTCGGTGCCCGTGACGTTATTGCCGATGAGCAGCTCTTCGTAGAGCTTCTCTGCCGGACGCAGCCCGGTATAGGCGATTTCGATGTCACCGTCCGGATGCTGCTCATCACGCACCGTGAGCCCAGCCAGGTGGATCATGCGCCGCGCCAGATCGCCGATCCTCACCGGCTTGCCCATGTCCAGCACGAAGACATCCCCGCCTGCGGCCATGGAGCCTGCCTGGATGACGAGTTGCGCGGCCTCGGGAATGGTCATGAAGTAGCGGATCACCTCAGGATGAGTCACGGTCACCGGACCGCCGGCGCTGATCTGCTCATTGAACAGCGGCACCACCGAACCGGATGAAGCCAGCACATTGCCGAAGCGCACCATGCAAAATCGCGTCTTGGAGCCACGCCGCTGCAAGCCTTGCAGAACGATCTCGGCAAAGCGCTTGGTGGCGCCCATGACGTTGGTGGGATTGACCGCCTTGTCGGTGGAGACCAGCACGAAAGTTTCGACCTCGGCCTCGTGAGCCGCTTCCGCGGCATACCAAGTCGCAATGACATTGTTGTTAATGCCCTCGACCACATTCTGCTCGACGATCGTGACATGCTTGTAGGCCGCCGCGTGATACACCGTCTGTACCCGGTACGCGGTAAAGATATCGCGCAGCCGAGAACGGTCATGGGCCTTGCCCAGCAACCCGACCAACTCCACGGAAAGGGAATTCTTCTCGGCCAGCGCGCGAAGTTCACGCTCGATGTTGTAAAGCGCGAGCTCCGACATTTCGAACAGCACTAAGCGCTTGGGGTGCAGACCCACGATCTGGCGGCATAGCTCCGAGCCTATCGATCCGCCCGCACCGGTCACCATCACCACCCTGTCGCGAATACAGGCGTCGAACAACCCAGGCTTAGGTGGCACAGGTTCCCTGCCCAACAGGTCGGCCACATCCACTTCACGCAGATCCGCCAGATTTGCCCTGCCCGTAACCAGTTGCTCGACGTTAGGGACGGTTTGCACATGCACACCCAGCGGCTCGAGCTGCGTCAGGATCTCGTGCCGGCGATGCCGGGTCATCGAGGGGATGGCAAGCAAAATCCGGTCGATACCGTTTGCCTTGATGAGGACCGGCAACTGATCCGGGGTGTGGACTTTGATCCCGTTGACGAAGCGGCCGCGCAGGTTCTTGTTGTCATCGATGAATACAACCGGGTCGAATGCGCGGGTGGTGAGCAGGAGGTTCGACAGATGAGCTCCGGCATCACCCGCACCGTAAATGGCGACCCGCGCCAAGGTGGGCATGAGGTAGCGCCGCAGCAAGTAGTAGCGAACCACAAAGCGCGATCCGGCGACATACAGGAGGGCGACAAAGGCGTAGATCGCGACCACGCTCCAAGTCAGCACCGGGATCTGCAGCAGCTTCCCCGACAGTCCCAGCAGCGCGGCGCTCACGATGACCGACAGTGCCACGGCAAAGATGGCCTTGTGTCCCAAGAAGCGGATGACGGCGCGGTAGAGACCCGCCCGGATAAATATGGGGAGACTGAGTGCGAGAACGGTGACGAAGGCGGGCCAGTCGGAAAGAGCAACTTCGGGGCGGCCCAATTTCAAGCTGATGGCGGTCCAAAGCGCCAGGGGAATCATCAGAGCATCGGTGCAGAGAGATATCAAGCGTTTCAGGCGCCGCGGCAATTCTACCGTCTTGCGTGCGAAATCACCGCCTTTGAGCATCAACTTGGGATCCAAATGAACCTCCCTGACTCAACCCCAACAGCCGTTGTCGCGAGAGCCTTGTTTTTAGCTTCTTACGACACTTCTCCCTCCGGGCATGCAGTGTACCGAATCCGCAGAGGAATAAAACACCGAGTTCGCATTTTACTCACGCAACATTGGGAACGCTCGGCGTCCCATATGGTTGACTGAGCGAATCGCCTTAGAGCCTTGCGTCCGCTGCGTGCTCTTTGAACCACGCATAGGTCGCCGCAATACCCTCGTCGAGGGAAATGCGGGGACGCCAGCCCAGTCCGTGCAACCGCGACACATCGAGCAATTTGCGCGGTGTGCCGTCCGGCTTAGTTCCATCGAAGGTCAACATACCCCTGTAGCCAATCGCCGACATCACCCTCTCCGCGAGCTCGCGTATGGTCACGTCCTCGCCCCAGCCGATGTTGACGATGGGTTCGGCATCATAGGTTTGTAATAAATGCAGCACCGCGTCGGCCAGATCATCGACGTGCAGGAATTCACGGCGCGGGGTCCCGGTACCCCATATCTCAACGCTTGGGTCATCACGGCTCTTGGCCTCGTGGAACTTTCGAATCAGCGCGGGCAAAACGTGCGAACTTTGCAGGTCAAAGTTGTCGCCGGGCCCATATAGGTTGGTGGGCATCAGTGCAATGGCATTGAACCCATACTCGCGCCGATAGGCTTGGCACATCTTGATGCCCGCGATCTTGGCGACGGCATACCACTCGTTGGTGGGTTCCAGCGGCCCGGTGAGGAGGTAGTCCTCCTTGATGGGCTGCGGCGCCATTTTGGGGTAGATGCAGCTCGACCCCAAGAAGACGAATTTCTCGGCGCCGGACCGGTAGGCAGCATCGATGACATTGTCCTGGATTAAGAGATTGTCACGAAGGAATCCCGCGGGATGAGAATTATTCGCATGTATGCCCCCGACGCGGGCGGCCGCCATGATGACGGCCTGGGGGCGAGCGGCATCGAAAAACTCCCGAACGGCGCCTTGCTCCGTGAGATCAAGCTCATGACGCGCGCGGACGATCAGATTGTCAAAACCTTGCCTTCGCAGAGACCTGACAATTGCCGAACCGACCAAGCCCCGGTGGCCGGCGACATAAATCTTCGCATCCTTGGTCAGCGTCACCGTGGCCTACTCATGGTGGCTGTAAACTTTAAAGCCTTCCTTCGCCACCATGGCGTCGCGCTTGGCCTCTTCCAAATCCGACGCCACCATTTCGGAAACCAATTCGCTGAAGCTCACCTCTGCGGACCAGCCGAGCTTTTGTCGCGCCTTCGTCGCGTCACCGAGAAGGGTTTCCACTTCCGTTGGGCGAAAATACCGGGGGTCCACACGCACCACCGTACGCCCGGTACGGGTGTCGATTCCAACCTCGTCAACCCCTTCGCCCTTCCACTCGATTTTCATATTGAGCAAGGACCCGGCAGCGACCACGAAATCGCGCACCGAATGCTGCTTGCCCGTGGCAATGACGAAATCCTCCGCAACATCCTGTTGCAGCATCAACCACTGTGCCTTGACGTAGTCGCGCGCATGCCCCCAGTCTCGGCGTGAGTCTAGATTTCCCAGATGCAGCGTGTCTTGCAATCCGACATGAATTCGCGTCAATGCCCGAGTGATCTTGCGCGACACGAAGGTTTCGCCGCGCAGCGGCGATTCGTGGTTGAACAAGATCCCGTTGCAGGCAAACAATCCGTACGCTTCCCGATAGTTCACCGTGATCCAATAGGCGTAGACCTTCGCGGCGCCGTACGGTGATCGCGGGTAGAAAGGCGTCGTTTCCCGCTGAGGGATCTCCTGGACTTTGCCAAACATTTCGGAAGTCGATGCTTGGTAGAAGCGCGTCTTTCTCTCCAAACCAAGAATTCGAATCGCCTCCAACATACGGAGAGTCCCTACCGCGTCTGAGTTCGCGGTGTATTCGGGTGTTTCAAACGAGACGCCAACGTGGCTTTGGGCGGCAAGATTGTAGATCTCGTCCGGCTGAACTTCTTGGACGATGCGGATGAGGTTCGTGGCATCCGTAAGGTCGCCATAGTGAAGCGTGAGCCGCACATTCTGCTCATGCGGATCCTGGTATAAATGATCGATGCGATCGGTGTTGAAGGATGAGGCCCGGCGCTTGATGCCGTGGACGGAATAGCCCTTCCTCAGCAAAAACTCAGCCAGATAGGCCCCATCTTGGCCCGTGACACCGGTAATCAACGCGCACTTAGCCAACTCAACCTCCATCAATGAAAAATTTACATATCATTCCGGAAATCGCGGGTTTGAGTGTACGACGCGAGCGCACGGCGGTCACCTTCATGCTTCATCTTCCCATGCAGGCTATCGTCGCTCGAAACGCGACATTTCGTCGCCATGTCGAACTTTGGAGTTTGCTAGCTTTCGCGGCGGCCTGCGCCGAGGAAAAACGCCAACGCAACGAGCGGCGTCAACGCCGTCGAAAGGGCGACACGTGCAAAGTGCGGTTTAGAGGTCGCAAGCCAAGCCCATGGGAACAGCCAAAAGATATTGACGCCGGCAATCATAAGTGTCACCGATAGATGTGACCGCCATCGACGGGCCAAATGCTGATAGCCGTGCAGCCGGTGGGGCTCCAGCCAGCGGTCCCCCCTTGCCATTCGTCGAAAAAGCGTCACTGTTGCATCGACGAGAAATACGCCGCCCAAGATTGGCCACACCTCCGCGGGTATTCCTGATCTGCTGGTAGCAGCCAAGCCCAACAGCACGAGAGTGATTCCCAAGAATCCGCTGCCAACATCGCCCATGAAGATAGAAGCTGGAGGCCAGTTCAAGACTAGAAAGCCAACACTGGCTGCTGCCAAACACAGCATTGCTGCCGTCAATCCCAGGTCACCATCGACGCTCCAATTCAAAATCGCTCCCGCGATCCCTACATAGACGGCCTCGCTCCCGGCAATCCCGTCGATACCATCCATGAAATTAAAGAAATTTATGCCTGCAAGTATGGTCAGAATTGCTAGAGCGAGTCCAAACGAAGGAGCCTGTAGCCACCAAGACGCAACTAACGCTTGCGAGACTCCTCCAATCACGTAAACGGCAAAAATCGCGGCACCCATATGAGCACCGAAACGAATATAAATAGGAAGCGATTTCAGATCGTCAACCAAGCCAACCAAAGCCACGGTGCCACCGGCAACCGTCAAGCCCGCAAACATTGGAGTCTCCAATAGTCCGCAATACCAGAGAATGGAAATGCTCGAATAAAATCCTAGGACGATTCCCACGCCGCCACCCCGAGCCGTCGGCAACGTGTGCGAGCTGCGCGCGCTCGGCAAATCCATCAGTACTTGGCGTCCGGAGGCCCAGCGCCGGATGAAAGTCGTGCTAGAGACGGCAAGAACGAAGGCCACGGCCAATGCGAATAGCAGGACTCTAAGAATCATTTTTCAATGTGTGGCAGACATGGAAAGCCGGTGCTGGATGCCAGCTAAAATGCACTTGATCCCTCATCCTCGAATAAAACCCTGCCCATTGGCCCTTGTCGGGTCACAAATTTGCCCGATCGAGGTGTTCGTCCTGCAGAACCGAGGCAAATGATCGAAATCGATAACGCAATCCGGCTTTGGAGCACCTAAATCGTCTTCGATGGGTACTAATGCTAACATGATTAAATCAACTTCGGTTTGCAGGGCGGCATGGACGTAGAACATCGGTTTCTGCTGAACTTTGCTGCGTCGTACTCAGGGGGAGGCTACAAACGACTATATGAGTACAGTCGTTGGTTCAATCAGCACGGCGGGACTTACTTCGCGATCCACCCACGTTGCGCGCACTTGGCTGAGGAATTCCCCTTAAATCGGTTTTTTGTCGTTTCGCAATCGCGCTTACGGCGACTATTTGACGACCGAAGATATCTCGATAAGATCCTCGAACGCATTGGCCAACCCCACCTGTATTTCGCATACGGCATCCCCATGTATCGACCTGTGGGCCGCGTCAATTGGGCGCACCTGAACAATATCTTTACCGTGGGTAGGCATGTTGCCCCGATTCCCAGGCTTGAACGCCTGAAGTATTGGTACCTTGGCCGAAGGATCCGCCGAGGGTTCGCCAACACGAACGTAATCTCGGCGGAATCGCGCTTTTCACTACGGGTGATTGCGGCAGCAGGGTTCGGAAATCTATTTTTGTCCATAAATGGCGCGGATGACGAGATCGCGTCCCTTCGTCAAAGCAACAACATTCCGGCAGAAAATATTGCAACGGCCGTCGGAACTCACAATCACAAGGCTTTGCGGGAGACGCTGTTGGTGTTCAACATGCTGAAGCGAGAGAACGAGCAGTTAAAGCTCGTTGTGATTGGAGACGCTCGACAAGTGCCGGATGTCATGCACCACCGTTCAGACGTTGAAATAAGGGGCATGCTGCCAAGACCCGCTACGATTGAGTGCCTGCGCCGCTCGCGGTACTACATATCCACGACTTATGTCGAGAATTCCTGCAATGGAGCTTCCGAGGGTGCCTTCTTGGCGCAGACGTCGTTCATAAGCGACATTCCACCGCACGCTGAACTCCTTGAGGGAGAACGCTTCGATCGAGTGGGAATACCCGGCTTGAGTCGACCTTTCTTGCGACTCGATCGTTCGCAACTCCGTGGCGCAAACCTCGAAAGCTGGGACACCATCGTCAAGGCAATGATTGCAAGGGCTCACTCCTTACCCTAACTCCAGTTCAGAGGTTGACCAGCTCACCGCCGAGAAGGTTGCTGCCCTCACTTGAGACGCGACACGGCGCAGAGCAGAGTACCACTGCAACGCAGGATGCATGCTGGGCAGATCCTTCCTTCGGATTCTGCGGCACGAGGAACTCGTGAATGCCCTGGATGACGTTGTACTCAACGATGAGCTTCACCGGCTCCATATGGTATTTACCTTGATAAAAATGCGATTTGATTTAATATTGTCTCTGCGCTGTTTCAGGACTACTAAGGACGTTGACGGGACTCAATACGAGCGCCACACAAAGATTGTGGACGTCTCCACGGCGCCCTCTTTTTAACGAGCTCATGGCACCAATACAGAACCCAGCATGTTGAATTTTGCCCTCGTCGGCTGCGGCCGTATCGCCAAGCGCCACGCAGAACTCCTTGGCTTGAACCAGATCCAAGGTGCTCGCCTCGCTGCCGTCTGCGACCTTACGCTCTCTAAGGCTGAGCAAGTTGGGAAGCGATTCAACGTACCCACTTTTGTCGACATGCACGCCATGATGCGTGAGGTGAACATTGATGCGGTAGTGGTGTTGACCGAAAGCGGCAACCACGCCAAGCATGTCGTCGAGCTAGCTTCTTACGGGAAACACGTTGTTGTCGAAAAGCCGATGGCTCTTACGCTCGACGACGCGGATGCGATGATCGAAGCGTGCGATCGAGCCGCTATCCGCCTATTCGTGGTCAAACAAAACCGCTTCAATGTGCCGGTTGTCAAGGCTCGTGAAGCGCTGGAAGGCGGACGGTTCGGCAAGTTGATCATGGGCACGGTGAGGGTGCGATGGTGCCGATATCAGTCGTATTACGACCAGGACCCATGGCGCGGTACGTGGGCCCTTGACGGCGGCGTACTGACTAACCAGGCAAGTCACCACGTGGACTTATTGGAATGGATGATGGGCGACGTGGAAAGTGTCTACGCCAAATCCGCCACCGCGCTGGCGCACATAGAGGCGGAAGACACTGCGGTGGTCGTTCTCAAGTTCTTGAATGGAGCCCTCGGAATTATCGAGGCGACCACCGCCGCCCGCCCCACCGACTTGGAGGGTTCCCTGTCGGTGCTCGGCGAGGGCGGGACAGTGGAGATCGGTGGCTTCGCAGTAAACGAAATGAAAGTCTGGCGCTTTACTGAGCAGCGAGAATCCGATGCCGACGTATTGAAGAATTATTCGGTCAATCCTCCCAACGTGTACGGATTCGGCCACCAAGCTTACTACGAGCACGTCGTCGAATGCATCAGGGAAGGCAAGCGACAGATGGTGGACGGCCTAGAAGGCCGTAAGAGCCTGCAACTCATAAATGCCATCTACGAGTCGATTGAGACCGGGCAGGAAGTGAAACTTCGCTTCCGGCCACGATACTGCCGACTTGGGAGCCAATAATGACGGCACCGCGGCTTCTTCAGGCCCGGTTGGTGGACGTGCAATGCGGAGTTGGGGTCACAATTGTCGAGCCCGCCAACCTCTACAACTGCTTCCTCGGGGACGGGGTGTTCGTTGGGCCGTTCGTTGAAATTCAACGTGGTGTACGCATTGGTGCACGCACCAGAGTGCAATCTCACGCTTTTATCTGCGAACTAGTCACCATCGGTGAGGACTGTTTCATTTCACATGGTGCGATGTTCGTCAACGATCCGTTCAGCAAAGGCGGTCCAGCGCGGGGCGATACGGCCCTATGGCGCACCACCACCATCGGCAATCGTGTTTCCATCGGTACACATGCAACCCTACTTCCCGTCACCATCTGCGACGGCGCGGTAATTGGCGCGGGCGCAGTGGTGACACGCAACATCATAGAGCCCGGGATATATGCCGGAAATCCGGCGCGCAAACTTCGAGACCTGCCATGATCAAATTTCTCGATCTCTACCAACAGTACCAGGGCATTCGCCAGGAGATGGATGCTGCCATCGCGCGCGTCATCCAACAGTCGAGCTTCATTGGCGGCGAAGACGCAGCTGCGTTCGAGAAAGAATTTGGAACCTTCCAGCAAGCAACCCACTGCGTCGGTGTTGCGAACGGTACCGACGCCATCGAGATCGTGCTGGAAGCACTTGAGCTTGCACATGGCTCGGAGGTAATAGTACCAGCCAACTCGTTCATCGCCAGCAGCGAGGCTGTCACACGGAGTGGACATCGTGTGATCTTCGCTGATGTCCTGCAAGACACCTATACGCTAGATCCCGCGGATGTGGTCCGGCGAATCACCCCAAAGACCCGGGCAATCGTCGCAGTGCACTTGTACGGCCAGCCCTGTCGCATGGATGAATTGACCGCGATCTGCCGTACCCACAACCTCAAGCTCATCGAGGACGCAGCTCAGGCACACGGTGCCGAGTACAAGGGTCATCGAGTTGGAACCCTAGGCGTAGCCGGTACATTCAGCTTTTATCCGGGAAAGAATCTGGGCGCCTACGGCGACGCCGGTGCCATAACCACCAACGATATCGACCTTGCGCTCAAATGCCGCATGATTGCCAATCACGGGCGCACCGGTAAGTACGATCATCGCTTCGAGGGACGGAATAGCCGCCTCGACGGTCTTCAGGCTGCCGTGCTGCGGGTAAAACTACGCCACCTGGATAACTGGATAGAGCGCCGCAACCGGATCGCAGCGATCTATGGTGACGGCTTGGCTGGTCTCAGGGGATTAGCGCTGCCGATGATTGAAGCTGGTACCCGGCATGCGTTTCACCTGTACGTGGTACGAACCGAGAAGCGCGAGCAACTGGCAAAGTTCCTGGCGGAGTGCGAGATCCAAACTGGGGTTCACTATCCTATCGCACTGCCAAAGTTGCAGGCCTATACATATCTAGGGCAGGACAAGGAACCCATGTTCGCGAATCGCGCCGACAGCACGCTCCTCAGTTTGCCCATGGGTGACCATTTATCCGACGCTGACGCGCGCGCTGTCATCCAGGCGGTACGCAGATTCTTCGAGTGAATAAATGTTGAGGCAGCTTGCCCGTGGGGCGGGTGGCGTAGCGCTCGGCACGGCGCTAGGTCAGGGGACGGTCGTAGCGGTGACCCCATGGCTAGCGCGCTCGCATACGCCAGCTGATTTCGGTGCCCTGGCCCTGGTTACGACCGTGAGCAATGTTGCCGTTGCCGGCGCCTGCCTTCGTTATGACTTGGCGCTACCCTCCGCCGCGGCGAACCAAAGTCGGCCGCTCATGGTTGTTGGTATCGCGTGCGCGCTTGGCTCCGCCGCCCTGGTTACTGGTATCGATGCAGTTGCCTCGTTGCTCTCGCACCATACGCTGCTTGATCCGTTCACCAACCCATGGATCGTCGGGCTATGTGTGTTACTCACAGGCCTGTACCAGCTCGCGCTGGCATGGGCGACACGGCAGGGCGCATTCTCACGCGTTGGAGCAATGCGATGCGCCCAAGGTTCGGGCTTTAGCGTCCTGGCAGCATCCCATTTCCTGGACCTGGTGCCTGCCTACGTCGTATCGTTCTTGACAGCAATTCCTGAGTTGCTAGGAGCGGTACGTTCGGCAGCTCCCAAGGAAGTGACACCGTACGAAGCAGCACGGGTACACTGGCAGTTTCCGCTGGTCAGCTTGCCAGGAGCACTCCTCGACGTGATCGGGTACAGCCTGTGCATCTGGATCATCTCCGCCAACTACGGTGCATCCGAGGCCGGCCAGTACTCGCAAGTACAGCGTCTCGTCGGCGCACCCCTGATGCTGCTTGGCATGAGCCTCGGGCAGGTACTACTGCGCCACAGCGCGAACTTCGCGAATGACCCCGCCCGTATGGCACAATTGTTCTCGCAGGCGCTCAAAGGCATGGGAGCCTTGGGGCTGATTGTGGTGTTGCTCACAGCTGGAATCGGCGAGCCGTTGCTGCACTCGCTGCTCGGCGGGCAATGGCGGGTCAATACGATGTTCATAACACCCATCGCACTAGCAGTAGCGGTACGGGCCTGCACCTCACCCCTGAGCATGATCCTGGTGACCTTGCGCCGGTTCGAGTTGTCGCTGCGATGGCAGGCGGCGTATTTCGCTTCCGCCACTACTGTGTTCTGGCTCGCTACCCGCCATCTCGATGTCGGGACTTTCGTAATCATTTACGCCGCGCACGAGTGCCTCTTCTACGGGGCATACCTTCTACTCATCCAATTTGCGATTAACACATCACCATGTGCGGCATCTTCGGCCTGATTCAGGCACGACCGTTCGAGGCTCGCGAGGTCAGCGAGCTCAGCCGACTCATGCGACATCGCGGCCCAGACGATGAGGGCTTTGCGATTTTCGATGGCTCCAGCGTCCGTCTGTTCGCGGGAGCGGACACTCCGTCGGCCTCCTTCGACCCGAATGTAAGCTACTGTCCAAGGCAATCCCTACCGCCGGCCGGACAGTTGGCCACGCGGGGCGTCCTGCTCGGCCATCGCCGGCTTGCGATCCTCGACTTGTCAGCGCACGGGCATCAGCCGATGTCTTATCGGGACCGCTATTGGATCTCGTACAACGGGGAAGTTTACAACTACCTCGAACTGCGCTCCGAGCTACAGAACGCCGGCTACTCCTTCGGCAGCGGCTCCGATACTGAGGTCATTCTCGCCGCCTATGATCGCTGGGGAGCAGATTGCCTATCGCGCTTCAATGGTATGTGGAGCCTGGCAATTCTCGATACCGTAAAGCGCCGCCTATTCCTCGCGCGAGACCGTTTCGGCATCAAGCCATTGTATCTCTGGCGCAGCGGTGGCCGATTGGCCTTCGCATCCGAAATAAAAGCCTTCGGAGCATTGTTTGACTGGAGGCCGCAAGCCTGTCGTGAGCGTCTGCTCGACATGCTGGTGTGGAATGTCATGGACCATAGCGAGCAGACCATGTTCCAGGGTGTCGTCCAATTGCCCGCCGGACATTGTTTGTCGCTCGATCTAGCCCCAGCGTTGTCCGCGGTTGCCGAG
The DNA here is from genome assembly GCA_021323735.1 of Gammaproteobacteria bacterium. GTDB lineage: Bacteria > Pseudomonadota > Gammaproteobacteria > Steroidobacterales > Steroidobacteraceae > Bog-1198. The sequence goes on from JAJPKM010000016.1 coordinate 79,666, forward strand.
GGCGATCCCATACGGGACGTCACGCCCCGACGCTGGTACAGCTTGCCGGATTCATCCAAAACCATCAGCGGTGCGGCAGCAGTCAGTGGCTTGCGCGACCTGCTGGAGGACGCCGTCCGACTCCGCCTGCGTGCCGATGTGACAGTAGGATCGTGCCTTTCCGGTGGACTTGACAGCTCGAGCATCGTCTGCGTGATGGGCCGGCAATTGCGTGAGCAGGGAGTCAGTGAGAGTCTGCACACTTTCACAGCGGGTTCGCACGACGCGGACTTCGATGAGACACGCTACGCGACCGCCGTCGCGCAAAGTGCCCGTTCCACTGCCCACCGCGTAGTGCCGGAGCCTGGCCGACTGTTCGAGGATTTGGGTCGCCTGGTCTGGCACCAGGATGAGCCGTTCATCTCGACATCGATCTTCGCACAGTGGTGCGTCTTCCAGCTTGCGCGCCAGGAGGGCGTGATCGTTATGCTCGACGGTCAGGGAGCCGACGAGATACTGTGCGGTTACCGCGGATTCTTCGGAGCATACCTCGCCGGACTGATCCGCCAGGCCAGTCTCGGACGCTGGACCGCCGAGCTAGCCTCGCTTCGACGCGAGATCGGCTTTTCGCGCTTGCGCTCGACCGGCTACACAGTCGCTTATCTCATGCCCCAGTTACTAGGCTTATTCGGCAAGCTTGACCATCGCGCTTATGCCGACCGCACGTGGCTGTTGGGGGATGCACGCCAAGCGTTCTATACCGATCCGTTGCGAGCGCGTGGTGCCCGTGCGGCTTCAGTGCGCGAGATGTCGGTGGCGCAGATAACCGCTACCAACCTACCGATGCTGCTGCACTGGGAGGACCGCAACTCCATGGCATTCTCGGTCGAGGCACGGGTGCCCTTCCTCGATTATCGCGTCGTCGAGTTTTGTTTGAGCGTCATCGACGCTGACAAGCTAGGCGGGGGCATTTCCAAGTCAGTGCTGCGACAGAGCATGCGCGGCACTGTTCCTGATGTCGTCCTCGACCGGCGCGACAAGCTTGGCTTCGTCACGGCGGAGCGCCTTTGGGCGACACGGGACATGAAGGCCCGTTTCCGCGAGGAGCTGCGTAAGTCGGTCGAGACCCTATCCTCCTTGGTGTCGTCCACCGTCCTCACCCAGTTCGAGGAAGTGCTGGCGGGCCGCCGCCCGTTCGATCACCGCTACTGGCGGGTGCTGTGCGCGGGCCTCTGGATCAGGACCTTTAACGTCGCCCTATGAAGGAGGTCTGGTTCCTCACATCCGAGTTGGAAGGCGAGCGCGCCAGCAGCTTCAGACAAGAGCGTTGGTGTCGGGTTTTTCTGGATGCCGGCGCGACGAGCCTGCACATCTTCAATCTGCGCGGGGCATTCGGGCACAGCGATATACGCTGCATGACCCACGAGCAGTTGAGCGAATTCCGCCGCGAAGGCATTGCCCGCCATGCTGGCATACAGGCTTCGGTGCGCGAAGGCGTTGCGGCCCGGATTCTACGGCGCATCAAGCATCTGCTGTTGGTCGACCTCTACCTGCCGAATGTGCTCAAGGTACTGACCCATCTGCATCGATTACTCGGCCAACGCACAGAGCCGGTGGTGTTGATGGCGTCCTCGCCTCCTTTCTCGGTCGCCGTCGTAGGCGCGCTTCTCAAGCTGCTGCATCGCCGAAAAGTGGTGCTCGCCATCGATATGCGCGACGCTTGGGCGCTGCATAACGCCTTGGGCGGCATCAAACCATTGAAGCGCGCGATAGAGCGCTCCGTACTGCGCAGAGCCGACTATGTAACCACGGTATCGTACGGACTGGCTGACGAATTCAAGGCGGCGTATGGCACAGACGTGAGCGTCATGTACAACGTCGCAACTCACTACCTCGATATACCCAAACCACAGCCAGCGGATTGGGCGCGCATCAGCCCCGAGATACAACCGGACCGCCGCCAACTCGTCTACACAGGAAGCATACCCGAGGGCCACTACGACTTGGAATCGATCGTAGGGTCGGTGGTACGGCTGCGAAAACTCCAACCGCAGCTGGCCGATCGCCTGCAACTCGTTTTCGTGGGCGCCTGCGACGAGGTTCGGCGCGTCGCAGCGACCCAACAGGTCACGCCCGGCGACATCGTCTTCATCAATCACCTACCGCACGCCACCTGTCGCTCCGTACAGGCTTCGGCGTACGCTCTGCTTTTTCTCGCGCATTTCGGCAAGAACAACGCAGGCGTGGTATCGACGAAGTTGTTCGAGTATCTTTGTCTCGGTCAACCGGTGCTGCCCTTAAGTCTGCACGAAGGTTCGGATGTTGATGGGCTATTGAGACGCTATTGTGGACATAGTGTGAATGCACACAGTCTGGACGAGATGACGACGACGTTGGCGCGTGTTGCGCACGACAACAGTTGGTTACCACGCTTGGATGACCCGGGGCGCGTCAGAGAGCTACTTGATGACTATCGCACATATGCGCGTAACCTCATTGGACCAAACTAATTTATCGTCGCTCGGCAGCCTGACCAAGGCTTCTAGGGCGCCGATCTACACCGCCTGCGCTTTGTTAGCTGCTTACACATGTGTGCCATTAGGGGTCGCTGCGGTTCTGGACACTGACGGCTACTACGTAGAGCTAGCGGAAATCTCAGCTCTAGCTGCCATCGGTGTCTGGCTCGGCTCACATATCAGAATGTTCGACCCACTATTCCGCGGCGATATGCCACGCATCAAGGTACCGGCGGCGACACTCAACGGAGTCCTCTGGATTGTGTTCGTGTTGTTCGTTCTCGTCGCTTGGACGACGGCCGAACGCATCCCGCTGTTGGCCGCAATCGGTGGAGCGGATCCCGACGTCATTGCGGTTCTGCGCGAACAGTTCTTAAAGGGTCGAGAAGGATGGCAAGCATCATTTGTCTATATCAACGCCATTCTCTCAGGCGCGCTCATCCCTTACTCCATCGCGATGATGTTCCTGCATCGGATGCGCTTACGCTGGCTAGCATTTGCCTTTTTCCTTGTGTTTTGCGTCAGTTTCGTGGAAAAGGCCTTCTTTCTAAAAGCCACACTGCCACTGTTTTATCTGGTGGCACAGCGGCGTATCCGGGTTCCTCTGAGCCCATCCGTGCTGGTGCTGGGGATGCTCAGCTTACTGATGGTAGTGACGGTCTTCTCGGGAGCAGGTGCCGGCGAGTCGGCGGCGGATGAGGCTTTCTTCTCGACGGGATACGCACCTCAAGGGCCGGTGGCCCATATCGTCTGGCGCTCCGTTGCGATTCCAGTGATTACGGCTGCGGATGCAGTGCGAGTGCTACACGAGAATTTTAACGGACAGCTCCTGTGGGGGAGAACCAGCAGCTTGATTGCGGGGTTGACCGGTATGGACCACGTCGAATTCGAGCGCCAAGTATTCGCAGCTGAGTGGGGGCAGAGCGAGACCGGAACGGGTTCCTCGAACTCCGTCTACATTACCGAGGCCTACGTAAACTTCGGTCTGCCGGGGATTGTGATCTTCTCATTGATCGTCGGATTGTTGATGCGCTTTTTCGCCACCTCCCGCGATGAGGCATTCCGGTCTTTGTGGCCTCTCTTCGCAATGGGTATCTTTACCTCCGGTTTGATCGGACTGCTATTTAGCAACGGCTTCCTAATGCTGTTTGCGCTGGGTTTATTTGTACGCTTCACGAATTTGTCGCATCCCCGCGAGGCGACCTTTGCAGACACTGCCACACCCGCAACTGCGCCCTTACCTCCAAAACCATGAGTCCTCTCGATCTCTAAGGCTACCTCCTATGGAAACAATTCTCATTACTGGCGGGGCCGGTTTCATCGGCTCAAATCTCGTACGCCACCTTAACCAGAAAGCCTTCCGTTTGCGCATCTTGGACACTCTAACTCCACAGATTCACGGAGCTATACCGCAAGGTTTAGATTGGTTGGGAGAGCGCAACACCGAGTTCATTAGGGGCTCGGTGACAGATCGACGCATTGTCGAAACCGCCTTAGACGGTGCTACCGCAGTGGTACACCTCGCTGCGGAGACCGGCACGGGCCAATCCATGTACGAGGTGGCGCGTTACAATGAGGTAAATTCACAGGGCACGGCGGTCCTGCTGGACATTCTGGCAAACTCTAACACGCGCACGGTCAAGCGTATTGTGTTGACCTCGAGCCGCTCGGTATATGGTGAAGGGGCTTACGTCTGCGACGCAGGGCACGGCCGCGTCTTCCCAGCCTCGCGGCCGGCGGAACAGCTGGCTCGCCACGAATGGGATCCCATTTGTCACTTATGCAAACAGCCTTTGCGCGCTGTGGCAACCGTAGAAACGGATCCCGCGCGACCAGCATCCATCTATGCGGCTACTAAATACGCTCAGGAGGATTTGGTCCGCGTAGCTAGCGAGTCGTTGGGTATCAACTACGCGATCCTAAGGCTGCAAAACGTGTATGGAGAGGGGCAGTCACTCAAGAATCCGTACACCGGAATTCTCTCGATATTCTCTACGAAGGTGCGCCGTGGAGTACAACTCGGAGCGTTCGAAGACGGCCTCGAGACACGCGACTTTGTGCACGTGGACGATGTGGCGCGTTCTATACACCAGTGCCTGATTACATCACGTCAGATCAACCAGGTCATCAACGTAGGGAGCGGAATCGCAACCAACGTACTCGAAATCGCAACACGACTTACCGCCACACTAGGAAGTAGACCAAACATCAGGGTCACAGCGGAATACAGGCTCGGAGACATCCGCCACAATGTCGCCGACATCGATCGTCTGCGTACAATTTTGGAATATGAACCTCGCGTTGGACTGACCGAGGGTCTTGAGAGGTTTGCACAATGGGTGTTGACACAGCCACTGCCCGAGGATCTGCTCGATAGGGCCAATGCTGAGCTGCGCGCCCGCAAACTGATGGGCTGAGTACCACCTCGCGCCATGTCCGAAACCTCTGAATTCAAGCTGCGGGAGTTCCTGCGAGCCGATCTGCGCCGCCAATGGCATTTTTTGCATCGCGAGTCTCCCCAGCCCTCTGCGGCACGCCTGTGGATAGGGATCGCATCGCCGCGCTTCGCGCCGGTTCTGCTGTGCCGGCTGGCGCACGGTCTCTACCTTGCGCACCTGGGGCCCCTGGCGAAGGCCACCTCGCTGCTGAACTTCTTCTTCTTCGGCATCGAGATCGCCGTGCGCTGCCCAATAGGACCCGGCTTGTTTCTGCCCCATACGCAGGGCACGGTAATCGGAGCATGGCGTGTCGGAGCCAACGCGACCATCTTTCAAGGAGTCACCTTGGGCGCCCGTGAAGTCGACTTCTCTTACACCGAGCAGTCCCGTCCCACTCTTGGCGACGGCGTGACTGTCGGTTCCGGCGCCAAAGTACTGGGCGCATTACACATCGGCGACGGCGCACGAATCGGCGCCAATTCGGTGGTGTTGCAGTCGATCGCCGCAAACATGCTTGCGGTGGGCGCGCCCGCGCGGGTGGTCCAATCGCAATGAGACGTCTCGACGGCAAGCGCTGCTTGTTGATTGCACCGCGGTTCTTCGGCTACGAACGCGATATCCGTGCCGAGATCGAGCGTCGCGGCGCCATTGTCGACTGGTTGCCGGACCGACCCTTCGATACACCGGCAATGACTGCGTTGACGAAACTCAAGCCGCAATGGGTGTCACCGGCGGCTGATCGGCTCTACGAGCGATTGCTGAACCAGATGGGCGCCACCCACTACGACATCATTCTTGTCGTCAACGGACAAACGCTCTCATCGCAGTGGCTGCAGCGCCTGCGCACTCAATTTCCCACTGCCAGGACCGTGCTTTACATGTGGGACTCTATAGAAAACCGCCGCGGCGCGGTCAAGAATCTACCTCAATTCGATGCGCTGTTCACCTTTGATCCGCTCAACTCACGCCAGTTCGGCATGCGTTTGCGTCCGCTGTTCTTTGTGAAAGGCTTTGAGCGCGTTCCAACTCTTGATTTCGACTACCACCTGAGCTTCATCGGCACGGCGCATACGGATCGTTATGCGGTGATCGATCGGCTGCGGCGGCATCTGGCGTCGGAAGTACGGGCCTACTGGTACCTGTACTTGCAGGCTCCTTGGGTCTATCACGCCTATCGCTTCGCCAAGCCTGCCATGCGCCGAGCACGCCCCAATGAGTTTCAATTCGTGCCCCTCGATAAGTCTAAGCTGCAAGACGTATTCGCACGCTCCCGCGCCATTGTAGATATCGAACACCCACGACAACGCGGCCTCACTATGCGCACCTTCGAAACCATGGGGTCGTTCAAGAAGCTTATTACCACCAATACCCAAGTGCGTGAGTACGATTTCTACAGGAAAGAGAACATCTGCGTGATCGACCGATCGGCACCACGCCTGCCCGCACATTTTCTCGAATCTCCCTTCGTACCACTAGCTGGCGAGATCTATCGCCGCTACAGCATTGAAGGGTGGCTCGACGAAGTGCTGCAACTCCAGGCGCCCGAGGATGTTCTGGTATCGTCGTCATGAGGGGTCTCAGGGTGGCCGTTACCGGAGCGTCAGGATTCATCGGGCGCCACCTCGTGGATCGGCTGGTTTCAGCCGGCGCATCGGTTGTTGCATTGTCGCGGCATGGAACCGGTAGGGCGGACGTCGATGATAGACCCACAGACTACACGGATGACGCTGCGCTGCGAAGATCCCTCGAAGGAATCGACGTTGTAGTCCATCTCGCTGCTCGTGCACATGAGCTGGGCGAGGTAGACAACAGCCCTGAAGCGGAGGGCGTATATCGGATGGCGAACGTCGAATCTACAATCGCCCTCGCCAAAGCTGCGCGACTCAGCAACGTGTGCCGCTTTATTTTCATGAGCTCCATCGGGGTAAACGGCAATGCAACTTGCGGCAAGCCCTTTAGTGTTTCAGACGAACCCCATCCGATAGAGCCTTACGCGAAGAGCAAATGGCTCGCGGAACAGGCGGTCGCGCGAACACTAGCGACCGGGCCCACTGATTTCGTTATCTTGCGGCCACCGCTGGTTTATGGACACGATTGTCGCGGAAATTTCGCGAGGCTGCTGCATCTGGCGGCACGGGCCCCGGTCCTGCCGCTAGGAGCCGTGACAGCCCCACGAACCTTGATCGGTATCGACAATCTAGTCAGCGCCATTGTGACCGCGGCATCCAGCTCGGCGGTTTCTCGTAGGACGTTTCTTGTGACCGATTCCCGCGACACCAACTTGAGTGAGATCATGCGAGCGCTCGCGCGCGGCTGTGGGCGCCCCACATACTTGGTAGTCGCGATCCCCAGCAACCTACTGGCATTTACGGCCAAGTTGGCCGGTAAAACCGCAACTTGGGACAAGTTGGCAGCTTCCCTACAAGTCGATGGCAGCGAGTTCTGTCGCGTCACCGGATGGCGCGCCGCTATCGATCCCGACAACGGCCTCTTCGATGCGGCCAGACAGTTTGCAATTGGGCGAAAACTGCCCAATCCTCAATGATCATTTTGAATTGCTAGGAACGGACAATCGCGGGCGAAGGCTCCCAGCTATGAAGTTCCATAGAGCCGCCAAGACAAAGCCGGCGATGGCGCCGCCAACTATCAGCTGAACCCGTTGAGGACCAACGCGGTCGTCTGAATCGGGCGGCATGGCTCGATCGACGACCCGAAATGCGTATTCCTGAGTGACATTGGCGAGCATACGCTGCTTAAGCTCTGACTCGATCAGTCGCCCAATCGCGTCGCGGGCCACCACTTCAGTCGTTGACTGCAGCTCATGGTTGAGGAACCCGACTGCAAGATCTTCTCTTCGCAACGCCCTCGCCCTCATTTCCTCATTCAGCCGGCGGGTAAGGTCGTTTGCCCAATCTGCGGCCTCGTTTCGATCCTTCCAGATCACGCGAAGTGATATCAAGCCAGTCTTCTTATCCTGCGTGACTTCGCGAATTTTTTTGTCAAAATACTTGTTCGCCTTTGCCAAAGTCGGTTGTCCCTCAATCGACGCTTTCCATTGTTTCCGTTCCGCATCCCATTTCCCGGCAAACAGCTCTGGCATCAGTTGCCGGTCGGAAATGAACGCTTCAGTGAATTGTCGGGAGCGCAAAATCGCCAGCGCCTCCTCCGTGGCGGAACCACGAGAATTGAGATTGAGACCGACTACCGACGCCAGCCCCCCCAACTGACCGACGGCACTGGCGCCTAACGACTCGCCGACTCGCTCGGTATTGGCCGGCACCAGGACCACAGTCGCCTCATAGGTAGGCGCAATCAGGAACGCAGCTGTAGTGGCCGCGGCCGTGAACAATAGAACCGTACCGATGACCCACCAACGGCGCGCCATGACGACATCGATAAATTCCCGCACGCTCAAATCGGGTGTTGCGGGTTGTTCAAGTTGCGAGGCAGTGTTATTCATAACGCAAGTTGATGTTTGTCTTGCTCCAAGTATCCGGGCGCTGAAGTGTCACCCCTTCTAATAGCGCGACTAGCTGGATTTCGACTCAATTTAAGGCGACACGCTATGAATTGCCAAAATCGCGATCGCCAAGTTATAGACGATGGTCGTGATCGAGGTCCATAGCGGCAACGGTGCAACTCTCTCGGTATCGAGCGGTACCACGATAGTATCGCCGGGACGTAGTTCCGCCGACCGCGAGCGTCTAAACCATCCGGTGCGCCCCCCTGCCACCACATCGCCGTTGGCGCGGACAATATAGATTCTCTTTCGGTCTGCCCTCTGAGTGATTCCACCACTCTTGGCTAGGTAGTCGTCTCTTGACAAACCCGTGCGATAAATATGTGACGTGGGATTTTGGACTTCGCCCAAAACGGTGATGTCTTGCGTCCACTTCGGTATGAAGAGTTGATCGCCGTTTTGCAAAAGTACATCGCCTATCCCGCCGGGAGGGCCTTTGATGACGTGGTGCAAGTCAACCACCAATCTGCCGACCGGCTTCGTGTTGCGTAGCTGCTGAATCAACTGCTGGCCAATTGCCAGCGCCTGTGCCGAATTCCCTCCGCCGCTCCCATTTGTAGCAGCACTGGTACTGACAGCTTCGAGCGAGAGAGCCGCCAGATCGCTTTGCAGACGATTGCTCAAGGCATCCAATTGCTCCGCTTCGCGCTGCTTGAGCTCCTGGCGCACAAATATCGCGCCTTCATCGAAGGCGGTGTCGGTGAGCCCGCCCGCGCGCCGCAGTGCTGCCGAAAGCGTCTCTCCTTGGTGAATAGGATACGTACCAGGATGCCGGATCTCGCCGACTAGCTCGATCGTTCCAAGCGAGTCCCACCTGGGTGTCTTCTTGATCAATAAGGCATCGTAGGGCTTGAGTTGTAGATCAGCACCGGGTTCGTTATGGCTGATCGCCGAGAGATTGATGTTAATCAGCACAGTCTGCCGCTCTTTGCCATCAATCACTTCGGATCGCGTCAACTCGGCTTCGCCCGTGTAAGCCCCGCGCTCCAACATACCTCCCGCCCGAATCAAGTCACTGACATGCATCGAAGGCTCCAGCGGGTAAGACCCCGGTACCTTGACTTCGCCGGAGATGTTGACGAACTGAGGGGGGTTGGTCGCCGACGCCTGCCGAAAAAGGTCATCCAGGATCGGCCATACCACTCTAGTACGGTTGGCAGTCAGGTCGAGCACGATGATCCTATCGCGCGCGCGCAGTAGCGGATCGGCCTCTGATCCGCGCGCGCTGAGCGCACGTTCGAGATCCGCCGAAATCACCTCGACCCTGTTCTCGGGAGGTACTTCCCGGCGAATCACTATATAGTGCCTGTCCGCTTCCGGTCGCAATTCATCGAAACTGCCCAAAATATCGGTGAGCCTTAAGCCTGATTTGTATTGAAACGCGCCGGGCCGAAATACATCACCGGAAAGCTCTACGGAGTTTTCAAGCGTTGGACGGATCGCGGGGATCCGTAGCTTGTCGCCGTTCATGATCTCCGTGTTGCGCCCGGCCGCATCCAAATCGATGTTCCGCATTTCTCGCAAACGCGAAGGCTCTATACGCTCGAGTTGGGCGAGCTTCCCATCCGCATCGGGCGAAAGCCCCCCTGAGAGGTCTATCAACTGGTCTGCTGTTTTCTCCTTTTTCAGCTCGTAGACCGCCGGGCGTCGAACCGCTCCGTATACAGTGGCCGTGACACCGATGGGCGGGATGAAAATGACATCGCCGGGCATGAGTTGCCGATCGGCACTCGTATCCCCGTGCAACAACAGATCGTAGAGATCGAGCACCGAAACCAAACGGCCGTTTCGCTTCAGCTCAATATTGCGCAGCGAGCCTATGGGTTTTACGCCACCGCTCACGAACAAGGCATTCGTCATGGTGGATAGTCCACTGACGGTGTATGAGCCCGGCTTTTCAGCTTCGCCCAAGACGAAGACCCGTATGGATCGTAGATCACCCATGGTCACGCTGATTTGCGTACCGATCAACTGCTTGGCGACTCTATGCTCCAGCGCCGCCCGCGCCGCATCGAATCCCATGCCACTTACGGAAATGGGGCCGAGCTTTGGAAACTTGATCACACCATCGCGACCCACAGTCAATGAGTAGGACCCCGTCTCATTGCCATACAGCTGAACATTGAAGGTGTCGCCGGGGCCGATGACGTAGTCGATCGGTACTTGTATGTCCTTGACGGGCGCGAAGGTACTCGGAGCACCTTGGAATAGGTCATAACCGAAAGGCTTGGCGCCCTCATCGTTGATGGGCTCCAACCTCAACAGCGTCAATTTGACGGTGTAGTCGCGCAAATCAGGGTCGGCACTCAGGCGTCTGGTGGCTTCGTCCGCCGTGAGTCCAGCCAGAGGAATAGCGGGGAATCCTGGAATTTCCAAGACCCCGAAGCGATTCAGCTTGTAAGGATTGCTTCTTAGGATTCGATCTCTAACGATCTTCGATCGATTCATCGCCTCCGGGTCTTTAGGCTTGCCTTTGAACTCGATGCGGCCAAAATCGGTACCCGTGCTTTTGCCGGCGTTCGCCCGGCCTTGTAAATCGACTTCGCCGACTTGATTGCCGTCCGCGGCGGCGCCTACAGCGCCAGCGGCACCGCCGGCACCGCCGGCACCAGCGGCACCCGGAGGCGGGAAGACACTTTTGGTGCCCCCGGCCGGGACAATCACATTGTTATTGGTCCCGACAAGCTCTACCGGCGTCAGGTCGATCAAAACCATGTCGCCTGCCCGCAACTCCGGATCTTCATCCGATTTGCGCAGCGTACGCCCGTCAGCTGTCTTCCCCTTCTTGTCTTGTTCGCCCAAACGGTCGTCTTTCTTCTCGATCGTCTCCGGTGCGTTGAACTTGGAATCGCCTTTTTTGTTCGCTCCATCGCCACCCAAAACGCCCTGCAGTAGCGACTGCTGCTGCTCTGGCGTCAGGTTTTTCAAGGCATTCAATTGGTCCTGGTTGGGGGCCTGTGCAGCCGCAACAGTCCCGATCACCAGAAAGATTGTCGCAATGCGCAAGCAACTGGCCAGCCTTCTGTAGGCGGCGAAAATAGCGCTCATCGTTGTTTAGGAACCTTATCTTGAGTAATAAGCACTGCGTGCCGTTGGGGCGAAATTGTATACTAAAGCGCCATGCTGGCCCGGTCTATTCAGGTCTCTATGGTGCCTGACGGGGCTGCCCAAATTGGCCATCGTAATTTTTCTCCAGCCATGTTGCATAGTCTCTTCCCAAGAGGCCCTGCCACCAATCCACCTGCTGCAAATACCACTCGACAGTGGACGCCAGTCCACTCCGAATATCTCGGGCGGGCGAGTATCCTAGGCTGCGCGCCGCTTTGGAGTAGTTGATGGCATACCTGCGATCGTGGCCGGGGCGATCGCGAACGTGAGTAATCAGTTGGATTGCCTGCTTCCCATTGAAAATCGGTGACGCCGGGAAGAAATCGCGATGCTCCGGATGAGCGCCCAGCTGTCGATCCACCAGATCGCACAGCGTGCGCACGATATGGATGTTGGTCGTCTCGCTGTTGCCGCCGATATTGTAAACCTCTCCCGGCTCGCCCTTCTGGAGCGCCAATGCGATAGCCGCGCAATGATCCTCCACATGCAGCCAGTCGCGTATCTGCAACCCATCGCCGTAGACCGGCAGCGTCTTGCCCAGCAAGATATTGACGATGGTCAGTGGAATCAGCTTTTCCGGAAAGTGAAAAGGACCGTAGTTGTTGGAGCAGTTGGTGACCGTGGTGTGGAGGCCGTAGGTCTCATGGTAAGCACGCACCAAGTGGTCCGAGGCTGCCTTGCTCGCGGAGTACGGCGAGTTGGGTGCGTACGGCGTGGTTTCGGTGAATGGCGCATCATCGGGGCCAAGAGAGCCATACACCTCATCGGTGGACACATGATGGAAACGATGCGCGGGTACGCCTTTCTGATCGATCCACAACGCCTTGGCAGCTTTCAGGAGTGAATGCGTTCCAACGACATTCGTGCGTATGAAATCATCGGGACCTAGGATGGATCGATCGACATGCGATTCCGCTGCAAAGTGGACGATGGTATCGATCTGGTGTTGACGAAGCAGCGCACCCACCGCCGGCTCATCGCAAATATCCCCACGAACAAATAGATATCGCGGATCGTTCTCGACGTCCGCCAAATTACCTATGTTGCCCGCATAAGTCAGCGCATCGAGCACCACGACCTTTCCCTGGTGTGAATTCGCAAGCCAATGGTGCACGAAATTCGAACCGATGAATCCCGCGCCGCCGGTAATGAGCAAGTTATGCGGTTCGAACTTCATCCAACAGAGTCCTCAAGTTGTGCCGCCAATGCCGGCCAGACGAATTGAGCAGCGAGCGCGTCGAGGCAGTATCCAGCACGCTGAACGCAGGACGCCTTGCGCGAGTGGGGTAGGACGCGCTGGATATGGCTCGGATGGGGATCGACTTAGGTAACAGCCCTCGCGCCAATGCCTCATCCTGGATCGCCACGGCGAAATCGTACCAACTGGCGACGCCCAGATCGGTCCAATGGTAAATGCCCGCCGCCGCATTGGCATCCATCAGCCCCCAAATCGCCTCGGCGGCACTCGCAGCCGAAGTGGGTGTGCCAATCTGATCGCAGACCACACTGATCTGATCTTTTTCTCGCATCAGAAGCAGCATGGTCAACACGAAGTTCTTGCCCTCGGCGGCGTACACCCACGAGGTGCGCAGCACGATTCCCGAACCTCCGGGAGTAAGCACATGCCGCTCACCGCCCAGCTTGCTCGCCCCGTAGACGCTTAAGGGGTTGGTTCTGTCGGTGGTCAGGTATGCCCGGCTGGAATTCCCGTCGAATACAAAATCGGTGGAGAGATGCAGCAATCTGCACCTTTCACGCTCCGACGCCCTCGCGAGAGACGCCACCGCGGTGTCGTTGACCGCGATCGCCTGTGCCGGCTGATCTTCCGCGAGATCCACCGCTGTGTAAGCCGCCGCATTCACCACCCAGTCCGGCCTGACTTCCGCGAATGTCCGCGACACGGCGTGGGCATCGACGATATCCAGCTCTGCGCGAGTACGCGAGACAATTTCATGTTCGCTCGGAGCTGCCTTAGCGACCGCCCGCGCGATCTGCCCGCCGCCGAGTACCAGCACTTTCACGGGAACTTCTCGATCGCCGCGAAGGACACACCTTGCCGGTCCTTGCCCGACTGAATCGGCGTGGTTCCCTTAGGGAGGGGCCACGCAATCGCCAGCGCCGGATCATCCCACGCCAAGGTGCGTTCATGTGCAGGACTGTACAGATCGGTGCACTTGTACAGGAAATCCGCGCTTTCCGACGTCACCAGTATCCCGTGCGCAAGGCCCGGCGGCACCCACAGCATGCGATGGTTATCCGCCGACAGCTCCACTCCCCACCAGCGACCGTAGCTCGGCGAACTGCGTCGCAGGTCGACGACGACGTCGAACACGCTGCCCGACGCCACTCGCACCAGCTTGCCTTGGGTGTGTTCGGTTTGAAAATGCAAACCACGCAAGGTCCAACGCGAGGACCGACTGTGATTGTCCTGCACGAAGGCCGCGTCGATGCCGGCAGCCGCGAACTTCTCCTTCTGCCATGTCTCCAGAAAGAACCCGCGCGCATCGCCGAATACCTGCGGCTCGATCAATACAACTTCGTGAAGCGGCGTATCTTGAAATTTCATCGGACCTTTCGCATGCTAGTTGATTGAATCACGCTGCCGTACCTTCTTTCACGATGCGCAGCAAGTACTCACCGTAACCGCTCTTGGCCAGTGGCTCGGCCAGTTTCACCAGCTGCGCCGTATCGATGAAGTCTGACCGCCAGGCGATCTCTTCCACACAGGCAATTTTAAGCCCCTGCCGCTCCTCGATGATGCGCACGAACACCCCGGCATCGAGCAGGGAATTGTGCGTCCCGGTATCGAGCCATGCCGTCCCGCGGCCCAAGCGCTCGATATGCAGGTCACCAAGTTTCAAATAGGCACGATTCAAATCGGTGATCTCGAGTTCACCGCGCGGCGAAGGGGTCAGCGCTTTAGCCAGTGCCGAAGCGCGACCGTCATAGAAATAAATGCCGGTCACGGCATAATTCGACGGCGGCGATTTCGGCTTTTCGAGAAGATCCGCCACCCGTCCCTGAGCATCGAATTGCACCACACCGTAACGTTCCGGATCCTGCACATAGTAACCGAATACCGTGGCTCCTGATCCACGCTGCGCCGCTGATTGCAGCAGCGCGGTCAGATGGGCACCATAAAATATGTTATCGCCCAGAATCAGCGCTGAGGGTGCGCCGTCTAGAAATTCCTCGCCCAGGATCAACGCCTGCGCGATGCCGTTGGGGTTGGCTTGCACCACGTACTCGAACGACAATCCCCACTGCGCACCGCTTCCCAGAAGATCGCGAAATGACGCCTGGTCGCGTGGTGTGGTGATGATCAGGTACTCACGAATGCCGGCGGACATCAGAGTCGCCAGCGGGTAGTAGATCATCGGCTTGTCGTACACCGGCAAGAGCTGCTTGGACTGCGACAGTGTAATCGGATGCAGGCGCGTGCCGGCGCCGCCCGCCAAAATGATTCCTTTCCTGGGTTTGGTCAAAATCTCAACCTATTGGTTTGTGGTTATGATGGGTTTGATGCTTGCGATGGCGATTCTAGCGATGCGTCGCCACATAGTTGATCAACGCCCCTAAACTCAACGCGCCGGCACCCTGCGGCGCCTTCGCCCCGGTCATGTCGATCCCTGAGGCCAGTTTCTTCCCCAGCTCCACGCCGAACTGATCGAAGGAATTCACGCCCCACACCGTTCCCTGCACGAAGACACTGTGTTCGTACAGCGCGAGAATACCGCCTAAGGCTCGCGCCGTGGTTTGGGGATACAGCAGCAGAGTGCTGGGGCGATTCCCCTCGTGCACCCGGTGAATGGCGATGCGGTCGACTTCCGCCGCACTCACCCCGGCCTTGCGCATGTCGGCCTCAACCTCGGGCAACGGGTATCCATAGGCGAATGCCTGCGACTGCGCGAAACAGTTCTTCAAGGCCAGATCCTGACCCTCGGTACCGCCCCACGACCCGCGCAACGGCGCGATGAAATCCAGCGCCTGGGTCGGCGTCCCCTGATGCAGCATTTGGAAGAATGAATGCTGGGCATTCGAACCGGGCTCGCCCCAAACGATGGGCGCCGTGGCGAATCCCACGTGGATGCCGTCCAAGGAGACCGACTTGCCGTTGCTTTCCATCTCCAGCTGTTGCAGGTACGCGGGAAGGCGTGCGAGCCGCTGATCGTATGGCAGCACCGCCAGTGTCGGCAGGTTCAAGAAGGTGCGGTTCCACACGCCGATCAGTCCCATGATCACGGGCAGATTTTTCTCGAATGGCGCGGTGGTAAAATGCCTGTCGATGTCACTGGCGCCCTTGAGGAAATCCTCGAATCGCTCCGTGCCGATGACCAGTTCGGCGATGAGGCCGATGGCCGACCACACCGAGTAGCGCCCGCCCACCCAATCCCACATGGTAAACCGATGGTCGGCGGCGATGCCGAACTTGTCCATGGCCTCGGCGTTGGTCGACACGGCGACGAAGTGATGGCCGGGCGCCTTCTCGCCGAGCGCACCCACGATCCAGGCGCGGGCCGCGTTTGCATTGGCCTGCGTCTCCTGGGTGACGAAGGTCTTGGAGCACACGATGACCAGCGTCTCCGCCGGATCCAGGGTACGGGTCAAGTCCTCGAGCTGGGTTCGATCCACATTTGACACGAAATGCGGTGTGATATCCCCGCTCCACTGCGCACGCAGCGCGTCGCACACCAGCAAGGGACCCAAGTCCGAGCCGCCGATGCCGATGTTCACCACATGCTTGAATTTTTTACCCGTGGTGCCGGTCTTCTGGCCGTTGCGCACCAAGCCGGCAAAGGTCGAGAGCTTCTGGCGCGAGGTTGTGACTTCGGCCTGGACGGCCGGCGATCCGGCGAAATCGGAGCGCAGCGCCGTATGCAGCACCGCACGCCGCTCCGTACTGTTGATAGGATCGCCGCGAAACATGGCGGCCGTGCGGCCGGAGAGATCGACCGCCCGCGCTAGGTCGAACAACAGCGCCAAGGTCTGCGGCGTGATGCGCTGGCGAGACACATCGAGCAACCACGTGTCGTGTTCGACGTGGAAGTGCTGCCAACGCCTGGCATCCGCGCTGCACAGATCGCGCAGATGCAGCTTGGCCATGTCTTTGGCGTGGTTCGCCACGGCGCTCCACGCCGGGAGAGCGGAATTCAACTGGCTCATGACGGGTCTACTCGTGAAAACTGCGGGCGATAATAGTCAAGATACCACTCGACGAAGTGCTTCACACCCGTCTCCAGATCCGTGCAGGGGCGGTAGCCGACATCCCGCGCCAGGGCTTCCACATCGGCCCAGGTGTCCGGAAGATCACCCAGCTGCATGGGCAGCATATTTTTCTCAGCTTTCACACCTAGGGATTGCTCCAGGACTTCGATGTAGCGCAGCAGCGGCACGGGGGTCTGATTGCCGATGTTGTAGATTCGAAAAGGCGCGTTGCCGGTGCTGGGAGTCGGATGATCGGAATCCCAAGCCGGGTCCGGCCTCGCCACATGATCGACCGCAGCGACGACCCCTCGGACGATATCGTCCACATAGGTGAAATCACGCTGATGATAGCCATCGTTGAACACATCGATAGGCAGGCCCGCGAGAATGTTCTTGGTGAACAGGAACAGTGCCATGTCAGGCCGCCCCCACGGACCATAGACGGTGAAGAATCGCAGCCCCGTCGTCGGCAGTTGGTAGAGCGAGGAATAGCTATGCGCCATCAGCTCATTCGATCGCTTGGTGGCGGCATACAAGGTGAGCGGATGATCGACGCCTTGGGTTTCCAAGAACGGCATCTTGGTATTGGCGCCGTACACGGAACTGGTCGAGGCATAGACCAAGTGCTCGACTTGGGTCCGGCGGCATCCCTCGATGACCTGTAGAAATCCGACGATATTGCTGTGCACGTAGGCATGCGGATCTTCGATGGAGTACCGCACCCCGGCCTGGGCGGCCAGGTGCACCACACGCTGAAATTTCTCCTGCAAGAACAGCGTCGCCATCCCATCGCGATCGGCGATATCCATCTTCACGAACCGAAAGCCTTGATGTTGTTTCAATCTCTCGAGGCGCGCCTGCTTCAAGGCCGGGTCGTAGTAGGCATTGAGATTGTCGATGCCCACGACCTCATCGCCGCGCTCCAGCAAGCATCGCGCCGTGTGAAAACCGATAAAACCGGCAGCACCGGTCACGAGCAGCTTCACAGTCGCCGCCACACCGTCTTGCCGGACGATGCCTTGTCGAGCAACGCCAGGATGCGTTCGTGGGCGAGAGTTTCTTCTTCGCTGGCGTTGACCACCTGGATGCGGATGCCGGCAAACGACCGCAGCGGCTGGTCGGGGCGGGCACCGTGACGCATGTTGTCGGATTCGGCGCTCAAGATCAGGCTACCCTGGCCGCCGGTCATCGCCAAGTACACTTCGGCCAGGATGCGCGCATCCAGGAGCGCCCCGTGATACTCACGATGCGAGTTGTCGACCGAATAGCGCTTGCACAGGGCATCCAGGCTGTTGCGCTGCCCCGGGTGCATTTGCCGCGCCAGCACCAGCGAGTCGAGCACGCGGCACAGGTCTGCCACGCGATGCGCGGCGTCCAAGCGCGCGAACTCGGCATTGAGGAAAGCCACGTCAAAGGGTGCGTTGTGGATGATCAACTCCGCATCGCGGATGAATTCCAGGAACTCGCCATGCACCTGCGAAAAGGTGGGCTCCTTGGCCAGCCGCTCCCGCGTCAGACCATGGACTTGAACCGCGCCTTCATCGATGTCGCGCTCGGGATTCAAGTATTGGTGGAAACGACGGCCGGTCAGACGCCGATTGAACAGCTCCACGCAGCCGATTTCGATGACACGGTGCTGCTGTTCGACTTCAAGACCCGTGGTTTCCGTATCGAGGACGACTTGGCGCATTCCAAATCTTACCGCACCGCCAGCATGCGATCGATGGCATGGTTGGCGAGT
This sequence comes from Gammaproteobacteria bacterium, assembly GCA_021323735.1. Lineage (GTDB taxonomy): Bacteria > Pseudomonadota > Gammaproteobacteria > Steroidobacterales > Steroidobacteraceae > Bog-1198. Next base: position 98,173 of record JAJPKM010000016.1, read on the forward strand.
TGATCGACATATTCATTGCCCTCATGGCCGGAATGCCCCTTGACCCAGATCCACTGGATGTCTTGGGTTCCCGCGGCCGCATCCAACAATTGCCACAGGTCTTGATTCTTGACCGGTTGACGGCCGGCGGTACGCCACCCACGCGCCTTCCAATTCGGCAGCCATTCGGTGATGCCTTGAAGCACGTACTTCGAATCCGTATAGAGTTTGACCGCGCAGCGCCGCTTCAGGGCGCCAAGGCCGCCGATGGCAGCCGCCAATTCCATGCGATTGTTGGTGGTCGCCGGTTCGCTGCCCGAGACTTCCTTACGCTCCTTGCCGCAGATCAGCAGTGCGGCCCAGCCGCCCGGCCCCGGATTGCCGCGGCATGCGCCGTCGGTGAAGATATCGACTTCGGTCATGGTCTCACCTTATGCGTGGGCTCCGCCGCACCCACCAGCACACGCTGCCGCGCGCGCCGTCGCGGCTTGACCAACGTCAAGGTCGGCACGCGCTTGCGCGCCTTCAGCAAGTAGGCTCCCGCCGTCAGGGCGCGGCGCGGCTGCGGATCCGCTCCGCGGCCGGTCAAGGGCAGAAAGCCCAAATAGCCGCGAACAGCGTCCACGTCAAAGCCCAGCAACGCGACCCAATCGCGCAGCCGCCGCTCCGACAGCATCCGCTGCGTCCCCGGCGGAAATGCCGGGCGTCCGAAGTATTGGCTGAATACATGGCGTGCGCCCCAGCCGCTGAACGGATTGAAACCGCAAATCAGCAGGCAGCCCTGCCCGGTGAGCACCCGCTCGGCTTCCCGCAGCACGGTATACGGGTCCTCGACCAACTCCAGTGTATGCGGCAACAAGATGGCATCGATGGAATCGGACCGAAACGGCAAGGAATCGAGTGGTGCGCACAGCGTGACACCGGGGCGCAGGTCAGGCGCCAACAGCGTCGTATGCTGGGTGCGAGCACCCGCTAACAGCGGGCGGTCAGGCCCCCAGGCGCCGACCTGCAGGAGTTCGAAGCCGAACACATTGTCCAGCGCCTGCATCGCCAATACCGCTTCTTCTCGCAGCACCCGCGCGCCCAAGGGGCTCATGAACCAATCGTTCGGGGGTATGTCTGCCGTCGATTCCAACCGACCTCCTCTTGAGAAAAACACTAGCGCAGTTCGCATGTTACAGGTTAAATACGCCGCAAAATGTCAAAACCTGCCCCGCATCTTAACGTGCACCCCGTGCGCGCATTCTCCGATAACTACGTCTGGCTGATCGAGTCGCCGACGCGACCGTCCGAGGTGGTCGCGGTGGACCCCGGTGAGGCTGCACCTGTGGTTGCCGAGCTTACGCGCCGCAACCTGCGGCTGGCAGCCATTTTGCTGACTCACCATCATCCGGACCATATCGGCGGGGTGCCTGATTTGCTGCGCTTAGGCGAAATCCCGGTGATCGGTCCGGACGATGGGCGGATTGCGAGCCGGACCCGCACGGTACGCAACCAAGAGCGCTGCGACTTGTCGGACTTGGGACTTAGCTTCGAGATTTTGCATGTGCCGGGGCATACGGTAAGCCATATTGCATTTTGGGGGCACGGCGCTCTTTTTTGCGGAGACACGCTGTTCAGCGCCGGCTGCGGTCGCATGTTCGAAGGTACGCCTGAGCAGATGAATGCTTCTCTGAACCGCCTGCGGGACCTGCCGCCCGAGACACGCATGTTTTGCGGCCACGAATACACCGCTGCCAATCTACGCTTCGCCCTGACGGTGGAACCGGCCAATGACGCGGCGCTCGAATACCAGGAAAGCGTGCGACGCGTTCGCGCCGCCGGCGAACCCAGCCTACCCTCCACCATAAGTTCAGAGATCCGCGTCAATCCCTTTTTGCGTTGCGACAACCCTGCCGTCCGACGCGCTGCCGAAGCCCATGCGGGGAGAAGTCTTCAGGATCCCGCCGAGGTCTTCGGCGTGTTGCGCGCGTGGAAGGATCAGTTCCGCTAGCGGAACACCCATGACAACGCTCGCTCGACACTGGATGGTAGGCTGCGCGGCGTTGCTGCTGGGCGCCTGCGCGCAACGGCCGCCGGCGCCGGCGGCGCCGCCCGCGCGCGAGCCGGTCGTGATACCGCCCCAGCGGGCGTCCGAACCCATCGCCCCATCCGACACCGGCGTGGCGCTGGGCACGACGCCCACCTTGACCATGCCGCGCGAATGGCAGCACCACAACGGCGAGGACTACGACGATTTATTCGACCGTGTGCGCGCCGGCTTCGCCTTCGACGAGGTACAGGAGCCTGCGATCGACGTGCAGCTGGCCTGGTTCGAGCACAATCCGGATTATCTGGAACGCGTATTTCAGCGTGCGCAGCGCTACATGTACCACATCATCACCGAAGTGGAGGCGCGCGGCATGCCGCTGGAGTTCGCGCTGCTGCCCGTGGTGGAGAGTGCATACGAGCCGTTTGCCTACTCCAGAAGCCGCGCCGCGGGACTGTGGCAATTCATCCCCGATACGGGCGCGCGGTTCGGCCTGAAGCGCAACTGGTGGTTCGACGGGCGGCGCGACGTGGTGGAATCGACGCGCGCGGCGCTCGACTACCTGCAGGCACTGCATGACCAATTCAACGGCGATTGGCTGCTGGCGATCGCGGCGTACAACGTCGGTGAGAACGGCGTGCAGCGCGAGATGGATTTCAACCGCGCGAACGGCCGGCCGGCGGATTTTTGGCACCTGCGCTTGCCAGCCGAAACCCGCGCCTATGTGCCGAAGCTTCTGGCCCTGAAGCGCCTGATGGCCGAGCCCGAGCGCTACGGCCTGGAGTTTGCGGCCATCCCCAACGAGCCCTACTTCGCGCTCATCGACACCGATTCGCAAATCGACTTGAAAATCGCCGCGCAGTTGGCCGGCACCAGCTACGATGAGTTGGTTGCCCTCAATCCAGGCTATAACCGCTGGGCCACGGATCCCGATGGCCCGCACCGCATGCTGGTCCCCATCGACAATGCGGATGCCTTTGAAGCGGCACTCAAAACCTTGAGTGCCGACGACCGCGTGCGTTTCGTCAGCCATGAAGTCGGCCGCAAGGAGACCTTGGCCGGGATCGCCAAGGAGTATGGCACCACGCCGGCCGTCATCGCCAAGATCAACGACCTGAAGGATGGCAAGGTTGCCGCCGGACATATCTTGAAGATCCCACAAATCAGCGGACAGCTGCCCGACAAGGTATTGCTGGCCGCTTTGCGCGTCGACCGGCCGGAAACCGATCGGGGCGTACGTAAGCAGCGCCAGATCGTCTATCGCGTGCGCGCGGGCGAAACTTTGAGTTCTATTGCGCGCCGCCACGGCATGCCCGTGAGCACCCTCGCCCGGCTGAACAACTTAGGCACCCAGGACACGCTGGTGAAGGGCCAGCGGCTGGTGATCAAGGCGAGTGCACGCCGCTTGCGCGACGAAGGCGTCGTGTCCGGGCGTCGCTTGCTCTATACGGTTCGAAGCGGCGACACTGTGTACAGCATCTCGCGCCAGTTCCAGGTCTCGGTGTCGCAGCTGAAGAATTGGAACGGACTGAATGAGCATCACCAGATCAAAGTCGGAAAGCGGCTGGTGATGTACGTGGATTCGAACAGACAACAGGGGTAGGAATAATGGGGTTTCTGAGCGGCAAGCGCGCACTGATCGTGGGCCTCGCCACGGATCGCTCGATCGCCTGGGGTATCGCGCAGGCGATGCACGCCCAAGGCGCCGAGCTAGCCTTCTCGCACATCGAACGCATGACCGACCGGGTGGTACCGCTCGCCAAGCAACTGGGATCGGACATTACCTTTGTCATGGATGTCGCCTCCGATGACGAGATTGCGCAAGGGTTCGCCCGGCTCAAGTCGCGCTGGGATGGTTTCGACATTCTGGTGCATGCCGTCGCATTCGCGCCGCGCGAGGCGATGACCGGCAACTTCGTCGATGTCACCACGCGGGAGGGCTTTCGCGTGGCCCACGACATCTCGAGCTACAGCCTCACCGCGTTGAGCCGTGCCTCGCTGCCATTCATGCAGGGCCGATCGGGCGCGATCGTTTCCTTAAGCTACCTTGGCGCAGTCCGCTCCATTCCGAGCTACAACGTGATGGGTCTCGCCAAGGCCAGTCTCGAAGCCAATGTCAGGTTCCTCGCGGCCGATCTCGGGCCGCAGCACATTCGCGTCAATGCCATCTCGGCCGGCCCGATCAAGACCCTGGCAGCGGCAGGCATCCCGGGCTTTCGCAAAATGCTCGCCCACGTGGCGGCCACTGCTCCCATTCAGCGCAACGTGACCCTCGAGGATGTGGGCAATGCAGCAGCGTTCCTGTGCTCGGATCTGGCCGCCGGCATCAGCGGCGAGGTGTTATACGTAGACGGCGGTTTCCACACCGTGGGCATGAGCTTTCCACCAGATGGTGATGGGGGATGACTTGTTCGCCGTGTCAACGGTTTCGGGGAATTAACGTTCTAGAATAGTTGCATTGGGTATCCAAGGGGTAGCACATGTTAAAAAGGACATCGATGAAAGTGGCAGCCTGCGCCTTAGGCCTAGGGCTCAGCGCCTGCAGCACCGTGGCCGTCAGGACCGACTACGCCAAGGATTTGTCCGTAGCCATATGTCATACCTATGCGTTCGCCAATGAGCATGTCGTCAATGCCGGCGGCGGCGACGAAGCTGCCTATGGCAATCCTCTGAACGCGGACCGGCTGCGCGTTTCTATTCAAAACAGCCTGGCCGCCAAGGGCATTCAATACGTGGATCGCGCTCAAGCCGACTGCGTGGTGGGTTACGCGTTGGGCTCGCGCCAGGTGTTCGACACCTACTACGGCGGCTACTACGGGGCCGGCTGGGGCTTCGGTGGTTTCGGGGGGTTCGGTCGCGGCTTTGGCTATGGCGGCTACGGCGGTTTCGGCTACGGGGGCGGTTTCGGTTACGACGGTCCCTGGGTGGAGAACGAGACGCGCATTGCGATCGACCTGTTCGACGCGAAATCGCACCGGCCGATCTGGCACGCCAGCGCCAGTCAGAACACCTATGAGTTGTCCGGTCCGCAGGCGGTGCAGAAGATCGATCTGGCCACGGCGGCGATCTTTGCCAAGTTTCCGGCGGGCACGCCGGTGGCGAAGAACTAACTAACTGCTGTAGCGCGCTGGGGGCGGTCGCGGCTTGGGAAGAAGGCCTTGGGCCCTCCGGACAGGGCTTCCTTAAGCCTTTGGCAACTCGCGGCGGCGCGCCTGCGGCGCGAAGAGATCGGCGATCCCTTCAGCCTCCTCGGGGTGTGCATCGAACCACGCCCTTGTCTCAGCAACCACCTGGGCACGAAAGGTGCCATCGGAAAGCGCTCGCTCGCGCGCTTGAATCTCGGAAAGGGTCGCATCGATCCGCGAGAGCGCTGCGCGTACTTGAGTATGAATGTCTTTGAGCACGGCGCGCAAAGCCACCTCTTCTTCGTGCCGCATCACTAAACGCCGAAAAACAGGTAGTCGATAGCGGCCAGCAGTTCGGCGCGCGAAGAGGCTATGGAACTGACCTTGTGGGTCAGATCCCGAGATCGAATCACAGTCAGCCTGGGCACCAGAACGACGTGGTTATTCCCTTGCAGCGCAACGACAGGCATGACACGGTGGATGTTCGGTCGCTCGTAGTCATTTGACGCGATCGGCGCAACCAGTTGCTCGGCGGCATTGACGGTAAGTTCCGACTGCATCGCGACCACGAAAGGATATGCCCGTCGCGCAGTCGCCAATGGATTTACGAAAACGTCAAACTGCGCCATCGTCGCGCTCGTAGTGGGCGCGCACCAGCTCAGGATATGACCCGTGCTGCGCTTCGTATCTATCCAAAGCCGCAAGCTCTTCGCGGATTTCAGCCCGGAGCGCCTCGCTGAGACGTGCCGAATATTCGTCTGCAAGCGCTTCCTCGGCGACCTTCGATGCGTTGATGCCTAAGCCCTTGGCTTTCGCGTATAGATCAGAGTTCAGCGTGATGCTGACAGTCTGCTTTGGCGCCTTTGGCTCAAAGAGGGGATCGCGCACGTGGCCTCCATCAATTACCCGTGTATTTTACACGGGTAATTGACAGGCGTCTACTGCCCTCGCGCCGGCCGCTGCACGAAGAAGTAGTACAGCGCCGCCAGTACAGCCGCCACGGCCAGTACCAGGACGAAGAACCGGTGCAAGGAGCCGGCCAACAGCTCCGGGTGTCGCCCGATGCTCACGCCGAGCCAGGCCAGCACCGCACACCACAGCAAGGATCCGGCCAGCGTCGCCAACGCATACCAGCGAAAATCCATGCGCAGAATACCCGCGGGAATGCCTATCAGATGACGGATGACGGGTAGTAAGCGGGAGAAGAACACACCGGCCGACTCGTACCGGGCCGCCCAGCGCTCCGCCAGGTCGATCTTCGCGGCGGAGAGCCCGATGTAGGGGCCCAGTCGTAGCACCAGGGGCCTTCCCAGAAAGCGCGCAGCCCAATACATCAACGACGCGCCCACCCACGAACCGGCGGTCCCGGCGAGAACGATGCCGATCCATGACATCTGCCCTTGGGTGTGGGCCAGATAGGCCGCGGGCGGGATGATGACCTCGCTCGGAATGGGCACGAAGGTGCTTTCTAGGGCCATCAGTCCGGCAACGAGCCAGTAGCTGCCCTGGCTCAACGAGGTAAGGTACCAATCCGAAAATTGGTGCAGTAAAGCGGTCAACTAATCCATGGCCTTCGGATTCAAGGTGACCTTGGCATCGGCACGCGCCCCGGCGGCGTAGCTCTGCGCCTCGCTCGAGGCCATCTGCGCCGCATATTGCCGTCGAGTATCCCCATCCTTCGACTTGGCCTCCGGGTCCTCACGCACCGCACTTAAAGCCAGCACGGCCGCATCGCCGCCGGCGAGGCGCAGGTTCTCGTAAATCGGCTTAAGCTTAGGCTTGGGGGCCTGGAAGGCCGTGGTGCGAATCTCCACGGGCACGTCCTGATCCGAGCGCGCGATGAATTTCGGCGCTTGCACACCGACGCCCAGGCTCTTCGCCACCGCATCCCAGGACTCGCCCTCGTTCAATCGCTTGGACGCATCCGCGGCCGCCGCGGCGGCGAGTTCCACGCCGCGCTGCTTCTTCCAGGCGGCGACGACCTCGGTCCGCACGGCCTCCAGCGGCTTTTGCTGCGGAAGCTTATGATCCGTGGCGCGCAGCACCACTCCACGGCCCTTCTCCACCTCGACGATGGGACTCAAGCGCCCATCGAGCACATCCTGGCCGAACGCAGCGTCCAGCACCGCCGGCACCTTGGCGAGCGCTCCGCCGCCCTCTGACCGGCTGAAGTTGGCGATGTCCTGCACCGCCAATCCGGCCTTCTTCGCCACGAGCTCGATGTCCGTTGCATTCTGTAACGCCGCATCGGCCAGTTGATCCTGCGCGTTGTTGAACAAGCGCTCTGCTTCATTGCGCTTGTGCTCGGTTTCCAATTCAGTCCTGCTGGCCTCGTAGCTCTTCACCGCCGGCGGTTGAATGCCCTCGAGCTTCAGAATGTGGTAGCCGAACTGGGTCTTGACCGGGCCTCGGACCTCATCCGCCTTCATGCCGAAGGCCGCGTCGGCGAAGGGACCGACGAAAACTTTGCGCTCCGCCCAGCCCAGGTCGCCGCCCTGCGCGGCCGAGCCCGGATCCTGGGAAAACTCCTTGGCCAACTTCGAGAAATCCTCACCGCCTTGAGCGCGCTTGAGCAATCCCTCGGCCTTGAGTTTGACCGCGGCATCCTCCTTCGGGTCGTTGACCGCCAACAGGATGTGGCGCACGCGGCGCTGCTCGGCTTGCACAAAACGCTCCGGCGTCTTGGTCTTCTGCTCTTCGTAGTACGCCTTGAGCTGCGCATCATCGACGCTGATCTTGGATTCCAATTGCGCCAGGCTCAACTCGACATAGCGCAGATTCACGGTTTCCGCAGTCATGTAATCGGCTTTGTGGGCATCGTAGTACGCCTTGACGGCCGCATCGTCGGGTGTGGCGTGCTCCGCGTACTTGGCCGCGGACAGCGTCAGCCACGCCAGCTCGCGTTGCTGGCGGGAGAGCGCGCGAAACTCATTGGTCTCGGTCGGCGTCGCAAAGCTCGAGGCATTGAGCGCCGTGTCGAGCTGCCGCAACTTCGCGTCGCGCCGGAACATTCCCTCGATTTCCGCGACCGACCGGCCTTGTGCATTGAGCACCGCCAGGGCATGCGCCTGGTCGAATTTTCCATCCACTTGAAAAGCCGGGATCTTCGACATTTCCGCGAGCAGTTCCTGATCGCTGACGCGGTAGCCCAAGTCGTCGGCGCGCGTGACCAGCGCCTCGCTGTTCACGTAGTCTTCGAGCACGCGGCGCTTGATCTCGTTGCGCATGGCATCGTCGAGCGGCCCGTTGCTCTGGCGTTCGATTTGCGCCAGCTGCTGCTGATAGCTCTGGCGCACCTCATTGGAGGAAATTTCTGTGCCGTTGACCTTGGCCGCATAGGTGGGCGCGCTCAAGGTCCAGTTGATGCCCCAGAAGATGAACACCAGACCGATGGCGCCCAGCACCACGCCGGCCACCCACCCCTTCAACCTGTCATGAATACTTTGCAGCATGATCCCAACCTCGTTTCCCTAACCTACCGCTTCACCGCAGCGCGGCCAAATGGCTCGCGCGGGATCACATCAGGAAATGGCGGAGTGGACGGGACTCGAACCCGCGACCCCCGGCGTGACAGGCCGGTATTCTAACCAGCTGAACTACCACTCCGCTGTTGGTGGGTGCTGAGGGG
>JAJPKM010000056.1 GCA_021323735.1 Gammaproteobacteria bacterium
TAGACTGTTGTCTCGGCCAGGTGGCGAAAGCGCAAGATTAACGAGGCGACGGTTATCTCCGGCGTTTTAGGCGCAATCATGACGGGGCTGCCGATGAGTGCAATCTTATCGCCTTTCAAACGCGTCACTTCAGCATTTTCACAGATCATTTCGACAATTTCCTCAACGGACAAACTCGGCGCAAAGGACCGTGCCAAAGTCTCGAACGTCGCGCCCTTGCCCTTGATTGAGAGCACTCGCGGACTGCCATCCGGGCGCAGATACCGTTTGTCAAATCGCCAGCGAGCGAGTACTCCGGCCAAACGGTAGCTTGGCTGAATGGTCGACAAACTGGGTCGCCGGCGCTTTTTGTCTCTGCCTGCCAAGGCCAATGCTCGACGCCGATCAGTTGCTGGTACGCCCAGTTCGGCGGCGGTATCGAGCACGATGTGATGCATCTCCTTCAGCAGGTCGACGATTAGCCGGCGGTCGGTCGGAGGGCCCAGCACCGCGAGCACGCGGCGCTTCAAGCTCCTACGAGTTTTCCCCCCTCTAGACGATGCCATGCGATTTACTCATGTATCCAGTTACCCGATGTTTCCCGAGTCTTGATACACAAAAAGCCCAACCCCACATTCCTTACGGTTGGCCCGGGGCTTAGCGCGACGATCGATGGAGAGTCCCGCTTCCAATTGAGCGCAGAGTTCCTGCAACTGCGGAAATACCTCCTTTGCGTAAAGTCGGAAGTTCTTCTCGGATAGCCAGCCCGCGACCTGCCGTTGGAAGAGCCCCACCCCTTTTACCTGATGAGCCGGAATCACAGCATTGCGCAAGGTCGTGTCTGCCACATGCCGAAACTGCGTCAGCATCCACGCGAGGGTGATTTCCGGGGTTCTTTGCGTGAGGACGGCGGCACTCCCCAAGAGCGCCACCCGGTCTCGCTTGTACAGAGTTGCCTCACCGTGACTGCAGATGTAGGTGAGTACCTCCTCGAGCGTCATTTGGGGCACACATTTGCGCACCAAAGTCTCCAATGTGGCGCCTCGGCCCCGGATCGGGAGCACTCGGGGACTGCCATCACTGCCAAGATACCGTCTATCACGGCGCCAGGTCGACAGGACGTCCCCGGCCCCGTGGATGGCCGCCATCAATCGCGCACTCGGCCGCAAGCGCGTCTTCATCTTTCGGGCCCGTAGGGTCGCGACACGCTGTTCTTCGGGCGAGACCCCCAATTTCAGGAAAACGTCCTGCGCGATGTGGTTCATCTCGACCACGAGCCTCAGGAGGAGCTCTCGATCGGCGGGAGGCCCCAAAAGTGAGGAGGCGCGTCGCGGTCGTCGCGTAGAGGTTGGTCTTCCTTTAGCCATGGAGGTCCATCATCGTGGAAAATGCCCTGCCGGCGCACCTCAATTTGTCCTTCAAACGGCCGATTCTGCGACCGCCCACACACTGCAAATACTACTATATAGACTTGGATTCGCGTGATTGGTACCGTACCGCCCCAGACAAAGTGTCTCCTAAACCGACAAGCTTTGTGTAACGAATTTTCGACAACCCGTCTGAGCGTAGAAAAGTCCCCAAAGTGTGTGGAGACAGTGTATTTTGCAATATGTCATACAGCTAGTAGCGCGCTGCCGTTGGCGTCGCAAACGGCCCGTGGTCGCGCTTCGGGAGCCGCCGCTTGGCACAGTCTAAAGATCGCTTTGAGCGCGCTGAAGTCTTAGCGGCGGCGCTCGATCCGATCATCGATATTTGTGTCCGCATTGGTGTCAACAGCACGGAGCTCGAATCCCTGGTGCGTGTTGAGTTCGTCCGGCGTCTCGCCGAAACGCTGCCCGGAAACTTACGGACCGGACGGGGTCCGAGTCACGAGGAAATCGGGCTGGCGGCGGGCCTAAATCGCGGAGAAGTTCAAAACATTCTGGCGACCGGCGTCAAGAGCGCCGAATTGCGCATGCAAAAGAAGGCGCGGCAGCACTCGAAGAGCGAGCGCATCTTGAGTTTGTGGAGCAAAAATACCCGGTATTTGTCGACCAGCGGACTACCGCTGGACCTCCCCTTGGATTTGCAGCCGGAGGGCCCGAGTTTTTCCGAACTGGTCGACAAAGCTCTGCCCGGAAAGCTCCCAAAAACGGTGCTGAAGGAGCTGCGGCGTCGTGGGTTGGTGCAATTGCTGCCCGACGAAATCGTGCGCTACCGCAAGACAACGGCGCTGCCGACCGAACTCAGCACGACCGCCTTGGCCTACGCGGCCGAGCAAATGCGGCTCTTGGGCAACACGTTAGTGCAATCCATGCGTGATCCGGCCGAACCCGGACCGCGGGAGTTTGCGGCGTATGTCGCGAGCGAGCCGATCAAGGTGGCGAGCGATGTGCTCGATATCAGTCAACCCGCCATGCTCGCGCGCATCGCCTCCTTTATTCAGGGGATCGAGATTGAGTTCGGTCGCGGAGCGAGTAAATCACGGAAGAGTAAAGCCCCGAGCAAGACGATCGGCGTGAGCGTCTATACCTGGCGCAAAAAGTAGCGTCGTCAACCCCGGGGGTTGGGGTGCCTGAGTCGGTTCACATCGCACAACAATCCGATGGGGCGGTGGCGTCAGGTGCCGAGAATTACCGGGAGGGAATGACATGCCAGTCACGAGAGGAATCTCTGATCGCCCCTATCCACGTCGCCTGTTCTGTCTGGGTGTCGGATTCCTGGTTGTGGGGATTCTCGGTTGCAGCCAGGCGCAAACCCCCGCAAGCACCGCCGAGGTGCTCCGCCGGGGTTTAAGCGGCGAGCCGGCAACGCTTGATCCAGCGGCCGCCATCGACACCTTTTCCTCCGAAGTGATGGCGGACCTCTACGAAGGATTGACGAGCGAATCCGCCTCAGGGGAGGTGATTCCAGGCGTCGCGTCCGGCTGGACCGTGAATGCGAGCGGCACGCAATACACGTTTCAGCTGCGCCCGGACGCGCAGTGGTCCAATGGCACGCCGGTTCGCGCTCAGGACTTTGTTGCCGCTTGGCAGCGCACGCTTGAACCGAAAAGAGGCTCGCCGGTCGCGGACGATTTGCGGCTGATCTTAGGCGCGCCCGCCATCATCGCGGGTAAATCCCCGGTCTCGACGCTCGGGGTCGAAGCGCGCGGCAATTCCGTCCTCATTGTGAATCTTGAGCAACCGGCACCCTACTTCCCCCAGATGCTGTCGCACTCGGCCGCCTACCCGATTTATTCGGATGCGAGCGCGCGCAGCCACGATCCTGCCACCTGGGTGTCCAATGGAGCTTACGTGCTCGCCGGATGGTCCCCGACGACGGCGGTCGAGCTCGCGAAGAATGCCCACTATTGGAACAGCGCGGCGGTACGCATACCGCGCGTCGAATACGTCGTGGCAAGCGACGCCTATGCGCAGTTCGTTCGCTATCGAGCGGGGGCGCTCGACATGACGGACACCGTCCCGGAGAACGCGGTCGCGGAGCTTCGCCGCGAGCACTCGACGGAATTCATCACCGCCCCTTTCCTCGCGACCGCCTATTACGGGCTTAATTTAACGGCGGGTCCCTGCCAGGCAAATCTCCCATTGAGGCAAGCCTTGTCCATGGCGATCGATCGAACTCGCCTTGTCGAGTCCTTGTCATTTGGACAGACGCCCGCCTTCGGCTTCGTCCCGCCGGGCACCTGGAATTATGGCTCACAGTCCTGGCCTTGGAAGGATCTGGGCGACGCCGATCGAATCGCGGAGGCGAAGCGCCTGTATGCGGCAGCGGGCTTTTCCCGTCACGCTCCGCTTCACCTGCGGCTCCTCTTTAACTCCAATCCCGCCATCAAGCATACCGCGATCGTCGTGGCGTCGATGTGGCGAGAGGTCTTGGGGATCGACACCGAGCTGGTCGATGAAGAATATCGGGTGTTTCTGCAGTCACGACACGATAGATCGCGTTGGGATGTCGCTCGCCTCGCCTGGAGTGCCGATTTTAACGATGCGAGTAATTTTCTCGATACGTTTCGCGCGCACTCGAGCAACAACGATCCTGGCTACGTGAACACCGCGTTCGACGAGCTGCTTGACGCAGCGGCTGGCACCGCTGATCCCAGCCGCCGCCGCGAGCTGCTGGAAAACAGCGAGCGTTTGATGCTCAAGGACTACCCGCTGGTTCCGCTCTACTTCTTTGTGTCTAAACGGCTAATAAAACCCTATGTGCGTGGCGCCGTTTCCAATCCCTTTAATCACGTTCGTTCACAAGCACTCGTGATGCAGGCGCGATGACGACGCGACGGGCCGCCGTTGGCATTACGCGGGGTGGGCGAGCACGAGCCCACGCGCTGGCTGCTCGAAACCCGATCGGCGAGCGGCATCGGTTTGAGGTCACCGCACCAGACCTGCGGCTCCCGCCGACGCGCCCTCCCCAACCGTGTGAGAGCCGATCTGTTCGGGCCCGGCACCGCGCTCGGCTCGAAGAGACTTGAGCTGCTCGTTCCAATCCTTCCCTCGGTCACTGGAGGGTCGATCACGCCTGACTTCACTCCCAACGAGCTCGCGCATTCGGTCCGCCATTCGGTCTCCGCTCTTGTCGGCATTAAACGCCGTGACGATCTCATAGCCGCGCGCCTTGAGCAGCCGGGCCATCGTCGCCGGCCTCTCGATCGCGCTCCCCGTCGTCGACAGAATGAGCCCGGTACCGCGAAGCGCGCGGTAACTTAAAGCCTCGATACCCGATTCAACAAACGCAGCGCTCCGGGTGTCATCCCCCTTGGTGATGAATAGGCCCTTCTCGCCGTGCACGGAGTGGTAGGGCTTCTCGTACGTACCCCGAACTTCGTAGCCGACCTCCTGCCCTGCCTCGTCTCGCAACCGGAAGACCACATTCCCGCGAGCGTCGGCAAACACCCGTCCGCTTTGCATCTCCCGCTCCACAATCGCTTCCGGGATCATCCGCGCGGCCGTCAAGTACCAATGGGCGCGCGCTGCTCGATCGGGCGCCGGCGCCGGCCGCGGCCGCGCATCCGACGATAGGGCGGCGGATGCCGGGTTCGCGGTCACGGGGCCGAATGCTTCTCGCGAGGAGGCGAGTCCGCCGAGTTCCCGCACCGCCTCGCGAAAGCCAATGTCCTTGAGGTACTGCACCAGGTCGATCGCGCCGCCGCCGCCGGCTCGACCCTCCCGCATCCGGTGCAGGGCACCGGCCGCGTTGTGGTCGAAGAACCGAGCGCCCGTCACCGTAATACGGCTGGCGCCCAGTCGCCAATTGCGCGCCGGGTCTTTGGGGTCCCGCTCCGCCCCCAAGCTGGGCAAAACAGCTTCGAGCGGCAAGGCTCGAATGCGTGCGATGTCATCTTTGTCCATGGCGCTTGCCATCTAACACCGCGGCGGCTTGTGAGGTCAACCGTATCGGAGTACGCTTTTCTACAGTTTTATACAGTTTGGTGTTTTTGGGGCTGCCGCGGCAGGCCAGTGACTCCGGAGTTAGAACGCGATCTCGACGTAACTTTTCGCACTGCGGCATCAATCCACTCATGCACATCATTTCCATCGCGAATCAGAAAGGCGGCGTCGGCAAGAGCACGCTCTCGAGCTTGTTTGCCTATTATCTGGCGGACAAGAAATCCGCTCGGGTGCTGGCGGTCGATTTGGACAGCCAGCGCAACTTGTCCCATACCTTGCGCCAATGCGGCATCGACATTCCCACTACGGCCTTGTTTGCCGACGCGCGAATCGACTTGCCGGCCGTGCGCAAGAACATTGCCCTCATTCACGCGACCCCTCAGCTCGCAAATCTCGAGCGCGCCAGCGCGGAGGACGCCAATCGGCGCGTGCAGACCTTTGCGGCGCACCTGGAAGCAATGCAGGAGGAATTCGACTATTGCCTGTTGGATCCGCCGCCGACGTTGGGGATTCGGATGGTCGCTGCCCTTGCGAGCGCGGACTTCGTCACCGTGCCGATCGAGCTGGAAGAGTATTCCACTCAGGCAGTCAAAGACATGCTGCAAACCGTGTTCGGGGTGCGTCAGCAATGGAATCCGAAACTGAAATTTATGGGCATCTTGGCAAACCGCTTTATGCACAACTCGACGCGGCAAAAGGCGGCCCTGCAGGAGCTCTTTGAGAATTACCAGGACTATGTGTTGCCGCTCAAGATCTCCACCCGTGCGGCCATCCCCCGCGCGCTCGAGGAAGGTCGGGGCGTATGGCAATTACCGACGGCCGCCGCTCGCGATGCGAGCGCAGAGGTCCTGCAAGTGTTCGAGGCGTTGATGAAGAAAATGGAACCGGTCAATGAAGAAGCAGCGGTGAATTGATCATGGGACAGTTTGAAGGCTTGAAAGACTTTGACGTGGCAGCGCTAGGCCGAAACGCGTCCGCCACCACCGGCAAGCCGCGAGAGTTGCCCGTTGCCCGCATCGAACGTGATCCGGACAACATTCGCAAATCGTTCGATGAAGCAGCCGTCATTCAACTGGCCGAGACCATCAAGGCCGACGGCTTGCTACAGGCAATCACCGTCCGTCGAAACATCCACAAGAAGGACTACTTCATCATCAGCTACGGCGAGCGCCGCTTCCGCGCCGTGTGCTTGCTGGGACACCCCACCATCGCCGCCGTGATCGACGACAACTTCGATCCCTATCGTCAAGCGATTGAAAATCTACAGCGCGAGGAGCTCGACCCGCTCGACATCGCCGATTGGGTAGAGAAACGGGAGGCCGCCGGCGACTCGCGCATCACAATTGCCAAGCGTCTTGGTAAGCCGAAATCATACATTTCCGAGATCGCACTTTTGATTAAGGCGCCGCCCACAATCCGCGAGGCCTTCAGGAGTCGGCGAATCCCGGACATTCGCTCTGCATACCTTTTGGCACGGCGATATGACGAAGATCCTGCCGGCGTCACCACCTGGCTGAACGGCGACTCACCGATCACTCGGCGGATCGTGACGCGGACACTCGCCGAGTCCCATCCTTCACGCAGCACCACCCCGCTGGGGCCGCCGGCTGCCCCGCGACCGGGCGCGGGTTCGTGGAATAGCCTCGCGGTTCAAGTCGCCGGCCGGGAAGGCACCATGGTGCTCAAACCGGGCCATCGGGCAAACCAGGCCACGGTCCAATTTGCCGATGGCTCGCAAGAAGCTGTGACACTCAGTAAGATTCGGCTGAAGACTTGGATGGCCCTGTGAAAACCGACATCGCCGAAAGCAGATTCCCTAGGACTGCGCGCGTGTCAGCCAGCGCGGCAACGGGTGCGCTTGCCTTGATGATCCGGGCGTGCGCGCTCGTCCTCTTCATGGTGATGTCGATGGCGGAGCCCTTTCTCGCGGTCGTGCTGAGCGCTCTGGCGATCGGATGCTTCTTTGTCGCCGTGTTGTTCGGCTTCATTTTTCATGCGCCGTTTCCGCATCGTTGGTTTGTGCTCGTTGCGTCCGTCGTGTTCTTGCTGGTGTACGTGCTATATCGCTTTGTGATGCAGGGTGTTCAGAGACTGCTCAGGTGAGGATGGATGCGACGGCGTTCAAGTTACTGGAACGCAAACGTCGATTTAAGCCGCAAACTCTTGAGATAGCCAAACGGCGCATCTTAGGTCGTGAACCGGCCACGGCCCTCGCCGCCGCCTACGGAGTCAATTTGCAGCGCATCTATATAATCGAGACACAGGTGACCGCCGCGTGGCAGGAACTGCATCTGCCTGCCGGCTGGTCCGAAATCACCCTGGTGGCGCCAAAGCCTCTTATCGCTGAGTTCAAACGCCGTAGCCGGGCCGCGCGCAAGCAATTGTTGCGCAAAACTGAGCGGCGGATTCAGTCGGTAACCCGCCCGAAAGCCCGCTGAGGCACAGCTTTTTATTGAGCACGCTTTCCGGCCTGCACAATGGCGGCCTACAATGCTTTGCGGGGCAAGCAATGTGCCCCGCCGACCCCGAATCATCTAGAATCAGCAGGAGCACGCAAGAGGTGTCCCCACATGTCTAACCCCGTACCGTCAGAGCCTTCCCAAATATCGCTGAAGATGACGGTTCGTGACCAGGCGCAGGCACGTGAATTGGACATGGCCTGGCGCGAAATCATCAGCGGCGAACGGCTCGCCAGGACTGAAGTGCTCCAGAACGACATCCAGTCGATCATGGACCGGGCGCAAGAAGCGCTTCAGATAATCGAAACTGCTATCGGCAACAATCCCACCTCAGGGCAAGCGGGTCGTCTAGTCCGATTCCTCGCGGGCCTATATAACGGATCCGACTATCCGTTCGACCTCACGGATCTGCGAGCGCTGGATACCCGGCTGGCCAACGCCTGCCTCGA
>JAJPKM010000018.1 GCA_021323735.1 Gammaproteobacteria bacterium
AACCACCCGATCCCTTTTCGAACTCGGAAGTGAAAACGCTCTGCGCCGATGCTAGTGTTGGCTTTGTCAATGCGAAAGTAGGTCACTGCCAGGCTCTTAATTTGATGAAGATGAAATGAAACCCTCACCGATGAAAGTTGGTGGGGGTTTTTTCGTTTATCGACAAGGTCTGCGCCGGGGTGATTCCACCCCGTGCCGGCTACCAGCTCGGGGTGCTGGTGGCTATGCCGGACCCACGCGGTAGGCACAGAGCTTGTTGCCGTCCGGATCCCGGAAATAGGCGGCATAGAAGGCTTGCGGGCCTTCCTCACCGCGAACGCCCGGCGCGCCTTCATCCGATCCGCCGAGTTGCAAGGCTTTCTTGTAAAGTGCGTCCACCATTGCGCGCTCCTTGATAACAAGAGCGAGCATGTTGCCGTTTCCCGGTTTTGCCTCCTTTCCATCGTAAGGAGGGGTGATTGCCAGTGCCGGCCGATCCAACCTGGCTCCATACATGGTGAAGCCATGGGGCAATTCCATCAGGCGTTTTGCTCCCATTTCCGCCAGCAAGGCGTCGTAGAATGCCTGCGCACGAGCCAGATTATTTGTTCCGAGGGTGGCGTAGCCAATCATAAGTCATTCCCTGCATCTTCAAGTTTTCCCAATTCTAACAACTGTTCGAAGGGAGAAAAAACACGTCATGAGATATCTGAAGATCGGCGCGGCTTCGCTCGCGGCAGTGGTGCTCGTGGCTCTCATCACAGTGATCGCTCACGATCGGTTGAGCCAACCGGCGGAGCCCGATCGCGCGACCCTGATCGCACAGGCGGCTCGGTATCATGCGCGCATCCAGCGCGACCATCACGGCGTGCCGCATATCAGCGGCGCCACCGATCCGGACGTGGCCTTCGGGCTGGCCTATGCCCACTCTGAAGACGATTTCGCCACCATCCAGCAGTCCGTGCTGATCGTACGCGGACAGTCGGCAAGCGTCGAGGGCGCCAAGGGGGCGGTGACCGATTATTTGGTGCGGCTTCTGAAGGTGCGCGAGACCGTGGAATCGCAGTACGAGACCGCCCTGCCGGCCGATGCACGCGCAGTCCTCAAGGCTTATGCCGACGGGGTCAATTATTACGCTGCCCTACATCCGGGCCAGGTTGAACATGGCCTGTTGCCGATGACCGGCCAGGACGTGGCCGCTGGGTTCGTGTTCCGCACGCCGTTCTTCTATGGCCTCGATCATGTGATCGGGAAGATCATGGCCCCAGCGCCGAAGGCGACTCAGGTCGCCATGAGCATCACCAACTCCCTCCCAATCGGCTCCAACGGCATCGCCGTGGCGGCATCGAAATCGGCGGACGGCGCCACGCGCCTCTTGGTCAATTCGCACCAGCCCTACACGGGGCTGGTGGCGTGGTACGAGGCGGTGCTCGATTCCGGCGAGGGCTGGCACGTGGCAGGCGGCTTTTTCCCCGGCTCTCCCTTCATGCTTCACGGCCACAATGCCCACTTAGGCTGGGCCAACACTGTCAACGCACCCAGCGTATCAACCGTGTATCGGTTGGACGTGAATCCCGCCAACCCGGACCAATACCGATTGGACAGCCAATGGAAGAATTTTGAGAAGGGCGATGCGGCCATTCGCGTGAAAATTTGGGGGCCGTTGATCTGGACGGTGCATCGCCCACTTTTGTGGTCGGCCCACGGACCGGTACTCAACACCGACCACGGGGTGTTCGCGGTGCGCTATGCCGGGATGGGCGAAGCGCGCCAGTCGTTGCAGTACTATCGCCTCGACAAGGCAGCCAATCGCGACGAATGGTTGGCGGCGATGCGCCTGCAGGCCCTGCCGAGCATCAACTATATCTACGCCGACGAGAAGGGAAACATTGGCTACGTCTACAACGGCCTGTTCCCCGTCCGCGCCGAGGGACGGGACTGGACGCAGGTCCAGCCCGGCGATCGGTCCGACTTGATCTGGCATGGCTATCTGCCATTCGACCGCGTGCCGCAGATCTGGAATCCCAAGTCTGGCTATGTGTTCAATTCCAACAACACCCCATTCCAGGCCACCGGAGTGCAAGACGCGTTGAAGCCGGAAGACTTCAGCCCCACGATGGGCATCCAGACCGACATGACCAACAGAGCCTATCGGGCGCAGGAAACCTTTGGCGCCGACGCGGCCATTACCGCCGAAGCGTTCCGCAACTACAAATTTGATCTCGCGTACAGCGACCGATCCGACATCGCCCGGGAAATCGCCGAAGTCATCAAGATCGATCCGGGCTCCGATACCGATCTCAGTGCCGCCCAGGTGCTGCTCAAGAACTGGGACCGGCGCACCAACATGGGCAGCCGGGCCGCGGCGCTGGCGGTGCTAATGCGCACAGAAGCGGCGCACTCGGATAGTCATCCCGACGTGCCGCCCATCGACGCATTGCGCCACGCGATCAAAACCCTGAAGACCCACTTCGGCCGCATCGATCCGGAGTGGGGTCAGGTCAACCGTATCCGTCGGGGCAAGCTCGACTTAAGTTTAGACGGCGGACCGGACATTTATCGCGCCGTTTACGGCGTTTCGCAGCCGGACGGCACCCTGACCGCGTCGGCGGGTGATACGCTGATCATGTTCGTCACCTGGGACAAGTCGGGTGCACTCTCGTCGGACAGCATCAATCAGTTCGGCTCCGCCACCTTGGGTCTGGAATCTCCTCACTACGCCGACCAGACGCCTCTGTTCGTGTCCATGAAGACTAAGCCCGTTTTATTCACTCAAAGCCAACTCGCCGGAAACGTTGAGGCCGATTACCAGCCGGGCGACCGCGAGAAGTCGACGCACTGACGCAGCCACCGACGGGGCCCTCAACGATTTCATTGAAGTCCATATTGCCGCCGTAGTTGCCTGACTCGCCGGCGGGCAGCGACCTTTTACCCACTATATTTGACTTTTAGAGGGTAATGCGTGGCCCCTCGGCAATCGCTCTATCGCTTCCACGAACTCCCTATTCGGACGCTTTACGCCGAGGTAAAAGAGCGCGCCCGCGCGATGGGCGAGCTATTGCCAGGAACTCCCGGGACACTGGTGAAAAGGGCGGGCACCGGCCATGCATATTGGTATCGATCCTATTATCCCGTTCCCAAGAAGCGATCCGAGGATTTTGTCGGACCCGAGGGTGACCAAGCCGCATACGAAGCCATGACCGCGCGAATCGAGCTCTCCGAGTGGACCGCAAAGCAGGTGGCGGCGCTTGCGAAGCTTGGATTCCAGGTCGCGGATAAAAGCGTCGCCGCAGTCTTGGTCCAATTACACAACCTAGGAATGTTCGAAGCCGGCCTTGTGCTTGTGGGTACGCTGGCCTACATGAGCTGGCTCAACGAATACGGTGCCCTGGCCGCGGTCGCCAGAACTCAAGATATCGATGTAGCGCGGTCGAAGACCTTGAAGCTCGCGACCACCGTACCCTTTCTGTCCAGCATGCGTGCGACTCAACTCCCTTTCTTAAGGGTTCCAGGCATGCCAAGTCATCGGCCTTCGACCTCCGTCATGCTGCGCGGAATCGAAGGGCTACGAGTGGATGTCCTCGCGCCGGGATCGGTGCTCGGCAATATCATCGCCGTACCAGAGCTCGACTGGCATGCGCAGGCCGTTCCTTACTACGACTATTTGTTGGAAGACAGCCAATCTGCGGCAATGCTTGCCGGCGGACATTGCGTTGCCGTCAGGCTGCCGTCCGTCACGCGCATGATTTGGCATAAATTCTACGCCAGCACCCATCGCACTCATGAACCGTCAAAAGCTGAGAAGGATCTCATCCAGGCAGTGACGCTTGCCGCGATCTTGGTCGAGCAAGAAAGCGTGAACCTGAGAGAATTCTTTCGCGACGCACCCGCGAGTTTGCGCAAGGCCACTATTTCGCGCCTAACACGCATCGAAGCGTTGCTCACCGAGCATCCGCAAACCACGGAGGCGTTTCGGGAGCTGAGGTGAACGGGTGGTGAGGTGCGGGTTCATGGGGAATCGACAGTTCAGCGCACGATTTGCCACCGGGGTGAATATCCTCCACGCTGTGGTTCTGCGACAACCCGGTCGGCCGTTTAAAGTGCAGCTGTCCTTTCAAGGGGGAATCGATATGGCTCTGAATCCTGCCGCGATTTTCCACCGTGATCCCAACCACGACGACGTGCGCCGAATCCACGTCTACCTGATGAGGCTGGTTTTCATCTTGATGTTCTTCGTGCTTGGAAAGGACACATGGACGCATGTGCTCACCCACCAGGGAGCATGGGACCCGACCGCTGCCGTGGTGTGGTGCGTCTGGACGGCTTTTGCCACTTTGGCGGGTTTGGGAATCATCCGGCCCGTGAAAATGCTACCCATCCTGCTGTTGGAGATATTTTATAAAGTCCTATGGCTGATCATCGTGGCTTACCCACTCTGGTCAAAGGGCACGTTGGAAGGTTCACCGGCCGATGCCATTGCATCACCGTTCCTGTGGGTAATTTTGCCCATCGTCGCCGTACCCTGGGGCTATGTGTTCGCGAACTATTTCTACAAGTGGCCCAAGGCGGCGCGCCCGAGCTGAGCCGCTTCCAGACGCCTGCCGCCGTGCGCGGCGTCGACGATTGCGCTCAAAGCAGCACGCCTGTCCGAACCGCGACATTTATTCGACCCATCTGCTCAAGGGAGTGCAGCCGGCGAAGTAAATGGCTTGTCCGCGTCGACGACAAACATGACCAAGGCATGCAGGTCGGCCGATCCGCTGCTCACGGCTTGCATCGCCTGATCAGCGCCGTGCCCTGGATCGGCGTGACCCGCTTGGATGCGTATGATTCCATGCGCTTCCTTGATGGTTTGCTCGCCATCAAGCACCAAGAAGGCCTCTGAGCCCGGGTGGCTGTGGACCGGCGTGAGGCTACCCGGTGGGCCGCTGACGTCGTTGATGCGCAGGAGGTATCGCGCGGCCGGCACTCGGGGGATGGGACCCACCTCGGCTACTTTGATGGCTACGGCAGAAGCGGCGGCGCCGGAGGCTCCCAATGTGAACAGCCAAATTTTCCCGGCCGATTCGACGACGAGCGAACAATCCCGCATGGCTGCCTTCGCCTCGTCCATCGTCCGGAAATTCTCGATCCGCCAGAACAACGGCCCTGCCGGCAACTGCGACACGTCCTTCTCGGCCAGCGGTTTGATCAGGAGTGTTTGATCGGCCCCGGCGCCATGAGGCCCCAGCAATCCGAGACCCATGCACAGAGCCAGCATGCGCCGCATATCGACTCCGCGAGCAGGGCATCGATCGAGGAGCCCGGCTCGCACCGGGCTCCTGGTCGGTCCAGCTCAGTTGTGGCACGGTTTCAAATGCAATCGTTGTGCAGCACACCCATGGTGGGTCCCGTAATGCAGGGAATGGCACCGAGATATTCATAGATGGCGCGCAACTCGTGCTCCGTCATATGCCTCAGCGACGGCCAAGGCATGATCTGCAACAGATCACCGTCAAAAGGCGCGCTGGCCGGGAAGCAGCCGGTGGTCACCAGGCTTGAACAGTTCGGATGCACGTGATCAAGATCGGTGCCCGTCCGAATGATGTAAAGAAATTCCTCGAATGTGCGCCCGCCCACAGGCCGGCCGGTCTTGTCCGGTGTCAGATTCCGGGAAGTAATGGGAGGTGTAACGCCGGCGACCTGAGCCGCGAAGACCCTGCCTCCGCCCAAGTAAGTGGACTGATTGACCACGGCCGGCTCACTTCCCTTGAAGTAGGGACTTTCGTTCGGTGCGAATTCCGTCGCGGTGCCGGCCGAGTGGCACATGTTGCAAGAGGCAACTGCGTTGACCAAGTAGCTGCCTAGTCCCACGAGCTCCGGATTCTTATGCAGCAGATTCAATGGGACCGGCGCTATTTCGAAACCGCGGCGAATTTTCGACTGTTCGCGGTACGCATCATCGTCATCGGCTAGCACACGCGAGATTCCACTCAATGATCCAACGCCAACCAGCATGGCGAATGCGGCGCCCGCTGTCAGCGCGATAAGTACTTGTTTGACCTTCATTGCTCCTCCCCCTGGCTTGTTCCCGGTGCGGAAAGCGCACCGACAGCGCACCTTCGGGCCCATGAAGCGCCCGGGCAAGCTGCAAAGCACGGCAAGCGTCGAAATCAGAGGGCATGCCGTGCAATACCGCGCATTGCCGCGGTATGCGCCTGTGGCCCCGCGGGACCCTCCGGCCGACCGGAAGCCGGCCATTGACGACTGTTCAATGGCGGACCCGATCGATCAACACCAAATCCGAGCTCTCCTGAACCCGATCGAACACGATTTCTTGGCCGTTGCTGGAGACATCGAAATCCTTGATGATAAAATTGCGGGAAAAATTGGTGAGCTGCCGTTGCATGCCGGTGTCGAGATCGACCTGCCACAAGTTCTTGCTCCCGATCTCGCCGCGCAATATCACCAAGGTATTCGACCCACCCAAAAAACTCACGCGTCTCGCGCCGCGAGTCAGGATCAAACTGTGCAACGGGCGAACCCTGCCGTCCGCAGCAGCAGCCCTTAGGGGAAAGGTCGTGCCCACATCCGCCCCTGAGTACACCACGAACAGCCCGTCGGGGGACCACACCGGATCGATCGAGTAGTCCGACACCAATAGGACCGGAGAGCCGCCATTGGGGGAAAATTTGAATAACCGCGGCGTGCCATTTTGGTCCACCGCGCAGGCAATCGATTGTCCGTCCGGCGCCCATGCTGGCGAGCCCCGCAATTCGAGCGCGTCGCTGATGACTTTCGGATCGCTTCCGTCGTCGTGCACCACGTGCAGCCGCGTGCGGCCATCCGTTTTCGTGACGAATGTGATGCGTCCGTCCGGCGCAATCGACGGCGCGCCCGCGATTCGCGCATGGGGGTCGCCCCAGATCTCCGAAGACGTTCCTGCCGCGAGCTTCCAAATCCCTTCGCGTCCGCCTTCGGAGCTCACGTACAATAGTTTGTCCGGGCCGAATCGCGGTGAGGTCGCGTGTGAACTCGGGAGCGCGACGCGAGTAACGCTGGTCTCGGTGAGCGCTCGATCCGAAATCGGCACGCTCCACAGCGTCGATCTTGACGTCGCAACAGTCACCACGAGACGGGCGGCATCCTCGCTGGCGGCCAGCGAGGTATACCGCTCGATGCCCGATGTCAGGCGATGCGCGATTCCCCGTTCGACATCCATCGAATACAGCCAGGGTCCCGAACCATCTCGATCGGCGGCAAGGTAGAGTAATGTTCGCGCATTGAGAAAAACCGGATGAGTAACCCGAGTATTGAGAAAGGTGATTCGCTCGGGCGTGCCGCCGCGCGTGCTGACGCGCCAGATATCCCACTCATTGGGCGGTACGCCCCGCACGAAGTAGATGAAGGCGTTGTCGGGCGACCAAATCGGAAAATGGCAGTGCACTCCGGAGGGTGCAACATAGATCTGCCGGACAGCGGTCTGCAGGGGTTCCTGCACAAACAAAGGATCGCCCGGCGCCGTGGTGTGATAGACGAGGCGCCCATCATGCGACCAGTCGAACTCGGCGGTTTGCCCAAGATAGGGCCGCAGCGAACCGCCCGCGGCCGGCGCCGCTTGGAGACTGATATCTTCAGGTCTCGAGCCGTCCGACTGGCGTGTCCAGATGGAAACCAGCTCCGCGTCCGGAGAAAAGCCGAGGGTGCGAATCGATGGATTGACCAGCTCGGGCACGCTACCGTGGGTCAGGTTTTGAAAGTGGCCGCTGCCGACCTGGGTCACCCACACGTCCATCGGTCCGTCCCGATCCGACAGAAACGCCACCTTGCTCCCATCGCGCGACATCGCCGCCGCGTTTTGCGTGCCCTCGATGTCGGTGAGCAATCGATATTGCGCGTTGCCCAGCGGGTTCTTCCAAAAGTAATCGGTCCGCACCAGGTGCCACCATTCCGCACCCGCACCGGCGACGGCCAGCACGGCGGCTGCGGTCCACCACGGCCAATGGTGTCGAAGCGCGCGCGGCGCATCTTGATTGCCCGCTG
This sequence comes from Gammaproteobacteria bacterium, assembly GCA_021323735.1. Taxonomy (GTDB): domain Bacteria; phylum Pseudomonadota; class Gammaproteobacteria; order Steroidobacterales; family Steroidobacteraceae; genus Bog-1198. Next base: position 8,002 of record JAJPKM010000018.1, read on the forward strand.
TCACCGTCTCGGCACGACTGCTTTGTTCGCGAGCAAGTCTTGCGCTGCGACCACCCCACCAGGCATCCAGCTCAGAGCGGAACGCGTACACGGATCCCTGCTTGTCGTGAAGGTGGCGATGAACCGGCATTGCCTCGCGCCGCTCCCAGCGCTGCACGGTGCTGACGTCGCGCTTCAGATACGCGGCGATTTTCTTCCACGAGTCCAGCCGGCCTTCCTGTCCGGCCGTTGAAGGTTCATTCATCCCTGCACCCCTCGATTCCAACCTTGATGGGCGCCGACTCCGGCATGAGGCAGAGCGCGATCAGGCCGACGATGACACCGCCGATCATGTACCACGCCGGGGCCAGTGCACTGCCGGTCAAGCGGGTGAGCCAAGTCACGAGGAATTGCGTGGATCCGCCGAAAATGGAAATCGACAAGGCGTAGATGATGGCGAGCGCGCCGGAGCGCACACGATGCGGGAGCGATTCGGTGATGGCCACCAGTGAGGTGGAGGTCGAGAGCGTCGAGGCGCTGGCCAATATCCCACAGGCGACGTACAGCGCAAGACCGGTCCGCTCACGCTCGAGCAGCGCAAAACACGGAAACACCGCCACCGCCAGGCACAGCCAGGGAATGATCATCACAGGTTTGCGTCCGAATCGATCGGACAGCCATCCCCCCAGCGGATCGCAAACCACGCCGCATGAGCCGACGATGGCAGTGGCGCCAAACGCAATCTTCGCCGGCATGCCGAGCGTCGAGCCGGCGTAGGTCGTCATATAGTTGAGCAAGTAATTGGTGGTGGTGGCCGCCGCCAGCAGCGCAAGTCCCGCGGCCGCAATGCGTCCATAACTGCGTAGCGTCGGCTTGACGCCCCGCGGCGGCTGCAAGGTTTCGCCCAGTGTCCGCCGCAGTACCAGTCCCACCGGAATGATCACGCCGCCTGCCAGTAGCGCAACGCGCCAGCCCCAACGGTCGAGCTGCGCGGCATCCAATGTGCTCGCCAATCCGATACCCACCAATCCGGCCACCATGACCGCCGCATCCGCACTCATGGCCTGCAGCGAGATGTATAAGCCGCGCCGCAACGGCGGTGCCGCCTCCATCAGGAAGGCCGTGCTCGGTCCCACCTCGCCGCCAAGGGCAAAGCCTTGTACCAGGCGGAATCCAACCGCGAGTATCGGTGCCAGGATGCCGATGGAAGCGTAAGGAGGTATGAGCGGCAGACCCACCACGCCGACGCCGATCAGGATGAAGGAGGCGAGCATGGCCGGCTTTCTGCCGATGCGATCGCCGAGTCGGCCCAATACCAGCGCGCCGAGGGGGCGTGTCAAGAATCCGGCGCCGAATGTGGCAAGAGACGCCAGCAAGCTGGTCGTTGGGCTGTCCGAGGGAAAGAACGCGCGGCCGATTTGCGCGGCAAAAAAAGCGTAGGCGACAAAATCATAGAACTCGATGGCATTGCCTAAGGCGACGGCCAATACATGTCGGGCAGGCAAACCAGTTGCTGTGATCGTGCTGATGCGGTTCTCGGCGCAATCCCCTGATGGCGCCACTATACTCATGGTTTTACGCAAGGAACCTGAAAAATGCGGTACCTGATGTTGGCGGCGTTGGTGATGAGCGGCTTGGTGTCCGCGGCCGAGTTCAAAGCGACGGCGGCGGGATTGAGCGCAGATCAGAAGGCCGCGCTGGCCTGCTTCCAAGCATTCCTCGATGGCTTGGGCAGGCGGGACAAGGCCGCGATGACGGCGCAGCTGCTGCCCGGCGCTGGGGCGGTTCTAATGCGCAAGGGAAAGCCCGTGCAAATGACCCTGGAGGCACTGACCGATCGGCTGTCACAGCCCGGCGCGGAAAGCCGCGAGGAGCGCATCCACGATGCCGTGGTCCTCATCGACGCCGACGTCGGCACCATCTGGGCACCCTTCGAATTCCTGACGGACGGAAAGATCGATCATTGCGGCAGGGACATTGCCAACGTGGTGCGCATCGAGGGCCGTTGGGTCATCGCCGCCATCGAGGACAACAGCCGAACGGAGTGCGGCCAGCACTGAGCCTTAGGATCAGGCGGACTCCTTGCGGCCGATCGCTCGCGCTCACCGCTTGGCGCCTCACCGAACCGCTATCGCGTCGCGCATGCCCGCCGGCAAGTGTTACTGCGCAACCGGCAGATCGATGTAGCTGGCGGCGTCGGGTTTATGAAACACGCGTTGCGTGGCTTTCACGTAGTCCGCAGGTTTGGCGAAGAAAATGTTGGGCACGAAGGTCTGGGGATTGCGGTCGTAGAGAGGGAACCAGCTCGATTGCACCTGCACCATGATCCGATGGCCGGGCAGGAAGACATGATCGGCATTCGGCAGCTTCAGCGTGTAGGCAACCACCTTGCCCGCCGGAATGGCCGATGGGTTGGCCGGGTCATCGCGGTAGCGGCCGCGCAGGATGTCCATGGCGACCGGCAATTGATAGCTCCCCATTTCCACCTCACCGGGGACTTCGTCCGGGTACACATCGATGAGTTTCACCACCCAATCGCCGTCCGTACCACTGGTGGAGGCAAATAAATGCGCCACCGGCTGCCCGGCGATGCGCAGCGGTGCCTTTAGCACCTCCGAGGTGTAGGTCAGTACGTCGGTACGATCCGAGGCAAAACGCTGGTCATCGACCAGCCAACGGCGCCAGGTCGAATCGGCCGCGTAGGTAGGACGGATCGGCCGCGGCCGGTAGGTCACGGGCTTGGCCGGATCGGAGATATATTCATCGAATGCCGGCGAGGCCGCCGGCTGTTTGTCGAAGGACAGCCTCGCCCCGGCAGACAGATACAGCGGCGCCGATTTGAAGGGGCAGCCGTTTGAGCAGGATTGCGGCCATTGATCGTAGCGTCGCCAGACATTTGCGCCGGTCTCAAAGGCGGTGACCGTGGCGATATCTGCCTTCGCGGCGCCATCCTTCAGGCGAGCATCGAAAAACGGCAGCAAGACGTTGCGCCGAAACCAGCGGCCGGTGTCGCCATCGAACTTGATGGCCCCCAGGGACGAGCCATCGCCGTTGCCCCCGCCATGGCGCCACGGTCCGATCACCAGAAAGGAGTTGTCGTGGCCGGCGCCGGATTGTGCCCGGGTCGCGGCGAATGCCGCCGTGGCGCCGTAGATGTCCTCCTGATCCCACAGGCTATGGATATACAACGTCGGCACGGTCAAAGGTCGAGCGGCGAGAATCTTGTCCACGGCCTGCGCGCGCCAGTACGCATCGTAGGCCGGATGTGCGGTGAGCCGTTGCCAGAAGGGTAGCTGATCCATGCCGAGTAGCTTTCCCAGGGTGCCGGCCGAGCCGATGCCGAGCCAGGTCTCGTAGGCGTCGTAGCGCGGGGCAATCCACTTATAGTCCGAGGACTTCTCCGCCGTTTGCGCGAAAATATAGTCGGCGTAGGTTTGGCGAAGCGCCCCGTTGTGAAACCAATCATCGCCCATCCACGTGTCGACCATGGGATTGAACGGCGCCGCCGCCTTCAATGCCGGATGAGGATTGATCAAACTCATCAACACCGTAAAGCCGTCGTAGCTCGTGCCCATCGTGCCGACCTTGCCGTTGGATTCCGGGACGTTCTTCACCAGCCAATCGATGGTGTCCCAGGCGTCGGTGGAATGATCCACGGGCGTATGGTTCAGATCGCCCGACAAGGGCCGGTTCATCACATAATCACCCTCGGACTTGTACCTTCCGCGAACATCCTGGGAGACGATGATGTACCCGGCCTCCGCCAGTTCACCGAAGCTCAAGGGCAGTACCAGCGCTCGCCGCGGGCTCTCGGCGCTGGCCGTGAATTTGCGGGCCCCGTAGGGCGTGCGATTGAGAATCATGGGGGCGCGAGAGGCGCCCTTAGGGACAATGATGACGGTGAACAGCTTGGTGCCGTCGCGCATCGGGATCATCACCTCGCGTTTGACGTAATCATCCGCCTGCGTGGCAATCTTGAAGTCCTGGGGGATATCACCCCCTGGCGGCGGCACCGGGTCCGCGAGCACGCTTGATCCGCCGAGGAGTACCGAAGCTGCGGCGAGCGCAAGAATGCAGGCGGAAATGGATACTGGTCTCATGGGGCGTTTCCTGTTGGGGCCTGACGTGCGTATCCCGGCAATTGCGCCGGTGTTGAGTCATCGTTCATGCGCAGTCGCTGCATGAGTTGCGCGAATCTTAACCCCTTTTTGCCCGATGCATCGATACAGGGGGAAAGGGCAACCGGAGATCGATATGAAACGCGCATGGCTGGGAATCTTACTCATGGGTGTGGTGATCGACGCACAGGCGATCGGCAGCCTCGCCGACATCCGAATCATAGATCGCGATACGGGTAGCGTATTACCGACGTATCGCTGCCGCGGAGAGTATTGGATCGCCGGCAGACCCGGCGCACGCTATTCGATCATGATTCAGAGTCATCGCAATCAGCGCTTGCTGGCAGTGACCGCCGTCGACGGCGTCAATGTGATCAGCGGCGAAACCGGTGCATGGGGCCAGAGCGGCTATGTGCTCGGCGCCGATGAGAGCTACGAAATCACCGGCTGGCGCAAGAGCAATGCGGAAATCGCCGCCTTTAATTTCATTAATGCCGGCCAATCCTATGCCGAACGAACCGGACGCCCGGCCAATATCGGCGTCATCGGTGTGGCCTTGTTCCTGGAACGTCCCGTCCGCGCGCCCATATATGCGCCGGACTTCAAGTCCCGTGAGTCATTCCGGGACCGAAGCGAGGACGAGGCGCGGGCGCGGCAGAGCCCGAGCGCAGGGGCGGCGGCCATTCCCACACCAAAGTTAGAATCCATCCAGGCGCAGTCGAACCTGGCGCCGGCGGAAAAACTCGGCACGGGACATGGCGCGCGCGAGGCATCCTATGTGCAAGACACGCAGTTCGACCGTTTGTCGAACACGCCCAACGAAGTCATCAGGATTCGTTACGACAGCTTCGAGAACCTGGTGGCCATGGGCGTGGTGCCCGCGAGGCCGGTGTGGCCGCCGGCCCCGAACCCGTTCCCGGGTTCAGTTGCGCCAAAGTATGTACCCGATCCGCCGGTCGGTTGATAATCCCGTGAATGAGCCTGTCGCAGGAGAGTGATGCGGAACTGATGGTGCGATTTGCGCGCGGCGATGCCGATGCGTTTGAAAATCTGTATCGACGGCACGAGTCGCGCGTGTTCCGCTACCTGCATCGCAATGTACGAGATGAGGCCGCAGCCAATGACCTGATGCAGGAAGTCTGGCTCGCCGTGGTGCGCCGCGCGGCGAGCTATCAACCCACGGCCAAATTCACCACATGGCTGTTCACCATTGCCCATCACCGCATGGTTGACCTGATCCGCACCACCGGCCGGCTGCAAAGCCTGGAGGCAGACGGCGCAGACACACCAGGCGCCGGCTTATTGGACAGCCTCGCGGCCGATCCGAAACTCGAGCCGCCGGCCGAGGTCCAATCGCAATGTGAGGCCACGGCTTTGCTGAATGCCGTGGCGCAGCTGCCACCCGATCAGCGCTCGGCGTTTCTGCTGCAAGCCGAAGGCGACCTCAGCGTCGAGGAAATTGCCGCCGCCACCGGGTCCAGCTTCGAGACGGTCAAGAGCCGGCTGCGCTACGCCCGGACCAAACTCCGCCAATTACTGTGGGAATACGCTTGACACCCGAAGACGACGCACAAGATCGGGAATTATTGGAACGCTACCGGCGGGCCAGCGATACGCTGAGCACCGCACCAAACGACGCGGTGCGTGCGGCCATTCTCGCCGAGGGCCGCCGCGTTGCCGAGCAGCATGCGGCCGGGCAGCGCGCCGCCGAACAACACGCTACCGGTCAGCGCACAGAGGGCGCGCGCCAGGAATTCGACGTATCCCATCCCGCCGCCAACGATTCGCGCTGGAAAATCACGGCCACCGGAACCGCAGGCGCTGCGCTGTTGGCGGCCCTGCTGTTTGCGCCGCGCTTGTGGGAAAGCGGGCCGATAGTACCCGCTGCCTCCAGCGGCGCCCCTGCGGTTTTGAATAGCCCACCGCAGCAGCGCGCAGCGGAGCAACTCGCAGCGGAGGCGCAGCGAGCACAATCCTCCAGTGCAAACCCAAGCGCGCCCAGGCCTGGATCGATGGCGCCACGAGAACAATCCTTCGACGCAAAGGCCCGTGCGCCCAAGCTTGAATCGGCGGCGCCGCCATCGTCCACACCCGCACTCGTAGCCGCAGCCGGGAAGACCATCCCGCGAGCGACCGCGCTTTCGCCCGGAAGCGATTTTCCGGCGCCGCCGCAGCGTCAAGCCGACGCCGGGGTGCAGTCGCCTGCGCCCGCGGGCAGGAGCGAGTCGGCCAATGCCGCGCCGGCGGCTAAGAGCGAGCCGCCGAGTGTCTCATCGGCGGATAGGGGCGAGTCGAAGGTGACGCTGGAAGCGCCCCCGACGGGTTCACCGGCGGCACCAATGAGGTCACAGCCGACGGCCGGTGCGGCACTGCGCGCCGCCCCGAGAGTGGATAAGGTCTCATCCGGGACCGCTCCGGCTCCTGCGGCATTGGTGTCGGCAGTGGCATCGGGAGATGCCGCGCAAACCGTTGCGTTGCTGGATCAGGGCGCGGCCATCGACGGGCGTGACGAGCTGGGCCGCACCCCGCTTATGCGCGCAGTTCTACAGGGCCGATCAGATTTGGTCCGATTGCTGCTGGATCGCGGCGCGGATCTCCATGTTGCCGACAATACGGGAAATACTCCCTTGCAGCAGGCGACGCGGCAAAACTCCCGTGAGATCATCGCACTGCTCGAGGCACGGGAGCGCGCCGGGCGTGCGCAATAGCGGTCATCGGCGTTCTGAATACAATAGACCTTTAGAGACGGATGCAACGATTGAAAAAATTATACCGATCGCCATGAATAGCTCAGGATAGTGGCCAAATCCCGCCGGCGCCTCTGGCGCAAAATTCTCATCGCAATCTTTGTGGTCCTCGCTATTGTTGCCGTGGTCGGGGCGGCGTGGATCACGCATTTGGATCGTGTGGTAACCCAACAATTCCAGGGTCGCCATTGGTCGGTGCCGGCGCATGTCTATGCGGCGCCGATCGAGCTGTATGCCGGTGCGCCCATCTCGGCGGACGATCTCGAAGAGGAATTGCGCCGGGTGCATTATCGGCGCGGCGATCCGGCCGGAGGCCCCGGCGTGTATCGCCGGGTCGGCAATGCCTTCGACATTCAAGCCCGGCGGGTGCGCTTCATCGACGAACAGCGCGATGCCCAGCGAGTGTCCATCCATGCCGACGCGTCCTCGATCACCAGCATGCGTGAAGTAAATGGTGCGGACCTGCCGGTGTTCCGCTTGGACCCGCCGGTGATCGGCAGCGTATTTCCCATTCACGGCGAAGATCGCTTGGTCGTGTCGCCGGAAGAAGTTCCTGCGCTGCTGCGCAAGGGCATCAAGCTGATCGAGGATCGGCGTTTCGATGAGCATCACGGCGTCGATACGCTCGGCGTGTTGCGTGCCATCTGGGTCAACCTGCGCGCCGGCCGGGTGGTGCAGGGCGGCAGCACGCTCACGCAGCAACTGGTGAAGAATTACTTCCTCACCGACGCGCAGACATTCGATCGCAAGGCCACCGAGGCAATCATGGCGCTGCGGCTCGAAGCGCATTATTCCAAGGACGAGATCCTGGTGGCCTACCTCAATGAGGTCTTCTTGGGCCAGGATGGCGAACGTGCCATTCATGGCTTTGGGCTCGGCAGCGAATTTTATTTCGCCAAGCCCTTGGGCGAACTCGATGCCGGCGAGTTGGCGCTGTTGATCGGCCTGGTCAAGGGTCCCTCGTACTACGATCCGCGCAAACATCCCGATCGCGCCCTCGCGCGGCGCAACCTGGTGCTCAAGGAATTTGCCGATGCGCACCTGGTCGAGGCGGGCGCCGCGCAGCGCGCGGCCGCGGCGCCGCTGGGCCTGCGTCCGGGAGGAGGCAGTTACGTGCCGGCCTACATCGATCTGGTGCGACGGCATTTGAAGCGCGATTACGCCGAGGCGGATCTGGCAGCGGCCGGATTGTCGGTGTACACCAGCCTCGATCCGCGCGCCCAAGCTTCCGCGGAGCGTGCGCTGACGCGCGATCTACAGCGCCTGGATGCGAAAGCTGCAGCTCGCGGCGGGCACTTGCAAGGTGCGGTGATCGTCGCCGAGCCCAACAGCGGCGATGTCGTCGCGGTGGTCGGCGGGCGCGAGACCGACACGGCCGGCACCTTCAACCGTGCCTTAGATGCCCGCAGGCCCATCGGGTCATTGGTGAAACCGGCGGTGTACTTGACGGCACTCGAGAGCGGCCGCTACACCGCAGCCAGCTTGATCGACGATGCGCCCATTGAAATGAAACTGCCGGACGGCAGCATTTGGGCGCCGCAGAATTTCGAACACAATGTGAACGGCTCCGTCACCTTGGCCAAGGCGCTCGCCGAGTCGCTGAATCTGGCCACCGTCAAGCTCGGCATGGATTTGGGTTTGTCCAAGGTGGCCGACACGCTGCAAAGCTTGGGGCTCGAATCCGGCGTGACGCTCAATCCGTCGATGCTGCTCGGCACCGTCGAGATGACGCCGCTCGAGGTGGTGCAGGTGTATACCTCGCTGGCGAATGGCGGCTTTCGCGCCCGATTGCGCGCGGTGCGCGCCGTATTGGACGAGCAGGGGAGGCCGCTCAGGCAGTTCAAAGTCCAAGTCGAGCCGGCGGCACCGCCGGCGGCGGTGTACCAGCTGGTGCGCATGTTGATGTTGGTACCCACCCATGGAACGGCGCGAGAAGCCGCGGCGCGTTTGCCTAAAGGATTGGTGATCGCCGGCAAGACCGGCACCTCCTCCGACACCCGCGACAGCTGGTTTGCCGGTTTTACCGGTCGCTACCTGTCCGTAGTCTGGGTGGGCTACGACGACAACCGCGTTACGGGATTGACGGGCGCCGCCGGTGCGCTGCCGGTGTGGGCCGACACCATGGCGGCACTCAAACCGGTGTCATTCGAGCCCGTCGCCCCGGATTCTGCGGAGGACCGATGGATCGGCTTCGATGACGGACTCGAGACCACGCCTGCCTGCAGCCCCGGCGCGGTGATCATCGCTGTGCCCAAAAATACCGTGCTGCCGGGCAATCCTCGCTGCAACCCCTCGCAACCTGCCAGCGTCGGTGACAAGATCAAGTCATGGTTCGACCGTATCGTTCATTGAACGGCCTCATCGCGCCGCTCGCCGCCTTGATGCTTTCGGGCTGTGCCGCTTCGTTGCGGACTTCGCCGGCCCCCGAAGTACTTGCGCGCCCGCCATCCCCCTCGCCAAACGCGCCGGCCCCTGAGTTGCCGCCGCCGGTGCCACGCCCGGCGCCACCGCCGCGCGAATTCAGGCTCTCTCCCGCCACTCAGTCGCTGGTGGCGCAAGCTCACACCCTCCAGGGACGCGGCGACCTGCTCGGCGCCTCATCGACGCTCGACCGGGCGCTGGGCATCGAGCCCAGCAATCCCCTGCTGTGGATCGAGTTGGGGAGGATTCGCTTGGTGGAGGGCGATGCCCATCAGGCCGAAGTTTGTGGTCGCAAGGCTCTTGCGCTGGCCAGCAGCGATCAATCGGCGCTCGGCGGCGCCGGTCATCTGTTGGCGGATGCACTGCGCACCCAGGGCCGCAACCAGGAAGCGAGTGAGATCGAGAGCCGGCCTTATATGCGTTGATGCGGAGTATGACTGTCGGCAGTTAGGCGGCTTATTCGCGTTGACCAGGCCCGCGTGCTCTGAAACGATGCGGCATGGAATTCGATGTCATTGGCGACATAACCGGGGCCCAAACGATTGCTACCGGTTCGGGCATTCGCGAACTGGGCCGTTTACGTAAGCGATATGGCCGTGGACGGTGGCGTAAGCGCAAAGGCTTCGCAGAAATTCGCCTTCCATCCGGTGAAATAGTACAGGCCGAGTTACACTGGTATGAGGCTACCGGCATCGGAAAGCGCGAAATGAAGATTAAGACGTTCATTTAGAGCGGCGCACACATGGCAAAAGCAGCAAAACGTCTATTTATTTGCCTCGATAACACCGGCTACGAGGTATCCCTCGAGCGCCGTAAGATTTATGTTGCGTTGCCGGACGCGAAAGCGGAACGCACCGGCTATCTCAGGGTCATCGACGAGTCCGGCGAAGATTATTTGTATCCAGCCCAGCGCTTCGTTGCCGCAGAGTTACCTGTTTCGACCCGCCGCGCCGTTCTGCACGCCGCCTAACCACGGTAAGATCATCGGAACCAACGCCAGCGCCAACAGAGATCGGCGCCACATACAAAAGGTAATTTGTAGGATGCCAACACTGGAACCGTAAATTCGTGCAACCTTCGTATCATGTAATTTAGTTCTGCACGAATCGCAGCAGCACCGGCCTTGTCTCTTTCCGATCCAATTTCTTGGTGAAATCGAACCACTGATCCCTGACTTCAAAAAGTCGTTGGCGCGTCTGATCAATCACAAATGATTGCCAGGGGAAATAGAAAAAGACCAACGCCAGCAGAATGGTGCCGGCACCAGAAAGAGCCATCAGATTAATGGTCACAGCCGATCTTCCTCGCGGGTTGAGCCATCCGCCTCTCTTGCGTTACGCCATGGCATCTCTATTCGGCTGCCTTCTTGATCGCCGCAACGATGGTATCCCTGGTCTTCGCGTCTGCCACATCAACCACGATCCGAGCGGTGCCGCTGCTTTTTTGGTGAAGCTGCACATGAACTGAGGCGGTTTTTAGTACCTCGCTGACGACGGGCTGCGTCGTTGCCTTCTTCTGATCCGCCCGACCCTCCTCGCTTCGCCCCTTGCGCACGAGCTCCTCGGTTTGGCGCACCGAGAGTTCTCGCTCAACGATCAGCTGAGCGAAGTGCGTGCGGGCCGGAGCTTCCTCGATTCCCAACAGTGCGCGTGCGTGACCCATACTGATTTTATTCTCATCGATCAGCGTGAGCACCGGCTCCGGCAATTCCAGCAGCCGTATCAGGTTGCTGACTGCGGCTCGCGAGCGGCCGACCGAATCCGCCACTTCTTGCTGGGTGAGTGAAAATTCCAGCGTCAGGCGTTTCAGCGCCCGCGCCTCTTCCGCCGCGGTCAATTCCTCGCGCTGGATGTTCTCGATGAGCGCCACCGCGACGGCTTGCTGATCCGAGAGCGTGCGAACGATGGCGGGAATGTCGGACAGGCCGGCGAGTTGCGCCGCCCGCCAGCGCCGTTCGCCGGCAACGATTTCATAGCGTGCACCGCCGGCCGCAGGCTCAGGCAACGGCCGCACCACGATGGGTTCGATCACGCCATGGGTTCTGATCGAGGCTGCCAGATCATCGAGCGACTCACGACGAATTTCGCGGCGCGGCTGAAACGCACCTGCTTGCATGAGCGCGACGGGCAGCGTGCCGCCGCCCCGGCTGAGCGATACCGTAGGCGCTGCGCCCAAGAGGGCGCCCAACCCGCGGCTCAATCCTTTGGAGGGTGCAGCCATGCCTGAAGCCTACCGCAAGTGACGCCCATTGGCATGCAGCAATCGCATCGGGGGCATGTTTGTCCCTCGATGCGGGAAATCCGTACCGCCATCCGGGTCGGCCGGTTTGAGAAACGACGTGCTCCCGGCCCAGCTTCTTCTGCACGGTGGTGGATCGACGAAGAACCATGAATCTGCGATTTGTATCGCATACCGCTTAAAATCGCAGCTGCTATAAGGGACCATGACTGCTCACGCTCAAGACGTTTTCAACCCGAGTGCGTATCCCCGCATGTACGCACTGTCGGTCGCGAGCAAATGGATGATATCCCTACTCGGCCTGGCGATGATTTCGCTGAGTTGCGTCGGCGCGATCGTCTTTTCGCGCAGCGTAGATGCCCATGCGCAGGCGGAGATCGCAACAGTACTCATTCTGTGTGCCGGATTTGCCTTGATGGGCGTTTATTTACTCGCGGTTGTTCTCCTATATCGAGTCACACTGCAAGCGGATTCCATTCAAGTATTTGAGATCTACCGCCGACGCAGCCTGGCGCGAAGCGAAATCGAAGGACGCAGCCGTTCCTACTATGGCCAGGGGATGCCGGCATGGGTGCTGGTTCCCAAACCTGGATCCCGGGGGAAGATCAAGCTTTCCACATTCCTCAAGACCGACAAGGATTTTCGCATTTGGATCCAGTCGCTGCCGGATCTGGATATTGGCAAGAAGAGAGCCACCGAGCGAGAACATACCGAAGCCATCGCATCACTCAAGGAACATGGAATCGCGGCGTCCACCCTGCGCCGCCTCGCCGCTGCGTTCAACGTTGCGGTCTATGGACTGGGCATTGCCAGTTTCTTCATGCGCGATGCTACTCATGCGCTGACGTGGATGCTGATCGCCTGTCCCTGGGTTGCCATCCTGTTGGTCGCGAAGTTTGCGCCTTACTATCGCTTTGGGGGAACCCGGAACAGCCCGCTGCCCGATCTCTCATTGGCCCTGTTTAGTCCAGGTTTCTTCCTAGCGTTGAGCATCTTGCAGCGTGTCGCTCCGGTGGATTGGAAGGCAGCGTCGTTGCTGACGGTGCTTGGAAGCGTCCTGTTGGTTGGCGTTGCATCTTGGTGTGACCCACGGCTCAAGAAGCATCGCGGAACAGCACTGTTGCTCGTGACTTTATGTTGCGGCTACGGATATGGCGCGGGAATGCAGGTCAACGCCCTACTCGATCAGTCGACGCCGCAAACCTATCGAGTAGTCGTCACCAGAAAACACGTGAGCCACGGGAAATGGACCAGCTATCACCTGAGCCTGGCCCCATGGGGTCCGGCGGCCGGCGGCCAGGACTTGATGGTCCCGTATTCCCAGTATGCGGCGGTAAAGACGGGCGACACGGTGTGCATGTTACTGCGATCGGGGATGCTGGGCGTGGCATGGTCCGAACTCGGCAGCTGTGAGCGATAACAACTAAGAGCCGCGGCTGGGGTTGACCGAGACCCATGAAGCTTCGCTGCGATCGGCTCGACTAGACGGAGGAGAACCCTGATAATGTCGTGACCGCGCCAAGAGATATTTCGATTTTTCTCGAGCGCGCTGGTGAATTCTGGTTCTTTTAATCAACGGCCAAGAAGTGAGGGATTCGATATGAAAAGCAAGGTCCTAGGATTTCTGTCGCTCGTGTTGGCCGTTGGCCCAAGTTTCGCCGCCTTGAAGCAAGGCGACACGGCACCCGACTTCAAAGCTCAGGCCTCGCTTGCCGGCAAGGAATTTACGTACTCGCTGAGCGACGCATTGAAGAAGGGTCCCGTGGTGGTGTATTTCTATCCCGCGGCTTTTACCGGGGGCTGCAATCTTCAGGCGCATACGTTTGCGGAAGAGCACGACAAGTTTGCCGCGGCAGGTGCTTCCGTCATCGGCGTTTCGCTCGACAGCATTTCGCGTTTGAACGACTTTTCGGCCGATCCTAAATATTGCGCCGGCAAGTTGCCGGTGGCCTCGGATGAAAAGGGTGAGATCGCGAAATCCTACGATATCCAAATCGCAGATACCTATAAGGGACAGGCCGTCGCGGCCATGAAGGATACCCGCGGCAACGAGGTCGGCCATAGCATGGCGGAGCGGACGACTTTCGTGGTCACGCCGGATCATAAGGTCGTTGCGACGATCGGCGGACTAGGGGGCGACGCCAATGCCGAGCAAGCGCTTGCCGTGGTTCAGCAGCTGGCGACAAAACGCACTGCGAAGAATTAAAGACGACACTGGCCGCAGTGTCCCATCTCTGGCGACACTGCGGCCTGTCCATTCTGCGAGGATGCAGAAGGTGCCGGGCGCCATGAGCGGAACACTAACGTTCACTCTGGCATTGTTAACAAGTAGTAACGTGCTCGCACGGGGTCAACGTGCCGGATGACGCCGCGTTCTATCTATTGAGGTCATCAATAGAAGGATCGCCGCCATGAATAAATGGTCATCCGTTGCAGTGAGCGCTGCTCTTCTGGTTGCAGGTGTGGGTGCCAGCGTTTCGGCAGAGGCACACCCTTATTTGACAGTGGGGATCGATGTGCCGCCGGTTGCCGTGGTCGGTCCGTTCGGGCACGCACTGGTCTATTGCGGACCTTATTGTTATGAACATGGGCGCTACTGGCGTCGTGATTACGATCGTTACCGATTCGATCGCTTTCCGCGTGAACGCTGGTACCGCCGCTAAAAGTTAATCCTTGATCGGCAGTAGCAGCGACTGTGTGGCTTCCCAGAAACACCCCAGCGAGCCTGTCTGTACCGTGCTGCGCCACCAGGGATCTACCTTTTCCGCATGAACCGGTTCCACCGGTTCCCCCAATTTCGGCATCAGCAACCCTTCCGGTGCATTGGCGTATAGAACTTCGGCCGGTTCGGCCCAGGGGTGGGGAGCCAGGCTGAAGGTCCCCCAATGCACGGGTAGCAACTTGCCGCTGCCCAGGTATTTCCAGGCTTTAAGTGCGTTCTCGGGCCCAAGGTGGATGCTGCCCCACGCGGGATGAAACGCGCCCACCTCGAGCATCACCAGATCGAAGGGCCCAAGACGGCGACCGATTTCGGCGAACGCGGACGAGAGGCCGGTGTCTCCGCTGAAATAGACCGAATGTTTCTGCCCGCGAAAGGCAAAAGACGACCACAACGTAGCATTCCTATCGTGTAGCGCACGTCCGGAGAAGTGATGGGCCGGTGCCGCCGTGATCTGCAGCCCGCCGGCTACAGTGGTCGCTTCCCACCAATCCAGCTCGACGATGCGTTCCGGCGCTATGCCCCAGGATTCCAGGTGTAGACCGACACCGAGCGAGGTGACGAAGGGGACCTGCATAGTGCGCAGTGCGCGCATCGTCGGGTAGTCGAGATGGTCATAGTGATCGTGCGAGACCAGCACGACATCCGGCTTCGGAATCGACGCCAGGGTGACGGGCGGCGGCTGGAAACGCTTGGGCCCGATACCGGCAAGCGGCGACACGCGAGACCCCCAAACCGGGTCAGTCAGGATCCTGCAACCGTCGATTTCCAGCAGAACGCCTGAATGCCCCAACCAGGTGGCGCGAAGACCGGACGACGGCGGCTGCGTCCAAGTTTCACGGGGATCGACGGTCGGGAGCCGGCCCTTTGGTTTGCGCCCTTCGCCGCTGCCGAGGATCAATTCGGAGAGGGTCGGCATTTTGCCGGCGTTCTGCACTTCCGGGGTGTACGTATTCACGAACCGGCCGTCTACGTAGCGCGGTGAGGCGAGCAACCGCTCGAGCCGCTCTCCAGTCGGGGTTCTACACAGCAGTTCCATGGGTACTCCGGTACGGGCCGCTCGAACGCTATTTCTCTAACCAAGCGCTATCTTGGGTCCTCGATGAGACGATTTCCAGGGCTATCGATGTCACCTACCGGAGAGGCATAATCTCCGGGTTAGCCGCTGCCGCTGTAGGATGGCGCCGAAACGCCGCTGCGCGATTCTTTTGTGAGTTCAAACTAGGGAGAGGTGAATTTCATGTTGGCAACAGCAGGTACATTGTTGAGCGCTGCGGTGACGGTACTCGCCGTACTTCTGGGTCTCTACACGATGATGCTCGTGGGGCGTATGCGAGGGAAGCACGGTGTGCAAGCCCCGGCGGTGACCGGCGCTCCCGAATTCGAGCGCGCGTTCCGCGTGCAGATGAATACTCTCGAGCAGTTCGTGTTGTTTCTGCCGCTTCTCTGGCTTGCAACCCTTTATCCCGTCGTCTCGGGATACTTGGCCCCTGGCTTAGGACTGATCTGGATCATTGGGCGCGTTTTGTATTCATTGGGCTATATGGCGGATGCCGCCAAGCGCAGTACGGGGTTTCTCATCGCCGGCATCGCGGTACTGGCATTGCTGGTGCTATCCATTGTCGGGATTGTCCATGCGTGGCTGGTGACGCGGCCGGTTTGAAGACCGCCACGATCCTCAGCGACGATCGGAGACATTATGCCGCGGCTAGCTCTAGTCTTCTTCGTAGTCCTCTTGTCGGCCTCGATCGTGGAAGCACAGGAGCGCGCCTCTGCGAGTCCCCCAGTTCTTGATTTCGGCTACTATCGTGCGCGCATAGAGCCGATGTTCCTGGTGAAACGTCCAGGGAACGTTGCGTGCGTTGAGTGCCACGAGCAAGGGCAAGGGGGACTCAAGTTTCAGCCGCTTAAGGATGGCGGATGGACGGAGGATGCATCGCGCTTGAACTTCACGCTGGTCTCGGCGTTTGTGGTGCCCGGCAACCCTAAGTCCAGCCGATTGCTCCAGCATCCGCTCGCGAGTCAGGACGGAGGGGATCGGTTTCACGGCGGCGGCAAGCAGTGGGCCGCAGGGGATCCAGAGTATCTGACGTTGGCCTCGTGGGTCAGAGGCGAGACACTACCCTCGTCGAACAAGGTTGTCCGCGTCATTCAGACCAATTCGGCCGGCGACAACGTTCATATCATCGATCCCGCCACCAACAAGGTGGTCGGGATCATCCAGGACATTCGCATTGCCCACGGTGTGGCGGCTGCTCCGGATGGCAGCCGTCTGTACGTCACGGACGAGGCGCTGCACACCCTCGACGTGGTGGACGCACGCAGTCTGTCAGTCGTGGCCAGGCTCCCGCTGACCGGACAGCCCAACAATGTAGCGATCACCCAGGACGGCAGGAAGGTGTATGTCGGCATCCGAGGAGAACCGGGCGGTCTCAATGTCATCGACACCGCCTCTCTCAAGAACGTCATGACCATCCCGATCGGCGGAGGCATTCATAACGTGTATGTCACGCCGGACGGGAAATTTGTCGTGGCGGGATCGTTGACTCACAATTTAATATCCGTCGCCGACGTCGCCACCGACACGTGGGTGCGCACGATCAAAATGACTGCCGGCGTTCGGCCGATGGCGTTTGAAATGAAACCCAATGGCTCGACCAACCGCATCTTCGTTCAGCTGACTGGCTACCACGGTGTCGTCGCCGTCGATTTCGCGACCGGGACGGAACTAAAGCGTTATGACTTTCCGGCGATCGCCGGCGTCGAGGCCAACTGGGACGGGTTGCAGGGCGCGCCGGCGCACGGTCTTGGGATTACACCCGACGGCAAGCAGCTCTGGTCGACGAGCAAGGTCTACGGATACGCCTTCGTGTACTCCCTCCCGGAGATGAAGGAGCTCGCTCGTGTCCCGGTGGGTCAGCACCCGGAGTGGCTCACCTTCTCACCGGATGGAGGGCTGGTCTATGTTGCCGCCGCTGGCGACAACATGACGTTTGTCGTCGATACAAGGTCGTTCAAAGAGATTGCGCGAATTCCGGTCGGCCAGGTGCCGAAGCGGAATCTGACCGCTACCCTGCAGATGCCCTGAGGCCAGTTTGAATTTAGTTGACCGCGACGGCGCAGCTATAGGTTGCGGCGTGCCCACCTGACGAGCCCTGTGAACAAAGGTAGGTCTTGCCTTTGCACGTGGCATTCCAGGTACCGCTGCCGTCAGCACGGGGATTGACGTTTGATATTTCGTTTTCGTCCGTGGCGCACCCGGTGTACCCGGCACTTCTGATCTTCAATTGATTGATGACTAAGGGTGAATTAGCCATTGAGGCTATTGAGACACAACCGGTCATGAACAATATTGCTGCCAAGACGCTAATCCGCACCATGTATGTCTTTCCTTGATGGCCAATGAACTGACGAATTCGCGTTTGAGATTATAGCTGGGCAGCTCGGGATACCGGACGCATCAAGAGACCTCAAGAGCGCTTGGTGATATAGGTCGCAGTGTTACGAACCACCTGGTAGACATGGAAGAGCGCTTTGCGTTTCTTCGCATTTTCAGCATTTTTTTAAATCAGTCAGAGAGTGCGCTTGTATGACGTTGCCATTCACTACCACGCCTTGAAAAACCGATTGGCGTTCTGTGCCGCTGCCTGCTTGGCCTTCTGACTCTCCAGTGCTTGTTGTTCTAGTAACGCTTGATGCTGTGCCTGCACTTGCTTGGTCTGCGCGTCCGCGGCTTCAGCCTGTTTTTTGGCCTCCAGAAGTTGTTGTTGTTGGGAGGCTAGGCGGGCATTTGCCGCATCCAATTGCGCTTGGAGCTGCGCCTTGGTCATGGTCGCCGTGACGGGTTGAGCAACGGCACTGGGAATGAAGAAACTCGCTAGTGCGGTCGCGCCTGTCGACACAGTTCCAGTAGACTTTGCAGCGACCCCGGCTGAGCCGGCGGCAACGGCAAATATGATCAGTGAGTTGATGAGCCAAAAGCCGGCGGCCTGTAGGTAGCGTAGTTTCGCAGCTGTGATGACGAACCCGCCTAGTGCAAAGCTCAATAAGAGTGCCGCCCAGCGGGGAGCGATTTCTGGAAATTGGAAGCAGACGGCGTTAGACAGAAACATTACAAGTGCCCCGGCCATGCCGGGTGTCACCATGGACTTTGGATTGAGGAATTCATTCACGGTTTTCTCCTTCTCGGTCGGCCCAATTGTCGCTAGCTCGCCAGGGTCATTAGTCATAGGTAGTTCGCGTCATCTTCAACTTGCTACTTGCGCAAAATCCGTTTTTAGCCCGGCAAAGTCTGTCCAGATGGAATGCTCGCCGCTGCAATTGAGCGGCACGAACGTGGAATATCGTGGGGTCGAAAACCCTAACGGTAAAAGGCAGAAGTGAAGAAGATGTGGTTGAATGCCGGTCCGGCGGCGGCGAGAACGCAATCATCATTTCATCCTTGAATTGATCCATCGGCAGTTTTTGCTTCTGGTATTGAAGCTATTCCTAACCCAATTCCGGGTCAATAGGTCTGCGGGCTGACGACCGATTATTTGTCTAATCTGCTCGCCGATCAAGCATGCAATTACGTGTTGCGGCGCAAATCTGTCCGCGCGACGCATGCGTTGTGGTGTCGATGTCATCTCCAGAGGGCCGCGTGTAGGTCGACAAGGCGCGGCGCAAGGTGGGCTCGTCCATATGGGATTGCGCGGACGAACGGAGGGGCTTACAGTGGCGCTTGTTAACTCGGGCCGACAACAACAAAGCCATGGATTGGAGGCAACATGAACACGGAATTCGCCCAAAGATCGTTCGGGATATTAATTTTGGTGTGTGCCGGCGCTGTGCCATGTGTAGTGGCCTCACTCGCGCTCGCGCAGTCTCCGGCGGTCACGGGCAATCCGGCGGTGTCCGCCACCGCGCTTGCTGCAGACGGCCTGCAGATAGTATCTCTGGCGGAATCCCAAGATAGCGATTCTATCAACGGGAAGCCAAGTCATATCCGGCTCAATGGCAAGTTGTGGGTGGTTCTGAATCATCCCCTGCCTGACGGCGCGAAGAATTACGCTCTGTTCCTCAATGACGAAGAGATCAAGGGGCTGGATCCCGCGGTTGTCACAAGCTACCGGTCGCAGCCTGCGGTTCTCTTTACATTGAAGCGAAGTTCAGTGAATGACGCGTTCTGGAGGGACTTGCTGGGTTCACCACGCAGTGACCATGTCTACGTAAGGGTGTCTCTGGGGCGACAGTCCGGAGCGGGGCCATCCGACAGAATTGCGGGTGCGCCCGAGAGTGCGCATTTCGGGCTGGAGGTGTTTACGCGCTTGGATCTGGGCCTCGCAGCGGGGGCCATCCTGCTGGTCCTGATATTCGTGTGGGGTCATGCACGCACTAGGACCACGCTGCGTGACAATCTGCTGCCTCAGTTGGCCCCCTCACAGCAGCCGTACAGCCTGGGCCGCTCGCAGATGGCCTTCTGGTTCACGTTAATCTTCGCGGCATTTGTGGTGCTGTTTTTCGTACTGCAGGACACCAATGTTCTGACCTCCCAGGCACTGTGTCTCATGGGAATATCCGGCGCCACCGCAGCCGCGGCCATCGCTGTGGATGTTGGCAGGACTTCACCGGCCGATGTTACAAATTGCGCCCTTCAGGCGCTTGGACTCAACACCTACGAGGATGTCCAGCGTGTGCAACAGGAAATCATCGTTCGTCAACAGCAGCTGGCAGCGCTGCCGCCCACCAGTCCACAGCGAACGCAACTGCAGATTGAAATCAACGATCGCGGCAGCATCTTGCGCACTTACCATGACAAGACGCGGCCCTTCGTCAGCCAGGGATGGTTCAAGGACGTCACGACGGATATCAACGGCCCCACGGTACATCGGCTCCAGGTCGTCTCCTGGACGGCTGCGCTCGGTGCCATATTCTTGTATTCCGTCTATCGCAATCTGGCGATGCCGGAATTCAACGGCACATTGCTGGCGCTGATGGGCATTAGCAGCGCGGGCTATGTGGGGTTCAAGGTTCAGGAAGTGAACAGCTGATATGGCGAACATCAAACATGTCGTGGTGCTGATGTTGGAGAATCGGTCCTTCGACTCCATGCTGGGGCGTCTGTACCCAGGTGATGCGAATTACCGAGGTCTGACGCTGCTCGAGTACAACAACTACCAGAGCACCGGATACGGAGTTTGGAACGATAAGGGCATGCTACCAAGTACCGCCACCATTCCTGATCCGGATCCCGGCGAGTTATTCACAGATATGAATACTCAGCTGTTTGGCACCCCGGTCCGGCCGGAGACTCCGGCTGATATGAGTGGCTTTGCGCAGAGCTATGCAACCCAGCCAGGGAAGGGTATCTATGCGCCATCCGCCGTCATGCATTACTTCACACCGGATCAAGTGCCCGTGATCAGTACGCTGGCCACAACATTCGGCGTTTGCGATCAGTGGCATGCCTCAGCACCGTGTCAGACCTGGCCGAATCGTTTCTTTGCCCACACCGGCACCTCTTTGGGATGCGTCAACAACAAAGACTTCTCGATTCCGTTTACTGCTCCCAGTATCTTCGGACAGTTGCAGGCCGCCGGAGTTTCTTGGCGGGTATACTTCCACGACATGCCACAGTCCATCTTGCTGAAGGACGTGTGGTTACATGCCGTTACCCACTATCGTGGCTTCTCGCAGTTCCTGGCTGACGCCCACTCCGGAACGCTGCCCAACTACAGCTTCATCGAACCGAGATATTTCGCCGATCTGTTCGGTGTTTTCAGCCCGAATGATGAACATCCTCCCCATAACGTCGTCCACGGCGAAACGCTGATCGCCAGTGTCTATAACGCGCTGCGCAGTTCCGTGTGCTGGACAAACACGTTGCTTATCATTACCTATGATGAACACGGCGGCTGTTACGATCATGTGCGGCCGCCAGCAGCCACACCACCCGACGGATGGGTTTCGCAACCGGACCAGTTTGAATTTAACGCCTATGGGGTCCGCGTACCCACAGTGATCGTCTCGCCATGGATTCCCCCGGGCAGCAAGATTCGCAACCCTCGAGGCGGCGATGGCACCGGAACACCGTTTGATCACACCTCCATCATCAAGACGGTGCGCGATCTGTTCTTAGCCGGGACGGGCCAGCTGACCGCTCGCGAGGCTGCAGCGCCGAGTCTCATTGGTGCGCTCAGCCTCCCGGATGCGACCAACCTGGGCCCCCCAAGTCTGACGCCTTCGGCCGTACAGGCAACGCTCGCTCAAGTATCAACCCTGGCATCCGGGGAACCGAATGGTATTCAGGCAGCGCTCGCGGCCGCGAGCCACAATCTTCCGGCGAACGCTCCCGCATCTGTGACCGAACTTCCCGCCGATGGGATGCCGCTGACGCCTGCAAGCTATTCGACTGTGACCGCTGCGGCGGCTACTGCGACCGACCGCATTAAGTCATTTCTCGGCGTTTGAGCTGAGCCTGCGCCCGCGCCACTCGCGCACCCACCCAACTTGCCGGCGTTGGGCGAGCGCATGGACGGCACGAAGAGCTCGGCGTCCGAAGAAGTTGGAATGGGTCTGGAATCATGATATTGCTGCACCAACGTGAGTATGATCACGACCATCGGCTCGCACAAATAGAAACACAATCTGGTCCATAAGGACGAAACCGCCGTTGCCGCGACATACAGGAGTATTCATGAAGCTTCCAATCCTTGCACTCATTGGCGCCGCCATCGTTCTTCAGGCTGGTTGCGTGACTGGGCGCCGCTCGATTTCTCTTCCGATTTCAACGCATGCTGTATCCTCCGCTACGCGAGGCCAGGTATATATCGCGTCGGTTACGGATAATCGACATTTCGAGAACAAGCCCTCCGATCCGTCGATTCCTTCAATTGACGGCGACGTTACAAAGTTGTCGGCTCTGGAGAAGGATCGAATGATTGGGCGTCAGCGCAATACCTGGGGTAAGGCAATGGGCGATATCGGTTTGAAGGACGATGATTCAGTTACCAAGAGAGTCCGACTGCTAGTGGAAGAAGGGTTGCGCCGGAAAGGATATGGCATCTCTCTTGATCCCAAGGCTCCGGTTGCTGCGGCTGTGTCCGTCGACGAGTTCTGGGGTTGGGGTACTCCGGGGTTTTGGGCGCTCACCTTCGAAGCAAAGATTCAATGCACGATTTCGGTAACCACTGCTCGCGGAGCCCAGAAGTCGATCGTGAAAGGATACGGGATCAATCATGGTCAAGTCGCCAAGGATGCCAATTGGCAAGAGGCATTTGATCCGGCTTTCGAAGACTTTATCACCAGCTTTGGTGCGCAGTGGGATACCCTGGTCCCAGGACCGGGCAACGTCGACGGCGCGCGAAGATGAGCGCAATCCCAATCGCTAATCAACCATGGCTCAGCACAAAAAATTTCTGACGGTCCGGCTGGCCGCCGTGGTGATCTGCCTGCCGCTCTGCTTTGGCGTCGTCGAGGCTGAAGCTGCCGATCTGTCCGGGCATGAGCTCGTAGCCGACTCGTTGCGTGTGATGGGTCACAAGATCGATTTGCGCCAGGTCAACCGTGTGCGATTCGATGTAAAACTGGTGACTCGGGATATCGTTGAGAATGAGCACACGGGGGAGCCATATCCCACCAGTGTGAGCGAGGCGGAGGTCATAGAGGATTTCGCCGCCGGCGATAGGGTTGCGGAGTCGCGGAGCGATGCGCATCACCTGGTTCGAGATCTGCTGCTGGGAGCGGCGGAGCAATTCGAATACTTCGAGGATGCCAAGATCGTCCGTACCAGGGCCACATTGGCACGGCCCGGTTGGCAGGCACGCAATCCGCTCCGTGCGCTCCTCTTGGCGGACAAAGCCGATGACTTGCGCAGAGAGCAGGATGTGCAGCTTCATGAGAGCCTGCAGCATGTCGTGTCCTTTTCGGTGGGGCAGGTTCGCGTGAAACTATTCTTGGACGCTCAGACCCAATTCATCACGGCGGCGGAGGCGTTCTTCGGTTCTTCGCATGCGACCAGCTCGGACATTGCGAGGAACGCGGTGGGCGATATTCGCGAACGCACCGAGTTCATGTTGTGGGATATCGGCGCCGGTTTACGCTTTCCAACGCAGTGGGACACTTACCAAAACGACGTACTGCTGCAGACGGTCGTTTTGACGGGAACTCCCGTCATTGATCCTAAGCGCGATCCGAGCGTCAGCTTGAGCGCCGGCACGAATCAGCAAGTCGATCGGCTGCGGTCGACGGATATCAATCACATACCTCTGAATTCGGCGATCTCGGGCGCGCCGGATCCGCACCGAGGCATCGAGACCATCGCCCCGGGTGTCGTCCAGATACCGGCGTCCTGGTACACAACCCTGGTCGAGCAGGAAGACGGCGTGGTCGTCATAGATGCACCCATCTCCTCAGGCTATTCGGCACAGGTGATCGAAGAGGCAGCCCGGCGCTTCCCCGGGCGTCCCATCAAGGCGGTCATCACGTCCACCGCGTTCTTCTGGCATATCGCAGGGGTACGAGAGTACGCGGCACGGCATATTCCGATTTATGTGCGCGACCTCAATGAAAGCACGGTACGGCGCATTCTCGACTCACCGCATACGCTCGTGCCCGATCGTCTGTCGGCGCATCCGGCCAAGGCTGTGATACGCGCGGTGAGCCGACCCACCCAGATAGGACACGGCAGGAACGCATTGATGGTCATGCCCATTGCCCTGGCAGCTGAACCCATGCTCATGACCTACATTGCGGATGCCCGCCTGCTGCACACCGGTGAAATGATTCAGCCGCTGGGGCCGAACGGCTCGCTGCTCTATCCGGAATCGCTGATCGAGATTCGAGACACCGTCATTCGCGAGAAATTGGATGCCCAGCAGCTGATCGGAATGCACATGAGCCCGATCTCCTGGAAGGATCTCGAGGCGGCAATCGCGGACAGCGGGAACTGAGCTGATGCGCCACCCGTCAGCCCTAGCCTGAACAGCTCCTGCTAAGCGCTGCCCACCGACCGGATGCGCGTCTGACCCTGCAGCGCCCACCACTGCTCCACTTGCGTGGTGATTCCCGCGGGATCGAGTCCCGCTCGCGCGAGGCATGTATCGCGCGTGCCGTGTTCGATGAAGCGATCGGGGATGCCGATGTGCAGCATGGGCAGCTGCAATCCGGCAGCTGCGAGCAATTCGCCCACGCCCGCGCCGGCGCCGCCGATGATGGCGTTCTCCTCGATGGTAATGATGGCGCGATGCCGTGCGGCGATCGAGACAATCATGTTCTCATCGAGAGGTTTTACGAAGCGCATGTTGACCAGCGTGGCGTCCAGGCGGTCGGCAATTTTCTGCGCCGATTCGACCAGCACGCCGAATGCCAATATCGCTAGCCCGCTGCGGCCTTCGCGGCGCAGCTGTGCCACGCCCACCGGGAGCGCCGTCATTTCCGTAGCAATGGGCACTCCGGGCCCACTGCCCCGCGGATAGCGAATGGCCGACGGGGAGCTCAACGTGGTGCCGGTGTACAGCATCTGACGGCACTCATTCTCATCCGCTGGGGCCATGATGACCATGTTAGGGATGCAGCGCAGGAACGAGAGGTCGTAGCTGCCCTGATGTGTGGCGCCATCGCTGCCGACCAGGCCGGCGCGGTCGATGGCGAACACCACCGGCAGATTCTGCAGCGCGACATCATGAATGAGCTGATCGTAAGCCCGCTGCAGGAAAGTCGAATAAATCGCCACCACGGGTTTCAAGCCCTCGACGGCCATGCCGGCGGCGAGCGTCACGGCGTGCTGCTCGGCAATCGCCACGTCGAAATAGCGCGTGGGAAAGCGCTTGGAATATTCCACCAGGCCCGAGCCCTCGCGCATCGCCGGCGTGATGCCGACGATGCAAGGATCGCGCTCCGCCATGTCGCACAGCCACTTGCCGAAAATCTGCGAGTACGTCGGTCCGGTGCTCGCTTCCTTGAAAATCATGCCGCTGGCCGGATCGAACGGCCCCGGTCCATGCCATTTGATCGGATCCGCCTCGGCCGGCGCGTAGCCCTTGCCCTTGCGGGTGACCACGTGCAGAAACTGCGGGCCGCGCAGGCTCTGTAGATTGCTCAAGGTACTGACGAGCGCGTTCACATCGTGACCGTCGACCGGGCCTATGTAGTTGAAGCCCATTTCCTCGAACAAGGTGCCGGGCAATACCATGCCTTTCAAATGCTCTTCCGAGCGGCGTGCGAGTTCCCACACCGTGGGCATTTGGCGCAGGACCTTCTTGCCGCTCTCGCGCAGGTGGGAGTACATCTTCCCCGACAGCACGCGCGCCAGATAATTCGAGAGGGCACCGACGTTTTCCGATATCGACATGTCGTTGTCGTTCAGCACCACCAACAAATCGGCGGGCAGCGAGCCGGCGTGATTCAGCGCTTCGAACGCCATTCCCGCGGTGAGCGCACCGTCGCCGATGATGGCCACCACGCGGCGATTCTCTCCGCGTTGCGCCGCCGCGACGGCCATGCCTAGGGCTGCGCTGATCGAGGTGCTGGAGTGGCCGACCCCAAAAGTGTCGTATTCGCTCTCGCTGCGGGTGGGGAAGGGTGCCAGGCCCGCGTCCTGCTTGATGGTGTGCAGCTGGTCTCGCCGGCCGGTCAGCACCTTGTGAGGATAGGCCTGGTGCCCGACGTCCCAGACCAGGCGGTCATTGGGGGTATTGAACACGTAATGCAGGGCTATCGTGAGCTCTACAGTGCCCAATCCTGCAGCAAAATGCCCGCCTCGGGTGGCGACGCTGTGAATGAGGAATTGGCGTAATTCCTGTGCCAAATCGGCTAATTTCGCCGCGGGCAGCCGGCGAAGGTCGGCCGGTGAGGCAATGGTTTCGAGCAACGGATAGGCTGTTTCGGGCGGAAGGTCCATAGCGGCTCAGTTTATACTGCCAGGCCCTTATCGTGGCAATGGACTACAACCTCCTGTTGCGCATTTGCACCAGGTTTGACCCGCCTACATGGTGCTATTTTCGCAGGTTTCCGAGATACTGCCCGCATGGATTCCGTCAGCTCAGATGAGGTCTACCAGGATCAGATTTTGCCGCATGTTTCACGCACTTTTGCGTTGACCATACCGCAACTGCCGCCTGCCCTCAGTATTTCCGTCACCAGCGCCTACCTGCTGTGCAGAATTGCCGACACCATTGAGGACGAACCAGCCCTGTCCGCTCCGGAGACGCTGTCTTTCCTGCAGCGATTCAGTGCCGTGGTCGCCGGGAGCGGCGATGCCGCCGCCCTGGCCCGCGATGTGGAGCATCGGCTGTCGGACCGCACTTTGCCGACGGAGCGCGATCTGGTCAGCAACATGGACCGCGTCGTGCGGGTCGCCTCCGGCCTAAGCGCAGTCCAGCATGAGGCCATCAAGCGCTGCGTGCAGCTCATGTGCTACGGCATGCCGCGCTTCCAGTTCAATGCCAGCGTCAAGGGCCTAGCCAGGTCCGGCGATTTGGACGATTACTGCTACTATGTCGCGGGCGTCGTGGGCGAGATGCTCACCGACCTGTTTTGCGACTATTCCCCGGAAATTGCGCGTCGGCGCACGGCCTTGAGCGCGCTGGCTGCGTCCTTTGCCCAAGGGCTGCAGATGACGAATATTCTCAAAGATGTCTGGGAGGATCGCAGCCGCGGCGTCAGCTGGCTGCCCCAGGATGTGTTTACCCGCCACGGAATCGATCTGGGTCAATTTTCCGGCGAATCCGCCGATCCGCGCTTCAGTGCCGGCATGACGGAGCTCGTGGCCGTTGCCCATGCACATTTGCGCAATGCCCTGGATTACACATTATTAATTCCCGGCAAGGAGAAAGGCATTCGCCGCTTCTGTCTATGGGCCATAGGCCTTGCCATACTGACTTTACGCAAGATCGCGCACAACCCAGGGTTCACGGCCGGTGCCCAGGTCAAAGTATCGAGAACCGCAGTGAAGATGACCGTGCTCGCAACCAATACCTTCATCGGCAGCGATTGGGTGCTGCGGCGCTTCTTCGCGGCGGCGGCGCGGGGTGTGCCGCTGGCGCAGCTGCCTGAGATCCGGCGCCCGCGCCCGATGCACGTCATGACGGACAACGACCTCGACGCGGAACATCCGCGGCGCCGGTACGGGAGTTCCGGGTCGTGAATCGAACCGCTCCTAAACCTACTCCGTTTCCCGCGGAGCTCAGGGACGCGCGCAGCGACATCGTCGCGCACACGCTCAAGCGCATCGCGGAGACCTCGCCGCTGGATCGCGCCATTGCCGAGGCGCGTGACGCGCTGATCGCGCGACAGCACGAGAAGGGCTACTGGCTGTACGAGCTCGAGGCCGACTGCACCATTCCCTCGGAGTACATCCTGATGATGCACTTCCTGGACGAGATCGATGTGGGGCTGGAGCGCAAACTCGCCAACCACCTGCGCGCCTGTCAGGCCGAGCACGGCGGGTGGCCGCTGTACCACAACGGCGAATTGGATTTGAGCTGCACCGTCAAGGCGTACTACGCCCTGAAGCTGGCCGGCGACGATTTGCATGCACCACATATGCAGAAGGCGCGCACGGCGATTCTGGCGCGAGGCGGCGCTGCCCGCGCCAATGTATTCACGCGCATCGCCCTGGCCCTGTTCGGCGAGTTGCCCTGGCGCGGCGTACCGTATATTCCCGTAGAAATCATGCTGCTGCCGAAATGGTTTCCGTTCCATATCGGCAGGGTCTCGTACTGGTCGCGCACCGTGATGGTGCCTTTGTTCATCTTGTGCACGCGCAAGCCAAAGGCCAAAAATCCACGCAACATCGGCATCCGCGAACTGTTCACGACACCGCCGGAGAAAGAGCGGCACTATTTTCATCGCAGCGGCCTGCTCACCAAGGCCTTCCTGCTCTTTGATCATGTCGGCCGTATGATCGATCCTTTGATTCCGGCCGGTCTGCGCGACCGTGCGATGCGGCGGGCTGAGGCTTGGATGATCGAGCGGCTGAACGGCGAAGATGGCCTCGGCGCGATTTTCCCTGCCATGGTCAATGCCTTGGAGGCCATGGTGATCTTGGGCTATCCGCCGGAACACCCGCAGCGTGTCACCGCCAAACGCGCCTTGCAGAAACTGTTGGTGGTGGGGCCCACGAGCGCCTATTGCCAGCCCTGCGTGTCGCCGGTGTGGGATACCGCGCTTGCCTGCCTGGCGATGCAGGAAGCAGGCGATGACACCGCCCGCCATGCTGCCACACGCGCGCTTGATTGGTTGAAATCGAAGCAACTCCTGGACGAGCCCGGCGATTGGCGCGTGAAGCGTCCTCATCTCGCCGGCGGCGGCTGGGCATTTCAATTCGCGAACGATTTCTATCCCGACCTCGACGACACGGCCGTGGTCGCCTGGGCCATGCACCAGGCCTGCGATTCGGAGCGCTACGCCGAGAGCGTGCGCCGGGCGCTGGATTGGCTGGTCGGCATGCAGAGTCGCGACGGCGGCTTTGCGGCATTCGATGTCGACAATACTTGCTACTACTTGAACAAGATTCCTTTCGCCGATCATGGCGCGCTGCTCGATCCTCCCACCAGCGATGTCACGGCGCGGGTCGTCACCGTGCTGGCGCGCACCAGCCGGCCGCAGGACAAGCCTGCCTTGGATCGGGCGATTGCGTACCTGCGCAAAGAGCAGGAAGCCGACGGATCGTGGTTCGGACGCTGGGGAACGAATTACATCTACGGTACATGGTCGGTGCTCATGTCGCTGGCGCAGGCGCATATCGGGCCGGATGATCCGATGGTGATGCGGGCGGTGGCTTGGCTGAAGAGTCGGCAAAACGCGGACGGCGGCTGGGGCGAGAGCAATGACAGTTATGCCTGGCAGTCGCGGCCCGCGGAAGACTTTGGCAGCACGCCCTACCAGACGGCGTGGGCGCTCCTGGCCCTGATGTCGGCCGGGGAGGCTGGGTCGGAGGCGGTGCGCCGCGGCGCCGAGTACTTATTGCATACCCGACAGGCGGATGCCTTGTGGAGCCATCCGAGCTATACGGCGCCGGGATTTCCGCGGGTGTTTTATCTGCGCTATCACGGCTATTCGGCTTATTTTCCGTTGTGGGCTTTGGCCGCATATCGGAATCTCACGTGGCGCGGAGTGGCTCATTGAGCCGCAGTACCTCCGCTTGAGTCGTGGTATCCGTCATTGAGCCGAGTGGGCGTCGTCGCGGCGCTCGCGGCGGAGGCACGCGCGCTGGGACCCTCGATGCCGCGAGCCGGAATTCCGCCCTTGAGCGAGTTGGCCTGGGTGGGTGACGGAGCGCTATTGGCGGTCAGCGGTATCGGTCTCGAGGCGGCTCAATCGGCCGCTCGCGCGCTGCTCGATGCCGGCGCCTCCGCGCTCATGACCTTCGGCATGGCCGGCGGCCTCGACCCGACGCTGAAGGCGGGAACTGTGGTGCTACCCCGCGAGTTGATCTCCGAGGCAGGAACACACTGGCTCGCATCCTCACCATGGCGCGAACGCGTTGCGGCCGAGGTGAGTCCCTTGCGCGCGGTCAGCGAAGGCAATCTGCTCACGGTTGCCCGGGCGATTGACTCCCCCGCCGACAAAGCCGCAGCGTTTCTCGAGACGGGAGCCGTCGCGGCTGACATGGAGAGCGCGGCAGTGGCGGAAATTGCCGGCAGGCACCAGCTGCCTTTCATCGCTGTGCGGGTCATTGTGGACACCGCCGCCGATCAGCTGCCACGCGCCGTGGTCAATGCCAGCCGCGCGGGGAAGGTGCACATCGGTCGCTTGGCGGCAGGGCTGGCCGCGGCACCCGGCGACATCGCCGCATTGTTTCGCCTGGCGCAACGCTACAGAATCGCGCTGCACTCCCTCAAAGCCATCGGGTCTCATCTCTCTTGAAGAAGGCACTGGTCACCGGCGCGACCGGTTTTGTCGGCGCCGCGGTTGCCCGGGCGCTGTTGGCCGCACGCTGGCAGGTGCGCGTGCTGGCGCGCCGGGGTTCAGAGCGGCGCAACTTGCGGGGCCTAGCCGTCGAGGTTCAAGAAGGCGATCTTACCGATCTTGATTCGCTGCAGCGTGCGGCAGAAGGGTGCGCCGGCCTGTTCCATGTGGCCGCCGACTATCGGTTGGGTGCGCCGGATCCCTCGCAGCTCTATCGCGCGAATGTCGACGGCACACGCAATATCCTAAGCGCGGCGCGCCATGCGGGCGTGCAGCGTATCGTCTACACCAGCAGCGTCGCGACCATCGGCATCCCGGCCGACGGCACGCCGGGGGACGAAGCCACGCCGAACTCGCTCGCGAACATGATCGGGCACTACAAGCGCTCCAAGTATCTGGCCGAGGAAGTGGTCCGCGACGCGGCGCGCGAAGGCACATCGGTGGTGATCGTGAGTCCTTCGACCCCGGTGGGCCCGGGAGACATAAAGCCCACGCCCACGGGACAATTGGTACTCGATGCCGCCGCCGGCCGCATGCCGGCCTATGTCGATACTGGGCTCAACATCGTGCATGTCGACGATGTTGCCGCCGGGCACCTGCTGGCGTACGAACGCGGTGTCCCCGGCGAGCGCTATATTTTGGGCGGACAGGATATGACCTTGCGCGAAATCCTCGGCGTGATCTCGGCCCTGGTCGGGCGCAAACCGCCCCGGGTGCGGCTGCCCTATGGCGTGGTTCTTCCCCTAGCCTACTTCGCGGAGGGTTACGCCAAGCTTTCCGGCCGCGCCGGCCGAATCACGCTGGAGGGCGTGCGCATGTCGCGCAAGCGCATGTTCTTCTCCAGCGCCAAGGCGATGCGCGACTTGGGCTATCGGTCTCGCCCTCCGGCGGAGGCCTTTGCGGATGCCATCCAGTGGTTCCGCGAAAACGGTGCGCTGAAAAGTGAGCGGCTGGAATGACCTGTCGAGTCTCGCTTCCCAGCAAATTCATCATAAGAATTATTTGGCATGATCTTATCGTTAGTTGAACTAACGATAAGATTACGGAACGCGGAGTGCGAAGGGAGGGCCTGCGTAGCGAGGCGCCCGCCCGAGCCGCTATCATTCGCGCCATGAATACCGTGAGCGCTGATCCGGATGAGCTGATTCTGGTCGATGAGGCCGATCGCAGCTTAGGTCTTATGAGCAAGGAACGATGCCACGAGGGCCGCGGCCTGCTGCACCGGGCCTTTTCATTGCTGATTTTTAATGAGAGCGGCGAATTGCTGATACAGCAGCGCGCTGCGTCAAAACGCCTGTGGCCGATGTATTGGTCCAACAGCTGCTGCAGTCACCCGCGTGGCGAGGAAACTTTGGAAACCGCGACGACGAGGCGGCTCCACGAAGAGCTGGGCATTCGATGTCCGTTGCATTTTTTGTACAAATTTCAATATCAAGCCCAATTCGACGCAACCGGCGCGGAAAATGAACTTTGTTCGGTGTACGCAGGTCGATGCCGTGACCCGGTCCGCGCGAATTCCGCCGAAATCCGCGACTGGCGCTGGATCGGCCCCGAAGCCCTGAACCGCGAGATGGCCGCGCAAGGGGGGCGAACCTTTACCCCCTGGTTCCTGCTGGAATGGGCGCGAATCTGGCGCGACCACCAATCCACGGTGCTGGTAATATAAGACATGGCCATTCCACTCCTACAGATGTACAAGGTCGCCCGCTATATTGCCGGGCGTAAGCTGCGCGGCGACAAGCGCTATCCGCTGGTTCTCATGCTGGAACCGTTGTTTCAGTGCAACTTAGCCTGTGCCGGCTGCGGCAAGATCGATTACCCCAAGGAGATCCTGCAAAAGCGGGTGAGCGTGGAAGACGCGCTGCGCGCCGTCGATGAGTGCGGGGCGCCGATCGTATCCATTCCCGGCGGCGAACCCTTGATCCACAAGGAGATGCCGCAGATCGTGGCCGGCATCGTTGCGCGGCAGAAATTCGTCTACCTGTGCACGAATGCCATTCTGCTTTCCAAGCACATCGACGAATATCAACCGTCGACGTATTTGACCTTTTCCATCCATCTGGACGGCAACCAAGAACGCCACGACGAGTCGGTCTGCCAGGAAGGAGTCTTCGATAAGGCGGTCGCCGCCATCAAGTTGGCGCGCGACAAGGGCTTTCGCGTGACGGTGAATTGCACGCTGTTCAACGGCGAAGATCCGCAGGATGTCGCCGAGTTCTTCGACACTGCCATGGCCCTGGGCGTTGAGGGCATCACGGTCTCGCCGGGATACAGCTATCACCATGCGCCGCGGCAGGACGTCTTCCTGGGCCGCAACGCCAGCAAACAATTGTTTCGCGACATTTTCAGCCGTCGGCGCCGCCCGTCGGGAAAGCCGGCGTGGTCATTCAATCACTCCGCGCTGTTCTTGGATTTCTTGGCCGGCAATCAGACCTACCAGTGCACGCCCTGGAGCAATCCGACGTACAACGTGTTTGGCTGGCAGAAACCCTGCTACCTGTTGTCGGACGAGGGCTATGCGCCCACCTACAAGGCGCTGATCGAAGATACCGAGTGGGAAAAATACGGCGTCGGCAAGAACCCGCGCTGCGATAACTGCATGGCCCATTGCGGGTTCGAGGGAACTGCGGTCAATGATGCGTTCAGCAACCCGGTGAAGGCATTGCTCACGGCGCTGCGCGGGCCGCGCGTCGCGGGTCCGATGGCACCCGAGCTGCCCTTCGAATACACCGATGGCGGCACGCGCTTCGCCGCCGTCACGGCGATTCCGCTCAGCGACATCAAGCGCGTGAGCCGAGGGCCGTGAGCGAGTCGGCGGATCGACGCATCCGGAACGACGAAGAAGACGAATTCGGCACGCAGCTTGAAACCTGGCGCCTCCGTATGGAAGGCGCATTGGCGGCACGGCTGCCTGAAGCCGAGGTGGTGCCGGCGCGCCTGCATGAGGCCATACGCTACAGCGTGTTGGGCGGCGGCAAGCGGATTCGTCCGGCCTTGGTATTCGCCACCGCGCACGCCGTCGGTTTGACCGAGGACGAGGTCGAAGCCGCCGCCTGCGCCATCGAGCTCGTGCATGTGTATTCCTTGGTGCACGACGATTTACCTGCCATGGACAACGACGATTTGCGCCGCGGGCGCCCGACGTGTCACAAGGCTTATGACGAAGCCACGGCACTGCTGGTCGGCGATGCGCTCCAGCCGCTGGCGTTTCAGTTGTTGGCGCAGGATCCGAAGTTGCCCGCGTCGCCGGCCGTGCGGCTGCGTCTGATCGACATGTTGGCGCAGGCCATCGGGACGTTGGGCATGGCCGGCGGTCAGGCGATCGATTTGGCAGTGCAGGGCAAGCAGCTCGACATCGGCCAAGTGGAGGACATGCATGCGCGAAAGACCGGTGCCGTCATCCGCGCCAGCGTGCTGATGGCGGCGGAGTGCGCGCCCTCGCTGGATCCAAACCTTTATGGTGCGCTGTCGCGGTTTGCGAATGCCGTCGGTCTGGCATTCCAGATCCAAGACGATCTGCTCGACGTGACGGGCGATGCCTCACTGCTGGGCAAGGCCACCGGCGCGGACAGCGAACGGGCGAAGCCCACGCATCCAGCGGTCATCGGTATCCCCGCATCGCAACAGCGGGTACGCCTGCTCCACAATCAAGCCATTCACGCGCTGCTGCCCTTTGGCGAGCGCGCGGAGTCGCTGCGCGCACTCGCGCACTGGCTCTTGTCCCGCCGGCACTAGCCGCCGAAGCCGTTGTCGGATCGCTATGGCTGACGTCGCGCATTGGCGACGCTTAGCGATCGCGCGCATTCAACCTTAAGCTCGCCATTCGACATATTCACAACGCTACGCGCGTGTCGGAGGGGGGTACTGGTGCAACTCAGCGCGTTCACTCACGCACGGCTCATGCGCGAATCCACCGATCGCATCGAACGCGCGTCACGCGGCCAAGACGAGAAGGAGCGCCTGGTAGCGCAGCGCATCCTGGCGACGCCGGACTCTTGGAGTGCATGGGAGCTGGAGCATTCCGGATTGATGCGCCAGGTGGCTGATTTCGCGGCCTTGCGCAATCAGGCCGGTGCACTCAGGCATGCGGCGCTGCGGCTGATTCACGGCAAGGCGCTGTTCGAATATCTCAAGAAGCATGGTGTGCGCGGCAGCGCACGCGCGAAATTGCTGGCGCATTTTCATCGCACGCTGCTCTATGAGCATGCGGTGGTTGCCGAACATACGGTTTATGTACGCAAGGCATGCAGCTACTTGTGCACCAACCATCTCGGCGCCGGGCTGGTGCAGGATCCGGCATTCCTCGACCCGATGCAGCAGTACGAAACGCTCTACACCGAGTATTTCGAACTGTACTGTTCGATGCTGACTTGCGGGCACGGCGGGCAATCCGAATCCGCGCCCGCGCTGCTGCCGCTGCTCAAACAGCAGCTGAATGAATGGCGCTGGGTGATCCTGAATCCGAAGCAGTCGTTGCCGCACTTACAGCGCGAGAGCGAACTGCGCCGCCCGACCGGCGACACTCAGAAGCTGCGGCTGCTCAAGTTCTAGCCGGGAAACTCCCGGTCAGCCCAATGCGGCCTTGCGATCCTTGACCGGCGGCGGCAGCCATTGATAAATCCACGTCTCGGTGAGCGGCCGGCTGTCGATGCGCAGGTACATGCGCAAGTCGATGGCATCGTTGCTGTCCTCGGGCGGTCTCACATCGAACAGCGCGCGGTATCCCTTGATCTCCTCGACGTAGTGGGCCGTGACGTGCTCGATGGTGCCTTTCGAGGTGCTGATCACGGCCTCGACGTTCGCATCTCTCGGCAGCGCGCCGAGTTCTCCTCCGGAGAAATCCACCGCGAAATGCCAGGAATAGTATTGGCGCTTCTGGCCGACGGTGCCGCCGATGCCGGTGCGTGTGGCCAGGGTTTGCGCCAGCGGGGATGCGTACGGCATGTGCGTGCCCCAGTAGAGCCGGTAGCTGAACAGCATTTCCTGGCCGGCCTTGGTCTTCTCGGCGGGATTCCAGAACGCCACGATGTTGTCCGAGGTTTCATCCGCGGTCGGAATTTCGAACAGCTGCACCGCGCCCTTGCCCCAGCCACCGTGCGCGCCGGCCTTGGGCTCCACCCACAAACTAGGCCGCCGATCGTAGTACACGCCATCATCCTGGTAGTGATCCCAGTTGCGGTCCCGCTGTGCTAAGCCGAAGCCGCGAGGATTTTCATCGAGAAATGAATTCAGATGATTCTGCGCGGGATTGGTCAGCGGCCGCCAGATCCATTCGCCGGCACCGGTCCACATGGAGAGGCCGTCGGAGTCGTGGATCTCCGGGCGCCAATCGTTCGCCCCGCGCCGATCGTTCTTGGCGTAGAAAAACATGCTGGTCAGGGGCGCGACGCCCAATCGCTCGATGGGCTTGCGCGGGTAGAGCGCCGAGTCGATATCCATGATCAGCGTGCCGCCCGGCGTGATTTGAAAATGCAGCGCGCCGGCGACGCTCGGAGAGTCCATCAGCGCATATAGCGTGAGCGATTCCTGTCCCTTGGCCGGCCGCTCGAACCAGAAGGAGGTGAAGCGCGGGAATTCCTCGGGCCGCGGAAACGCGGTGTCCACGGCCAGGGCGCGCGCGGACAGACCGTATTGGCGGGTATCTTCGCCCACTGCGCGAAAGTAGGCAGCGCCCAGAAATGCAGCGATGTCGTCCTTCCAATCGGTGATGCACTGGACGCGAAAGCCCGCGAATCCGGCGTGATCGCGCATCACGGCCGGATCGATGCCTGCCTTGTCGAACTCGAACATCGCCGGGTCGTAGAGTATTTCGCGGGCTTGACCTGAGTTCACCTCGTAAAGGTGCACCGCTTGTGAGAAACCGCGGCCCACATGGAAGAATTGCAGGCGGAAAGACAGGCCCGCATCGCCCCACAGCGAGTGATCGCTGCGGAATCTCAAGGACTGATACTGGTCGTAGGTCAAGCCCGCCATCGAGGCCGGCAGCACCTCCTTCGGGGCCTGGTAGGGGCTGCCGGCGAGGAAGCGCGCCTGACCTTTGAGCCAGGCGTAGTCAAAGGGCTTCGCCGGCCCGTTTCCCGCCGCGGCGCTCGAATTCGTTGCACCCGAAGCAGGCGCGGGTGCCGGTGGTGGTGCGGCCGGTGTGGGTGCCGCGGCAGACGCTGCCGCGTCGGCCGATTCGGCATGGGACAGTTGGCCGGCAGCCAGCACCAGTGCAGTCTTCAAGATGTCGCGTCGACGAACCATGAGTGGAGTCCTAGATCGAGAAGGTTTGGGCGGAGTCGGGAAGCTGGGCCAGTTGGTCGAGGAGGCGCGCCGTGCCGGCTACCTCGACGCGTTCGACCGGCGTCAGCCATTGCAAGGCCTCATCCAAAGATCGAGCGTCCGTAAGCTTCTGTTGTGCGGTAAAGAGGTTGGGATTCGGCTGGCCGCGCGGATCGGGGGGGCGCGGCAGGTTGCCGCCGATGTGCGCTACGCGCGCGTCGCGGTGGCGTGCCAGGTAACGCAATCCATCGGTGGGCAGCGCCTCGCCGGCGCGGACCAATTCTTCGCGGCGCGCGACCAGCGCCGGCGTCTCGACTTCTTCAGGCGTTCGCAGCAGTCCCAGACGCGACAGGAATCTACCGAGGCTTTCGCTGCCGCTGAGCCTCGACAGGGGTATGGCGAGAAAAAGCCCGAGAAGCGCGGGTGACACCCATGCCAGCAGGGGCGGTGAAATAAAATAAACGATCACGGCCGTAACGCAGCTCAACAGCATGTGCCGCCGATGAAAGCGCCAGGCATCGATCCAGCTGGTGCCGTCGGAATCGCGGCGCTGCGGCTTCCAGCCCGAATCCTTTCCCAAGAACACTTCGAGTACATGCCGGCATTGGACCACCATGAGTATCGGCGCGTACAGCGCCGACAGAACGACCTCCAGCAGGAAGCTCGCCATCACGCCGATGACCCCGCCGGCGCCGCGCCGTATGCGCTTGGACAACAGCGCGCGCATCAGCCCGAGCATCTTGGGTATCAACAGGACCAGCATGCTGAACCAGAACAGCGCCATCATGAGCGTGACGTCGAACCGCGGCCAGGTGGGGAACAGCTGAAAGTCGTGGCTGAAATATTCGGGACGTATCAGCCGCGATTGAATCGCCAGAGCGAAACCGATGCCGATCATCACCAGCCACAGGGGCGAGGACAGGTAGCTCATGATGCCCACACTCAGGTGCATGCGGCTGATGAACCGCAAGCCGGCGGCACCGACGATCTTCATGTGCTGTAGATTCCCCTGGGCCCAGCGGCGGTCGCGGATGGCGATGTCGATGAGGGTGGGTGGAGACTCCTCCCACGAGCCGCCGACATCGGTGGCCATGCGCACCTTCCAGCCGCCGCGGCGCATGAGCGCCGCTTCGACGAAATCATGGGACAGCACGAAACCGCCGAAAGGCTTTCGGCCCTCGAGTTTGGGCAGGCCGCAGTACTGCGCGAAGGCGGACACGCGGATGATGGCATTGTGCCCCCAGTAGTTGCCGCTGTCGCCCGACCAGGCCGCCAGGCCGCGCGTGATCACCGGGCCGTAGACGCAGGCCGCGAACTGCTGCAGGCGCGCAAAGAAGGTTCTCGCGCCGATCAGCTGCGGCGCGGTCTGCAAAATTCCCAGCTTAGGATCCGCCTGCATGGCATCGAGCAGGCGTTTCAAGGTGGGCGCATCGATCAAGCTGTCCGCGTCGAGCACGATCATGTGATCGTAGCGGCCGCCCCAACGCGTGACGAAGTCTTCGAGGTTGCCCGATTTGCGGGCGATGTTCTGCCAGCGGCGCCGATACCACACCGGCATGATGGCGCCCAGCGCTGCGCGTAAATTAGCGACGCTCAGCGTTTCGCGGATCCATGCATCGGCGTTGGTGGAATCCGAGAGAATGACGATTTCGAAGCTGCGTTCGGCGCCGATCTTCTGCAGCGCTTCGCCCATGGCCTGCAGAGCCGCCGTGGTGCGGGTCGGGTCCTCGTTGTAAATCGGCATCACCAGCGCGGTGAGCGCGGCGCCCGCCGCGCTGCCATCCGCGGGAATCGAATCGCGCCGTTTCGAGGCGCCTGCCAGGACGGAGCCGGCGGCGAAGGCAATCCAGCCCAGGGAAACGGCGAAGAAAAATATCATCGTGCCCTGCAGGAAGGTCATGCTCGCAAAGCGCACGACTTGCAGCATTTGATAGACGCCGTACGTGGTGATCCCGGCTGTGACCGCGATCAGGATGAAACGCGCGTACAGCACGGCCGCCGAAATCAAGCGCCGCTCGGTCCGCCACGGTTTGTAGCGCAGGTCTTGCGCCGGCATTCCCATAGGTGCCTCCGGCGGCATTCCGCCCGCCGGGATGGCGTCATCGCACGCGGCGCTGGGGGCTAGCTGGAGGTCCATCGATACAGCCAAGTTTCGCTCACGGGGGTATCGCCGCGCATGACTCGCAGCCGCAGCTCGATCAACTCAGCGTCCTTCGGATCGATTTCAAAGCTGGCGCGTAAGCCGTGCAATTCGCCGTTCGAGACCAGGCTGGCGTTTGAAATCGCGCCAGCCGAGGCGCCCAGATCGAGGCGCAGGCCGTCGAGCTTCTCGCCGGCGCCCACGATGTCCAGCAGAAAGACGCGCCGCTTGCGATCGATGCTGGCGCCGGAGCGCGTGGCCAGCACTTTGCCCATCCCCTTCGGCAGCGGGGGCTCGTCGCTCCAGGTAATGTCATAGGCGAACTGCACCGGATGGTTCGGGGTCAGCACCTGTGCCGGACGCCAGAAGGCGACAATGTTGTCATTGGTCTCGCGGCCCGAGGGAATCTCCACCAGCTCGACCGCCCCGGAACCCCAATCGCCGTGCGGCGTGACCCAGGCGCTGGGCCGCCGTTCATACTGAGCGTCAAAATCCTGGAAATCGCTTTGCTGCCGGGAGCGCTGCACCAGGCCGAATCCTTGCGGCATCTCCCGCGTGAACGCCGAGACTTGGAGCTTGAGCGGATTTGCCAGCGGCCGAAACAATTGCTCTCCGCTCTTGGTGGCGATCTGCAGACCGTCGGAATCGTGGACCTCCGGCCGGTAGTCGTCCAGGCGCCCGCGGTTGGTCTCATCGAAGAGGAACATGGAGGTCAGCGGTGCGATGCCGACCACGCGCATTTCGGCGCGTGGGCACAGCGTCATTTCGACTTCGGTTCGAGTCTCCACGCCCGGCCTGACGGTGAACTTGTATGCGCCGGTGGCGGACTGGCTTTCCAGCAGGGCATAGATGACGATGGCGCTGGCACGCGGATCCGGCCGCTCGATCCAGAAATGCGTGAACGCGGGAAACTCTTCGCCGATCGGATCGCCGGTGTTGATGGCCAGGCCGCGGCCCGACAATCCATAGAGAAGATTCTTGGCAACCGCCCGGAAATAACTCGCCCCCTGGAACACCAAGAACTCATCCCAGACCTTGTTCGAATTGATCCGGAAGCGAAGCCTGAATCCCGAGAGGGGCAGCGACACATTGGCAAGCTGCGCCGGAATCGTACCGGACATTTGAAACATCGCGGGGGTCGCAACCAAGTCCGTGGCGATGCCATCCTCCACGGTCGATACCGTGACGGCGCTGGGCATGTTGTAGGCCGCCCGCAGCAGTTCGAGGCGGAAGGGTAATTTCTCCGCCCGCCAAATGCCGGCATCCGGATTGAAATGCAGGCTGCGGTATTGCTCCGGACTGAGCTTGTCCAGTGCCGCCGGCAGGCTATTGCGTTGCGGTGCATACGACGTCGCCGCTCGGTGTTTGGCCTCCTCCAACAGCGTATCGAAAGTAAAAGGGTAGCTCTTGACGAGGTTCGCCGCGGGCGTCGGCGATGCCGGCCCGGCTCCGTAGGCCTGCAGCGCGATGACGGTAAGGGCCAATGCCCCCATTGACTTGGCAATCGATCTGCGCATTGTACCCCAGAAAAAACCTTGGAAACTGTCAGTAAGTCCGTGTGAGCCACGGGTAATACTCAGACAGGCTGCTAGTATAGTGCCTGCCCTATGTCGCTCGCAGATCATCCTGGCCGGGAGCCGCAAAGCGCCGGATCCGTGCTCATGGTGCGGCCCGCCCGTTTCGCCTGCAATCCGCAAACCGCCGCCAGCAACGCTTTCCAGGAGCGTCCTACGACGATTGCCGGCCCCGACCTGCAATCTGCGGCCCTTGGGGAGTTCGAGGCGGTGGCGCTGGCCTTGGAGCGCGCCGGCGTGGGAGTACTGATCGCCGCGGATGCTCCGGAGCCTCCCAAGCCGGATGCCATATTCCCCAATAATTGGGTGAGCTTCCATCACGACGGCACGGTGGCGCTCTATCCCATGCAGGCGCTCAATCGGCGTTGGGAACGGCGCGACGCCATCCTGGAGCAAGTCATCCGCCAGGGCGCCTTTCGGGTATCGCGCACGGTGGATTTTACTCATCGGGAAGCGGAGGGGAAGTTTCTCGAGGGCACCGGCAGTGTGGTGCTCGATCGGGTGCATCGGGTGGCCTATGCCTGCTCTTCACCGCGTACCGATCTTGACGTCCTGGGTGAATTTGCCCAGCAGCTGGACTATGAGTTGATGGCCTTCGATGCCCTGGACCGCGGCGGGCGAGCCATCTATCACACCAATGTCATGATGGCAATCGGCACGGCGTTCGCGGTGATCTGCGCAGAGGCAATACCCCATGAAGAGCACCGCACCGCCGTAATTTCCATGCTGCGCGCCACCGGGCATGCCGTAGTCGAAATCACCCTGGAACAAATGGAGCGGTTCGCGGCCAATGTGCTGGAACTCGAGTCCTCCGCGGGCACGCTGATCGCGCTGTCGACGACGGCTTTGAACAGCCTCACTCGGATGCAGCGCGGCATCCTGGAGTCGCATGCGGCGCTGGTCGCGGTGTCCATTCCCACCATCGAGCGCATCGGTGGTGGCGGTGTGCGCTGCATGCTGGCGGAGATTCACTTGCCGAAGCGGGCTGGGACTCAGGCGATGGTGGCGATCCCCGGCACTTA
Organism: Gammaproteobacteria bacterium; assembly: GCA_021323735.1. GTDB lineage: Bacteria > Pseudomonadota > Gammaproteobacteria > Steroidobacterales > Steroidobacteraceae > Bog-1198. The sequence goes on from JAJPKM010000018.1 coordinate 49,112, forward strand.
AGTCATAATCGCTCGTATGCTGGAACTTGGCGTCAAACTGCTCATCGCATACTTGCTCGGCACCTTGCTCGGCAGTTTGATCCTGGGTCGCCTGCGCGGCGTGGATATCCGCAGCATGGGCAGCGGCAACGCGGGCGCGACCAATGCCCTGCGCACCCAGGGCAAGCTGTTCGGATTCCTGGTGCTAGCCATCGATGTTGCGAAGGGCATGGCCGCGGTTTGGTGGCTGCCGTCGGCGGCATTGCCGGGCATCGGCATCGACTTGAATGTTTCGCGCGAGTGGCTGACGGCGGCATGCGGCTTCGCCGTGATCGTCGGACATGTCTATCCCGTGTGGTTCGGATTTCGCGGCGGCAAGGGCGCCGCGACGGTGATCGGGGTGGTCGCGGCGATGGATTTCCGCTTGCTGTTGCCGCTGCTGTTGAGCTGGATCGTCGTGCTGCTGCTCTTTGGCTATGTCGGCCTGGCCACCATGATGGCCACCGTCGTGCTGGCGGTGGCGGTCGTCCTGCTGCGGCCGAGCAACCTCTCGCTCTGTACCTTCTGCGCGGCGGTGGCCGTCTTCGTCATCTTCACCCATCGCAGCAATATCGCGCGCATGCGCGCCGGCAAAGAGAATCGTGTACGGCGGCTATGGTTGTTTCGGCCCCGAACGGTATAGAACACCCGCCCTTGCTGGTGCTGTTGTCGGACGGTGAGCTGCATTCCGGCGAGTGGCTGGCGAAGGAGTTGGCCCAAACCCGTGCCGCGGTCTGGAAGGGCGTGCAGCGCCTGCGGGCCACCGGCATAGAAGTTCATGCCGTCGCGCGCCGGGGTTATCGCCTCGCGAACCGCGTGGAATTGCTGGACGCGAGGCGCATCACGGCCGAACTGACGGAGGAGGGCCGCGCGCATCTGCATGGTCTCGAACTACGGTACGAGGTCGATTCGACCAACACCCGCTTGCTCGCGGCCGCGCCGCCTCCGCCCGGCACGGCAGATGTCTGCGCGAGCGAATTGCAGCACGCCGGCCGCGGCAGGCTCGGGCGCCGCTGGATTGCACCCTTCGGCGGCGGCATTGCGATGTCGCTCGGTTGGACCTGCAGCGACGTGGTGCGGACCCTGCCGGCCTTGAGCCTCGGGGTGGGTGTTGCCGTGTCGCGGGCATTGGCGCGAGCCGGTGCGCAGGGGATCACGCTCAAGTGGCCCAACGATATTTGGTTCCGTGACCGCAAGCTCGGGGGCGTTTTGATCGAACTGCGCGCCGAGTCGGGAGGCCCGGCGCATGTGGTGATCGGCGTCGGCATCAACGTGTCGCTGCCGGCGCAGGCGCGGCGGGAAATCGAGGCCGGCGGCGCGGCCGTGGCGGCGGCGGCGGACGCATGTGCGGCCCCGCCATCGCGCAATGCGGTGGCCGGGGCCATTTTGGATGAACTTTTGAGTATGCTGGTGCGGTATGAGCGCTTGGGATTTTCTGCATTCCGGGACGAGTGGACCACCCTGGACGGCTTGAGGGATCGCCCGGCGGAGGTCACTGTAGGGGGCACGACGATCCGGGGGGTTGCCCGCGGCGTCGATTCGGATGGGGCATTGCTGCTCGAAACCCGAGATGGCCTGCAACGATTTGTTTCCGGCGAGGCCAGCTTGCGCTTGAGTGCGGGTGACGCGTGACACTATTGAAGGGTATGGTTGTGTGCCTGGTGCTTGCCAATGTGTGCTATTTCCTATGGCAGCGCGGTATCGCCAAGGCGCCCGAGGTCGTCGCGGTAGCGCCGCCCACTCCCGGGACCTTGAAGCTGGCCTCGGAGGCCTCCGGCGCGCCGCGCGGCGAAGCCGGCGGCAATTCCCCGGCGCCGAGTGCCACGAGCGCGGGCGTGGCCGCAGCGGCGCCCACTGTGGCACCCGCCGCGGCATCCACTGCGGACGATGCGCCGCGTTCCGGCGGAAACTCCGCACTGCTTACCAATGTAAAGCGTTGCATCAGCGTGGGACCGTTTCGCGACGTGTCCGAGGCCGCGCATGCTGCATCGACCTTGCGCGGCGGCGGTTATGACCCGCGCCAGCGCGTCGCGGATGGTGAGGTGTGGGCGGGAGTGTGGGTGTACCTGCCGCTTCCGGTGGTGCACCCCCTGGTCGAGCAGATGCTGGCCAAGCTCAAGGCCGGCGGCATCGACGACGCGCTGGAAATGCCGGGCCCCAACGAGGGACCGGTAATATCGCTGGGTCTCTACAGCGAGCCCAAGCGCGCACAGGCTCGGGTCGCTCAAGCGCAGGCCCTGGGGTTCAATCCGGGCATCGCGGATCGCAAGCGCAACGGCAATGTGTATTGGATCGACATCGATTTGAAGCCCACCGACAGTCTGTTGAATCCCTCCGACCTGCAAGGCGAATCCGGCCGCATCGTTCGTCTCGAAGTCAAAGGATGTCCGTCCGCGGGTGCGCAGCCATGAGTGTCCGGCGCGTTTTATTGGGGACGCTGGCGGGTCTTGGCGCCATCATCGGCTACGGCTGCCTTCTGGTCTTTCTCTATCTCGTCGGCACGCAGGCCTACCGCTTTTTTCGCGAAGGAGAATGGATGCATGTGGGCATGGGCGATGGCATCCGGTTCGGATTGGTGCATTGCTGTGTGAAGGAAGGCGCCGGCGGCAAGCTCGCGGTTTTTCTTCAATGGTGGGAGTCGCCGGCAACCTGGCTGGGGCTGCATAAGGTGTTCGAGGTGATTCCGGCATCGCTGGCCTTGTTTGCGGTCAGCATGGTCGGCAATAGTTTGTTCATCTACTGCAGGGATCGTCTGCAGCAGCGCTGACTCGCCCATGTCATGACAACGAGGGGTGGGATGCTAGGAGCCCGTGGCTAGGTAGGGACCGAACAAGGCTTCGCGCGCGAAGTTGAGGTGTTGATAGGACACGGCATCCGAGTCGCGTACATGGAGCCCGATGCCCCCATGAGCCGCGACATCCTCCAACGTTTCGGATCGATCCGACACGAAGCGCCACTGGGTAGGGACGGGTACATCGTCATGGGCTTGGACGGCGCGCTCCAATGCGGACAACAGGGCCTCGGGCCGCGGCGAATAAATCAGCACCGCTTCGTGAACCAGGGCTGCGTCCATGATGTTCAACGCAACGCACAGCCTGCTCTTCAGCAGCGCATCTGCCGCGTCGGCGTCGCGCCATGAGCTCACATCCTGGCGAACCACGTCGTTCATCGTCCTGCCGCTGCGCTCGAGTACCGGCAGGTCCTTCATCCATGCCTCCGGTGGGCACAGCTTCTTCGCCGGGTTCAGCGCTATCGATGGATTGATTTCCACCGGATAGATGCGGCACACCAGCGGCCGATCCGCATAGATTGCACAACGCGTATCGGGCAAGAGATTGGGGCAGGCTCCTGCATTGTTCGCGGCCAGGATGACGACGACGCGCATCGGCAGGGTTCCGCTCATCGCCGCGAACGAGCGGCGCTTGAAGTGGGCGGCGCCGGGATCTTCGTCGGCCAGGCCCCGTGGCCAGGGCGATGCTTCACAGATCAGCTGAACCGAGTGGCCGCGATTCAGCCAGCCGATCGCCTCCGCGACGGTGAGCGGAACCTTCGAGTCCCGGCAGCATTTACCGCATTGCGTGCATTTGAAATGAATATCCACGCCGGCCATTTGCCCCATCCACCCTTTCTCGCTGCACCCTTGGAGCCTGCGAGCATACCCGCCCAGAGAGAGTATTATCCGCAGAGTTTTATCCCTGGCTCTATCCGTAGGGTCCTATCCCCTTGAGTTTTACCCTGGCTTTGGTGGAAACCGCATGATCGATGAATCCTCCGTTACTCATGTGACCGACACGGCGTATTGGGTGGCGCATTTCCGGGCGAAGGAGAGTCAGCGGCGGACGCCCGTGTTCAACGATTCGCTCGCCGCCCTGTTGAGCGGCAAGCGCGGCCGAAAGATCGCGCGCTCCATTCCGCGGGCGTCCATGGTGGAGTGGGGCATGGTCGTGCGTACCTCGGCCATCGATCGGTTGATACATGAGTCGCTGCAATCCGGGGTCGACGCCGTGTTGAATCTGGGTGCGGGCCTGGATACGCGGCCTTACCGGATGAATCTGCCCGCCGAGCTTCGCTGGATCGAAGTGGATTTTCCGAATCTCATCGAATTGAAGAACGCCAAGCTGGCGGAGCACGAACCCGTTTGCCGGCTGGAACGCGTCGGCATGGATTTATCGGACCGCCCGTCCCGCAACGAGGTCTTCGCACGTATCGGGGCGGCGTCGAAGAGCGTGTTGGTGATCACCGAAGGCGTCATATCCTATTTCTCGAATTCCGAGATTGCCAACCTTGCCGATGACCTGCGCGCAATCCCGTCATTTCACCGGTGGATTCAGGATTTCGACAATGCCCCCAAGCGCAGACTGCCTTCGGGCTGGGCGAAGAAGCTCGAAGCCGCGCCATTCCTCTTCGAGGTGAAGGACTGGTTTGGCTTCTTCGAGAAATACGGCTGGAAAGCCCTCGAGACCGTGACCACGGCCGAAGAGTCCGAGCGCATCGGCAGGCCATATCCCTGGGATCTGCCGTATGGACTGCTGCTGCGCGCGTTGCCGAAGGAAATGAGCCGAAGAATACTCGGCCTGAGCGGCGTGGTAATGATGCAGAGATAGTCCGGCCCATCCAATCCGGCCTGCATGTCTTAGCTTAGAATCGCTTGGAAAACCCCATCGACAGCCCGCGCGGCAGCACCTGCACCGACAGCGGCGTGGCACGTGTCGAGCTCCAATAGCCCACCGCGGAACCCAATGCCCACCCGGCGATCACATCCGTTTGCCAATGGGCCTGGCTTTTCAACCGCGCGACAGCATCGTACGCCGGAAGAATTTCCAGCGCCCACACCCAGGGGTTCTCCCGTGCGTAATTGGCGATGAACGGGGTTACGAAGCTTGCCTGCAAGGTTACCTCGCCGCTCGGGAAGCTCTGATGACCGCTCCCCTGAAACCATAAATTCGGATTGTTCCCCTGGTAGGGGCGGGCCCTGCTGAAGGCGTATTTGAGTCCTGTCGCACCGATGCCTGAGATGACCGAGGCGTCGATGGTCTGCCAGAACGTGTGGCCCAGCTCATCGTCGTTCCCGAGCCACAGGGCGCCGGCCAATTCGAGGGCGATCACCCCGTCTTGGACTCCGGTCTGATAGCTGCGTCCCCAGATGCCGCGTTGGTCGAGCGCCCACTCGTGATCGAACCCGGCATGTGCATGGCTCGAGATCAGCAGGAGAAGCAGCGAGCCGACGGCGGTCGCCGCACGGATCATTCGGGAGGCTTGCTGGCTTGGCGGTACGCTGCGCGCCGCTGCGGCCGGGGTCAGCACGGAATCGCTTTGCATGTGCGGGCAACGTTAATGAACTTTGTACCGCAAAGTACTACAAGGCCATGCACTTTTCAATCAAAAGTACTTGCGCCCGACGCGCTAACTGCGTCCGTTGCAAATAAGAATTGTTTCTGATCACTCACGTGACTGCGCGGCGGATTTTTTCGCATCACCATGGCTATTGGCATTGCCAAGTGCCGTACGACAACGCCATTCTCTCGCTCCGGATTGTCGAGACCGCGTAGAAGTCCAATGAGAATCATTCCGCGCTTGGTGGGCGCCGCGATGCTGGTGCCAGTGCTTGCGCAAGTATCGCCGGTGCGGGCGCAGACCGACGAGATTCAAGTGTATGACGCGACGATCGCGCCGACGGGCGCTTTCAATTTGACCCTGCACAACAATTTCACCCCGAGCGGCAGCGAAGCCCCGGCGTTTCCGGGCGGCATCGTGCCGGACAAATCACTCAACGGTGTCGCGGAATGGGCTTATGGCGTGACCCCTTGGTTCGAGGCGGGTCTGTATCTGCCGCTCTATTCCTTCACCCGCAACCACGGCATCGCCTACGACGGCTTCAAGCTCAGAGCACTGTTCGTCACGCCGGAGGCGGACAAGCGGGATTTTTTTTACGGCGTCAATTTCGAGTTCAGCTTCAACACGGCGCACTGGGAAGAGCGCACCTATACATCGGAGATCCGCCCCATCGTGGGCGCTCACGTGGGGCGCTTCGATTTCATCTTCAATCCCATCGTCGACAACTCTTGGAATGGCGTCGCCAATCTGGAATTCGTTCCCGAGACTCGCGTGGCGATGGCCATCACGGAGAGGTACAAGATCGCGCTGGAGGAATACGATGACTTCGGCCGGGTCAGTCATTTTCTGCCGGCCTCGCAGCAGACGCACCAATTGTTCGGGGTGATCGACGTGAACACCAAGTGGCTGGCGGTCGAGGCCGGCGTGGGACGGGGTTTGACGAACGCGACCGATCGCTGGGTTCTGAAATTGATCCTTTCCAAAGACCTTTGATGGCTCTAGGACTACACTCGCCCCTCTAGGTTCACATCCCGCGAGGTGGTGATATGTGTGTCCTGCAAATCCTGGGTGCTCGCAAGCCCTGATCTTTCGGCTGCGCCTACGTTGCGGTGCTGGTGTACTATCGGGAAAATTTAATAATAAATCGCCGGGGTTCCCCTTGCTCGACTCGCTTCCCTCGCCCGATGCGCGGCACTCGCGCCGCATTCTCCTGGCCAGCATGATAGGCACGACGATCGAGTTCTATGACTTCTACATTTACGCCACCGCCGCGGTACTGGTGTTTCCGAGGCTGTTCTTTCCCAAGGGCGATCCGGCCATCGCCACCTTACAGTCGTTGGCAACCTTCGCGCTGGCATTCGTCGCTCGGCCCATCGGCTCGGCCATTTTCGGGCACTTCGGGGACCGCATCGGCCGCAAGACAACGCTGGTCACGGCTCTCATGACCATGGGAATCTCCACCATCGCCATCGGACTGTTGCCGACCTACGCCTCCATAGGCGTGTACGCGGCGGTCTTGTTGGCGCTTTGTCGAGTGGGGCAGGGGATTGGTTTGGGCGGAGAATGGGGCGGTGCGATATTGCTGGCGACTGAGAATGCGCCGCCGGGCAAGCATGGCTGGTATGGAATGTTCCCGCAGCTCGGTGCGCCGCTGGGTCTGGTTTTCTCCATCGGCGCCTTTCTGCTGATCAGCAACAGTCTATCGGAGGCGCAACTGTTCAGCTGGGGATGGAGAGTGCCATTCTTGGCCAGTACCGTCCTGGTGGCGGTCGGTCTCTACATACGCCTGCAGTTGGTGGAAACCCCGGCCTTCAAGCGCAGCATGGCGCAGGGCGAACGGGTGCGCGTGCCCTTTGCGGTGGTGTTCGCGAAATATCCCGTCCAACTGATCCTGGGGATCTTAGGATCCACCACCACTTTCGTGGTGTTCTATCTCGCGAATATCTTCGCCTTGGGATGGGCTACCGGCTCGCTGGGATTTCCTCGCCAGCAATTTCTGATCATGCAAATGCTGGCCGCCATATTCTTCGGCCTGGCCATCCCGGTGGCGGGATCCCTGGCTGATCGGATGGGCGGCCGGCAAATGTTGATTGCCGCCACCGTTCTGATCATTGCCTTTGGATTTGCCTTTCAACCTCTGTTCGGCGCGCACGACCGCGCCGCCGTATTCGTATTTCTGGCCTGTGGCTTTGCGCTGAGCGGACTTTCCTACGGCCCGCTCGGCAGTGCGTTGGCGACTTTGTTTCCGACACCGGTGCGCTACACCGGCACCTCGCTCACTTTTAATTTCGCCGGCATTCTCGGTGCCTCGATCGCAGCGCCGATCGCGAACTGGCTGGCAACGCACTACGGGTTGGCCTTTGTCGGATACTATTTGTCCACGGCCGGACTCATCACCCTCATTGCGCTGTTGTTCATCCGGGGTAAGCGGCAGTAATTCGACACCTATGCAAGCCGGGCGCCATACCTATGCGACCCGGGCGCCTCGAGATCGATTCCGCCGCCTCAGCTGAATTCACTTGGGCTGAGCGACCAGGATTGAAAAACTGTCGGGTACCACCGTGGCATGCGCCCTCGGCTGATCTTCGGTCACCTCGGGTGGCGGTCCGAATTGCGCCGATGCCAGGTATATCCTGTGAGTGACCGGATCCAGCGTGAGGGTGCGGGCGCTGACCTTTGTCGTCACGGTTGCGATCACCCGATATTCGTCCGCGGTATCCTGATGGATCACGGTCAGCGTCCCGTCGATGCCGTTGGAGCTGAATACCAAGCCGAGTTCGGGGTCGTAGGCTGCCCCGTCCGAGCCCCTGCCGATGATGACCTGGGCGACGGATTTGCCCGACACCGAGTCCGTGACGGCCATGACCTGGTTTGCGCAGACGGAGAACAGGCGATGATTGGCCACGTCAAAGGCGAGCCCCGTGGGATTGGCGCATTCCTTCAGCGGCCACTTGGCCTTCACGGCGAGCGATTTTGCGTCGATGAGGGCGATGCGGCCCGGAACACTGTTGATGTTCACATAAACATGCCCGGCACCGTCGGTCGCCATGGATTGAGGGGTCCCGGGCAGCGGCACGGTCGCCACGACTTGCAGCGTGCCGGCATCGATCACCGAAAGGTCCGAGCTCTCGAGGTTGGCCGTAAAGATATGATTCTGCTGCGGCTCGTACAGAATGGCATCTGGCGACATTCCCGAGACCGGCACTTCTTGCATCACGTGCAACGTATCGAGTTCGAAGACCGAGACCGTATTGCTCCGGCCATTGCTGGTGAAGCCGCGCTTGAGTGTGGGGGCGAAGGCCACGCCCCGAACTCCTGCCGTATGCGTAATGCTGCCCGTCAGTTTGCCGCCGGCGGTTTCGACCACGTCGATGCGTTCCTCGCGGGTGACGAACAGCCGCGCGCCGGTGGCGTCCAATGCGAGATAGTCCCAGCCGGTGCTGCCGCCCAGGCGCCATGATCTGGACACGGTGTAGTCGGCCGCGGGAATCGGCGACGTATCGGCGCGCACGATTCCGGCTGCGACGAGCAACGCGCATGCAGCAAGCATGAAGAAATTCCGCAGCATCATGGGCCTTGAAATACGGTGGGATACGAGAGACCGGCGCCTAGTTTACGCATGGATTGCGCCGGAGGAAATCGCGCGCCGGCGTGGCTGTAATTTCTACATATTCCGGGGTCCGCGAAGGCGTCGATGCGTCCCCCATCCGGTATCATCCGCGCATGCGGCGAGACCTTCTGGGCAACGCGATCACGGCACAGCACGACGCGACGTTATGCGCCATCGATGATTTCATCGAGGGCTATTTGGCATATGAGACGCGCGCCGAACGCATTCTGGCCGCCGCGGATGCCGATCCGGATTGCTGCATGGCCAACGTCTACGCCGGGGTGCTGTGGATGCTGTTGGAGGCCCCGTCGGCAACCCTCCGCGCCGCCAAATATCTGACGGCCGCCGAACACGCGGCGCCGCGCGCGACTCGCCGCGAGCAGCTCAATGTCGCACTGCTGCGTGCGTGGTGCGATGATGATATGGCTCGGAGCATTCGTCTTTGCGACCAGATCTCGGACGAGTTCCCGCGCGACCTGGCCGTCGTCAAGACGCATCAATACTTCGAATTCAATCGCGGCAATGCGCCCGCCATGCTGCGCGTCGCGTTGAAGGTCGGCGCCGCGACCGGCGACGTGGCGTACGTGCACGGAATGACGGCGTTCGGCTATGAACAGTGCCACCTCCTCGATGAGGCGGAGGCCTCGGCGCAAACTGCGCTGGCGATGCGCCGCAAGGAACCCTGGGCACAACATGCGCTGGCGCACGTACAGTTGACGCGTGGACGCATGGACGAGGGCGCGCTGTTTCTGGAAGGCGCGGCGGATACCTGGTCGGGGCTGAACTCCTTCATGCTGACGCATATCTGGTGGCACTTGGCGCTCTTTTACTTGAGCCAGGGCCGCGATGGCGAGGCACTGGAGGTCTATGACCGGCACTGCTGGGGTGTTGCCAAAGACTATTCGCAGGATCAAGTCGGCGCGATCTCCTTGCTGGCCAGGTTCGAGATGGCCGGAATCGAGGTGGGCTCGCGCTGGGCGGATCTTGCCGATTATCTTGCTGTGCGCGCCAATGACACGCTTCAGCCATTCCTGACCTTGCAATACCTCTACGGGCTGGCGCGGGCCGGCCGTCCGCAAGCTGAAACCCTGCTGCTGGCGGTACGTGAGCGCGCGCAGCGGGCGCCTGAGTTCAGCCGCGAGGTTTGGCGCGAGGTGGCGCTGCCCGGCTGTGAAGGGTTGTATGCCTACGCGCGCGGCGATTACCACCAAGCCTGGCATCGCCTCGGTGCAGCGCTGCCGCGGATTGCAGAGGCCGGAGGCAGCCACGCACAGCGCGATTTATTCGCGCAGATTTCGCTCGACGCCGCACGCAGGAGCGGACGATTGAGGGTGGCGCAGCAGATGCTGGAGTTGCGCCGCGCCGCCGACCCGCATGGCGTGCCGGTCAATGCCATGCTCGCCGTGGTCTACGCCGAACTGGGCTTGACTGCCTTGGCGGATCAGGCGCGCGCCCGGGCGGCGGCCACACGCCGCAGGCATTTCGGGCGGTGAGCCGTCCCGCGCGCTGCGCCGTCTTGTTGCTGAGCATCGCTGCGCTCATGAGTCTCCCGGCCCGCGGCGCGCAGGGGAATTCGATCGGTGGTGCGCAGGGGAATCCAGCCGGCGCACAGCGGGCGATCATCGGCATGCAGCTTGAACCGCCGATGCTCGATCCCACAGCGAATCCCGCCGCGGCCATCTCCGAAGTGCTGTACGGCAATGTCTACGAAGGGCTGGTGCAATTCGGAGCCGATGGGTCGGTGCTACCCAAGCTGGCGTTGTCGTGGGAGGTTGCAGGCGACGGCCTGACGTACGTATTTCATTTGCGCGGCGGCGTGCGCTTTCACGACGGCAGCTCTTTCGATGCGGCCGCGGCCAAATTTTCACTGGACCGTGCCGCGGCACCGGGTTCACTGAACCCGCAGCGGTCGCGATTCGATGCGATCCGCGCGGTCGAAGCCGTCGATCCTCTGACCTTGAAGCTGCGGCTGAGCCGTCGCTCAGGCGGCCTGTTGCAATCGCTGGCCTTCGGATCGGCGGTGATGGTCTCGCCGCAGTCGGCGGCGAACAACGCCCGGCAACCGGTGGGCACCGGCCCATTTCGCTTCCTGCGATGGCGGCGCGGCGATTCCATCACCTTGGAGCGCAATCCGGATTTCGCCGGTACGCCGGCGGCGCTCAATCAGGTCACTTTCAAGTTCATCGCCGATCCCAGCGCGGCCTTCGCTGCGTTGATGGCCGGGGATGTGGATGCCTTCGCCAACTATCCGGCGCCGGAGAGCTTCGCGAAGTTTGCGGCCGATCCGCGCTTCGCCGTATTCGCCGGCACCACGGAGATGGAGACCGTGCTCGCGCTGAATGAGCGCGTGGCGCCGTTGGGCAATGTGCTCGTGCGCAGGGCCATTTCTCACGCCTTGGATCGGGGCGCCATTATCGACGGCGCCATGTATGGGTTTGGCACGCCCATCGGCAGCCATTTCCCACCCCGCAATCCGGCCTACGTCGACCTCACCGGCATGTACCCCCACGATGTGGCCAAGGCCAGGGGGCTGATGGCCGCGGCCGGATACCCCCATGGATTCTCGATGACGCTGAAGCTGCCGCCGCCGAGCTATGCGCGCCGCAGCGGCGAGATCGTTGCCGCGCAACTGGCGCAGATCGGAATCCGCGTCAGCATCCAGGATCTGGAATGGGCTCAGTGGCTGGATCAGGTCTATGCCCGGCATCAGTTCGACATGAGCATCGTCGGACACGCCGAGCCCCTGGACTATGACATCTACGCGCGGGATGACTACTATTTCGGCTATTCGAATGCGGAGTTCAAGGCGCTCATCGCCGCGCTGGACGACAGCGTCGAGCCCGAGAGGCGCCGGGACTTGCTGCAGCGGATTCAGCGTAAGCTCAGCCTGGATGCCGTGAATGGATTTTTATTTCAATATCCACGGCTGGATATCTGGAACGCGCATCTGCAGGGAATCGGCTTCGACAACGTGCTGGGCGTCGTCGATGTCAGCCGCGCTCGCTACGATGGCGCCGCGACGACCGCCCGTGACGCGGAGTTCTCCGCGGCGGGCGCGAAACCGCTGCCGGCCTATCGCATGGCCTTCGGCGTGTTTGCGGCGGGATGCCTGGTTTTGTTGGGGTTGGCGGCCCACCGCTTCGGCAGTGCCTTTCTCGCGCAGCGCTTTGCGATACTGCTGGCGACGCTGCTGGTCGCAACAGCGGTCATCTTCGTCATCGTTCAAGTCATACCGGGCGATCCGGTGCGCTACATGATGGGGCTGCAGGGGGATGCTGGCACGGCGGACGCGTTGCGCCGTGAGCTGGGATTGGACGCCGCGCCGCTGCAGCGCTACGTGGCGTGGATCGCCGGACTGGTGCACGGCGATTTCGGTACCAGCTATACCTATCGGATTCCGGTGCGCGCCTTGGTGATCGAGCGGTTGCAGGTCTCTCTGCCGCTGGCCATGTACACGCTGCTGCTGTCCACGCTGCTGGCCTTAGGCTTAGGCCTGTTCGCCGCCGCCAGGCGAGGGTATGGTGCCGATCTCGTGGGCGGCATGATTCAGCTGGGGCTGGCCGTGCCGAATTTCTGGCTGGGAATGCTGTTGGCGCTGCTGTTTGCCGTCGAGCTTCATTGGGTGTCCGCGGGCGGATTCCCCGGCTGGGAGGCGGGGTTCTGGCCAGCGCTCAAGGCACTTACCCTGCCCGCGATTGCCTTGAGCCTGCCGCAGGCGGCGATCCTCGCCCGGGTACTGCGCGGCGCACTCATCGATGCGCTGCATGAGGACTACATCCGTACCGCGCGGGCAAAGGGTGCCGGTCGCCGGCAGCTGCTGTGGCGGCATGCGCTGCCCAACGCCATGGTGCCGGTGCTCACCATCCTAGGATTGCAATTCTCCTTCCTGCTGGCTGGCGCCGTGATCATCGAGAATGTCTTCTTTCTGCCGGGCCTGGGCCGATTGGTGTTTCAAGCCATCGTCCAGCGGGACCTGATCGTCGTTCAGAGCGTGGTGCTCATCCTGGTATTCGCCGTGGTGGTGGTAAGTTTCCTAGTTGAGCTTGCGTACGTGCTGGTCAATCCCCGTCTGCGGGCGACCTACGGCCCATGAGCGCCGCGCCGCGAAATTCCAGCTTGATCGCCGGCGCTCTCCTGACCGGCCTGTTCGTCGCCGTGGCGCTGATCGCTCCCTACTGGACTCCGTTCGATCCCCGAGCGCTCTCCATTGCCGGCAAGCTGCTGCCGCCAAGTGCACACCACTGGTTCGGTACCGATCAACTCGGACGCGACGTGCTGTCGATGATCATGGCGGGTGCCCGCACTTCCGTCGGCGTGGCGGCGTTGTCGGTGCTCATTGGACTGCTGGGCGTGCCGCTGGGGTTGCTCGCCGCCGCGCACAGCGGCGGCATCGATGAGCTCGTAACACGGGGAAATGATTTGGTGTTCGCATTTCCGGCCCTGCTGCTGGCGATCCTGCTGACCTCCGTGCTGGGCCCCGGCGCGATCACTGCCATCATTGCCATCGGTATTTTCAACATTCCTGTTTTTGCGCGTGTGACCCGGGCCGGCGCATTGCAACTATGGACTCGCGACTACGCGTCGGCCGCACGGGTCGCGGGCAAGGGACGCTGGCGAATTTCCCGCGAGCACATCCTGCCGAACTTGGCGGGGCTGCTCATCGTTCAGGGCACCATCCAATTTTCCTTGGGAGTGATCGCTGAGGCGGGCCTGTCCTATGTGGGCCTGAGTGCGCAGCCGCCCACGCCAAGCTGGGGCCGCATGCTGAACGAGGCGCAGACCCTGACGGCATTGGCGCCGTCCCTCGCGCTCTTTCCCGGCTTTGCAATTCTGCTGTTCGTGATGGGGTTGAATCTGCTTGGCGAGGGCCTGCGCCGGCGAACCGAGCGGCCTGAATGACCGCGCAGCTGCTGCAAATCGAGGGCCTAGGTGTCGCCATCGGAGCCACGCGCATCGTCAAGAACTTGTCGCTCGAGGTGCGTGCCGGGGAAATACTCGGGCTGGCCGGAGCCTCCGGGTCCGGAAAATCCATGACCGCGCTTGCCATCATGCAGCTCCTGCCGCAGGCGGCGGTGATCACCGGCACGGTACGCCTGCGCGGCGCTACATTGAGCCGGAGCGAAGACGAGATGCTCGAGGTTCGCGGCCGCGATCTCGGTATGGTGTTTCAAGAACCCATGACGGCCTTGAATCCCCTGATGCGCATCGGCGATCAAGTGGCGGAAACCCTGCGCTTGCATCGGGCGATGTCTGCCTCGGAGGCCCGGCACGCCGCGCGCGAAGCTCTGGATCTGGTGGGATTGACCGGCGAGCAAGGCGCGCTCGACCGATTTCCCTACGAGCTGTCGGGCGGCCAGCGGCAGCGCGTGGCGATCGCCATGGCCGTGGTGATGGCGCCGCCGCTGCTCATCGCGGATGAACCGACCACGGCCTTGGACGTCATCGCGCAAGCGCAAGTATTGTCGGTTCTGCGGGAGTTGGTTCGCACACGCAACATGGGCCTGGTTCTGATCACCCACGACCTTGCCGTCCTTAAGCAGCTTGCCGACCGTGTCGCCATCATGCACTTAGGGGAGATCGTCGAGCAGGGTCTCACCGCGGAAGTGCTGCTACGGCCGCGACAGCCGTACACGGCGGCGCTGGTCGCGGCGGCTTCGATCAGCCCGAAAGGCGCGGCGCGGCCCTCGAACGCGGCGGCGGTTTTGCAGGTGTGCGGTATCACGCGCGAATACCCGCGCAAGCGCCGGTCACTGTGGCATGCCGCTGCGCCACTGCGCGCGGTCGATGATGTGTCTCTCTGCATTCATGCCGGCGAGACCGTGGGCTTGGTGGGGGAGTCCGGTGCCGGCAAGTCGAGCCTGCTCCGAGTGATTCTCGCGCTGGAGCGCGCGCAGTCAGGACAGGTGCGCCTGCTGGGGGAGGATTTTTCCGCCGCGAAGGGCGCCGATCGGTACCGCCTGCGCCGTGCCATCCAGGCAGTATTCCAGGATCCGTACGGCAGCTTCGATCCACGGTGGACCGTTGAGCGTCTGATCGGCGAACCGTTCTTTCTCTTGGGTACCCCGCCCTCGCCGCTCGAGCGCCGGCGCCGAGTCGCCGCGGCGCTGGAGCAAGTGGGCTTGTCGGCGGCCGACGCGCGGCGCCTGCCGCGGGAATTCTCAGGCGGTGAGCGTCAACGAATCGCGATCGCGCGAGCTTTGATCACTGAGCCTGCCGTCATCGCGTTCGATGAGGCGCTATCGGCACTGGATGTCCTGTTGCGTGAGCAGGTCCTGAAGCTTCTGGCGGAGCTGGCGCAACGGCTCAACGTGGCGTACTTGTTTGTGTCGCACGATCTGCACGTGGTCAGGGCCCTCGCAGAACGCGTCTATGTCATGCAAAATGGGCGCATCGTGGAGGAAGGCTCCACGGAAACTTTATTTGGATCGCCGCGTCACGCCTATACCCAGGCGCTGGTCGCGGCTACCCTCAAGCTGCAGGTGAAGTAAGTGTTCGCTCCCCGCCTCGTGACGGCTCGATTGATGCGATTGAATGCCGGGGCACCTGCCAGGATGCGTCGGCGAATACTCACGGCGGCACTCCTCGGCGCAATGCTGACGATGGTATTCACGCAGCGCGCAAGCATTCCTCAGGCAATCGATTGGCTGCGACTGCACGGTCTGGTTTGGGGCGGCATCGCCTTGGCGAGCGCCATGCAAGTGATGCGGCGCCGAGCGCTCACGCTGGCAGAATTTTCCCGATCATGGCTGGCCTCGGTACCGGTCCGTCCGTCGGCCGCGCGCCTAGAGTCGCTCATCATCGCGACATTCCCCGCGGCGGTGGCACTGGGCGCGATCACCCTCCTGGGCTTGAGTTGCGGCCTCGTGCTCACGTCGCTGCACGCCGGCCGCGGCGGCGCTCTTCTGACCGTCTGGGCGATCTTGGGCGCGTCCATCGTGCTCGGCGCTTTGGTCGGCTATGCGGTGCCGGTGCCGAAACCCGTGGATTTGCCGCCAGGTTCACGTTATGTGCCACATCGCAAAGCCGATGCCCATCGTGCCGCTCCGATTCGCCCGTCGCTCAACGCGTTAGGCTTATGGCCGGTGCGCCAGATGTTCGCGTGGGCGCAGCCGAAAATGCTGGCCCGCGCGGTGGTCCCCATTCTCGTCCTGATGCCGTTGGGCACGACGGCCGCCGCCGCCTTGGGTGCGATTGCCGTGTTCGCCGTGGCCGGCATGCTGTTGCTGTTGTGTCTGGCGGCCGTTGCGGCGAGCCGCGCAATTCGGCGGTGGCTCGCGCCGTTGCCGATACGTGTCCATGCCCTGACACGCATTTTTCTGCTGCCCAGTTTTGCCGTCATGATCGCTGCCGGTGCCGTTGAGGCAGTGCTCTTGGCGGCGCTCGGGGCGTCCTTCGGGAGGTCCGTCGCCGTGGGGTCGGTGATGGCGGTCATCGGATGCCTTGCGAGTTTCGGCGGCGCGAGATTCCGGGATGAGCGGCCGAGGGGCACGCCATGAGTGGCGAGGTTTTAGCGGTGCGCGGGCTGCGCGCCGGCTATGGAGCGCGCACGGTCTTGGAGAATATTTCCATCACCCTCATGGCCGGAGACTGGTTCGTGCTCTTGGGTCCCAATGGCTGCGGCAAGAGCACGCTGCTCGATTGCATCGTCAGCCGCCTGAAGCCCTCGGGCGGCGACATAGGCATTGCCGGTCATTCGTTGGCGAGAAACGCCTACGAAGCGAAACTTCAGCTCGGGTATGGCTGCGCGCCCGATACCTTGCCGGAACTACTGACGTCACGTCAATGCCTAGAGGTGCACGCCGGCGCCAAGGGACTGGCCGCGATCGGCGCCGATTTGTTGGAACTTGCAGAGGGCTTGAGATTCACGCCTTATCTAGAATCATTTGTCGATACGCTGTCGCTGGGTACTCGCCAGAAACTGGCGGTGTTGTTGGCGCTGGTGGGCGACCCATTGCTCATCGTCCTGGACGAGGCGTTCAATGGGCTCGATCCGGCGAGCGCCCTGGTGCTCAAGCGCCATCTGCGGGCCAGAATCGAACGGCGTGGCGGGGCACTGCTGCTGGCCACGCATTCCTTGGACATCGTGGAGCACTATGCGGATCGCGCGGCGGTGTTGATTGACGGTAAGCTCAAGCATGAATGGACCCGGGGCGAATTGCAGCGGCTGCGCGCGAATGGCGCTGACTTCGAAGCGGCACTGACGGTGGCAATCGGCGAGACTTGAGCCGCGGCCGGTGCCCCGCGCCTGACAATCCCTTGCCGCCGCGGAATCGACGCAGCCGGTATGCGAAGCCTAGCGCGGCTGCGCCGCAATGACTGCCAAGCCTTGCAACACCAGGTCCGGCACGATCTCGCCGCGCACGCGCATGGTGGCGGAAATCAAGTTGGCATCGCCGCCGGTGATGAACAATTTAGGTAAGGTGCCGGTGTTCTGCTCGATGACCTCGGCGGCGCGATCCGCCATGCCGGCCAGTGCGAACACGGCGCCGCGAGACACGGCCGCAATGGTGTTATTGGCGAGAATGCCGGCCAGCGAAGGCGTGCTGTTGCCGGCTGCCTTGGCGATGTCGCTGGTATTGCCCATCAAGGCCTCGCGCATCAGATGAACGCCGGGGGCTATCAGGCCACCGAGATGCTGGCCATGGGAATCCACGCTGTCGACCTTGACTGCCGTACCCGCGTCCACAACACAAAGCGCTGTTTGCGCGCGGGTCCAGGCACCGATGAGCGCCAACCAACGATCCGCACCCAGCAGCGTCGGATCCAGATAGCCGCTGGTCAAACCGTGGTACTCGCGCGCCGCGGTGATGAACTCGATGTTGACGTGAAAGGCTTTCTTCGCCAGGCGCGTGAGCGTTTTGGCCATGACCGGTCCCGCTACATTGGAGACCAATACTCGGCTGGGTTTTTGCCCCGACGCGAACAGCGCAGAAGTCCAAATGCCCGGCTTGGCATCACGATGAACCACTGCCTGCTGATCGGAGAGCCCTTTGTCGGTGAGCCAAGCCCATTTGAGGCGCGTGTTGCCGACATCGATGACCAAAATCATGAGTAGTTCATTTGCTCTTGCCGTGACGCGCATCGCTCAACGGATAAGGATAGCATCGTGGCCGGGAATCTTAGCCGTTTAGCCGCTAAACTGCGCAGATGTCAGCCAGCGAGCGCTTATGTCCGATTTGAAGAATGCCATCCGCGACGTGCCCGACTTCCCTAAGCCGGGGATCCTGTTCCGCGATATTGCGCCGTTGTTGCGCGATCGCTTCGAGGACACCCTGCGTGCTTTGGATGCGCTGCTCACTGATGAGGAATGGAACGGGATCGACGCGCTGGCCGGCGTGGAGTCGCGGGGCTTTATTCTCGGGGCTGCCTTGGCGACGCGCCGAGGCAAGGGATTCGTGTTGGTGCGCAAACAAGGCAAGTTACCGCCGCCGGTGGTCGACGTGGCCTACGATCTCGAGTACGGGTCGGGGGTCTTGGAGATGCAAAGGGGCAAGGGCCGAGTCGTGTTGGTCGACGATGTGTTGGCTACCGGCGGCACGATGACCGCGGCCGCGGAATTGTGCGAGCGTGCCGGTTATCAACTCGAGGCGCTGCTCGCGCTCATCGATCTGAAGATCGTGCCGGGCTATGCCTGGCGGAATATGCGGGTGCGGGCCTGCATCGAGTACTAGCTTGCCGCGCACCCTCGTGGTCATGGCCCTGCGGGTGGAGTCGGCGGGCGTATTCGAGGCGGCCGGGGTGCCGGTGCTTTACTGCGGCGTGGGCAAGGTCAATGCCGCGATCGCGCTCACCCAGGCACTGTCCCGATACGCGCAAGCCGGCGAGGGATTGCCGCGGGTGGTGAACTTCGGTTCCGCGGGAAGCCGCTGCCACGCCGCGGGTACACTCGTGGCCTGTCACGAATTCGTCCAGCGCGACATGGATGTGCGAGGCTTGGGCTTCGAACTCGGCGTCACCCCCTACGATGAGGCGCCCCCCAGGCTCACCTTCGAACCGGTATTTTCCCTGCCGGCCGCTGTGTGCGGCAGCGGCGATTCATTCGCCACCACGGGAGTCGACTTAGATTGCGCGGTGGTCGACATGGAGGCGTATGCGCTGGCAAAGGTGTGCTGGCATGAAAATGCAAGGTTTGCCTGCGCAAAATACATCACCGACGGCGCGGACCACACGGCTGCCGATGATTGGCAGCGCAATGTGCACCGGGCGGCGGATGATTTTCTGCAATTGTTTCGCGACATTGAAAAGGCAAAGAAATGAAATATGGTCTTCGATTGCTGGGCTTGTTTGCCCTGGTCTGTTCCCACGCGGTCATGGCCGCGGTCGCAGCGGGCGATGCCGTCGGTGCACCCAATGTCGCCGGTCGAGCCACTGTGGCAGGTCCGCCCATGGTGATGCTCATCTCCGTGGATGGCATGAAGCCCGAGGCCATCATCGATGCGCAGCGCCATCACCTCAAGGTGCCGAACCTGCGGGCGTTCATGGCGGACGGTGTCTATGCCACGGGCGTGCGCGGGGTTCTGCCGACTCTGACATATCCCAGCCATACCACGCTGCTGACGGGGGCATCGCCGGCCACGCATGGTATCTACGGCAACACGACGTTCGATCCGCTGCTGCGCAATCAGCGTGGATGGTACTGGTATGCGGAGGACGTGAAGGTCCCCACGCTCTGGGACGCCGCCGCGGCGGCCCATCTCGAAACGGCCAACATCTATTGGCCGGTGAGTGTCGGCGCCAACATCACCTACAATCTGCCGCAGATTTGGCGCGCCGGCACCGACGACGATTTGAAGCTGCAGCGCGCCCTGAGCACGCCGGGGTTGGAACAAGAGCTTTCCGCGGGCCTTGCCCGATATCCCGGAGGCATGCAGGAAACGGTTGCCGAGGATGAGATTCGGGCGCGGTTCGCGATCCGCCTATTGCAGACCAAGCATCCCCGTTTTTTCACCGTGTACCTGACCGGACTCGACACCGAGGAACACTTGTCGGGTCCGTTCAGTCCAAAATCCAATGAAACGCTCGAACGTCTCGACGCGGTGGTGGGCTCTTTGCGGGCGGCGGCCGAACATGAAGCGCCGGGCCGGGCCACGATTTGCGTCGTATCGGACCATGGATTCGCCGCCGTCGAGCACTACGTCAATCTCTACGCCGCGTTCCTGCAGACGGGGCTGTTCAGTGTCGACAAGGACAACAACATCAAGGACTGGAAGGCGATGCTCTGGCCCGCGGGCGGCAGCGCCGCGGTCATGCTGGCCGATCCGGCCGACGGGGAGGTGCGCGCCCAAGTGAAAGCGCTGCTCGACAAGCTGGCGAGCGATCCGGCGAACGGCATCGATCGCGTGTTGACCCAGGAAGAGATTCGGCGCGGTCGAGGCTTTCCCGATGCTGCCTTCCTGATCTCGCTGCGCAGCGGCTACGAGATGGGCTACGGCCTGACGCTACCGTTGGTGGTCAAGCCGGGCAACTTAGGCATGCATGGCTACGTGCCGGAACGCGCCGACATGCGCTCGGCATTCTTCATCGTGGGCCCGCATATCGCCAAGGCCAAATCCTTGGGCGAAATCGACATGCGCCAGATAGCGCCCACCATTGCGGACATTCTGCAGGTGAGGTTGGCCGGGGCGGAAATGGCGGGGATTGCGCTCAACTAGGAGTGTGAGCGGTAGGAAGTCATCGCGGTAGCGCATGTCTACCACGTGCCCCGAGCCGTCGGTGGCGAGACTTGTACTAACTCGGCTTTGCGCGACTGGGTGGGCCGGAGGGCGGAGTGGTCGCCTTGAAACTCGGCCGCGTTGCATGACGTTCGTAATAAGCGGCGAGATGGGGTGCGGCGGCGAAAGCGTCGGCTCCTTCGGGCAGTTGCCGGACCCAGTAGAGGATCGGCAGCAGGTTGATGTCTGCGAGTGTGAATTGGTCACCCGCGAGATGGCCGGTCTCGGCGACCGCCTCGTTGAGAATCCCGATCTGCTGGCGCACGGCCGGCACCACCGCTTCGATCGCTTTTCGGTCGGGCTTGCCATCGGTGGTCTTCGGCGCGGCATAGGCCAAGAGATATGTTCGGGTGAGGGTAACGTCCATCACCGTATTGACGAGCGACACCCATTGCTCGACGACGCCCGCAAGACGCGGATCGGACGGAATGAGCTGCGGGCCCGGAAAGCTGCGGTCGAGATATGTCGCGATCGCCTTCGATTCGTAAAGTTCGAAGTCACCATGGCGCAGCAGCGGCATTTTCCCGAAAGGATGAACGGCAAACAACTCGGATGAGCCCAGCAGCGTTTCTGTCAACACGTACTCGATCCCCTTTTCCTCGCAGGCCATGCAAACGACCCGCGTGTAGGTCGAGCGAAGCGAACCGATGATTTCCGGTTTGCCCATAGGTTGTCTCCCGATAAATATTAAGCGGCGATCTTCGCGATACGGTCGAAGCAGGCCGACCAGCCGGCATTGTGGTTGTCGCGTGCCTGCTTGCTCTCGAAACGCTGTTGCAGGAGCGCGAGCCGGGTCCCGCCGGGTGTCGCCTCGAATTTCACCGTCACCTCGGTTTCATGGCGGCGGGCCCCATTATCGTCTTCCCACGCCCAGGTGAAGGCGAGGCGGTGTGGCGGCTCTACGATGCGGTAGATGCCGCTCATCGCCAACACACTCCCGTCGGGCCGGTGCAAGGTAATGCGCCAGCCGCCGCCGGGCCTCGTGTCTAGCGAATGGACCGAGGCTTCGTAACCCTCAGGGGCCCACCACCTGATTAGCTGAGCCGGGTCTGTCCAGAACGCAAAGAGAACCTCGGGTGGCGACGGAATCAACCGTTCGACGCGCAACGTGGTCTCGCTGGTCTCGGCAATGCTCATGACTTCTGCTTTTCCGGTGTTTGCGCGGCGGCCAAAATCTCGAGCCGGTCCAGCGCTGCCGTCCAGTGCCGCTTCTGGCGCGAAAGCCAACTCTCGACCGGCGCCAGGGCGTCGGTACGAACGCGCACGAAACGCCATTGCCGCTCGATCCGGCGTTCGATCAGCCCGGCCCGCTCCAGAACCTGCAAGTGGCGCGAGATCGCCGGGGTGCTGATGGCAAACGGCACGGCGACGTCGCCGACGCTGAGTTCGCCGACGGTGAGCAGCCGCTCGACGATGGCGCGCCGGGTCGGATCGGCGAGCGCCGAAAAAAGATCATCGAGCTGCGGTGCTCGCGGAGTTGCCATCGGGAATCTCTTTAATTAACTAATTCATTAATTAACAGATTAGTTTTTTAGCGTCAACATCGCGATGGGTCGATCGGGGGTCGTTGAGCTAACGTCGTCTGCCTCTTTAAGGCTTTAATAGTTTATTATTGGATGTATATATAGGTTATATAATGATAAATATCTAATATTAGCGCTAATGACAAGATTTTGATTGATACCTAAAAATAGACCGTTATTATGAATAACAGCATATAAATGACTATTATTGGATCATGAAAATAGCGGCTCAGTTGACCGATCGCGAAATTGGCGCCGTCTTGGCGAAGCGGTTGCAGCGATGGCGCATCGATCCGAAGGGCGCGGCCATCTCGGCCAGCGAGTTGGCTAAACGCAGTGGCATGGGCCTCACGCCGCTGCGCCGCTTCGAGAAAACCGGCGGGATTACCTTGCGAAATCTCATCGCGCTCATGCGAGCGATGGGCCTGTTGGAGCGGCTCGAAGGATTGATACCTGATCCCGCAACTCCGAGCCCGATGGAAATATTGGAGTCCGAGCAGGGAAAACACATGCGACAACGAGCGCCGCGCCGCAAGACGACACGCTAGGATCTCGATCAATGGCTGACATCTTCGTCGTCGAGGTGCGGCTTTGGGGCGAACGGGTGGGGGCGGTTGCGCCATTGATGGGCATGCCCGGCTACTACGAGTTCGAATACGCCAAAGATTTCGTGCGCACCGGCATTTCTCCCTCGCCCATGACAATGCCGCCGTCGATCGGCACGCGTTACAGCTTTCCCGCGCTGTCCCTGCAGACGTATCGCGGCCTGCCCGGACTCATCGCCGATGCGTTGCCGGACCGGTTCGGCAACGCGCTGATCGATGAATATCTATCCCGGCAGGGCACACGTGCCGGGGATATCACGACGCTGCAGAGACTTCTCTATGTCGGCAAGCGCGCCATGGGTGCGCTGGAGTTCGAACCTGCCATGGCGACCTCGGCCACCGCCGAAGCTGCCATGCCGCTGCAAATCGCCGGTCTGGTGGAAGATGCGCGCCGCGCGTTGCGCGGCGAAGCATCGAAAGTGACGCAGCACATTCTCGACGTGGGGAGTTCTGCGGGTGGCGCCCGTGCGAAAGCGGTCATCGGTTGGAATCCTAAAACGCGCAGCGTCTTGTCCGGACAATTCGACTTGCCGTCCGGGTTCGAGCACTGGCTGCTGAAGTTCGACGGTGTCGGGGACGACGGGCGCTTAGGGATGACGCGCGGTTTCGGCCGCATTGAATACGCGCACTACTTGATGGCCATCGAGTGCGGCATCTCCATGTCCCAATGCGACCTGCTGGAGGAGGGAGGGCGCGCCCATTTCATGTCGCGCCGATTTGACCGCCGCGGCAACGAAAAGCTGCATGTCCAAACGCTATGCGGCTTGCAGCATCTTGATTTCAACATTCCGTATGTGAGCAGTTATGAGCAATACTTTCGCACGATACTGGAGTTGAATCTGGGCGCCGAGGCCATGCGCCAGGCGTGGCTGCGTTGCGCGTTCAATGTCATGGCGCGCAACTGCGACGACCACACGAAGAATCTCGCGTTCATCATGGACCCGGCAGGAACGTGGAGCCTTGCACCCGCCTATGACATGAGCTTTTCGCACAATCCAGGCCCCGACAAATGGACGCGTCAGCACCAAATGTTGGTGAATGGAAAGGCACAGCAAATCACCCGTGAGGATCTGCTGATCGTGGCCCGGCAATTCGATATCGACGGCGCAGCGCGCCGATTGGGCCGCGTCGCGGATGTGCTTCGCCAATGGCCTCGCTACGCGCGCCGGGCCGGTGTGCCGGATGGAGAGGCATCCCGCATTGCCGGGCTTCAGGAAATCCTATGACGCGCCGAGCGCCTGATTGAGCACGGCCGCCATGCGCAGGCCGGCCTTGAGCAATTGGGTCGCGGCATCCTTCCGGGCTTGCGCCGCATAGTCGGCGGACAGCGCGACTGCGCCGCGGTGTCGGCAGGTCGGCAGGTCGTGCAGCGCGTAGGCATCGCGCCGCGCGATCTCGAACGACTCCATCGCCCAGTCCGCAGCCCTACCGCCCGACCCCTTCTTGGCCTCGGCACCGCTGAGACCGGCGTCGAGCTTCTCGGCAATCTGCTCGGGTGAATGCCCCAATGCTTCGACCACGTCGACGTCCCAATAGGCATGCAGATTGGTTGCCTGGCCTTGGAGTGCCGCGAGCAATACGCAATTCCCGCCGCGGTCATGGTGATCGGCGGCGTGCAGCGGCTGGTGTAAATCCCCGATGAAGTGAATCAAGAACTTGAGCGCCAGCAAGCGTTCGGCGCGAGGCGTGGTGGCGTTCGTGAGCTCGGCGGCAAACTCATCGATCTTGTTGACCACGCAGTCCTTGGCGGGTCCTGCGCCGGCGAGGGCACCCCCCAAGGCGGGAAAATGAAAACAAGCGGCGGCCATATCCGGGGCGTCGATTTCGATGTCGACAAAATGCCAGGCGGCGGTCTCCCGGTGAGCGTTGCGGTACTTGTCCGCCCAGGTGGCACGGCTGGCAAAATCCGGTCCCGTGAGCGTGTCCGAATCGCCCGCCAGTAGGGCGTCGAGTGTAGTCCGCGCGCTGGGGGTCAAGTGGCGGTAGGCGATGAGGGCCGTGACCCTATGACCCAGGTCGCCCCAGGCGTTGGCATTTGCTGAGACAAGCGCCGCAGCGGCAAACAGGATGAGGCACGACTTGCGCATTGAAATTTTGGCCCCCGGGGGTGGCAAAAGCCGTTCCGATACCCATTTCACCCTATTATACGCAGGTGGCCCGTGCGGGCAGGGCGTGCGAGTGGTATGACCGAAAGGACGCTACGCCCGCCTGGCGGACGTATTTTGCTGCCTCGGCCCCGGGCAATTGCGGCAAAATCGCACGCCCGCCCCCATGCTTGAGCGTGAGGTGGCGCGGCCGAGGCCGGGTTTTTCTTGCGTCCGCGCGGAAGTTCAACGTAGGAGTGTGTCATGTCGATATCGAGCGGTGCCGTAGCGTTTTCCGAAGTCCCGCAGGTGGCTCATGCGCCGTTGGCGTTCCTTTACGAACACCCACAGTGGTTCGCGCCGATCTTCGCCGAGCTCGAGCGGCGCAAAGCCCCATTCGACAAGATCTTCATTCCCGATCATTTCTATGACGTCGGCGCGCCGAAGCCGGCGTTCAAGGTGTTGTTCAATCGCATGAGCCCGTCGGCCAACAGCCGCCAGCACGGCTCTGGAATTTTCCATACCCTGGCCTACCTCGACCATCTGGAATTGCAGGGCGTGCGCGTCCTCAACGGCGCGAAGGCTTTTCGCTACGAGATATCCAAGGCCGGCCAGGCTTCGCTGCTCCGATCGCTGGGCTTGAAGTTCCTGCCTTCGCGGATCATTCACTCGCCGCACCAGGCCGCGGCCGCCGCCGAAGGTCTGCGCTATCCCATCATCGTCAAAGCCAATACCGGCGGTAGCGGCAAGGGCATCACGCGCTTCAACAACAAGGCCGAACTGGCCGCGGCGGTTGCCGCGGGCCAATTGGACTTGGGCAACGACAGCGTCGCGCTGGTCCAGGAGTTCATCCCCGCGCGTGGCGGTTTCATCACACGGGTGGAGACCATCGGTTTCAAATATATCTATGCCATCAAGGTGCACCTAACCGGACAAACATTCGATCTGTGTCCGGCGGATATCTGCCAGACCTCGACCGGACAAAGCCTGGAAAATGCCTGCGCGGTCGAAGCCTCCAAGGCCGGGCTCAAAGTCGAAGGGTATGAGGCGCCGCCTAAGGTGATCCAGGACATCGAGCGCATCGTGCGCGCCGCCGGCATCGACGTCGGGGGCATCGAGTACATCGTCGATGACCGGGACGGTCAGATCTACTATTACGACATCAACGCGCTGTCGAATTTCGTCGCCGATGCGCCGCGGGTCATCGGCTTCAACCCGATCGACAATCTTGCCGATTTCCTGCTGGACGAGGTGCGTCGTGCAGGGTAAGAAAGGCATTCGCTACGGTTATTGGATGCCGGTATTCGGCGGCTGGCTGCGCAACGTCGAAGACGAAAACATGCAGGCTTCCTGGGAGTACACCAGCAAGCTCGCACGGCGCAGCGAGGAGATCGGATTCGATCTCTCGCTCATCGCAGAACTCAACATGAACGACATCAAGGGCATCGATGCGCCGAGTCTTGATGCCTGGTCGACCTCGGCGGCGCTCGCCGCGGTCACCAAGACCCTGGAATTGATGGTGGCCGTGCGGCCGACTTTTCATTTGCCTGCGCTCTTTGCCAAGCAAGCCGCGAATATCGACCACATCAGCGGCGGCCGTCTCGCGCTCAACGTGGTTTCCTCCTGGTGGGAGCAGGAAGCCCGCATGTACGGCGTGGATTTCGAACGCCACGACGATCGCTACGGGCGCACGTCGGAATGGCTCGACGTGGTGAACGGCGCCTGGTCGCAGAAGAGCTACAACCACACCGGTAAGTACTACCAGACCCAGAATACGGTGCTCGAGCCCAAACCTCTGCGCTCGCCACGGCCGCCGATCTATGCCGGGGGCGAGTCCGAGGCTGCGAAGAACCTCATTGCGCAAAAATGCGACGCCTACGTCATGCACGGCGATTCCCCGGAACATGTGGCCGCCAAGATTGCCGACATGAGCGCGCGACGCGAAAAATTCGGATTGGGACGCATGCAGTTCGGTGTGGCGGGCTATGCCTTTACCCGGAATTCCGAGAGCGAAGTGGCCAAGGATATCGAGCGCATCACCGACGTGAAGCAAAACGCCAAGGGTTACGCGAACTACCAGCAGTGGCTGCAGGGGACCCAGCTCGAGCAGAAGATGTCCATTCAGGAATACTCCGTGTCGAACCGCGGCTTGCGCTCGGGATTGGTCGGCACGCCTGCGCAGGTGCAGGATCAGATCGGCAAATTCGAGGAAGTGGGTGTCGATCTCCTTCTGCTGCAATTCAGCCCGCAGCTGGAAGAAATGGAAAGATTCAGCGACAGCGTCATCCGTTAGCTGTGACCAACGGAAGAGCGAGGGTTGGATGGACGGATGGATACGGCGCTCCGGACAATACCCATCCAACCCTGCCGCGTCCTCCATCATGAATAGTTCAGGTTAGGCCCGGGATTGACGGTGTCCGTGCGCCATTGTGAGCGGCCGCTGGCGGTGCGCTGCGGCGCTTTCGGCGACATGGTGCTGTTGACGGCATTGATCCGCGTGCTGTACGCCGAATTTCGCGTCCCCGTCGATATCGTCACTTCCGGTCCGTGGAGCGAACCGTTGCTGCGGGGGCAGCCCGGAGTGGGGGAGATCTTCAGTATGCGCAGCCGCAAGACGCCCTACTGGCTGAACCCAGACCAGCGGCGGGTGGTGCGGGGGTTGCGAGCGAGGGGTCCAAGTCCCACCTGGTTTTGCGACGGCGATGGTGCCGCCAGACCGATCCTCGAGCGCTCGGGAATTACCGGCCAATACATCGTCGATGTGAAAGATCACGGGTTGTTGCCCGGTGAGCATGCCACCGAGCAATGGCGCCGCTTCGCTCAGATCATGCCGCTGGTCATGCCGCGGCCGCCGGCCGGTGGGCACCGCGCCGACATCGATGCGATCGCTCCGGGCTGCTACCTCGAAGTGACACAGAGCCGGCGGATGGAGCTTGCGGCGTGGCTTCGGGCGCGAGGTCTTGCCGAGCAGCCCTTGCTGCTGATGCAGATCGGCAATAAACGCACCATGCGCCGCGGCCTGCGCCGCATGGCGGTGAACCACAAGTACTGGCCCCTCGAGCGCTGGTCGCAGTTCTTGCAATTTTTGAGGCAGCAACATCCCCGCCACGCCATCCTGCTGCTCGGCACTGGTCCGGAGTTCGAACTGAACCGGCAGCTCGAGGCCCTGGCCCGCGTTCCCGGCGTCCACAATGTGGCGGACGATATGCCGATTCCCCGCCTGATCGCGCTGCTGGAACGCGCCGAGGGCCTCGTGACCGTGGATTCAGGGCCCGCGCACGCCGCGGCCGGCGTCGGCTGTCCTCAGGTCGTGCTATTCGGCAGGGCACTGCCCTCGCTGTACCGGCCCTCGGGCACCGCGGGTGCCGACGTGCAACTGCTGCGCGGCGAGATGGAAGGAGAGCCGAGCATGCTCGGCATCGACGCGGGCAGCGTCATGGCGGCGTGGTCCAAACTCAAACTGCGCGACGCGGGTTCTCGCGCCACGCAGTGAGCGCTTCCGCAATGAACGCGCCCGCAATGAACAGAGCTGCTTTCGAGACCGAGTAACCGTGTCGCGGGATATTGAAACCGGGTGGGCGTGGATCGGAGTAAAATAGCCTGATGATCAATTATCAAACCGACCGAAACTCCCTTATCGAACTCGGCGACAAGGAGCATGAGGTCTATGCGGCCAATCAGCCGTTTGCTCATATTGTGATCGATGATTTTTTCGATCCGAAAGACTTGAGCGAGGTGCTGTCCGAAGTAGATGCCGTCGATCGATCCAAACGCTATGCCAAATTTCTCGACCGAAAGACCGACCATAACAAGTTTGCATTTTTCCCCGATGTGGTCGGCCCGAATACCGCTCGATTGGCACAGTGCCTGAACTCCGGTCCGTTTCTCGCCTATCTCGAAAGACTGACGGGAATTCAAAATTTGATCGCTGATCCGTCCTACTTCGGCGGCGGCGTGCATTGGATCGAGAATGGCGGCTATCTCGAGGTGCATGCCGATTTCAATCACCTGAAGAAATACAATCTCGAGCGACGCATCAATCTGCTCCTTTATCTCAATAAAGACTGGAAAGACGAGTACGCGGGGGGTCTGGAATTATGGGATCGCGCGACCATGACGAAGCGCAAGACGGTCGCCCCTGTGTTCAATCGCAGCGTGATATTTTCCACCGTGAAAGAGGCGCTGCACGGTCATCCGACACCGTTGAATACACCGCCCGGTGTCGCGCGGCGATCTCTGGCGCTGTATTACTACACGAATACCTGGGAGTCCGCGGTGCAAGCGCACACCACCATGTACTACATTTCCCAAAAGCACCAAGTGAGAGTCCGGGCCTCGAGGATCGTGCGGGGGATAATCCTGGATCTCATTCCGCCGATCTTTCGCAAGACGTTTCGAGCGATCAAGCGCGCGATCAAAGGTGAAAAGCTCACGGAATTGTGGGATTAGATCCGCACGGGAGCACGGCGCGCTCCGCACGGACTCAAGATTTACCGGCTTTCACCCAATAGCTCGAGAGCGCTGCTACGCACGCCCGGATGGGTTTGAAACCGAACAGAGTGCCGATTCGGATCAGCCAACTCAAAGGCCTGCCGATTCTGCTGACCAGATAAAACAGATCCTTGTACTCCTCCCGGTGGTTCGTCGCGTATGCGATCTTCAAGGCATCGCAGACGATCGCTCCCGGCAACTTGTAAACGCGGGATCGCGCAACGAAGGGATCGCGCACACGCGCCACGAATCGGGAGTCGCGCGCGAGAATCCATGTGGTGATGCGCTCCATGATGAATATCTTCATCTGGACGCCGTTACCTCCTCGGTACAGGGTGGGCGCGCGCAGCTCCGCACCGAGTGGATCATCCGGGGACTCGGCGAGCGCGAATAATTGCTCGGCGATTTCGAGCCAGGCCCGCCAAAATCGGGGCTTGCCGATCATATAGTTCGAATAAACCTCGTTCCGCGAATTGGTGACGAGGGCATGTAAATTCATCGGTTGTCCGATGTGCCGAAAAAACCGGTCGGCGACCTTCAATAGGCCCGGATGAACCGTGTCCCCGAACGCGAACACATTCAAATGGTAGGCGGTGAGGTGAATGCTCGGACTCAGCAGGACCACGTCGGTCGTGGCGCTCTCCCGGCTTACGAACTCGCGGGCGGCGGCTGCGCTCAGATTCGTCTTGTACTTGAATTTCGGCGACAGAAAACCGTAAAAGGACTCCTCGTCCAGCGGTTCATTCAACAAAAATGTCCTGATCGGCCAATATTCGAACCAATCAGGCCTCTGATTCGAGGAATTGTCCAGCACGAGGAAGCCTGGGTCCAAATCCTCCGGCTTCGTGTAGTGATTCAAAATCTGATAGATGAATATTCCCGGCATGCGCAAGATCGCCCTTTGGGTATACGAGTGAGCAGTTGAGCCAACTGGCCTTTTCCGAAGAATCCGGTCACCACCTCAAGTACTATATATCGGCGCAGCTTGCGGTCGCAGGCAAACAGTTGTCGAGGGAGTCGTTCGTTGGTTACTTTTACGTCCCATAACATACGTCTCGACGACGGAAGCTACACGAAACCGGAAGCCGGCCAGTCGATGGATGCCCATCCCTGGTTTCTGGCCGCAAAACGCGTTCTCGATGCGGCATTTCCCGGTGAAAAGAGTCACCTTAGCATCGCCGACTTGGGCTGTCTCGAGGGGGGGTACACCGTTGAATTCGCGAGGTTGGGACTTCAGGCACTCGGAGTCGACGTCCGTGAATTGAATATCGAGGCATGCCGCTACGTACAGTCCAAAACCTCGTTGCCCAATCTGAAGTTCGTGCGCGACGATGTCTGGAATATTGCCAACCATGGGTCATTCGACGCCGTGTTCTGCTGCGGGTTATTTTATCACCTTGATAGGCCCCGAGCATTCCTCGACGTATTGTCCGGCGTGACCAAGCGCTTGCTGATTCTGCAGACGCATTTTTCAGAAGCGAACGATTCTCCCAGTTTCATACATCCACGGCGTCTGCGCCGCGCTATTTCGCGAGTTATCCCGTTGAAAAATACCGCAACGACAACGCACAAACTTTCGCGCCTGGCGCAAAACGAAGGGTTGTCTGGGCGTTGGTGCCGGGAATTCAGGAGCGAGCGGGCCTTCCGTGATCGCGAGAATCGCCGATGGGCTTCCTGGGACAACCGTAAATCGTTTTGGATTCAGCGAGAGCATCTGCTGCAGGCAATCCGCGACGCAGGCTTCGACCTCGTCATGGAGCAATTCGACGGCCTCGGTTCCGACATCGGATTCGAGATGACCGAGGGCAGCTACCGCACCTCCGGGCGCAGTACGTTCATTGGGATGAAGACCGCCTATTTCAGTAGTGCGGATCACGGCAAGAAGGTGGAGCCTCCCGCTGCGCTACGACGTGAATAGGGCTGATTGGTTCGTCAAGAACTCGGCGCGCCGGCGGCCGACGCGCGCAGCATGTCCTGCGTGACCAGCACCACGCCGCGCTTGGTCACGAAGAATCGCTTCGCGTCGAGGCTCAAGTCCTGCCCAATCTGCAGGCCGTCGGGAATCACGCAGTTCTCGTCGAGAATGCTGCGGGTGATTTTGCAATGCCTGCCGACGGTCACGCTCGGCAGCAGCACTGAACTGTCGATGCTGCTGGCTTCCTCGATGCGCACATCGTTCGACAGCAGCGACTGACGCACGTAGGCGCCGGAGATGATGCAGCCGCCGGCCACCATGGAGTTGACGGCGATGCCGCGCCGGCCTTCATCGTCCAGCACGAACTTCGCGGGGGGCTGCTGCGGCTGGTAGGTCCAAATGGGCCATTGATGATCGTAAATATTCAGCTCGGGATTGAGGGAGACCAGCTCCATATTGGCTTCATACAGCGCGTCGACGTTACCCACATCGCGCCAGTAACTTTGCGCGCGCGTCTCGACATCGTGAAAGGGGTAGGCAAAAACCTTGAGGCGCGGGATGGCCGCTGGAATGATGTTGCGGCCGAAATCATGATGGGTGGCCGCGTTGGCCGCATCCTCGATCAGCAGCTTCTCGAGCCGGTCCATGGTGATCACGTAGATGCCCATCGAGGCGCGCGCTAAATTTTCATGGCCGGCGATGGGGTCGGGCGTTTGCGGCTTCTCGGCGAACTTCACCACGCGATTGGTGTCGTCGGTGGTCATGATGCCGAATTCATTCGCCCGTTCGATCGGTACGTCGACGACACCGACGGTGATGTCGGCTTCGCATTGCTCGTGATAGGCGATCATCGGACCGTAGTCCATCTTGTAGATATGGTCGCCCGCCAGAATCAGCACATGCGTGGGGTTGTGCGAGCGGATGAATTCGAGATTTTGATACACCGAATCGGCCGTACCGCGATACCAATGCGTGCCGATCTGTTGCTGCGCGGGGATCAATTCGACGAACTCGCCCAGTTCTCCGCGCAGATAGCTCCAGCCGCGTTGAATGTGTTGGATCAGCGACTGGGATTTGTACTGGGTGAGCACGGCGATCTGGCGGATCCCGGAGTTGACGCAATTCGACAGCACGAAGTCGATGATGCGGAATTTTCCGCCGAAGGGCGTAGCCGGTTTGCAGCGATGCTGGGTGAGTGCCTTGAGGCGCTCGCCGCGGCCACCGGCCATGATGACTGCCAGGGTTCCGCTGGTTAAACGGCTGACATAACGTCCAGTGTTGTTACGGGCAGCGTGTCGCATGCTTCGCAAGCCTGACACACTCGACCGGCAAGCACCAGTTTCTCGCGGCGCCGATCGGGCCTTGTTAGACTAAAGTCATGTCGGTGTTGAAGCTGTGCCTATTGAGTTCGGAGATCGTGCCGTACGCGAAAACCGGCGGCCTGGCCGATGTCGCCGGCGCGCTGGTGCGCAACGTCAGCGCCTTGAGGCACGACGTACGCGCCTTCACGCCGTTGTATCCCATCGTGCGGCGCAACTACCCCGACCTTCAGCCCGTCCTCGGCGCCCAGCGAGTCCCCTTGAGGATAGGCGACACCGAATATGGTTTTTCGCTGCTGACATGCGCTTATCCGGGCAGCGATGCACCCGTGTACTTCGTCGATTGTCCGGCATTGTTCGATCGCCCCGGCCTGTACACGAACGATCCCGATGAGCACCGCCGCTTTCTGCTGTTTACGCGAGCCACCCTAGAGGGCTGCCGGCGATTAGGGTTTTCTCCTCAGGTTTTTCACTGCAACGACTGGCACAGCGCCTTTCTGCCGCTGTATTTGCGGACGCTGTACGCATCGGACTCTCTTCTGGCGCGCGCCAAATCCCTGCTGACCATCCACAACATCGGCTATCAGGGTGTGATGCCGAGCGCCGCCGCCGCCGACGTGGGGCCGGCCTCGGTGTGGGCGCTGCTCGATCAGGGTGATTTCGGGCGCGGCGGGATCAACGCGCTGAAAACCGGCATTCGGCATGCGCATCGGGTGAGCACGGTCAGTCCGACCTATGCACGGGAGATCCGTGAGACGCCGCTCGGCATGGGGTTGGAATCTGCCTTGCGCGAGCGCACGGATCGCGTGACCGGAATATTGAACGGTGTCGACTACCAGGCATGGGATCCGCGGCACGATCCGCACCTCGATGCGCATTTCAATCCCGAGGACTTGCGCGGCAAGCTCATCAACAAGGAGATGTTGACCGCAACGCTGGGGCTGAAAATCGCGACCTCCAGGCCGCTCATCGGTATGGTGACTCGGCTGACCGAACAGAAGGGAATCGATCTCTTGATGGATGCCTTGCCGGACCTGCTGCAGGCACGCGATTTCGGCCTGGTAGTGTTGGGCAGCGGCGATTCGAAGTATTCGGGTTTTTTCGAGTCGCTGGCGCAGCGCTTTGCGGGCCGCGTGAGTTATCGGACGGGGTTCGATGAGCCGCTGGCGCATCTCATCGAGGCAGGCAGCGATATCTTCCTCATGCCCTCGCGCTACGAGCCTTGCGGTTTGAATCAAATGTACAGTCTGCGCTACGGGACGATCCCGGTGGTACGCAATACCGGCGGCCTCGCCGATTCGGTGCAGCACTTCGATCCCGGCACGGGCCGTGGTACCGGCTGCGTATTCAACGATTATGATGCGCCGGCCGTGCGCTGGGCGATCAACACTGTGCTCGATTGGTTTGCGATCCCGAGCATTTGGGCGCAGCTGCAGCGAAATGCGATGGCACAGGATTTTTCCTGGACTCGGCAGATCCAGGAATACGAGGCGCTGTATCGGGGTTTGGCCTAGCCTGTCTTAAGTATGCCGCGTGAGGAAGGCTCCTAAGGAGTGACCTCGAGCAGGGCATAACGCCGGCCATTGGGCAGGGCATAGTGTTTCGCGATCCGCAGTCCCGCCTCAGCCCAGGCGGGCGGCGCACTCATCTCCGGCGCGCGCCGGCGCCACGGCAGTCGCGGTGATTGGCCGGGCAGTAGGACGAGGAAACGGCTGTCGGGCGCAGCGGCCGCCAACGCATGGATGCGGCCTATGCCGGCCGCATCGAGCGGTCCTGCGATCCTGTCGACGGATTGCCTGGCATACAGATCGATCATGGCGCGGGTGGTTTCATCCGGCGCCAGCAGAATGAGCGGCTTTCCCACCGTATCCGCGGCAATCTCACGGCTGATCTTT
This sequence comes from Gammaproteobacteria bacterium, assembly GCA_021323735.1. GTDB lineage: Bacteria > Pseudomonadota > Gammaproteobacteria > Steroidobacterales > Steroidobacteraceae > Bog-1198. Next base: position 83,617 of record JAJPKM010000018.1, read on the forward strand.
CCCAGATCCTGCCAACGGTCCACTTGGGTGTACACCTGGGAGGCAGGTCCTATGAGCAGCACGCAGTAGGCCAGAAACAGGGCCCATTGAGCGTGCACGGGTTGGTTGCGCGCCGCCGCCCACGCCCGCAGGGCCAATACCGCAGCGGCGAGCAAGCCGACTGCCGAGATGGTGATGTATGACGCGTGACCGGACATGGTGCTCCAGGCATCGCCCGCGATGACGATCAGTGCCGCGGCGAAAAGAGCGACGCCCAGCAGCAACATCGCGGCCGTCGCGCGCAGCGCGCGTACCTCCCAGCGATCGGGGCCCGGAAGGATATCCCGAGCCCACCAAGCGAGGAACAATGCAAATCCCGGAAGCGCCGGCGCCAGGTAGATGTTGCGGGCCGTGGCGGCGAAGGAAAGCAGCAGCAGCGGCGGCAGTGAGGCGGCGAGCGCGAAGCGGACGGCGCGCGGGTCTTTGAGTGAGCGCCGCTGCCGCCATGCCCGACGGGCGGCGGCGATGACCAACAGGGTCCAGGGAAACAAATAAACCGGGAGTTCGATCAGATACTTCCCGGGCGTGTTGCGGTGGGCCATCGCGTATTGCAAATCCGGCGGCGCGTCGACCGGCGCAAAGCGGCCGACCAGGTTGTTCCAGAAGAAAATTCGCAAGTGTTCGACGCCGTCGCTGCCTCGGTACACGAACCACACCCAGGAGAGAATGATCGCTGCCTGAATCAGCAGTCCGATGTACAGTTCCCAGCGAATCAGTTCGCGCCAGCGCTTCTCCCAAATGCCGAGCGTGAGCAGGGCCAACGCCGGTACCATCCAGACGACGGCGCTCTTGCTCAGGAACCCCAGTCCCAGCGCGATGTGCATCAAGGTGTAGCCGCGCAGGCGCTGCGCACGGCTGGCGGCGTAGAAACCGATGTAGGCGCCGAGCAGCGCCACGGACACGGCGGCAAGCAGCGGCGCATCCGTTGCCAACCAGATGGCGACTTGGTATGACAGCAAGAAGGTGCTGACCGTTGCCGCGCCCACCCACCCCGCGAACCGGCCTGCGCAGCGTGAGGCCAGCAAACCGACACCGAGCGCCGTGATGAGGGCATATAGCAAATTGGGCAGGCGCGCGGCCCAAGCCTGTGGGCCTAACCATCGGATGGGAACGGCGGCCAGCCAATAGGTCAGCGGCGGCTTTTCACAGAATGCCTCGCCGGCCAGCAAAGGTACCGCCTGGTCGGCCTGCCAGCTCATGCGCCACGCGAGATCAGCTTCGCGCGGCTCGTCCGGTGTCCAGTAGCCGCGGGCCAGCATGCCGACGCACCAGGCCAGCAGCAGCGCAGCGCCCAGTCCCAGCAGGGTGCGGCGGGTTTTCAGCGGTCCGAATGACATTTGCTGACTATACTTCACGCGGACCCTTGCCCCGACGATGCGCTCCATTCAAAGTAGCCGCTCTCCCAAGAGCTTCGGATGACGATGTGATTCAGCAATTTTGCGATTGGCTGTCGAGGACGGATATCAGCGTGGCGTTTCAGTCGGCAAACTGGTTCGTCCCGTTGGTGCAAACGGTGCATATTATCGCCATTGCGATTCTGCTGACCACCGTCTACGTCATCGGCTTTCGTCTCATCGGCATTAGCCGGAGCGTGCAGCCCTTGGCGCGCCTCGCCGCCCGCTCGGCACCCTGGATCTGGACGGCGCTGTCCGTGCTCTTGGTCAGCGGCATCCTGCTCACCGTCACTGAGCCGGCGCGCGAACTGCTCAATTGGGTATTTCGGATCAAAATGCTCCTGGTGCTCATCCTCGCCGGCGCGCTGTGGATCGTCCAGACGCGCACGCGCCGCGACCTTACGTATTGGAGCGAGTCGCCGGCGCGGCGCCGTGCGGCCCGCGCCGTCGGAGTCGGCTTCATCATCATCGGTGCCGGCATCGTGACCGCCGGACGCTGGATCGCCTATGTATAAGTCATGAGCATGGCCGTGGAACAAGCGCTCACCTGGCTGCAGGACTTGAAGTTTCCGACCGCAATTCGCGAATCAGACTGGTTATTTCCCACCATCGAAACCGTGCATGTGCTCGCGCTGGTTCTGGTCGTCGGTTCGATCATGACCGTGGACCTGCGCCTCCTGGGAATTGCCCAGCGCGAACGCCCATTCAGTGAGATCGCGGCCGAAATGTTGCCCTGGACCTGGACGGCATTTCTGGTGGCGGCTGCGGCGGGACTGATGCTGTTCTCGTCCAAGGCGCTCGTTTATTACGCCAATGTTCCGTTCCGGCTGAAGATGTGCTGCCTGCTGCTTGCCGGCATCAACATGGCGATGTTTCACTGGTTGGGGACTCGCCATATTGAGGCATGGGACCGAGCGCAGCCGCCCAGACGGGCCAAGTTGGCGGGCGGCACGTCGCTGCTGCTGTGGACCGCCATCGTGGCGACGGGACGTTGGATAGGCTTTACGACTTGAACGTCACTTGATCGTTCTGGCGCGGCATCGCTCGAGCTGGATTTCATGCGCTTCACTATCGTCATCATTCTGGCCTTCCTGATCGGCGCTGCCGTGTTCGCCGAGATCGGCCAAACCGAACGTAGGCTGCTGCGCGCGGATCCCGACGCGCTGACCGCTGATCCTGACCTGCGGCGTTTCGCAGTTCGCCGCGGGCAGCCTTTGTTCCTGGTTCATTGCGCCGTATGCCACGGCGCCGCGGGCGCCGGAGATCGGATCAAGGGTGTGCCTGACCTCACCGACGGCGATTGGCTGTACGGCGGCGGGCGGGTGGCGGACATCGAGCGCATCATCGAGTACGGCATTCGCTTCCGCCATCCAAAGACCTGGAGCCTGGCGGTCATGCCGGCGTATGGGCAGCCGCAGCCGAATCCGGCCGACCCCAATATTCATCCGCTGGCCCCGGGCCAGATCGACGATCTGATTGAATTTCTGCTTCGGCAACAAGGCCGCGAGGCCAACGCTGCCGCGGCGTCGCGAGGTGCGGCATTGTACGCCGGCGATGCGGGGTGCTATGACTGTCATGCCCTGGATGCGAAAGGGGACGCCGCGATTGGTGCGCCGAACTTGACCGATGCCGTCTCGCTCTACGGCGACGGCAGCCGCGAGGCGCTTTTCCTCTCGATCGCGCAGGGTCGCCAGGGCGTGTGCCCCGCTTGGATCATGACATTGAGCGCGGCCGGCATTCGCGAAACGGCTTTCTATGTGTACTCGATCTCACACCGCGAGGGATTCCATGCCGACTGATCATGAGCAGGTAAAGGCTGGATCTTGGCGAGATCCACTGCAGGTGAACCGCCGGTCGTTCGCGCTGATGGCCCTGGGAGCGATCATAGGCTTGAGTTTGGCCGGATATTCGCTGTTCACCGTGCGTGGGGTCTCGTCGTTGTCGGTTCCGGCCGAAGATGTGGCTCTGGTGAATCAGCAGCCCATCTCCCGCAGCGATTTCCTCGCCCTTCTGCAGACGCTATACGGCGTCGACCTGAGCCACGCGACCCCCGAACAGCGGCGGCAAGTCTTGAACGACATGATCCGCGAAGAATTGTTCGTGCAGCGGGGCAAGGAGCTGGACCTGGCGTCGGTCGATCCTGAAGTGCGCAGCGCCCTGGTCAATGCGGTGGAGCTGGAAATTTCCGAAAGCGCCATCACCGCCCAGCCCAGCGAGGCAACCTTACGTGACTTTTATGCGCAGCATCCCGAGCGCTACGTCGCGGAGGGGATCATGAATGTCCGGGATTGGCTATTCCCCGTGGATGAACTTCCCCGTCTGGCGGGCAGTCAGGAGGCATTGAAGGCAACGGTCACGACGCCTGATGTGCTGGTGCGGCTTCATGGCCGCGACTCGGGCAAGACCATAGGCGATGAATTCTACTTCGCCGCCCGGATTCACTTGGGTGAGCAGCTCTTTGCCATTGCGCGGGAATTGCCGGAGGGCGCGGCGTCTTCACCCATCACTTTGAGCGATGGCATCCATGTGCTGTACATGGTGAAGAACACGCAACCGGCGCGCCTGGACTTCGCCAAGGCGTATCCAAAGGTATTGACCGACTATCGGAATCGCGCGATCGAACAATTGAAGGCAGGCGATGAATCCTTCCTGCGCAAACGCGCCAATGTGCGCATCGCGGACGACTTGCGTTGAGATCCGCCGCCATCCTCTGTCTGTTGCTGGCGGCAGCCGCGCCGCCGCCGGCCGATGCGCATACGCGGAGTCAGTCGCATTCGGTATGGGAAATCAACGGCCGATCGGTGGACGTGGTCGTGACCATTCCCGACATCGAGGCCAACCGGCTGGCCGACGGCACGACACCGGTTTCATCGGCCATCTTGAGCGACTACCTGGTCGAAAGAACCTACGCAATGGCGGACGGTAAACGCTGTGCGCTCATTCCGCCGGTGCAGCCGCTGTCGGCGCTCCCGGGATTCAGGAAATTCGACTTCACCTTCACGTGCGATTCTGCCGCGAACTTGCAGATTCATTCCGGCGCCTTTTTCGATCGGGTCCCCGGTCATACCAACTTCGCGCAGGTGCAAAACGCCGCCACCGGGGAATTCACCGAACAGCTGATCACCCGTGATCATCAGACCATCGAGGTGACCGGCGGCGCGGGCAGCCGCCTCAAGAATGCGAGTTTCTTCGAATTCATACGCATGGGAATGATGCATATCTTTACCGGTGTGGATCACATGGCGTTCCTCTTGGGATTGGTGCTGATATCCCGGCGGCTACGGGATCTGGTCTTTGTGGTCACCGGATTTACCGTCGGTCACAGCTTGACCCTCGCGCTGGCGGTCACCGGGGTGCTCCGGCCGCATGCCGAATACATCGATGCCCTGGTCGCCCTCACCATCGCGCTCATCGGTGCGGAGAACATCGTCGTTCAGACCCGGCAACCCAAGATGGTCGCGCTGGGCGCCGCACTTTGCCTCGGCCTCATGGCCGTGTTCGAGTTCCTCGGTTTCGGGGGGCTGCCGAGCTTGCTGCTGCTCGGCGCGGGATTGTTCTCGGCAAATTATTTGCTCCTGTCGGGCAATATTCGTGATGCAGGTCGATTGCGCGTACTCATTACGCTGGTGTTCGGGTTGATTCATGGTTTTGGCTTTGCCGCGGACTTGCTGGAGCTGCAGCTGCCCACGGAGCGGCTGGCCGAGCTGCTGGTCGGCTTCAACTTAGGGGTTGAACTCGGTCAGGTGGCGTTGGTCGTCGGAGCGGCCGTGCTGGTGCTAGCCTTCAGAAAGATTCATTTCGTATTACCCCGCCCGGTGGTGGTCGATGTCGGATCGGCATTTCTCGTGGGGCTGGGGGTGTTTTGGTTCGTCAGCCGGAGCTACGCCTGAACCCACCGCCGTCTCGCTTTGGCCGGTGTAGGGCGCGTCAGTCTGGCGCGTCGGTCTGGCGATCTTCGCACCGGGGCCGTGGCGGCGGTACCATCACACCGGTGCAGGCGGCCCCGGCGGTGTTGGCGCTGTCGGCGGTCTCGGCGGTGTCTGTCTGATCGGAATACCATTCTTCCTCTGGCTGCCATGCAACTGAGCGGACCAGCGCCGTAATCATAAGGAGAACTCTGTGACACAGCATGTTTTGGTGGAAAAGTCCGAAAAGCTCCTGGTTCTCACTTTGAACCGGCCGGACAAGAAGAATGCGCTGACCCGCGCCATGTACGCCACGCTGGGGGCGGAAATCGCGAATGCCGATGCGGACCCGAATATCCGCTGCATCTTGATCAAGGCCAACGGCGACATGTTCACCGCGGGAAACGATCTGGCGGATTTCGCTGCCATCGGCAATGCCACGGCGGCTCCTAAGCCCGAGGATGCCAATCCGCTGCTGCCCGCGCTGGCGCGCTCCCGCACGCCGATTGTCGCGGCGGTCAACGGCCGGGCGCTGGGGATCGGCGTCACCCTGCTGCTTCACTGCGACATGGTCTATATGGCGGATGATGCGCTGCTCATCGCGCCCTTCGTCAACCTGGCCCTGGTCCCGGAGGCGGGTTCGAGCCTGTTGATGCCGCTGCGCATCGGGCATGTCCGCGCGTTTGAAATGTTCGTGCTCGGTGAGCCGGTGAGCGCGGGAAAAGCAGTCAGCTGGGGTCTGGCGAATCGCACCGTACCCGCAGCCGAGCTGCATGCGGCCGCGCGTGCGGCTGCCCTGGCCATCGCCGCTCGCGCCCCGGCCTCCGTCGTCGCGACCAAATCTTTGATGCGCGACCAGGAGGGCATGCTGGCACGCATGAGCGAGGAGTCCGGTAATTTCCTGCGCCAACTGAAGTCCGCGGAGTTCAAGGAGGCCTTCAACGCATTTTCAGAGCGGCGTGCAGCGGATTTCAGCAAATTCGGCTGATGTGCATGGGACCCACGAGATCGCCGCGAGCAAGCTGATCACGGAATCGATACGTTCTGCATTCGGAATGAACCTGCGTACATCCAATGCCGTTCTTTATGCGGATCTTGCCGGGTCGCTTTGACCGATCGACTTCAGGCTACCGCGGGGGACCCGTCACGGTCGTAAACGTCGCCGTGATCAGCAAGATCAATGCACCGGCGACCATCTCGGCCTGCACGGTGCGTCGAAACTGGACGAAGGCCTTGGACTGACCTTGCAGAAGCCTGGGTGTCAGGTACAGCTTGTTGACTCCGGCTATCCCCAACAGCGCGGCTACCATGAACAGCTTGGCGGCCATCAATCGGCCGTAGTCACTGCTCCAGAATGGCGTCGCGTCGCGAATCAGCATCCACAAGAGACTTAGCCCGACGCAGAGCAGTACTGCCACGACACCTAGCGCCAATTTTCCGAAACGCGCTGCCACCGCAGCAATTTGCGCGGGCCTGGAGTCGCGGGCAGTGATCAACAGCGGTACCAATGCGCCCAGCCAAAACGCCGCGCACAGCAAGTGCAGGCACAAGAGCACGCTGGGTACGATGCTCGGCCGCAGGCCGTGTACATGGCCGACGCCGGCAAAGGACATGGACGCCAGGGCCGCGCCCACGAGGGCCAACGCATGGAAGCGATGCTTTGAGGTGACCGCCAAAGCACAAAGAGCCAGTCCCGCCATCCGCACACCCGAGGCCAGGCCTTCGCCTGCGCCCAAGATCATGCCTGCAAAGCTCATGTCGAACATGCCGGCGAGGTCGCCGCTGATCGTGGCCGACATCAACAGGATCTTCGCGCCGGTCGCGAGGGCCGAGGTCAAGCTTAAGATGCCGATCAGGCGCCTGATGCGCGAGCGCTGCGGTTCCTGCAGGAGCTCGCCACAGTAGGCCAGAAAATAAATCGCTCCGGCGGCACCGAGCGTAGTGGCGTAAGTGACCGCCTTCGCGCCGACGGCTGCCGCGTCCCAGCCACTTAGCTCCAAGGCTTGAGCCTCAAAGCCTGTCCGAAGCCTCCGCCTCGACGATCACCCAGTCCGTCTCGCTCGCGGCCACGCGGAATACTCAGACAGGCTCCCAGCCCTAGCCTTTGATCGAGAAGGCGAATGAACCCTTGGTCACGTGGCCGTCATCCGCGGCGACCGCCGTCCACTGCACCGTATAGCTTCCCGGTGCGAGCGTGGGGAGAGGGAAGGTGAACGACGCGCTGGCTTTGGCGTTCTTGTCGACGGCGATGGGGATGTCCTTGCCGCTGGCGGTCAACTTCAATACCCCAATCTGGGCGGCCTCACTGAATGTGAGTGTCAGCGTTTTAGGGGGCTCGGTGAGCTGAGCGTCCTTGGCCGGCGAGGAGCTCTGCAGTTTCGCGTGCGCCATGCACGGACCGGCCAGAAGGGTGCTGCAGAGCGCTGCCGCGAGGATGGCTTGTTTGAACATGAATAATCCGTCCTGTCAGATTCGAATGCCGGTGCAATATACTCCGTTCGATGATTCTATACGGCTACGGGTTGAGTTCGGCTTCCTACCGGGTGCGAATTGCCCTGGCCTTGAAGAATTTGCCCTACGAATCGATCAGCAAGGACCTGCGAGCCGGCGAGCATCGTCTGGCGGAGTTCTTGCGCATCAACGTGCAGGGTTTCGTTCCGGCCTTGGGCCTGGACGATGGTGCCGTGCTCACCCAATCCGTGGCCATCATCGAATACCTGGACGAGATCTATCCGACTCCGCGCCTGCTTCCGGCCGAAGCCTTGGCGCGTGCCCGCGTGCGCGCCCTTGCGCAGCTGATCACCAGCGACATCCACCCGCTCAACAATTTGCGGGTACTTAAGTATCTCGAAAATCAATTGTCTTTGGACCGGGAGGCTCGCGATCTCTGGTATCGGCATTGGGTGCAGACGGGATTCGATGCGCTGGAGCGTTGGTTGGTGCGGGACGCTGCGACGGGACGCTTCTGCCATGGCGATGCCCCGACTCTGGCGGACATTTGTCTGGTGCCGCAGGTGTTCAATGCGCGGCGTTTCGCGGTAGATATGAATCCCTATCCGAGGATTTCGGCGATCGATGCGGCCTGCCGCGAATTGCCGGAGTTTCAGGCGGCGGCGCCGAAGTGAACATGCAGGCGGTGCCGGCTGCCCAGTTTCGGGACTGCATTAAGGGTTGCATTGACTCGGCTTCCGCTCGCCTTGTGCTTGCAGAGCTTAACTCATTGCTCTCGAATTTCACCGCCGGCGAGCTTCGCGACGCTATCGCGGCACCCATGCCATCGGGACTGTCGCCTTTTGTCGCCAATTACATTGCTGCGATGGTGGAGTACGCCTGCGCGCAGCATGCCATTGCGGTTCCGGCGTGGACACGCTCGATAGCGCCCCTCGCCGAACCTGTGTACGGATCGGAGCTGCTGAGTGTACGCCTCCATCTACTGACGCATTCGCCCCCGCCGTTCCGCGCGCGCAACATTTTCATCGATGCGACACTGGGCGACCGGGTCAATGGGCGCCGCGCGAACGAACCAATTCGGACAGCGACGCTGTGGCAAACTAGGTTTCTGTAATTTATAGATACGTCCGACCCGTGGAGTTCCGCATGCGAAGCCCATCGATTCCGGTGTGCGTTTTGGTTGTCGCCCTCTTGAGCGTGAGCGCCTGTCAGAAAAGCCCAGTCGCTGCCGTGATCCCGGCGATTGCCTCAACGCCCGCGCCAACACCGGTGCCGGCGGCGCCGCCGTTCCAGCTCGAGGCCAGTATCCAAGAACTGATGGATGCCGTCATAGACCCGGCGGCCGACGCGCTGTGGGATTCGGTCAGCATTACGCAGACGGCCAAGGGCACCGTCTTCCATCAGCCGCATACGGACGAGGAGTGGCGGGAGGCGAGGCGGCACGCCATCGCGCTGATCGAGGGCACCAATCTGCTCATCATGAATGGCCGCCGGCTCGTGGCGCCCGGCAGCACCGTGCTCGACCAGGGCACGTCGGGTGTGTTGAGTGCCGAGGAGGGTGCAAAGGTCTTCGAGGCTAAACATGCCACCTTCGTCGAATTGGCGCGCGCGCTGCGCGACGCCGGCGAACAGATGCTCGCCTCCATCGACAAGAAGGATTCGACCGGCATGATGAATGCCGGCGCGGCGATGGACGGTATTTGCGAGAGTTGCCACTTGACCTTCTGGTATCCCAATCAGGTCATCCCGCCGTTGCCGGATGATTTTGGTGCGTCGAAGTCGGCGTCCAAGCCCAAGCGAATTCCACTCAGTCCGTAACTATTCGCAGCCCAATAACACACCAAAAGCGGTTCCATGCATATCAACAATAGTTTGATCTTGACTCTCTCTGCGGCAGCGATGGCGGTTTTGCCCGCAACGGCGGCGCCGTTCTCGTTCGACCAGGCGCCGGGGCGGCTGCCGAAGAATGTCGTGCCGAGCAGCTACACGGTTGCCATCGTGCCGGATATCAAGGCGCTCACGCTGACCGGACGCGAGTCCGTTCTCGTGCGCGTGCGAACCGCCACGGATACCATTCAATTCAATTCGCTCAACGAGACATTGCACGGCGTACGTCTGGACGGCAAACCCGTCAAGGCCGTCGTGTCGAACGATGAGCAGCAATTGACCACCGTGACGCTGGCCAAGCCGGCAACGCCCGGCATGCACACGCTGAGCTTCGCTTACTCGGGGAAAATCGAAACTCAGCCGCGCGGCCTGTTTGCCCAGCCTTATGCCGGCCCCAGCGGTGCGCAAGGACTGATGCTGTCGACGCAAATGGAGGCGACGGACGCGCGGCGCATGTTTCCGTGTTGGGACGAACCGGCGTTTCGCGCGACATTTCGCCTCACAGTAACGGTACCGAAGAATTGGACGGTGATCGCGAACACGCCGATTGCCAAGCGCCAGGTGCACGGCAATCTGGCCACCACGACATTCGAGAATTCTCCGAAGATGCCGTCATATTTGGTCGAACTCACCGCGGGCGATCTTGCGCAGGTAGCGGCAACGAGCGGCGGCGTCAAGTTCGGGGTTTGGGCGGTGCGCGGCCTGGAAAAAGACGGTGCAACTGCCATCGACAATGCCCAGAAAATTCTCGCGGACTACAACGACTATTTCGGATATCGGTATCCGTTGCCCAAGTTGGACTCCATCGCGGTGCCCGGCGGCTTCCAGGGTGCGATGGAGAACTGGGGCGCGATCACCTACAACGATCAAGCGTTGCTGGTGTCCTCGTCCACCACCGTGGCAAACAGCCAGGAGGTATTCAGTATCCAAGCGCATGAGATGGCACATCAATGGTATGGCGACCTAGTCACCATGGCGTGGTGGGATGACATCTGGCTGAACGAAAGCTTTGCCTCGTGGATGGCGGCGAAGGAAACCGCGCTGCGTCATCCGGATTGGAAGTGGTGGGAGGGCCAGGATGCCGACAAGGAGAGTGCCATGGGCGCCGACGGCCGGAGCACTTCGCACCCCATCCAGCAACATGTGACCGACGAGCTGCAGGCGGTCAATGCCTTTGACCCGCTGATTACGTACAGCAAGGGCCAGGCGATTTTGCGTATGTTCGAGGCCTATCTCGGTGCAGAGACGTTCCGCACCGGCATTCGCAGCTATATGCACGCGCACGCGTTCTCCAATGCGGCAACCAGCGACCTGTGGAGCGCCTTGAGCGCGGCCAGCGGCAAGGACGTAGGCGCCATTGCCGCGGACTGGACGGAGCGGGCGGGCTTTCCGCTCGTGAACGTCACCGCCGGCTGCGACGCCTCGGGCGCGCGCACCCTCACACTGTCGCAGCAGCGATTTCTGCTGAGCGGAGTCGACAGCCAGCATTCGCATTGGAAAATTCCGCTGCAAATTCGCGTCGGACCTGGCGGAACGCCGGTAGCGTCGTTGCTGACGCAAGATCAATCGACCCTGCCTGCAGGCCGTTGCGACGAGCCGTTGAGCGCCGATGCCGGTGCACTGGGGTTTTACCGAGTCCGCTATGACCAGGGGACGCTGGCGATCAACACCAAGAATTTCCGCAGTTTGCCGGATGCGGATCGCATTGCGCTGCTCGACGACCAATGGGCGCTGGTCGAATCCGGCTTGGACCCCTTACCGAGCTATTTGCAGCTGGTGGCGTCCATGGGATCCACTCTTGATAGCCGGGCGTGGACCCAGATAGCCGCCGCATTGGGGACGATAGAATTCGATGAGCGGGGTGCCGCAGGCCACGATGCATTCGCCGCCTACGCTCGTTCGGTATTGAGGCCGGTGTTCGAGCAGCTGGGATGGGACGCGAAGCCGGGAGAGACTCCCGATGTGCAGGCTCTGCGGCGAACGGTCATAAGGGAGCTGGGCAGTTGGCGAGATCAAGGCGTCATCGACGAGGCTCGCAAGCGCTTTGCGGCCTTCCTTACGGATCGCAGGTCGATATTGCCCGACGATCAAGCGATGATTCTGACGATCGTCGCGCAATACGCCGACGCTGCGACCTTCGAGAACTTGCATGGGGTTGCACGCACGGCGAAAGATGAGACCGAGTTGCGCCGCTATTACGCCGCGTTGGTCACGGTGCGGGATCCGGATCTTGCGCGGCAGGCGGCGCAGATCGCATTGTCGCCGGAGATCCAGCCGCAGGCGGAGGCGCTGCGACTGCAATTGATAGGACAACTCGCCGGCGAGCATCAGGAAATGTCATGGCGGGTATTTCGGGACAATAGCGAACGGTTGCTGCAGCCCTATGCGATGGACGCGCCGTTGATCCTGGCGCAGCAGATACCGAATGCCTATTGGAGCGGCATACCCTTGGCGGAGCTGGAGGCGTGGGTGAGGGCGCATGTACCCGCGGAAATGGGCGATAGCGTCGACCGCGGCCTGGAGACCGCGCGATTCCATTTGACCGAAAAGAACCGGCTCGCCGGAGCGGCGGACGCCTACTTGCGCAAGTGAGCGGGCTGTTGTGCCGCGTGGCCTAGCGCGGCCTTGCTCGTATTCCGCGCCGGCGGCACTACCGCAATGTCCTATCGGTGGGCTGCGCGCTTGCAGTCGTTCAGTTTTCGATAGCCCGTGGGAGCCTCGGTAAACCGCCGCTCGAATGCTCGGATGAAGCTGGACGAGTGTTCATAACCGATGGTGTAAGCGATTTCCTTTACGCTCAGGTTGCTGTTCTCCAAAAGGCTCGCCGCCCTCTGCAGCTTGTATTCGGTGATCCACTGACCCATGCAAACGCCGGTTTGAAGTTTGAATGTTTTCTGCAGGTGGGATCGGCTCAGCCGAAATGCCGCGGCCATATCGCGAATGGTCACGACCGGCCTTGGTTCGGTTCGTTCCAGGAATTCGCGCACACGGCGTTCCAGCGGCGTTTCCGGCAATTTGTCGGGCGCAGTTGCCGGGGTCACTTCAGGCGCGGTACCGACGCTAGAGACCTGCTCGGGGCCAATCATTAGCTCATCCGGCTCCAATACCGAACATCTCCCGAGAGTGGGAGTTTCGGACTCGATGGTGCGCCAGGCCTGTTTCATCGAGCCCCTGTCTGGGACGACGCTGCTGCAAGCGTGGTTGTTGCAGCACGCGTCCCAGATTCTGGTGACTGGGCCGTTCGCCGCATGCGGCCGAACATGATGCCGGTTTCCACCTCAACCGGGTTTCCTTCCGAGAGATATGGCTTGAACCGCCACTGTGACAGCGCATCGGAAATGCTCTTGGCCTGGTCGGCGAAGGCGCTCAGGAAGTGGATGTGTCGCACCTTGCCATCCTTGCCGACGATGATCCGGACGGGGACCGGATTGAATCTGGGCTCGGCAAGGATCGGATCGACGCGCGTTATCAGGTTTTCCGCATTTGCGAAGTCCTTGATACACAGTGGAGCGTCGCCGCCGCCGTTTCCCCCGGTGATGCCGGCATTCGCGGGCAGCTTCATGGCGTCCATGCTCCTGACAACGTTGTCCCTGAGCTTGGCGTCATGGCTGGTGAACACGAACTGAATCGTGTGGCAGCGGACCTGTGTTGCAAGCACATGCCAATGCAATTTCGCCACCGGCGACATGTAGTCGAATCGTACGAATGAATGATTCGCGATTCGCACCTCCCTGGGAGCGCGTTCCACTTTGTATTCCCTGTCCAGGCGCTGGCTGGAGAAGTTGATCAATTCGAATGCAGTATTGGCCGGAACCAAGGTGAAGAACATATCCTGGGCAGCGATGAGCATATGCCCCGGATTTGCGCCTGCGGTGGATGCCGCGGGCTCGATCTGCGCCAGGACATAGTAGCCGCTTGGCGAGGGCGGCGGCCCGCCATCCCCTTCCGTCCATTCGCTGGAGGGGCTGTAACTGAGCCCAAAATACTGATTGTTGTAGTTGTGATCGACGACCTTTCCGCCTTCCGGGAGCGGCGTGATCGAATCGCTTGAACTCGACCACGCGCCCTTCACGAGAAGGGGGCCGCCCTCAGCACAAGCGGCCCCTTGCCACAACGTGGCCAGTGCAAGGAGTCCTAGAACGGGATTGTGATTGCGCACATTACGTCCCTCGAGCCGGTCATCTCAAGGCAGGTAGATTCAAAAAGCGGGCGGGACATGGTTGTCCCGCCCGGAAGTCACCTCTGCAACTGAGCGAATTACAGCGAACGCAGGAAATTCACCAAGTCCTGCTGTTGTTGGTTCGAAAGCAGGTTGAAGTTTTGCACCACCTGTGAGGCTTCCGAACCGCTGCTCTTGTGAGCCGCAATCGCGGCCAGCAGGTTGGTCGTGCGGCCATCATGTAGGAAGAAGATGCGCTGCCCGAGGCCCCACAACGGCGCGCTGCGGAACTGGTCACCGCCTGCCCCGCCTTGGGAGACGTTGTCGGCCAAGCGGGTCCCCATGTGATGGAGTTCGATGTCCGAGAAGGCATTTACGGGAGCGTTCCCCAGCGACGCCGTGACGTTGGACGGCTGGGTGGAGTTGATCGTCGGCGTGTGGCAGCTCGAACAGCCGATGCTGGTAAACAAGCTCTTCCCGTCGCTGATTGAACTGGCTCCGCCTGGCGTGGTGGTCGACGGCGTCGGCGGCGCCAGCAGGCGCATGAACTCGGCGAACAGGTCGGTGTCCGGAGGTACTTGCGCATTCTGGGCCGACTGATCTGAATTGGCACCCACGACGAAGTTGGTCGCGTCTTCGGGATATCCGTTACCCGACAAGTTCAGGCAATTTGCCGGGAGGCCGCCAGCCTGCTCTTCTTCCGGAGTAGGCCGCTCCTGACCGAATAGTTCGTTGGTGATGCCCATCTCCACGTTGTAGGCCTCACCGGCAAAGATCAACAGCGACTTGTTCTGTGCCTTCCACCCAAAGCGGGTGATCGTGCCGTCATTGCCGTTGTGATTGAAGGAACCGCTGATCCCAAAGTTGTTGCTCGCCTGAGCCCTATGGTTGGCCAGCAAGGTCGAATCGTCGATGTTCTCGACCAGTCCGGCACCAAAGACCGGCGTTGGAATACGGAAAATAATGTTTCCGTTCTCCTGGGCCTGGGCAAAGTTGGGCTGCTGTATGGAGCAGCTGCCGGCATCCGCGCGGCCAGTGACGGTAAACAGGTCTTCCACACCGCCGTTGGGCGCGCTGGTATTGGGCGTGCCGTCCGAGTTGGCGAAAAATGGAAAGCGGGCTTCGCGCGTGGGCCCATGCGCCGTAATGAACGTCGGAATCGTGTTGCTCGACGTAACGATGTTGTTGGCGATCACTTGGAATTGCGGATTGTTCGCCGGGCCGGTGCCGCCGATGGTCGGCTGAGAATGGCATCCTGAACAGCTGTTGAAGTTAAAACGCGGGCCCAAACCATTGTTCGTACCACCCGAGACGACTTCTTCATCCATGAAGCGTCCCAGTCCGTTTTCGAAGAACTCCAGGGCACCTACGGGGTGGAGGTTCTGCGATACGGATGGCAGCGGCAACGGGCTCGTTGGCGTCGCTGCCGGTTGGCCGTTGATTGCTCCGGGACGAACTCCCGGATCGACGGCCCCGGAAGATGTAGGCGTCGGCGTCTGCGATAGGGCAATTGCGGGAAACACCAGAGCGGCCAAGATGACGCCGCGCATACACAGTGCTGTGGTCTTCATCGTTGTGATCTCCCCAAATTTGCGGAGGGCTGTATCCCGGCCGGCCGCACTGAATTTTTCGCGATCGAAATGCTTCAAATAAGGCGTGGCATTTTTATATCCGCGCTGATTACTTCGCAAGGCGCAGGAGTTAGCTTAAAGAGTCTTTCATTAGCATTTCGTCGCCGCGGCACTTGGGTCAAAGACTCATCCCCCTTCGCCCACCGGTGCCCAGTTCGTTCCTGCCGCGGCCACTAACTTTGGATTCCCGTCTGCAAAAACCAGCGCGTGAATCTCATCAAGTATCCGGCAGTACGCCCCGCGAATACACTGTCCGTGGATGGGGACATTGCGACGCCGCGCAACAATATTGGGGCCGATGTCTGACGGACGATTCTGACTTTCGCGAAACGGGCCTCCGGCCGCGGATCTTTCCCTGTTACGCGTGGTTGTTATCCACAATGCCGGTGCATAACTCAGTGCATAACCGGTTCGTTGTCATCAAAACGTAAGCGCGATTCAGGCGCTTATGTTGAACTGACGAATTATTGACCAGCGCCACTTCGCCGTCTTCCGGCCTTTTTCTTGAGTGGCGTCTTTTGGGCCGTCTTTTTCTTGGCTTTGCGCCGCATCCCCACCAGCGCATCGATAAGAGCGTCGACCGGCTCGTGCTTCTTGGCCTTACGCCGCATCCATACCAGGGCGTCGAGAAGATTGTCCACGGCTTCTTGTTTCTTCGCCATGCAGCATCATACTCCGTCGAGCGTGCGCCTTCGTGCCGCGCAGAGACTTTCTGCGCTTGGCCTGCTTATGTTTGACCCGCCTATGCCACGCCGCGTTCGAGCAGAAATTCGCCCAGGATACTCGCCGTGTGGCTTCTTCCGGGCTTGCGCACGATCGACTCCGGCGAGCCTTGCGCCACGATCCGGCCGCCGCCCGTGCCGCCCTCGGGTCCTAAGTCGATGATCCAATCCGCTTCCGCCATGATGTCGAGATTGTGTTCGATCACCACCAAGGTGTTGCCGGCATCGACCAGCCGGTGCAATACGCGCAGCAGCTTCTCCACATCCGCCATGTGCAGCCCCACGGTGGGCTCATCGAGCACATACAGCGTGTGCTGTCCTTCGCGGCGCGCGATGTCCTTTCCAAGCTCGTCGGTGCGCACTTTGGTAAGTTCCGTTACCAGCTTGATACGCTGGCTCTCGCCGCCCGACAAGGTCGGGCTGGGCTGGCCTAAGCTCAAGTATCCCAAGCCCACGTCCGCCAGCAGACTCAAGGGATGGTGGACGCTGCGCTGGGCGGCGAAGAACTCCAGAGCATCATCGACGCTCATGGCGAGGATCTCGCCGATATTCTTGCCCTTGAAGAGAATGCTCAAGGTGTCCGGATTGAATCGCCGCCCGCCGCAGACATCGCAGAGCACCTGCACGTCGGGCAGGAAACTCATTTCGATGCGTTGCATACCCTGGCCCTCGCAGGCATCGCAACGCCCGCCGACGGTGTTGAAGGAGAAGCGGCTGGCAGTGAAACCGCGGATTCTCGCCTCGGTGGCGTCGGCATACAACCGGCGGATCGCATCCCAGAATCCGATATAGGTGGCCGGACAGGAGCGCGGCGTCTTGCCGGTGGGTGTTTGATCGACCTCGAGAACCCGGCTGATCGATTGCCATCCGCCGATGCCATCGCAGCCCAGCAGTGGCGCATCGGCTCTGCGCCCTTTGCCGTGGGCGGGCCGCGACAACAGGCGCTTCAAGTTGCCCAGTAGCACGTCGCGCGCCAAGGAGGACTTGCCAGAACCGGAGACCCCGGTAATCACGCTCAAGCGCCCTTTGGGGATGCGCGCATCGATCTTGAGAAGATTGTGCAGCGTCGCACCGTGGATTTCGATCATCGGCGTATCGCCATCGACGGATCGGCGCCGCGAGCGGGCGTGCTTCAGCGGCGCCGCCAGGCAGCGGCCCGTTACGGAATCGCCCCGCCGCGCAAGCTCCATGGCCGTGCCCTGTGCCACCAGAGACCCGCCGCGGGTGCCGGCGCCGGGTCCCAAATCGATCACGTGGTCCGCGCGCCGGATGGTGTCTTCATCGTGTTCCACCACCACCAGTGTATTCCCCTTGGCTCGGAGCCTGTCCAAGGTATTCAACAGCGTGACATTGTCGCGAGGATGCAAGCCGATCGTCGGTTCGTCCAGTACATAGCACACCCCCTGCAGATTCGAACCCAACTGGGCGGCCAAGCGAATGCGCTGCGCTTCGCCCCCGGACAGCGTGGGCGCCGCGCGATTCAGTTGCAGATACCCCAGCCCGACATCACACAAAAATGCGGTGCGAGCGGACAACTCCGCCAGCAAGTCGCGTGCAATGTCGCGCTCGCGGCCTGCCAACTTCAGCTTGGCAAGATGCAAAGAAAAATCCTGCACGGGCAAATCGGCCAACGCGGCGATCGAGAGGCCGCGAAACAGCACATGCAGCGCCACCGGATTCAGGCGTTGGCCCGCGCATGCGGTGCAGACTTCAGGCGGCGCCTCTGCATCCTCCCGCCACAGGGATTCCTCGCCGCTTTGCTCGGCGTCGAACTGCGGCAGCTGCAGCCCGGTTCCGAAACAGCTCTTGCACCATCCATGCTTCGAATTGAAAGAAAACAGACGCGGATCCAGTTCCGGAAAGCCGGTGCCGCAGTTCGGACAGGCGCGCTTGGTGGAAAATACGGCTGCATCGGATCGTGCGCCGGCGCCGGATTGCGCACCTGTGCCCAAGTGTGCGCCCGTGCCTGAGTGCACGTGCACCACGCCCTGGCCATGGTGCAACGCCTCATTGAGCTTGTCGCGAAGATTGGTCTCCTCGGCGGCGCTCACTTTGAGCGTAGCGATGGGCAATTCGATGTCGTGCTCCGTGAAACGGTCTAGCCGCGGCCACTTCGCCGTCGGCAACAGACTGCCGTCCACCCGCAGATGCGCAAAGCCCTTGCCGCGAGCCCATTTCGCCAGTGCCGTGTACAAGCCCTTGCGCGCGACGATCAGCGGTGACAGCAGGGTGATGCTCTTGCCGCGATAGTCCTTGAGCAGCCGCGCGGCGATGGCCTGCGCCGATTGAGGCTCGATGCGCGCATTGCAGGCCGGGCAATATTGCATGCCCAGCTTGACGTACAGCAGCCGCAGAAAATGGTAGATCTCCGTCAGTGTGGCAACAGTGCTCTTGTGGCCGCCGCGGCTGGTGCGCTGCTCGATCGCCACGGTGGGCGGAATGCCGAATATGGCGTCCACGTCGGGGCGGGACGCGGGCTGGACGAATTGCCGGGCATAGGCGTTCAACGACTCGAGATAACGGCGTTGACCTTCGGCGAACAGGATATCGAAGGCCAAGGTGCTCTTGCCGCTGCCCGAAACACCGGTGATGACGGTGAATGCATTGAGGCCCAAGTTCACATCGACATTCTTGAGGTTGTGCTCCCGCGCGCCGTGAACCTCGATGTGGGTGGGCGGGCTTGCCGGCGCATCGCCATACCGCATCACGGCGGAGTCCTGCACCGCCGGGCCTGCGAGGCCTTCCGCCAGAAGCGCGCGGCCGGTGTGCGACCCGGCGGAACGCATGAGTTGCGCCGGTGTCCCCGCACAGACCACCCGGCCTCCGGCTTCGCCGCCTTCCGGGCCCAAATCGATGATCCAGTCGGCCGCGGCGACCACGTCCAGATTATGCTCGATGACCAGCAGAGAATGTCCGGCCTCTATCAGGCGCCTGAAGGCGCGCAATAATTTGGCGACGTCGTCGAAATGCAAACCGGTGGTCGGTTCGTCGAACAAGAACAGCGAACCGCGGCGGGTTTCGATGCCGGAAGCCGCCTTGCTCCCGGATACCGCTTTCGCGGCGGCCGCCTGCGCTGATTTTTGCGGCGACTTCAGCCGCACGGCAGAGTCCGCCAAGTGTCCGGCCAATTTCAGGCGTTGCGCCTCGCCGCCCGAGAGCGTCGGTACGGGTTGGCCGAGGCGCAGATAGTCGAGCCCCACCTCGGCCAACGGCGCGAGGCGCAGGCAGACCTCCGCATCTTGGGAGAAAAAAGCCAGCGCCTCGGACACGGTCAACTCGAGCACATCGGCAATGCTCCTCGGTGGAAAACCGCCGCGCGACAACCGGACCTCGAGCACCTCCGAGCGGTAACGTCGGCCATCGCAATCCGGGCAACGCAGATACACGTCGGACAGAAATTGCATCTCGACGTGCTCGAAGCCGTTGCCGCCGCACCCCGGGCAGCGGCCATTGCCGGCATTGAAGCTGAATGTGCCCGCGGTGTACTTGCGTTCACGCGCCTCGGGCAAGCGCGCGAACAAGTCGCGGATGGCATCGAAGGCGCCGACGTAGCTGGCGGGATTGGAGCGTGTGGTGCGGCCGATTCGGCTCTGATCGACCATGACCACCGCATCGATGAGTTCGGCGCCGCTCAGGGTGCGGTGCGCGCCGGGATTCTCCGTGGGCTTGCCTTTGGCGCGCAACAGCGCCGGAAACAGCACGTCATGGACCAGCGTGGACTTGCCCGAGCCGCTCACTCCCGTGACGCAAACCAGGCACCCGAGCGGGATTTGGACATCGATGTCCTTCAGGTTGTGTTCGCGGACTCCCTCGAGGAACAGTTTGCCGGCCGCAGCATCTTTGCCCGCCGCGGCGGTGCTCCCCGCGTCTGCGCCAGGCCGTACCTCGACGCGTTTGCGGCGAAACAGATAATCGGCCGTGAGGGAGTGCTTTGCCGTCGACAAGTCGCGCAAGGGCCCATAGAACACAATGTCACCGCCGCGATCCCCGGGGCCGGGGCCGATGTCCAGTATTCGATCCGCGGCCTGTATGACCTTTGGGTCGTGTTCGACCACCACCAGGGTGTTGCCGGCGTCGCGCAATCGGTGCATGACGCCGACGATGCGCTCGACGTCACGAGGATGCAGGCCTATCGAGGGTTCGTCGAGAACGAACAGGGTGTTGACCAGCGAGGTGCCGAGTGCGGTGGTGAGGTTGATACGCTGAACTTCGCCGCCCGACAGCGTGCGCGATTGCCGGTCGAGATTCAGGTAGCCCAGGCCCACGTCGGTCAGGTACTTGAGGCGCGCGCGTATTTCCTCGAGCAGCAGGGCCGCTGCGTCATCGAGCAGCGCCGGCAGTCGAAGAGCCGCGAAAAACTCGCGGGCGGCGTCGATCGGCAGCAGCATCAGCTCGCGGATGTTCATTCCCGGATCGCCGACTCGCCACAGCAAGGCCTCGGGTTTCAAGCGCGCGCCGCGGCATGCGCTGCACTCGGTGTAGGAGCGGTAGCGCGACAGCAGCACGCGAATATGCATCTTGTACGCTTTGGTCTCGAGCCACGCGAAGAAACGCCGCACGCCGTACCACACGTTCTTGGTCCATTCGCCTTCGCCCTCGATGACCCATGCGCGCTGCGCCTCGGTCAGATCGCGCCACGGCGTGTCCACCGGTACATCTCGCTTGCGCGCGAACTTCATCAGGTCCGCTTGACACTCCTCGTAGGACTCGGTCTGCCAGGGCTTGATGGCGCCTTGGCGAAGGCTCAGCGAGGTATCGGGTATGACCAAGCCATAGTCGACGCCGATGCTGCGGCCGAAGCCGCGGCAGGTGTCGCAGGCGCCTATCGGGGAATTGAAGCTGAAGGTGCTGGGACTCGGGTCCTTGTAGCTGATCTCACAGTCCGGACAGTGCAATCCCGAGGAGAAGCGCCAGGGTGACGCCGCTTGGCCGGAAGCGTCGTCGCCCACCGGATAGATGTCGATGCGGCCCTGACCCACCTTGAGGGCTGCTTCGATCGCGTCGCCGGCGCGGGACGCTTCCACCTTGGACCGGCGAAACCGGTCTTGAATCACGTGAAGCGTATGGCCGCGCTTCTCATGGACTCGTGTGTAGCCCTGGCCTGCCAGCAACCCCCTGATCTCGGCTTCGGTGAAATTCTCGGGGATGGGTACCGGAAAGGTCAGCAGCACTTGCGGATCGCCGTGCTCGCGCGCGAGCCTCGCCAAATGTTCTTGGATGCTGGCCGGCGTGTCGCGCCGCACCGCGCGGCCGCAGCCTCGGCAGTGCAAGATCGCAGCGCGGGCGAACAGCACTTTCAGGTGATCGTTCAGTTCCGTCATGGTACCGACGGTGGAGCGCGACGTCCGCACAGGGTTGGTCTGATCGATGGCGATCGACGGCGGAATGCCCTCGATGCGGTCGACCTGCGGCTTGTCCATGCGATCCAAGAACTGCCGCGCATAGGGCGAGAACGTCTCGACGTAGCGGCGCTGACCTTCGGCGTACAGGGTATCGAACACCAGCGAGGATTTGCCGGAACCACTGACGCCCGTTACCACCACCAGCTCGTTCAGCGGCAGGTCAAGGTTCAGATTTTTGAGGTTGTGCTGGCGGGCGCCGCGGATACGGATGGCATCCGAGCGGGGAGGATCGAAGGGTGGCATCCCCTCAGTTTACAGGATGCGTCAAGCTCAGCGGCCCGCGAACTGCTCCATCATCAGGCCGGTGCCGCCGCGCGTGACATGCGCAACGATGGCGGTACGCCGATGAATCTTGGTGACCAGACCTAAGTTGATGGCGAAGGCCAATTGGACCTGTTGTCCCTTGCGAAGACCCAGGTTCTCGGTCTCCACGAACACCCCATTGGCGCTTAAGTTCTTGGCTTTGCAGATTCGGCTCTTTCGGCCGGACATGACCACGTACACGGTTGTTCGTGCGCGGTGTCGGGTGTGCAGTCGACGCTCCATCCGTACAGCCCTTCATGGAATTGTTTTTAGGAACGCCATTATGCACATTCCAAAGCGATAGCGAAGGACTCGACAATTGCGGCAAATATATGTAAGCACGGCCGCCGATAAGTAAAAGCCTGCCCGCGGCGCGGTCGATGGCTTCGGCTAGCTTCGAACAATCCGCGAATCACGAAAAAGCTTCGAAGCAGGCCTTAGGTCTTCGTGCGAAACCAATTGCTTTGGAATACTTGAAGCTAAGCGACTTGAAGAATCAAGGCTAATCGCCTTGAAGAACCAGGCTAATCGACTCGAATAATCGAGGCTAGTCGACGTCTTTTCGCCGGATGGCGAGTTGTTCCGGCGCTTCGATTCCCATCTTGACGCGCCGGCCGGTGCCGCCCAGAAGGGTGATTTGGATCGGACCGTTGGCAAACAATTGCGCCATGGTCATGTTGGCGTCGACGCCGTCCGCGGGCTGTATCACGATCGATTCGTCGGCACGGCGGCTGAGGACTAACATACATCAGGCCCGGGCGATGGCGCGCAGCGCCTTGGCAAAGGTCTTGCCCTGCGGGCCGTAAGTCATTGAAGGGCCGCCGCGAACGATATCGATCAACTGGCGAACTTGATGCCGGCGTACATGAATGATATGGCCGTTGACGTCATTGGCGGTGCGGCAACCGGCCATGAGTTCCATCAGATCGCGCCAGCGCTCTGCAACCGTGGCCGAAATGCCCGCGCTCTGCGGTGCGGCACACAGCGCGCGGCGTTCTTCCTCGAGCTTCTCGATGGATTCAAGGACGCGGATCTTGTCCGCGGCACTCTGTTCGACGGCTGCCGGCGACTGGCCGGTGAGGGCGAGCCGTTCCGTCGCCAAGGTTGCGGCCAAGGATCGCGCCAGCGCGATCTCCCGGTCCAGCAAATCCTCCAAGCGGCGGCGCTCATCCTGGGTCATGGGCTACTTCAAGCCGCGCTCGAATTGCAGCAGTTTGGAGGCAATCTGGCCGGCATTGATCTTGTGAGTGCCCGCGTTGACGGACTGTCTCACGGCGGCCACCTTGGCCGTATTGACAACCGGGGCATTGGCCACGGCTGCTTCGAGTTTCTGCAAGGAGCGCGCTGATTCCGTCAGGGTGACATGGTCCGCGGTCTGCGCCGAGGCGGAAACCGATCCTTCTCCCTGCGACTTATCAGCTACAACGGCGTTGCTGCCCGAACCCGTAGGCTTCGCGACCTGCTCGGCTATCGATACTCCACTGATCTTGTCAGTCACCGCAATCTCCTGGGGCGCAACCGCCCATGCATGGTTATCGTCGGGGCTTGGACGAACTTGAGCGAATTCCTCCAAGACCGCCCGCTAAATTCATTATCGGCTGTGACGTGGATCACTGAAGGGCTATTGCAAAATTATTTCGACGGTTTGTTCGGAGCGGGCGATCCCTTCGACGATCTTGCCGGATGACAGATTCTGGACCCTAACTCTCTGATTCATCAGGCCATCGCTCAAGGCACGCCCTGCCATGCGCACGCTCATGCCGCCGGCATCCGCGACCAGCGTGACCGACTGTCCCCGCTGCACCGCCTTGGCGGCCACCAGCTGCTGATTGGTGAGGTAGGCCCCTCCCGCGATGGGCCGGCTGGCTGTCAACCCAACGGCGATTGCGGGGTCGTCGAGGAAACCCAGTGGCAGCTCAGACACGTCATGCTCCTCGGTCTTGACATCCGTGTCCTTGATGACCGTGCCGGCAACGATGGCATGCGCCGCAACGGCCACCGGCGAGGTGCCGACGATTCGAACCGGCACATAGATGTGCCAGGGTTTCGCATCCTGGCAGCGCAGTTCAATCGTCACCCGATCCTTCATATGCTGGGTTGAGGCGACCACCGGCTTGATGGGCCGGCTGCACCTGTCCAACTGAGGACGCGCCTCGATAGGTCCCACCAAGAAGCGTTGCCGATCCGTGAGCCTAGGAAACTGCAGCGCCGCTTCGGACTTGGCCAGCGCCTCGAGCTGCGCCGTTTCTTGTGGATCGAAAACCTGCCCGATGGCCAGCAGCGGCAGCAGCCCCAGCGTCAACGACCCGATTGCAGGGCCTACCTTGCGGGCGCGACGAAATATTGGCGCTATGTTCATGATGACCGGGATGTAGCAAGCGCCGTGCCATCTTCCCTATAAGCCGGCGGCCACCCTTCCTCTAAGCTGCCGCCGGGAGCCTCCTGCGGCAAGTTCTTGCCGCCCTTGGCTGCCGCACCGGCCAAATCGTGTGCCAAGGGCGCGAATTCTGCGATGTCGCGCACCGTTCTCGCTGCCGCGGCGGCCGCGCATGGTGTTGGCACACCTCTTGCTACTGCTTAACCCGAGGAGTCACGCATGTTCGAAAACATATTTGGTATCCATGAGCAAGCGCTGCTGCTGCAAGGTCAGCGCATCGGCGTCTTGGCGACGAATCTCGCCAATGCCGACACGCCCAACTACAAGGCGCGCGACATCGATTTCAGCGCGGTCCTGGCCCATACCGACGACGCACCGTTGCCGTTGACGGTCACCCGGGCCTCGCACATCACGATGTCTGACGGCACGGCGGCTTCCGCGGACCTCAAGTACCGCAATCCGTACCAGGCTTCGCTGGACGGCAACACCGTGGAAATGCCGGTGGAACAGGCGGCGTTTTCGGAGAACAACGTGCGCTACCAGGCCAGCTTAGGGTTCATCAACGGGACGATTGCGTCGTTCATGCTGGCCATAAACGGCCAGTAACCACGTCCTCGAGGAGAAAACATGTCTCTATTCAATGTCTTCAACACCGCGGGTAGCGCGCTCAATGCCGAAACGATTCGGCTCAATACGACCGCCAGTAATCTGGCCAATGCGGAGAGCGTCAACGGCGATCCCAGCAAAGTCTATCGCGCGCGGCATCCGGTGTTTCAAACCATGATGGACAACTCCGCGGCCAGCTTCGATCAAGAGGATGCCGGGGTGGGGGTGCGCATACTCGGCGTGGTGGAGAGCACGGCGCCTCCCCTGATGCGCTATCAACCGGACAGCCCGGCGGCGAACAAGGACGGCTATGTCTTCAGCTCGAACGTCAATTCGATCGAAGAAATGACCAACATGATCTCGGCCAATCGCAGCTTTGCGACCAATGTCGAAGCGATCAATACGGCACGGGATCTGTTGCTCAAAACCATTGCGATGGGCCACTAGGCAAAAGGTAATCACCCATGTTGATCAACGCAACTCACGCCACCACGCCGCCGATAGGCGCCGGAACGGGCACTGGAACGGGAACTGCCGCGACGGGCGGTACGGGCAGCACCGGCAGTACGACGCCGGCGGCCAGCAGCACGAGCTTGGGCGGCGCCGACTTCCTCACCCTGATGCTGGCGCAGCTCAAGAACCAGGATCCGACCAGCCCGGTGGACAGCAACACGTTCTTGACGCAGCTCGCCCAGCTCAGCGAAGTGCAGGGCATTACCTCACTCAACACCTCGTTCAACTCGCTGTCGGGTTCGCTCACGTCGAGCCAGGCGCTGCAGGCGTCGTCCTTGCTGGGCCATCAGGCACTGGTGAACAGCAGCACGGCCACGCTGGCGGCGGGCGCCCCGGTGACCGGCGCAGTCAATGTCCCGCAGAACACCTCTCAAGTGGTGCTCAATGTCAGCGACAGCACCGGCGCATTGGTGAGCCAGATCAATCTCGGCGCGCAATCGGCAGGCCTTGCGAGTTTCTCGTGGAACGGCACCACGCTCAGCGGTACGCAGGCTCCGCCGGGCACGTACACGCTGAGCGCTCAGTACGCCGGGGCCACCAAGGGCAGCACCGCGGCGACCACCCTGGTCAACGGCACGGTGGAGAGCGTGAGCATGGGCGCGGGATCAACGGGACTGACTGTGAATGTGGCGGGAATCGGCAGTGTGCCGTTCAGCAACGTCCAGCAGATCTCAAACTAATTCATTGAGGAGAAAACCATGTCTTCTTTCGACATTGCACTATCGGGATTGACCGCGGCGAGCACCGATCTGGACGTGACGGCCAACAACGTCGCCAACTCCAATACGGTCGGATTCAAGAAATCGCGCGCCGAGTTCGCCGACGTATTCGCTGCCGGCGCCGTGAATCTCAACACTTCCCAGGTCGGTGAGGGCGTACGCCTCGCCACCACGGCTCAGCAATTCACACAGGGCAACATCAGTACCTCCGGGTCGAACCTGGACCTCGCCATCAGCGGCGACGGCTTCTTCACCCTGCAGGATCCGAGCGTCGGCATCGTCTATACGCGCAACGGGGAGTTTGCCGAGGACAAAAACGGCAACGTCGTGACGGCCACCGGACAGGCGCTGCAGGTCTATCCGCCCACAACCACCGGGGGCTTCAACACCGGCGCACTCCAGGACCTCAACTTGCAGACCGCGCAGAGCACGCCGCTGGCCACTTCCGCCGGCACCGTGATCCTGAATTTGCCTGCAGGATCGACGCCGCCCACCGGGGGTGCGTTCAATCCCAACAACCCGGCCACGTACACCGAATCCACGTCCACCACCGTGTTCGATTCGCTGGGCAATTCGTTCCCGGCAACCTTCTTCTTCACGCAAACCGCCACGCCGGGCTTGTGGAACGTCAATATGACGGTCAATGGGGTGCTCAATGCCACCACCAATCAGCTGCAGTTCTCCAACACTGGCGCGGTCACGCCTCCGGCGAGCGGCGCACTGAATTTCCCGGGTTTCAATCCCGGGGACGGTTCCGCACCGCTCAACATGACGTTCAACTTCGCTCAAAGCACGCAATTCGGCGGCGGCTTCGCCGTGACTTCCATCACTCAGAACGGGTTCTCCACCGGCCAGCTCAGCACGGTATCGATCGATCCGACGGGCGTCGTGTCGGCGGTCTATACGAACGGAAGGTCGACCCAGCTTGGCCAATTGGCATTGGCAAATTTCCCGGATCCACAGGGACTCAAGCAGCTCGGAGACACCAACTGGGCCGAGACCTTCAGCTCCGGCACGCATATCTCGGGCACGGCCGGCTCGGCGGGATTCGGGTCGATACAGTCGGGCGCATTGGAGGCCTCGAACGTGGATCTGACCACTGAGCTCGTGAACATGATCACGGCGCAGCGCGCCTTCCAGGCAAACGCCCAGGTGATCACCACGTCGAATCAGCTCTCGCAAACCGTCATCAACATCACGCATTAATCATTAATCATGGACAGAGCACTCTATGTGGCCATGACCGGCGCGAAGCAAATCATGCAAGCGCAGGCCGTCAACAACCACAACATCGCCAACTTGAGCACCATCGGTTTTCGCGCCGACTCGGTCGCTTTCGGCAGCGAGCCGATCTACGGTCCGGGTTATGCCACGCGCGTCAATGCCGTGGCCGGCGATGACGGAACGGACTTCTCCAGCGGTACCATGGAGACTACGGGACGCAATCTGGATATCGCGATAAACGACAAGGGTTTCATCGCGGTTCGCGGCACCGACGGCCAGGAGGCGTATACGCGGGCGGGGGACTTGCGGGTGTCGCCGCTGGGCGCGGTGACCACCGCCAGCGGATTGCCGGTATTGACCGCCAGCGGACCCCTGGTCATTCCGCCCTCGACCATGGTGGACATCGGCAGCGACGGCACGGTGTCGGTGGTCCCGCAGGGCTCGGCGCCGTTTGCCGTGACGCAGGTGGATCGCATCAAGTTGGTCAATCCACCCCTCGCCAGCCTGCAGAAAGGTGTCGACGGGTTGTTGCGCCTGAAAAGCGGCGGCAAGGCAAAAGCCGACGACACGGTCACCATCAATTCCGGGGTGCTGGAGTCCAGCAATGTCAACGCGGCACAGTCTCTGATCAGCATGATCGAGCTACAGCGCCTGTACGAATTTCAGATCAAGAGCATCAACGCCACCGACACCAACGAACAAAGTGCCGAACGCCTGATGCTGACGCAGTAAATAGGAGCAAACGCCAATGAATCTTGCACTATGGGCGGCAAAGACCGGCCTCGACGCTCAAAACACCCGTTTGGCGGTGATTGCCAACAACCTGGCGAACACCAATACCACGGGCTACAAGGCAGGCCGCGTCGCATTTCAGGATCTCTTGTATCAGAACATCAGGCAGGTCGGCGCGCAGAGCACGCAGAACACGCAATACTCCACGGGCCTCACCCTGGGCACGGGTGTGCGCATCGTCGCCACCGAGAAGGACTACACCCAGGGAA
Source organism: Gammaproteobacteria bacterium (assembly GCA_021323735.1). GTDB lineage: Bacteria > Pseudomonadota > Gammaproteobacteria > Steroidobacterales > Steroidobacteraceae > Bog-1198. Next base: position 111,950 of record JAJPKM010000018.1, read on the forward strand.
GCGTGCAGCAAACCAACGGCGCTCTGGACTTGTCGGTGAGCGGGCGCGGATTCCTGCAGATCACCTTGCCTGACGGCACCATTGCCTACACGCGAGACGGCAGCTTCTCACTGGACAACCAGGGCAATGTCGTCACCGCCAGCGGCTATCCGCTGCAACCGGCGATCAACATACCGGTGGGTTCGCAATCCGTCACGGTCGGTTCGGACGGTGTCGTGACCGTGACCTCCGCGACCAACCCCAAGGGCACCCAGGTCGGCCAGGTCCAGTTGGCGGATTTCATCAACGAGCAAGGATTGCAGCCCACGGGCAACAACTTGTTGCTCGAATCCGCGGCCAGCGGCTCGCCGCAGGTCGGCACCGCCGGCACCAACGGCCTGGGCACGATTTCGCAGGGCACGCTCGAGACCTCGAACGTCAATTCGGTGACCGAGTTGGTTTCCATGATCGAAGCCCAGCGGGCCTACGAGATGAACTCCAAGGCCATCAGCACAGTTGATCAGATGCTGCAATTCCTGACGACCAACATCCAATGATTCGCTTGATCACAGTACTCGCCTGTTGCGCGCTATCGGCATGTGGGCTCATTCCCCACAAGCCGCCCAAGCCGGATCCGGCGGTGGCTCGAGTGCTGCCGCCGCCCACGCCGCGCACCGACGGCGCCATCTATCAACAAGGCCAGCAGATCGAGTTGTTCGCCGATCTCAAGGCGCGCCGCGTCGGCGACGTGTTGACCATCCGCTTGACGGAATCCACCAACGCCAGCAAGAGCGCCGTCACCAAGACCACCAAGACCACCACGGTGAACAACACCGGGCCCACCGTTCTGGGAAGAACCATAACCACGGGCGGCGTGCCGATCTTCACGACGACCCTGGCCGGCGCCGATAGTTTTGACGGCGAGGGTTCGAGCACCCAAGGCAATACCTTGGCCGGCAGCCTCACGGTCACCGTCATGGAAGTACAGTCCAACGGTAACTTGATGGTGCAGGGCGACAAGACGCTGAAGCTCAATCAGGGCGATGAATTCGTGCATGTCTCGGGCGTCGTGCGCCCCGCCGATATCGCCACGGACAACACAGTGACCTCCGACAAGGTCGCGGATGCCCATATCAGCTATTCGGGCAAGGGCGTGATCGACAGCTCCAACCGTATGGGCTGGTTGGCACGATTCTTCAACTCGGTCTTTGCACCCTACTGAACATGCACACGAAAATTCTCACCGGGTTTTGCTCTGCGACGCTGATGATGTTCTGCGCTTCGCCGCTCGCCGAAGCCGAGCGCATCAAGGACATGGCGCAGATCCAAGGCGTGCGCACCAATCAGCTGGTGGGCTACGGCCTGGTCGTGGGACTGGACAGCAGCGGCGACCAGACCAGTCAGGCGCCTTTCACGGTGCAGTCGCTCAATAACATGCTGGCTCAATTGGGCATTACGGTACCGGCCAATGTGACACCCCAGTTGAAAAACGTTGCCGCGGTGGCGGTGCATGCCGTGCTGCCGGCCTTCGTCAAGCCCGGCCAAACCATCGATGTGACGGTCAACTCCATTGCCAATGCGAAATCTCTGCGCGGCGGGTCGTTGCTGGTCACGCCGCTGCATGGGCTCGATGGACAGATTTACGCGATCGCTCAGGGGAATCTTACGGTCAGCGGCTTCGGCGTCGAAGGCACCGACGGCTCCAAGCTCACGGTGAACGTGCCGAGCTCCGGCCGTATCCCCAACGGTGCCACGGTCGAGCGCGCGGTCCCATCCCAGCTGGCGCAAGGGGACTCGATCACCTTGAACTTGAACGACCCGGATTTCACCACCGCCACCCGGCTGGCGGCGAGCGTGAACCGGGGCATGGGCGATGGCATCGCCACCATCATGGACGGCGGCTCCGTGCGTGTGCGTGCGCCGATCGATCTGACGCAGCGCGTGGCCTTTCTGTCGGCGGTGGAAAATCTCGAGGTGGAACCCGGCGCGGGCCCCGCCCGAGTGATCATCAACTCACGCAGCGGCACCGTGGTCATCAGCAGCCACGTCATGGTGACCCCGGCGGCGGTGTCGCATGGCTCATTGTCCGTGACCATCAAGGAGGAGCAGACCGCGAGTCAGCCGAATCCGTTCTCCAAGCTGGGGCAGACGGTGGTGCTCAACAATACGACCATCAAGGTCGATCAGGCTCCGAATCGCATGTTCTTGTTCAAGCCCGGCGTGGAACTCGATCAAATCGTGCACGCCGTGAACGAGGTGGGTGCGGCTCCCGGCGATCTGGTGGCCATCCTCGAGGCGCTGCGCGAAGCGGGCGCCCTGCAGGCCGAACTCATCATCATTTGAAATGACTACCTCAACCTCAGTGACTTCGACGCTCCCGACCCTTGGTCTCCCTGCGCTCGGCGACACAGCGGTCGACGCCTCCGCGGCCACGACGTACGCGGACATCAATGCCCTCGCGGCATTGAAGCGCGACCCGAATTCACCGCAGGCGGTCAGCGCGGTGGCCCAGCAAGTCGAGGCCTTGTTCCTGCAGATGATGCTGAAGAGCATGCGCGACGCGAGTGCCGCCGAACAAACCGACAGCAATGCCATGGGCATGTACCAGGACATGTTCGACAAGCAGGTGGCCTTGAGCATCAGTCAGCACACCGATCTTGGTATCAGCCGGCTGCTCAAGCGGCAGCTCGAGACCAAGAGCGCGCCGGCCGCGGTCAAGTCCGCAGCCTCCACGTCGGCGTCGGCACCGGCTGCGGCCGCCGATGCGGCGCCTTTGGCACAAACCCCCGCGGAATTCGTGCATCGCATGCTGCCCCCCATCCGCCGCGCCGCCGGCGCGCTGGGCGTGGATCCCATGGCCATGCTCGCGCAGTCGGCGCTCGAGACCGGCTGGGGCCAGCGTATGCCGCGCAACGCCGACGGTTCATTGAGCCACAACATGTTCGGCATCAAGGCGGGCGATGAGTGGAGCGGCGCGCGTGCAACCGCGGATACGGTGGAAATCGTCCATGGCGTCGCGACGCCGAAGCGCACGGCCTTTCGCGCCTACGGTTCCATCGAGGACAGCATCAACGATTTCGCCAGCCTGCTGAAGAATTCGCCGCGCTATCGCGACGTGCTCGCCGCGGGCAGCAACGCCGGCGCCTACATTGCCGGCATGGGCAGATCCGGCTACGCCAGCGATCCTGACTATGCGAATAAGTTAAACCAAATCCTTAATGGCGATACCTTGCAGGCGGCGCTGGCGGTCCGCGTTGCAGCATTATAGGAATTGGTCGCGATGCCGATACTCAACGGTACTCAAGTAGCTTCGGCTTAAGCCGCGGCCGGAGAGAAACGTGTCAGATGTGTTTGGAATAAGCGTCTCGGCGTTGCAGGCGTTTCAAAACGCCATCAACGTCACCAGCAACAACGTTGCGAATGCCAGCACGCCGGGATTCGACCGTGAAACCGTCAACCTGACCGAGGCCATTCCGCAATCCGACGGGGCCGCGACCGTCGGTGCCGGCGTCGTGGTGTCCGGCATCAGCCGCGCCTTCAGTCAGGCGGCGGCGAATCAATTGAACACCTCGCAGAGCAGCCTCGGGCAGCTCAACGCCATTCAGGGTTACACCAATCAGATCACCAATCTGTTCGGTACCAGCGTGGGCGGCTTGAGCACGGCGCTGCAGAACTTCTACAACGGATTCTCGAATGTGGCGAACAATCCGACGTCCACCGCTGCGCGTCAGGCGCTGGTCAGTCAGGCACAGGCGGTTGCCGTCAGCTTTCAAAATGCCAGCGGTGAACTCAATTCGTTGAACACCGACGTGAACACGCGGATCACCGCCGATGTGACACAGATCAATTCCATCGCCAAGGCGATTTCGACGTTGAACGGCCAAATCGTCGTTGCCACTGCGCAGCAGGGAGGGCAGCCGCCCAATGAACTGCTCGATCAGCGCGATCAATTGGTGTCCAGCCTCTCGCAGCTGGTGGGCATCTCCACCACGACCGACACCTCGGGCGCTTTGAATGTGTTCGTCGGCAATGGACAGCCCCTAGTGCTCCAGGGGCAGACCACTGCCCTGACCACGGTGGCGAACCAATTCAATGCGTCGCAGCTGGAAATCGGCACCGCCGCCTCCGGCGCGGTGATCAGCAACAACATCACCTCCGGTGATTTGGGCGGGCTGCTGGCGGCCCGCGCACAGGTCATCAATCCGGCGTTGAATCAATTGGGGCAGATTGCCACGGCGTTGACGCAGACGGTCAATTCGCAGCAGGCTCAAGGGTTGGATTTGAGCGGCAACTTGGGCACCAACGTTTTCTCCGTCGGCGCGCCGCTCGCCACGGCGTCATCGAGCAACACCGATGCGGTCACCGCCGCCGTCACCGTGAATCCGAACGGGCTCGGTGCGCTGACGGCGAACAACTTCCTGCTCACCTTTGTCGGTGGAACGCCCAAGCTGACCAATGCCAGCGACGGCACCAGCGTCCCGCTCACGGGCGCCGGCACCGCCGGCAACCCCTTCACGGCCGCGGGTATATCCATCGTCCTGTCCGGCGCTCCGGCCAATGGCGATCAATTTCTCATTCAACCCACGGCAACGGCCGCGGGCAGTCTCAAGGTGGTTCTCACCAATCCGTCGCAAATTGCCGCCGCCGGCGCGATCAAAACCTCGGCGGCCGACAGCAATGCCGGTACGGCCAGCATCAGTGCCGGCACCGTGGTCAATGCCGGCAATCCGAATTTGCTGGCACCGGCCACCATTACTTTCGCCAATCCTCCGACCAGCTTTTCGGTCAACGGCGGTCCTCCGGTGGCCTTTACCAGCGGTGGCAATATCGCGGTGAACGGCTGGCAGGTCCAGATCAGCGGCGCGCCGGCCGCCGGCGACACCTTCACGGTAACCGGCAATGCCGGCGGCACGGGCGATAACCGCAATGCACTGGCCGCGGCAAATCAGCAAAATGTCGGCGTGCTTCTGAACGGCACCGTCAGCATTACCGGCGGCGTCAGCGCATTGGTCACCGGCTTGGGAAGCCAGGCGCAGCAGATCAACACGGCGCAAACCGCCCAGGCGGCGGTGAACGCTCAGGCCCTCGCCAGTGTTCAGTCCACGAGCGGCGTGAATCTCAATGAAGAAGCCGCGAGCCTGCTGCAATGGCAACAGGCCTTCCAAGCCGCGGCGCAGGCCCTCAGCATCGGCAACAGCTTGTTCACGACCTTGATCAATTCGGTGAACGGCCGATAAGGAAACTGCTCACATGCGCGTAACACAAAGCCTCGATCAAACGCAGTTTCTCGCATCGATTTCGGTGCTGGAATCCGGCATCAACCAGACACAGAACCAGCTCTCGAGCGGCCTGCAGTTCACCACCGCGTCGCAGAATCCCACCGCGGCCGGAGCCGTGAACAATTTCCAGCAGGCCTTGGCCCAAAGCCAGCAATACGCCACTAACGCCACCAGCGCGCAGAGCAATCTGAATACCGAGGACAATGCGCTGTCCCAGGTGCAGACGCAGTTGCAGGCGCTGCGTACCCTGGCGCTCGAGGCCAACAGCGGGACGCTCACGAATTCCAACCGCAGCGCCATCGCGACCCAGGCGGTGCAGATCCAGAATAGCCTGCTGGCACTGGCCAATACACAGAATGGCAACGGCGAATTTATCTTCAGCGGCTTCGCCGATCAGACCCAGCCTTTCACCTTGAGTGCCACCGGCGCCACTTACAACGGCGACCAGGGCCAGCGCCAGGTGCAGATCGCCGCGGGCCAGACCGTGGCTGACGGCGACAACGGCGACACGGTGTTCAACCAGATCAAGACCGGCAATGGAACCTTTGCGGTTACCGCCGCCGCCGGCAACTCAGGGTCAGGCATCGTGGGTGCGACGACGGTGTCGAATCCGGCAGCCTACGATGGCGGTACCTACTCGATCAGCTTTACCGCGCCGGGTGCCTACCAGGTCACCAAGGGCGGTACCGTCGTCACCTCGGGCACCTATACCGATGGCGGCACCATTGCCTTCAACGGCGTGCAGGTCACCTTGAGCGGCACGCCCGCCGCGGGCGATTCATTCACCCTCGCGCCCAGCACCGATCAGAGCCTGTTCACGACGGTCAAGAACCTGGTTTCGGCGCTGCAAGCGGGCGTGACCAGTCCTTCTTCTTCGACCAGCCTCAACAACTCGGTCAACACGGCGATCAACAACATCGATCAGGCGCTCACCCAGACGTCCAATGTCCGCGCCAGCGTCGGCGGGCGCTTGAATTCGATTACCACGCAGCAGTCGGTCGCGACCAGTCAGCAGACGCAGTTGCAGCAGTCCATCTCCAACTTGCAGAGCTTGGATTTCGCCTCCGCCATCTCCACGCTCGATCAGCAAAACACCACGTTGAGCGCGGCCTTGCAGGCCTTCTCGCAGACCCAAGGGTTGTCGCTGTTCAAGTTTCTCTGAAGTAGTTCGCTAGCCGAACCGTGCACCAGCCGAGGTGTGCACGCACGATCGGTGATCAGTGGTGATGTCCGCCGACGCCATGCACATGGCCGTGTTCCAATTCCTCGGTGGTGGCCTCGCGCACGGATACCACTTGCACGTCGAAATGTAGGGTCTTGTCGGCGAGCGGATGGTTGCCGTCCAGCGTCACCATGTCCCCCATGACGCCGGTGACCGTGAACAGGCGAATGCCGTCGGGGGTTCTGGCCTGGAATTGCATGCCCTTCTTGACCTCGCCGGAGCCTTGCAAGCTGCGCTTGGGCACGCGTTGAATCAACGCTTGATCATACTTGCCGTAGCCTTCCTCAGGGACGACCGACACCGCCACGCTGCTGCCGCCCTGCTTGCCCTCGAGCGCCTTCTCCAAACCCGACACCAGGTTGCCATGGCCTTGGATATAGGCCAACGGTTCGCCGCCCGCGGAGCTGTCGATCACGTCGCCGGCGTCGTCCTTGAGGGTGTAATGAATGAGTACGACTTTATCTGCAGAAATTTCCAAGGCTGTCTCCGAAAGGGGGTGCTTGCGCACCGGGTTAGAACATAGGATCGCTCAGTCGCCAACATCGAATCGGTCAATCAATCAGTCAAATCAATCGCGCCAGGAGGTCGTATTCGCCCGCGCCGGTAATCCGCACGTCGACCAACGAGCCCACCGACAGCGCAGCGCCGGCGCGGCGCGCGCCCTCGATGCGTACCGTGCCGTCGATCTCGGGGGCATCGCCGCCGGAGCGCCCGATGGCGACGTCGCTGTCCAAGTCGATGCTGTCGATCAGCACCGGCATCCGGCGTCCGATCTTTTGCGTGAGCCGCCGCGCGCTGATCTGCGCGGCAAGCTCCATGAAGCGGCCGCGGCGCTCGGCCTTGAGTTCCGCGGGGACGGGGGCTTCCTTCAGCGCATTGGCCGCGGCGCCCTCGACCGGTGAGTATTCGAAGCAACCTACGCGATCCAGCTGCGCAACGCGCATCCAATCGAGAAGTTCCTCGAAATCCTCGTCGGTTTCGCCGGGGAACCCCACGATGAAGGTACTGCGTATCGTGATGTCGGGGACGACGCGGCGCCAGGCCGCGATGCGCTCCAGGGTATTTTCCGCCGCCGCGGGACGCTTCATCAATTTCAAGATGCGGGCGCTGGCATGCTGGAAGGGAATGTCCAGATACGGCAGGACCTTGCCGGCAGCCATCAGTTCAATGACCTCATCGACATGCGGGTAGGGATAGACATAGTGCAGGCGTATCCATGCGCCCAGTTCGCCGAGTGCGGCGGCCAAGTCATAGAAACGGGCGCGCCGCGAAACATCGCGCCAGCTTTCGGCCGCATACTTGAGGTCGACGCCATAGGCGCTGGTGTCCTGGGAAATCACCAGAATTTCCTTCACCCCGGCGCGCACCAATTGTTCGGCTTCGCGCATCACCGCGCCGATCGGCCGGCTGACCAAGTCGCCGCGCATCGAGGGAATGATGCAAAAGCTGCAGCGATGGTTGCAGCCCTCTGAGATCTTCAAGTACGCATAATGGCGCGGCGTGAGCTTGATGCCTTGCTCGGGAACCAAGTCCACGAAGGGTTCATGTTTCGGGGGCAGATGTTCATGCACCGCCGCAACCACTTCTTCGTAGCGCTGGGGGCCGGTTACTTTAAGTACTTGCGGATGTCGATCGAGTATTTTCTGCGGCTGGGCGCCCAAACACCCGGTCACGATGACTTTACCGTTCTCCGCCAGCGCCTCGCCAATGGCCTCCAGTGACTCGTCCACCGCGGAATCGATGAATCCGCAGGTATTGACCACCACGAGGTCGGCGGCGCCGTAGTTCGCGGCCACCTCGTAGCCCTCGGCGCGCAAGCGGGTGAGGATGCGTTCGGAGTCGACCAGCGCCTTGGGGCAGCCCAAGCTGACAAAGCCCACTTTCGGGCTTTTGCGTTTGACGGTTTTCACGGTTTGGCAGGGGATGGCAGGAATCGGGGCAAAATTGTACTCCAAAACTTCGCCGCCCGGCCGATAACAGCTCGCTTGAGGGTCCGTGGCGGGCCGTGCCCGGCCATCGCGCCACAGCATCGACGTCGCCAAATCTGCGACCTGGCGCAAACAAAAATTCTTCGGAAAGCCCAGGAGGGGCTAAAGAACCCCAAGACCCATCCGATAAGGAGTTGGAATGTGTCACCGGTCCGCCCGAGGGGGTGAAGTGCACACATAGGGCCTAAGAGGGGCCGGTGGTTAAACTTTCAGGAGTCATCAATGTCACTAGTTCTCAATACCAATATTGCCTCGTTGAACGCACAGAACAATCTGTCCAGTTCGCAGGCTTCGTTGTCCCAGGCCTTGGAGCGTTTGTCCTCGGGTTTGCGCATCAACAGCGCCGCCGACGATGCCGCCGGTCTGGCCATCAGCCAACAATTCACCACGCAGATCAACGGCACCAACCAGGCCGTCGCCAACGCGAACGATGCCGTGTCGGAATCGCAGACCACTGCCGGCGCGCTGAACACCATCGTCGACAATTTGCAGAGCATTCGCACCCTGGCGGTCGAATCGGCCAACGGCTCGAACAGCGCCTCGGATCGTGCAGCTCTCAATAACCAGGTGCAGCAGCAGATTCAGGAAATCACCCAGATCGCGCAGCAGACCACGTTCAACGGCTTGAACGTGCTCAACGGCTCGAGCGGTACGACCGTGTTCCAAGTCGGCGCCAACGTCGGCAACACCATCGCGGTCAGCTTGCAGCAGGGTGTGGCGTCCAACCAGATCGGCCAGTTCTCGACGGCAACCGGCACGGCGGTCGGTACCAACGCCGCTCCTGGTGTGGCATTGACCAGCACCTCCACGGTAACCTTGAGCGATGGTACATCTACGGTAACGGTTGCTCCGACGGCTAATTTCGTTGGCGCGACGCCCTTCCAGGGAGCCGGCTCTGCGTTCGCCAAGGCGGCTGCGATCAACGGCGCCGGTCTGCAGGGAATCACGGCGAGCGCCGCCACCAGCGAGACAGATACGGCCGCATTCAGCGAGATTACAGGCGGTGCCACCACGGCTGCCACGTTTAACCTGACCATCAATGGTCAAGTAATTTTTGGCGGCAGCAACAATGTCTCAGGCACCACTGCAGGTACCGGGTTGACCGGCAGCGCGGTCGCTTCGCAAATCAATCTGTTCACGGGCACCACGGGCGTCACGGCCTCGGTAGTGGCCTCCGGCGCCAATGCCGGCGCGATTACCTTGAGCAACACGGACGGTAGCGACATCAATGTCGTGCAAACCGTCACCGCGGGAACCGGCGCAGGTGCCGGCGGCACTGGTTTGACCACGATCGGCGCAACCGGTGCGGGGTTCACGGCCCAGGGTAAGATTACCTTGACCGATTCGAAGCCAGTCACAGTCACCGACGTGGGCACTGCCGGCGGATCGGCAGCGTTGGGCTTCACCAGCGGTCAGGCCACCGGCCTCAGCACCACGGCTTCGGGCGCGACAGCGACCCTGGCGAACCAGAACGTACTGACGGTGGCGGGTGCCAACAGCACCATCTCCTCGGTCGATGCGGCTCTCGCGACGGTCAGCGCGTTCCAAAGCCAATTGGGCGCCATCCAGAATCGCTTCACGTCGGCGGTCAGCAATCTGCAGTCAACGGCGCAGAACCTGACTCAGTCGCGCAGCACCATTCAGGATGCGAACTTTGCGGCGGAAACCGCCAACCTGACCAAGTCACAGGTGTTGGAACAAGCCGGCATCTCGGTGTTGGCGCAAGCCAACCAGCAGCCCCAGCTGATCCTCAAGCTTCTCGGCTAACGGCCGATAGCTCTAGAGGAGAGTAGATAAATCCCACGGCTCGACATCAAGTCGAGCCGTGGTTCTCGAATGGAATTCGAACGCAAGAGGTAATTGAGGTCAATTAAATAGGTGAACCATGGCCAGCGACGGACACCCGGTACAAATACCGGCTATCAGCCTCGTGCACGGAAGTCACGCGCCTACGGCAGCTACAGTACCCACGGGCGGCAAAGTTTTGCCGCCACCCGGCAAGCCGCCGGCAGCGCCGGCTCCGACCGACGCCCGAACCCAGGTCGCGCTGCTCAATAAATTTCTCAACGACACCGGCAAGCCCGATCAATTTCGCGTGGCGCCGGATTCGGATGACAAGCTCATCCAGCAGATCAATCCCGCCAACGGAGCGGTCCTCGGTGTATTTCCGGTGAGTGAGTTTGCCGCCTTGGCCCGCAGTGTGGGAATTTCCGGGGCCATCGTCAATCAGCACGCCTGAAGATGCGATTCGTAACGGTACTTGGTACGCCGCTTGCTTAAGTTCATGCACAGCTTGCCGATAAATAAGCTACGTAACGGACGGTCGCCCACCCCATGAGTTCAGTGATTCCCCCCAACAGTCCACCGAGTGCCCAGAGTGCCAGCACCCTGATCACATCAACCGGCATTGGATCGGGACTGAATATCAATGCCATCGTGTCGGCGCTCACCGCCTCGTTTGGTGCCGCCCAAACGACGCAATTGACGAATCAGCAAAACACGCTGGACTCGCAAGTCTCGGCCTACGGAACCTTCACGTCGGCGCTCGACACGTTGAAGCTCGCGCTGCCGGCGCTCGAGGACCCCAAGCAGTTGGCAGGGTTTGCCGCGACGGTGGCCGACAAGACCATCGCCACGGCCACTACCACCGTGGATGCGGTTGCCGGCCAATACTCGCTGCAAGTGAACAATCTTGCCACCTCCGCAACCCTGACCTCGCAACCGGTAACGAGCACCGCATCGGCCATCGGCACCGGCACCCTGACCGTTGCGGTGGGCAGTGCCTCCGCGGCGATCACCATCGACTCGACCAACAATTCGCTGGCCGGCATTGCCGCCGCGATCAATTCGGCGCCCAACAACCCGGGGGTCACCGCCAGCATCATCACCACCACCGGCGGATCGCGGCTGGTGCTGACCGGAACCACCACCGGTGCCGCCAATGTCATCACGGTTACCCCATCGGGGGGCGACGGCGGTCTTTCGTCCCTGGCGTTCACGCAGACTCGAGCCGCTCAGGACGCCAGCTTCTCGATCAACGGCTTCGCCGCGACCAGTGCCAGCAATGTGGTCAGCAGCGCGATCACGGGCGTGACCCTCAATCTGCAGCAGGCATCCGCTGCGAACACGCCGACCACGCTGACCATCAGTCCGGACACCTCCGCGGCTCAGGCCTCGATCGACAAATTCGTGACCGCGGTGAATGGAGTGCTTGGCAGCATTCACACGCTTACCGCCTTCGACCCGTCGACCAAAGTCGCGGGACCGCTGAACGGTAACGCCACCCTCGAAGCATTTCAAAACCAGCTGCAAAGCATTCTCGGCAAGGTGACGAACGGGTCCGGCGTGAAGTCCCTGACCGATCTCGGCATTACTGCCGGAACCGATGGCAGCTACGCCACCGATGACACCAAGCTGGGCAACGCGTTGAGCGCCAGTCTCGCATCCATCGGCAATTTGCTGGGCGGCGCCAATGGCCTCGCCACCCAGATCAGCAATCTGGTCGATGGCTACACGAAACCAGGCGGCTTGCTCGACTCGATCAACAAAGGCCTCGAGACCGGCCTGGCCAATGTCTCGAAGCAGCAAGCGGCGCTGAACGCGCAGCTGGCGGCCTATTCCGCCACGCTGACCGCGCAGTTCAATGCCACCGACAAGGCGGTCGCGCTTCTCAAGCAAACGCAGACCTTTCTCAACGCCGAGTTCAATCCCAGTGCCAACGCCGCATCGGGCACCTCCTCCAGCAATACCAGCTTGGGCAGCGGCACCTTGGGCGTTGGCGGCTAGCCATGTACGCACAGCGAGGAGCGGCTCAATATCGCGCAGTGCGCAGCCATGGATTGGTCGCGGAGGCCAGTCCCGCACGACTGGTGCAGATCATATTCGAGCAAATTCTCGAGCACTTGGCGACCACACAGGGGTGCATGGCCCGCATCGCGAACAATCTGCCGCTCAATGAAGTCGTTACCAAGGGTAAGGCGCTGGGCAAGGCGATTCGCCTGATCGATCAGCTCAACAACACGCTGGATATGGAGCGCGGTCAAAAGATCGCGGAGAACCTGCGCGCGCTGTATGTCTACATGCTGGCGCGTCTGACGCTCGCCAATGCGACCAACGATGCGGGAATTGTCGCTGAGGTGGCCTCACTGATCCTGGAGGTGAAGAGCGGCTGGGATCAGATCGTCGAAACCCGATGAAGGAAAGCAAAGCCAATTCTGGTTTGCTTCGCGCCCTGGCCCTTTCCCATGAAATGTTTGCGGCGGCCGAGCGAGGGGACTTGCGGTCCGTGGAGCTGCTCGACGCCGAGCGATTGGAGCTGCTAAAGTGCTTCCGCCTCGAAACCAAGGTAGTAAACGCCGCCGCTGATCGGGCTTTGCTACAGCAAATTTCTCAGTTGAATGACCGCGCGATTGGATTGCTGGAGCACCAACGGCGCAGTAAGGGTCGCGAAATGGATATGGCCGCAGTCGGTCGCCGGGCTATGGCTGCTTATTCCAGTATTCGGCTGCAGCGCTAAGCACAGTTCGGATTGCCAAAATTGGAGTGCCATGTCTGAGTCATTTCTCGGCGATGGTCTGATATTCGAAGAGTCGCTCCCGGTGGCTTGGGTTCAGGGGACGCTGGCCGAGGGTTTACTCTTGGCGCGGCTCAATGCGGACAACCAACAGCTGCTCGGGGCCGAATCCTCGCTCGACGAGGTGCGGGTGCATGAGGCGCTGAAGGACGAATCGCCGGCGTTGCTGCACGAACTACAGCGCCTCGAGTACAAGGTGAATATTTTATTGCGCCTGGTGGGAGAGCTGGCCGTGCGCAGCAGCGGACTGCCCACCCCTCAGCGAGTGCGCCTGTCCGCGCGAGGACTGGAGTGGTTTGGCGAACCTGCGCCCCCCGCGGGAGCCACCGGGTTGCTCTCCCTCTACATAAATCCTGCGCTGCCTCAACCCTTGAGAATTCCCTGCGTGGTGGCAGGGCATCGCATGATCGATGCGGCGCGTGCCACGCAGTTGCGCTTCGTAGGTGCGAGCGAAGCGGTGGTCGAGCTGCTCGAGAAGCTCATTTTTAGGCATCATCGCCGCCTGGTGGCGGGTGCCCGCCTCGCCGCAAGCTGAACACTTCCGCGTTTAGCTAGTAAATTCCGCAGTTTATTTTGAGGGTTACCCTTACTCTCTTTGCGGGGGTTTACTACGACTTCTGTCTCAAGTTCCTCAGTTAGTATGCATTCGCACTGAACATTGATTGAACAATGTCAATGAGTTAGGTGAGAAGCTTAAGACGGAACGAGAGATATGTGCACTCCGTCACACTTTGATTCATGGGAGGGAGTCCCAATCGTGGTTGATACGAAAGTAATCGTGATCGAGCCCACAGAATCGGAGGGGAACGCCCTCGCGGCCCTGTTGCGCTTTTTGGACCTGGAGCCAGTGCAAGTGCGCAGCGTGGCTGAACTGCGCGAGCTCACGCACTGCAACACGCCCGATTGTCTCGCCGTCCTGGCGCGCCGTGAAACGGTGAACGCCCTGGGGGCGGATCTCGTGGCTCAGTTGCGCGCGATGCGCCAGCCGCTTGGCGTCATTTGCATAAGCGCTGAGGGTCTGCCGAAAATCGCCGAGAGCAGCGGCGATCTGGCTTGGTTTCATTTGGAAACTCCCGTCAAGCAGCGCCGCCTGTCCTGCGTACTGCATCAGGCGCAGAACGTGCGCAGCGGCCATCCGACGCAGCCCGGTGCTCACCGGTTTCGGCCGAGCGGCACGTCGCGGCCCATGCGCGCCGTCCATCGCCTGGTCGAGCAAGTCGCCCCTTTCGATACCAACGTGCTCATTCTCGGTGAATCCGGTACGGGCAAGGAAATGGTGGCGCGGCACATCCACGAGCTGTCGGGCCGGGCGGCTCATCCCTTCGTGCCCGTGAACTGCGGCGCCATTCCGGCGGATCTCTTGGAAAGCGAACTGTTCGGGCATGAAAAAGGCGCGTTCACCGGGGCACTGTCGACCCGTCTCGGGCGCTTCGAATTTGCCGAAGGCGGTACGCTGTTCCTGGATGAGATCGGCGATATGTCGTTGCAGATGCAGGTCAAGCTGCTGCGCGTGCTGCAAGAGCGGACGTTCGAGCGCGTCGGCAGCAACAAGACCATGCGTTGTAATGTGCGCATCATCGCCGCCACCCATCGCGACCTGGAAGCCGCCATCGTCGCCGGACGTTTCCGCGAAGATTTGTACTACCGGCTCAACGTATTTCCCATACAGATGCCGCCCTTGCGCGAGCGCCTCGACGATCTGCCGGTGTTGATCGAACATCTGGTGCAGCGCCAGGGTGAGAGCGGCGGGCGAAAGATTCAACTGGACTCGAGTGCCATGGACTGCCTGGCGCACAATCGATGGCCGGGCAATGTCCGGGAACTCGCCAATCTCTTGGAACGGCTGGCCATTCTTTTTCCCGCGCAAACCATTACGGCGTCCGACCTGCCGGATCGATACCGGAGCGTCGCCGGCTGGTTGGGCAGCGAGGGCCGGATCGATGCGCGCCCGGAGCCCAAGGTGGACGCTCCCGTGCTCAAGGAGCCGCAGGCAGCACAAGCCGATGCGGACGATGACGAGGACGAAGATGGGGATGCGGTGGCGTACGAAATGCTGGATGTCGATGCCGCTCTGCCGCGCGGCGGCATCGATTTGAAGGACCATATGTCGGCGATTGAAATCGGGCTGATCCGCAAAGCGCTCGACGAAGCGGACGGCACTGTCGCCGGCGCGGCGCGGCTGCTGCGCATTCGGCGTACCACCTTGGTCGAAAAGCTGCGCAAGTACCGCTTGAGCGCGTGACAATTTATTGACGCAGCCCGTGGGCGGCGACGCTGATGCAACCGTAACTGGTTGATGGGCGTGACAAAAAGCGCCAGGGCACAGAAGTTGCTTCGTTCTTCGGGCATGGCAGCCACAAAACTCGAGCTGATTGAAAACCGACGCTCCGAACTTCAGGCGGCGTTCCTCGCCTTCGGATCGGTCTCGGAACAATTGTCCGGCGCTTTCGACTCCCTGCGCAGCCAGGTGGTTCAGCTTCGCGCCGATTTGAACGAGGCACACGCGGGCAGGGAGCACATGGCGGCGCGCCTATCGGCCCTGGTCAAAGGCCTCCCCGGCGGCGTGCTGGTTCTCGACAGCCGCGGCGAGATCCAAGAATACAATCCCGCCGCGCTAGACCTCTTGGGCGAACCCCTTCTCGGCCAGCTGTTCGGCGTTGTGTGCGCTCGCGCCACGCTGAACCCGCGCGGTATCGGCGAACACACGGAATTGCGCAGCGGCCGCTTCGTCAACGTGTCGCGGCGCGAATTGGAAAATGGCGGCGAAGTGGTGCTGTTGACCGATGTGACCGAAGCGCACCTGATGCAGGTCTTCCTGACGCGCCAGCAACGGCTGCTGACCTTGGGCGAACTGGCGGCAGGCCTCGCCCATCAGATCCGCACGCCCTTGGCGGCTGCGTTGCTGTACGCCTCGCAAATGACGCTGTCGGATCGAAACTCCGCGGATCTGGCGCGCTGCGCCGAGAAAACGGTCGGCAGCTTGAAGCAGCTCGACAAGCTGGTGAACGACATGCTGGCCTTCGCGCACGGCGGCGCGGCGCGCGAGGCGGTGAGTGTCAGTGCGCTCCTGGAACAGGTGGCGCAGTGGCTGCGCCCTGCGCTTCGCGACGGGATTCGCCTGACGATCCGGACGCAGGCGCCCGACCTGATGGTGCGCGCCAACGCGCCGTCGCTGGTGTCCGCGGTGCTGAATCTCGCGACCAATGCACTGCAGGCGGCCGCCGCGCCGCTCAACTTGGAATTGCTGGCGCGGCGCACGCCGAACGGGCGCGCGCAAATCGTGGTCAGCGACAACGGCCCCGGCGTGCCGGTTTCGATCCGCGAACGCATTTTCGAGCCCTTTTTCACCACGCGCGCGCGCGGCAACGGCATCGGGCTGTCGATCGTCAAGTCCGTGGTCGAGGCCCATGAGGGCAGTGTGCATCTCGCCGATTCAGGTGTGGGCGCGACCTTCGTCATCGAACTTCCGGCAGAGGATCCGACATGAGCAAACTGAACGATGCAGTTCTGGTGGTCGAGGACGATGCCGCGCTGCGCGAGGCACTGCTCGACACCCTGCGCGCAGCCGGCCTGGCAGCTCTCGCGGCAGCCGACGCGCAAGGCGCGCTGCAGTTGCTGGCCTGCGAGGACATCGGCCTGGTGATTTCCGACGTGCACATGCCCGGCGCCAACGGCTACGAACTGCTGTCGTCGATCAAGCGCCTGCATCCCTACCTGCCGGTCGTGCTGATGACGGCCTATGGCACGGTGGCACAGGCGGTGGCGGCCATGCGCGAGGGCGCCACCGATTACCTCGTCAAGCCCTTCGATGCCCAGGCACTGATCGACATGGCCCGGCGGCAACTGGCCGCGCGCGTCACCCCTAACGAACTCATCGCCGTGGATCCCGAATCCAAGCGCCTGGTCGGGTTGGCACGCAAGATCGCGGAAAACGACGCCACGGTGCTCATATCGGGGGAGAGCGGTACGGGCAAGGAAGTGTACGCGCGCTTCATTCGCGACCATTCGCCGCGTGCCGACAAACCCTTCGTCGCCATCAACTGCGCGGCCATCCCCGAGAACATGTTGGAAGCCAGTCTTTTCGGGTATGAGAAAGGGGCTTTCACCGGCGCCCTCGCGGCGCATGCCGGGAAATTCGAGCAGGCGCAATCCGGCACGCTGCTGCTCGATGAGATCTCGGAAATGGACTTAGGACTGCAGGCGAAGATTCTGCGGGTGTTGCAGGAGCGCGAGGTGGAGCGCCTGGGCGGCACACGCACCATCAATCTGGATGTCCGCGTGATCGCCACCTCGAATCGCGATCTACCGGAAGAGGTGCGTGCCGGGCGCTTCCGCGCCGATCTCTACTACCGGCTGAACGTGATGTCATTGCGACTGCCGGCATTGCGCGAGCGCCGCGGCGATATCCTGCCGCTCGCGCGCCGCGCCATGCAGGCTTGCGCGCGCGCAGGCCAGGCAGCATTGAACCTGTCGGCCGAAGCGGAAAACAAGCTGCTGCGCTATGACTGGCCCGGGAATGCGCGCGAGTTGAACAACATCGTGCAGCGCGCCGCTTGGTTGGCCGCCGGCGGCATCATTGATGCCGCGGATCTGGATACCGGCGCGGCGAGCATCCCGGCTGCGGCGCCCACCGCACCGAGCGCCGCGCCGGGCGCTGGTTCGATTACCGCATTGAGCGCGGCGCCGGCCGCTGCGGCGGGGTTTCCGTCGGGCGCCCCGTCGAACGCCATGACGGGCACTGCGCCACGCGCCGCGTCGGGCGTGCCGGGCGACTCGAGCTTGGACAGCGATCTGAAGGATCGCGAGCGCGAGTTGATACTGGCCACGCTGCGCATGACCGGAGGCAGCCGCAAACTCACCGCCGAGCGGCTCGGAATCAGTCCGCGCACGCTGCGCCACAAGCTGCAGCAATGGAAGGCGGAAGGCCTGGCCGTACCGCGCGCCCACGAACCGCAATTCATGACGGTGTAATCCATGAGCAACATACAAATCAGCCAGGTATTGGCGGAAATGCGCGCGCTACAGGCGCGAGCCTCCGGCATTGCCGACGCGCCGCAGATCTCGCCGCAGATCTCGCCGCAGACGGCGGCGCAGCCCTCGGACTTCGCCAACATCATGAAAGGCACCATTGACCAAGTGGCGAAAATGCAAAACCACGCCGTCGGGTTGGCGGATGCCTACGAGGCCGGCGACAAGAGCGTCGATCTCACCAACGTCATGCTCGAGCTGCAGAAGGCCGGGTTGGCATTCCGCGCCATGACCGAGGTGCGCAACAAATTGGTCGACGCCTACCAGCAAGTAATGAACATGTCGGTTTGACAGAGCGTGTCTCACCGCGAGGGTTAATCCATGGCTGATATCGTACCTACCCCCACTCCTGCGCCGCCGCGCGGACTGGCCGACATTCCGGGACTCAAGCAAGTCGGTTTGCTGGCCGGCGTTGCCGCCGCGGTGGCCGCCGCGATCTGGCTGGTGCTGTGGTCGCAGGGGCAAAATTACACCGTGCTCTACGGACAGCTCTCCGAACGCGAGAGCGGCCAGGTCATGGACGCGCTCTCGGCGGCGGGCATCGAATTCAAGCTCACGCCATCGGGCGCGGTATCGGTGCCGGAATCCAAGGTGCAGGAAGCGCGCATCCGCTTGGCGAGCCAGGGACTGCCGCAGAGCGACTCCATGGGCATCGAAATGATTCAGAAGGATTCCGCGCTCGGCAACAGCTCCATGATGGAGACCGCGCGCTATCAATCGGTCCTCGAGACCGAATTGGCGCGCACCATCATCAAGGTACAAGGCGTGCAGAGCGCGCGCGTGCACCTGGCCCTGCCCAAACCGTCGGTTTTCCTGCGCGACACCCACAAGGCCACCGCGTCGGTCATGCTGCAGTTGTATCCCGGACGGCGTTTGGAGCCCGGCCAGGTCGCCGCCATCGTGCATCTGGTGGCATCGAGCGTGCCGGAATTGGCCGCAAGCGACGTAACACTGGTGGACCAGGCGGGGTCCTTGCTCAATTCCCCGGACGAAAACGCCGAAGCGGCCGCCAGTACCCGCCAATTCGAGTACACGCGCAAACTCGAGGAAAGCTACCAGCGGCGCATCATCGAGCTGCTCGAACCCATGATCGGACCGGGACGCGTACGCGCGACCGTCACCGCGGACTTGGATTACACGGTGACCGAAGAGACCCACGAGAACTATGATCCGCAAAAGACGGCGGTGCGCAGCGAGCAGACCAGCAACGAGACGCGCAAGGGCGGCGACGGAGCGGAAGGCATTCCGGGCGCCCTGAGCAATCAGCCGCCGGGAACCTCGGGTGCACCCAACATTCCGGGCGCCGCAACCCCGGGTAATCCGGCGCCTGCGACGGCGGCCGGCGCGCAAACCGTCGCCACCACGGGTCCGAGTTCGAGCGCTCAGCGCAGCACGCGCAATTTCGAAGTCGATCGCACACTCTCCTATGTGAAGCAGCCGGTCGGCATATTGAAACGCCTCAATGTCGGCGTGGTGCTCGACGATTGGCAGAAGGTGGATGCCGACGGCAAGGCGACCACCGCGCCGATGAGCGACACCGATATCAAGCGCTTCAGTCAGCTGATCAAGGAATCCATCGGGTTGAAGGAGGATCGTGGCGACCAGCTCAATGTCTTGAATCAGGCGTTCAAGAGCAGCGTGGCGGTGGGCCCGGTCGAGGCCGCGCCGCTGTGGCAGCAACCTTGGGTGTCGCAGCTCGCCAAGCAAATCACCGGTGCCGCGCTGGTGCTGGTCGTGGCATTCCTGGTGCTCCGGCCTTTGATGAAGTCGCTGACCAAGCCGGCGGGAAGGGTCTTGGCGAGCGTCGAGGAAATCGACGGCGACCGTTTGAGCCTCTCGGCCCAGGGGAAGCCCATCAAGCTCGCGCCCAGCTTCGAGCAGCAGATTGCGGCGGCAAGAACTTTGGTCGGACAAGATCCACGGCGTGCGGCGCAAGTCGTGAAGGATTGGGTCTCCGCGGATGGCTAACGACGAACTCGCCGGCACGCAGCGCGCCGCCATACTGCTCATGAGCTTGGGAGAGCAGGACGCGGCCAATGTGCTCAAGCAGCTCGATGCGCGCGAGGTCCAGAAATTGGGCATTGCCATGGCCGAGCTGAAGGAAGTGTCACGCGAGCAAATGAGCGCGGTGCTCGACAAGTTCATCGGTGTTGCCGATGCCAAGGCCAACATCGCCGGCGGATCGCAGGACTACGTGCGGCGGGTATTGACGCAGGCGGTCGGCAAGCAGAAGACCGACATGCTGCTCGACCGCGTCTCGAATGGCCAGACCGGCCAAGGCATCGAGGCCCTGAAATGGATGGAAGCCAAGGCCGTCGCGCAAATCATCAGCGGCGAGCATCCGCAAATCGCCGCCATCGTGCTGGCACATCTGGAGCCGGAGCAATCGGCGGCCATCATGCCGCTGCTCAACCAGGACTTACGCACCGAAGTGCTGATGCGCATTGCAAGCTTGAACGAAGTTCCGCAGTCGGCGCTGACGGAGCTCGATCAGCTGGTCGAAAAACAAGCCAACGTCGCACCGCCTTCGGCATTGAGGCGCATCGGCGGCGCACGCAGCGCGGCGAATATCTTGAATGCCATGGAGCGCGACAAGCTCAGCGAAGAGCTCGGCAAGATCGAAAAAGCCGACGGCGAGATGCATCAGAAGATCAAGGACATGTTGTTCGTGTTCGACAACCTGCTGGATATCGATGACCGCGGCATCCAGGCGCTGCTGCGCGAAGTGGGTTCCGACACGCTGGCCGTGGCCCTGCGCGGGGCAGAACCCGAGGTGCAGGAGAAGATCCTCAAGAACATGTCGAAGCGAGCCGCGGAAATCCTCAAGGACGACATGGAGGCTCGCGGTCCGGTGAAACTCACCGACGTCGAGGCCGCGCAGAAGGAAATCATCGTGATCGCCCAGCGCATGGCCGAGGAAGGCACCATCAGTCTCGGCGGCAAGGGGGCGGGCGAATTTGTCTGATCCGAACCCAAAGGCAGCCGCGACCGTCGCGCTGTGGACGGTGCCGGACATGGAGAACCCCGCGGCGTCGCCCAGAATGGCCACCGTGGGCGGTCTCGCGGACCTTCAGGCCGAGGCGCACAAAGAGGCTTTCGAACAGGGTTTGGCGGAGGGACGCGAAGCGGGCCGCGCCGAAGTTCGAGCACAGGTGGAGCGGCTGGCCGGCATGTTCTATGACCTGACCAAGCCTTTCGAGGTGCTCGACGAAGAAGTAGAGCGCGAACTCTTGACCTTGGCCATGGCATTGGCGCGGCAAATCGTGCGCCGTGAATTGAAAACCGATCCCTCGCAGATCATCGGCATCATTCGAGAGGCCATTGCCGCGCTGCCGGTGGCGACACGCGAGGTGCGGGTACGCTTGCATCCGGAGGATGCCGCGGTGGTCAAGCAGCACCTGTCTCCCACTGAAAATGAACGTGCCTGGACCATCATCGAGGATCCGGTCATGGCCCGCGGCGGGTGTCAGATCACGACGGCGACTTCGCGTATCGATGCGCGCCTGGAGACCCGGCTCGGCAGCATCTTGAGCGAGCTGCTGGGTACCGAACGCCAGGCGGCGGCGCCGCGCGGCGGGTCCAATGAGTGAGGCGGGCGCCACGGAGCAGGTCCCATGAGTGAACCCAGCGCCGCAGGCCTGCGGCCGCAGAAATGGTTGCAGGCGCTGGTTCAAGCGCGCCAACGCATGGCGAGCACCGCGGAATTCGTGGTCGAAGGTACCCTCAATCGCATGGTCGGCATGACCCTGGAAGCGGTGGGCTGCGAGGCGGCGGTGGGCGGGCGCTGCTTGGTCGACACCGCGGAAGGCAGACAAATCGAGGCGGAGGTCGTCGGTTTCTCCGGCGACAAGCTTTTCCTGATGCCCACGGGCGATATCCGCGGCTTGATGCCCGGTGCGCGCGTCATTCCGACACGCAGCGAGTCCTCGGTCGCCATGGGGGATGAGCTGTTGGGTCGGGTACTGGACGGCGCGGGCCGTCCGCTCGACGGGTTCGGCGAATTGCGCTGCACCGATCGGGTGTCATTGACCGGAGAGCCGCTGAATCCTCTCATGCGGCGTGCGATCCGCGATCCGCTCGATGTGGGGGTGCGCTCCATCAACGCGCTGCTGTCGGTCGGCGGCGGCCAGCGCATCGGACTGTTCGCAGGTTCGGGTGTCGGCAAGTCGGTACTGCTCGGCATGATGACCCGATATACCAAGGCCGATGTCACGGTGGTCGGTCTGATCGGCGAACGCGGCCGCGAGGTCCAGGATTTCGTCAGCAACACCTTGGGTCCCGACGGCATGCGCCGCGCCGTCGTCGTGGCCACGCCGGCCGACAATCCCCCGCTGATGCGCTTGCACGGCGCATGGCTGGCGACGGCCATCGCCGAGTACTTTCGCGACCGAGGCTTGAAGGTCTTGCTGCTACTCGACTCCTTGACGCGTTTCGCGCAAGCACAGCGCGAGATCGCGCTGGCAATCGGCGAGCCTCCGGCAACCAAGGGCTATCCGCCCTCGGTGTTTGCCCGCCTGCCGCAGCTGGTTGAGCGCGCCGGCAACAGCGATCGCGGAGCCGGATCGATCACGGCCTTCTATACCGTGCTGGTGGAGGGCGACGATCAAAACGATCCGATTGCCGACGCGGCGCGTGCCATCCTGGATGGCCATATCGTGCTATCGCGCCGGCTGGCGGAGAACGGCCTCTATCCGGCCATCGACGTGGAGGCCTCGATCAGCCGCGCCATGCACCAGATCGCCACGCGCGAACAGCTCGATTTAGCCAACCGCTTCAAGCAGGTGTATTCGACCTATCAGCAGAATCGCGACCTCATCACCGTGGGAGCGTATCGGCGCGGGTCCGACGCGCGGGTGGACCTGGCGGTCGATCAGTGGCCGAAAATGCTCGAATTCCTGCGCCAGGACATGTACGAACCGGTGGGAATCGAACGTAGTTACGCTGATCTGCGGCAACTCGTGACGCAGTTCTCAGCGCCTGCCGCGGCAACGGGACGATAGTGAGCTTCCCATGATGAAGTCGAAACGCTTTGAACCGATTCATGAAATTGCCGCGACCTCGGCGCAGGACCTGAGCCGTGTCATGGCCGAGGCCGGACGCAAGGTCACCGATTTGGAGCGCCAGCTCGCGCAGTTGCAGAATTATCGTGACGAGTACGTGCGCAACTCCACCCAGTCGAGCGGCGCCATCGATGCGGTGAAGCTGCAGAACTACCGCTCTTTCCTCGACCGCTTGGGGGAGGCGATGCGCCAGCATCTGAGATCACTCGATATCGCCCGCAAGGATTTCGACAAGCGCCGCGCGCAGTGGAGCGAGAAGCGCATCGAGGCGGAGACCTTGAACCGCGTGGTCGATCGCTTCCGCCATGAGGAGCGCCATGCCGCAGATCGGCGTGAACAACACGAAGGCGATGAGGCCGCCATGCGCCTGATGCTGGCGCGCACCGACATCGGGAGCGTGTAGGCCGGCAACGGGTACGCCCGGAGCGGGTACACCGGGAGCGGATGGGTGGCGTGATACTCTAACGAGCGATGGCCGCCGAACCCGTTGAAGTCCCTTACACCGAATTGGCGGCAGAGTTGCTGCACGCGGTTATAGAATCTTTTGTATTGCGTGAGGGCACCGATTACGGTGAGAGGGAATTCTCGCTCGAGGACAAGGTGGCGCGAGTGGTGGCACAGCTCAAGAGAGGCGAGGCCAAAATCGTGTTCGATCCCGAATCCTCCAGCGTCACCATCGTGGTCGGGCATCACTCGATCTGATGGCACGCCGGGCCGTCAAGGTTCGCGGGGCCGCGCGAGCCGCACGCCGGACTGCGAAGCCGGCACGCCGAATCTCCAAGCCTACACGTGGCATCGCGAAACTCGCGCGTCGTGTCGCCTGGCTCATGCGGCGTATCGTCAAACTGGTACGTCGCGTCAAACGCTGGTGGCGCCCGGCGCCGTTTCCCGCGAAGATCATGATGGGCGCGCTGATCGTTCTGATTCTGTGGCTTGGCTGCAATTGGATCTACCAAGTGGTGCGCAAGCCCTCGGAGCTCTTCTTCCCGGTGAGCGGAACGCTGTACAAATCACCGGCGGAAACCTGGACTGAGTACGCGCCGATATTCAAGAAGTACGCCACCCCGGTGATGACCCCGCAGCTGTTGGCGGCAATCGCGCAGGTCGAGGGATCCGGAAACCCCGTGGCCCGGACCTACTGGCGCTGGTCATGGACATCACAACCCTTCGAGGTCTATCGCCCCGCGTCGAGCGCGGTGGGGATGTACCAGATCACCGACGGCAACTTTGCGGAGGCCAGGCGCTACTGCATCCGCGACCACGCGGTCGTCGAGGACGGGGCTTGGAACGATTGGCGATCGTGCTGGTTCAATGGCCTGTACGCGCGAGTCATCCCCAGCCACGCGGTCGAACTGACGTCGGCTTACCTGGACCGCAGCGTTGCCAACATTCTGCAGCGGCACCGCGGCGGCGATGTCACGCTGGAGCAGAAACAGACCCTGGCTGCGCTCATACATCTCTGCGGCGCCGGCGCCGGCGATGAGTATGCAAGGCGCCGGTTTAGATTGAGCGAGGGTCAGCGCTGCGGCGATCACTCCGTGCACGGGTACTTGGATCGGGTGAGCGGCATGATGGCCGTGTTCGACCGCCTCGGACGCTAGTGAATGCAATGGGCCAGTGCATCTTTGAGCGCAATTCGCGAGACGCTTCCGCCCTGATAGTCGGTGAGCCATATCGCGCCATGTCCGATTCCTAAGGAGTCGCCGCCCGGCCCCACCCACTGGCACAGCACATGGTTCGTGGCGGCATCGATGACGGAGAGCGGAGTCTTCGGCATGGTGCTAAAGACATGGCCCGCGGCGTAGCTGATGTCGCCGCCATGTCCCGGCGTCCCCAATGCGATGGCGGTGGTGCGTTGGCCTTTCACATCGGTGCGCGTCACCGTGCCGTCACCCTGATTGAGGGTCCAAATGGCGCCTGCGCCCGCAGTGAGGAACCGAGGATTGGGGCCGGTCGCTACGGTGGCGGCCACTTTTCCCGTCGAGACATCGATCCCCGTTAACTCGGCTCCCTCGGCGCGCGAGACCCAAATCGTGCCGCCGCTGAATTTGGGGTTGTAGGAACCTGCCGGTACTGCATAGTTGCGGAGAATCTTTCCGCTGCTGGGCTCAATTCGCGCCAGGTCGCCGGATTTATCGATGAGCCACACGCTTCCGGCACCGTATGAGATCCCGCCCTCCGCGGCGGCGGCGCCGACCGGGAAGGTCGCGACCAACCGATTGGTCTTGAGATCCACTTTCGCCAGCGACGGTGGGGTGGTGCACATCGGAACCCAGAGACTGCCGGAACCGACTGCCAGACCGGCACAGGGTTCGCCGCGAAGCTCCACGCTGTCGGCCAACCGGTTGGTCCTCGGGTCGATGCGATGCACGGCGAAGGGTCCGGTGCTGGCCACCCAGACAGCGTCGGGCGTGATCGCCACCCAGTCGGCGGTCTTGCCGAGTTGAATGATGGCTGCTTTTGGGAGCTCGGCGATGTTTCGAGCAGCGGCAGTCTGGCTCGCCGATAGGCAATACAGCGCGAGCGCAGAGCTCAGAATGAGTCGACTAAACGGCCGTGAATCCATTGTTTCGCGATCCCCGAGGTTGCGGATTTTCCACGCCCAAGAATATACCGTCCAATCCGTCCTTCCCCGGCTTTTTCGCCGTTCAAGAATTGTTCAGCGAGCGGTTCGTCGGGCGAGTACGGACGATGCGCGCTGCGAATTCGACGCCGGCGCGATCCCGGCATGTTGTATGCTTTGGAATATCCATTGTGTCGCTCGAACGTTAGGGAGTAGCAGCGTGCGAATTATTTTTTTGTTGATCTTCGCCTCGTTCGGCATGCAACTGGCGCACGCGCAGGCACCGGCCGCGGATCCGGAGCCGCTGCAGCAAGAATTCACCATCAAAAACTTCAAGACGGAAAGCGGCGCCGTCTTACCTGAGGCGCGCATCGTCTACGGGACCTACGGAAAGCTGAATGCGAAGGGGGACAACGCCGTCCTCCTGCCGTCGCACTACATCGCTGAAATGCACGGCTATGGTTGGTTGATCGGGCCGGGCAAGGCGCTCGATCCGACCAAGTTGTTCCTCATCACCAGCGAACTATTCGGCAATGGGCGTTCCTCCTCGCCCAGCAATACGCGATATCCGTTCGATGGGCCGCGTTTTCCGGTCACGACGATCCGCGACAATGTTGAAGCAGTGCACCGCATGCTCACCGAACAGCTGCATGTCCGGCATGTGCGCGCGGTCATCGGATTCTCCATGGGTGCACAGCAGGCCTTTCAATGGGCGGTCAGCTATCCCGACTACATGGATGGGATCGTGGCCACCTCCGGAACGGCGAAAACCTATGGGCATGGCGCTATCCGGTTGGAAGGCGAAATCTCGGCGCTCACCGCCGATCCGGTGTTCAACGGCGGCGACTACAAGACGCAGCCCACCCGCGGGATACAAGCCTTCTCCATGGTTTGGGCCGGCTGGCTGTTCTCGCAAGAATGGTGGCGTCAGGAGTTGTGGCGCAGTAACGCCGCGTTCGGCAAGACTTTCGACGAAGTGGTGGAGCATTTCCGGACGAATTTCATTCCGGGAGCGGATGCGAACAACCTGATTCTGCAGATGCGCAGCTTGGAAGCCAACGACGTGGGCAAGACGGCGCCTTTCCACGGCGATGTCGAGGCCGCGTTGCGCTCGATCAAGGTGCCGGTGCTCTACATGCCTTCGGAAACGGATATGTACTTTCCCATCACCGATGCGCGCTACGAGGCCGCATTCATACCGCACTGTACGCTCGCCATCATTCCCTCGCTGTGGGGCCATCCCGCGGGTGCCGGGGTCGCGCCGGCGGACGGAAAATTTCTCAACGAGCATGTGGCGGCTTTTCTCGCGGGGCTGGGCAAGAACTGACGAAGCTACACAGATCACTCTTCTTGGAGTCCCTTCGGGTCTTGCTCATTCCCCATGCTTACTGTTCTTCTCGCAGGTTCTGCGTCCTTGCTACGACGCTCTAGCCCTTCACTCATCGGGAAATAACATCGATTCGTAATCCATCGCGCCGTGCAAGACGTGGACGATATCCACCGCGTTCTCACGCACGCGATAGAAAATCAAATAATTCCCGTGCACGCAGCGCCGGATACCCCAGTGCTCATAGCGCGGCACGAGCGGATATCGACGCGGCAGATCGGCAAGCGTGTAGCAATGATCGATGATCTCGTCGACGAAGCTCGCGGCTCGCGTCGGATTCTCTTCTGCAATGTGCTCGCCGATGCTGAGGAGGTCGAGCTTCGCCGCCGGCGCGAAGAAGACTTTCATGCAGGATCTGGACTCTTGGCACTGAGCCGTTCGCGGAGCTCATTGCGCACCAGCTCGGCATCCTGTTCCCGCCCGGCATCAAGCTCGGCGATGCCACGCGCTAGCGCGGCGTCCAAGGCGGCCAGCCGGCGCTCGCGTTGCAGCCAGACGCGCATGGCGTCCCGAATCACTTCGCTCACCGACCCATAATTGCCCGAGCTCACGCGCTCATGGATGACGCGCGCCATCTCTCTGGGGAGCGTGACCGAGAACTTCTCAAAGTTTTGGTGTTCCATTTCGACCCCATTTAGCGGATATAGAAGGACTAAATCCTACCCAATCAGCTGGCCTCAGCCAATGGTACCATAAAGCTATCTGATAGCTATCTGGTATCATAGCGCTGACAGAGCCTCATCCGAGACATTCCAAGGGAGGTCGCATGAATACGACCCGCACCAATCCATTTTCCGATATTGAAACCTTGCCGGCATTCGAGGCGAAACCCAAAACGCCCAGAACGATAGCCAACGACCAAGTCGACCAGATCGTCGAAGCGAGTGGCTTCCCAAGCCGCGAAGCCTCGCTGCCGCCGACGGCGCCCGCCCGCAGTGGTCGCCGCTATAAGACGGGGCGCAATCAGCAAATCAACATCAAAGCTACACCGCAGGTCATCGAGCGACTGTATAAAATCGCCGACGCCAGGCGAGTACCGCTTGGCGAGCTGCTAGAGCAAGCCTTAGATGCACTAGAGACTTCTGCCACGCCATAGTTTCCCCGCCCCTCACGTTGCACAAATGCCCAAGACCTTTCTATTTCGATTTGATGGGGCCCAAGAAAACGATGCTTTCCTCGAACAAGCGCGCTCGAACGGGCATCTCGTTTACGCCGGTCTTGCCATGCAGCTCCATCGGGGTTGGATTCCAGATTTTATCGAAGTATCTCTAGATGACGAGTCTCACGCATACTCTGTCACGATTATCGAACTTGAAAGCACCGCAAGCGCCGCGCTGATCTCCGCTCGTAAGTATCTTCCGGAATCTTCTCAGGAAGTCCTCTCGACCTTCCGCGAGTATCTGCGCCGTGCGCTTCAACGCTGCCGCTCAACTGCCGATCCACGAATCGAAGATATTAAAGAAATCGACGACGCCCTGACCGGCCGTTCGCCGATCACAATCTGGACTGCGGGTGCACTTAGAGAGCCACCGCATCTCGTAGAAAAGTTACCGCTAATCGACCACGGTGGCGGTTTACACAGTTCGGTTGTTGACGCACAGATTGAACCTCGGACCGGAACCCTTGAGGGACAATTATCGCTATCTCCGCGGGACCATAAGACCTTCTCGCGGTCCATCCTTATCTTGGATGCTGTTGTGCGCGGATGGGACAAAAGCGATGCCAGTCTTCGCGTATGGCGAAACCTTCGTACCCAGCCTTTGCGGAATCAGATCCGACAACAACCGCAGGAGTTTTCTACACTCATAACACTCCTTCTTGGGCGAAAAGAGGGGGCGAGCATAGTGATCAACAATGCTGCGCGCGAACTTTGCGATATCTGGGACGAATTTCAGCCAGGCCGGTATTCAGAAACCGCCGTCCTCGCAGCCATCACGAACTTCCTGCCGATAGATCGCACGCTTGACATAAATGCGTCAGTACGAACGGCCTTCGAAAAGGCACGCGTAATATTGAGCAAAAATGCCGCGCCCCAGTCTGTAGTTCCGCCGCTGGCACAGTGGGAACAAACCAATTCCGAGAAAAAATTTTAGAAGAGGGTGACGCTGAAGTTGGTGTTCGGAATAAACTTGCTATCCACGAGATCGACGTTGATCTTAAGCTCTTCAGCTCGATCCAAAACGTAGTCGCGAACCTCGGCCTTCGCTTCGCTCGGATGTACCCCAGCCACGAAGAAATTGCGAATGGCCGCGCCGCTGTGGGAACGGCTTTGGCAGCTATAAATCTTCTCGGCGTCGCGCATCATGTTGTTTACGCACCGCCTCCAGTCCAAGTCCTGTTTGAGTTCGAGAAAAATCAGACTGTCACTCGACTGTTTCTTTCTTCGAAAACACAGATCGACAGCGGCAAAGTCCTTCTGGGCATTCGTGCGCCGATCAGTAAAAAATGGCTCCTCCATATCCCATTCGGCAACATCTGGGTGCTCATCCATGTATAGGGCAAGTTCGATTTGCCACCATTTTTCCCACCCAGTGACCTCCATATCTTCGATGCGCTGCAGCGCCCGCTGCACTTTCGCGCGCTTAAAAAAACTTGCCAATACATCGAATGTGAAGTCGAAGTCGGCCTCGAACCGCGCAAGCTCACTCATGTTTCGTCCATCCTTGTCACAAAGACACTCCTCGCGACTGCATCATCTGCGTCACTCGCAATGCCAGCCCCTGACTACATCGGTGGAGGCGCAAGCCGGAACCCTTGGCGCACAACCGGCCCGAAGGGACGGCGCGCCATCGTCGCGGTCTGCGGCTCATTGTCACGTGAATTTGCCATTTACGCTGCACCTTTCATACCGCACGCTCCAAGAACTCGATCAACAGCTCACTCACCGCGGCAGGTTGTTCCTGCTGCACCCAGTGGCCCGCGCCATCGATGAGATGGACGCCGCGAAACTGGCTGCATGCGGATGAGCTCATGGCTTGGAGTGCGCCGGGACTTTGATGCGTGCCCCAATCGCTCTTCCCGGCGATGTAGCAGCAGGGCACATCGATGCGGCGGCCGGAGAATTCTTGCAGCCGCGCGGCCGCATCCGGATCGAGCATGCTGCGGTACCACTGCAGTCCTCCTTGAAATGATCTGCGTGCGAATTCGCCGCAGTAAACCTGGAGCTCGGCATTGGGCAGCCATGAACAGGACGATGCTTCGGCGGCCGTCGGCGCCATCGCGGCCACCGTGTCGGCCATCCCGGAGTCTAAATCCATGATGTAGTACCTCGGCATCTTGGCCAGTTCGCCGGCTGCCCAGGACTTGAGCGCAAACGGCGAGTTCTGCTTCCAATCGGCACTCTTACAGTGGTAGTAGGCTCGCAGGAAGGCGTGCAGGCCTTGCGCGCAGCCGTACATGTCGGCATTGGCCTCGCGTGTCGAGAAATACCACTGATAGTGTTTGCGCGGCGGAGCCAGCGCAGCCAGGGAAGCACAAATGGCGGCCATGGGCGACGGTGCGCCGGGGGCCTGAGGGCGAGGCGGTCCGCTGAAAGGGGAGCTGAGCAATACCACGGATCGAAACACCTGCGGGTGTAGCAGCGCGCACCAGGCCGCAACAGGCGATCCGAAATCATGTCCCACGACGGCGGCTACGCGCCGAACCCTCAGGGCAGTGAGCAATGCCAGCGTGTCCTCCACCAAATTGAGGATGTGGAACGACGCGAGATCGCCGTCGTACCGGTCATCCGACCCCGAGGTGCGCCCGTAACCTCTCTGATCGGGTGCCAGCACATGAAAGCCGGCGGCGGCCAGAGTCGGCATCACCTTGCGCCAGCTGTAGGCAAGTTCCGGAAAACCGTGCAGGAGCAGCACGCAGGGCCGATTCTCTACGTCGAATCCGGCTTCGAGCACGTGCATCGCAAGTCCGGTCCGTACATCCACAGTCCTCGAGCGGATGCCGGACGCAAGCGCGGCACCATCGTACCCCGCTTCCATCAGCGCTCGGCTCCCCGCAGCAGGCCCATCGTCATCGGATACGGATGATTTCATCTTGTCCTTTGTTGGCTTGCCATGATCGTGGCGCCGGTAGATCATCGCACACCATGAAATTGCGAAGACCTCGCTTTATTGTGCACTTTTTGGCGCGCTCCCTTATCCTCAGGAGCCCGTCCGATCCGTCCGGCTCGCGACCATGCGGAGTACTCAAACAGGCCTCCTGGGCCTCGACTCCCCCAGCCGATCGATGACGTTCAAGACCTGGCTTTTGTTTCTGGCGATGGAGACGGCGCTGTCATTGTCGCCGGGCCCGGCGGTGTTCTATGTGGTCTCGCAGGGCGTACGCGGCGCTCTGCGCCGTACGTTGCCGGCGGTCGCCGGGATCCTCACTGCCAATGGCATTTATTTCGCGCTCTCGGCCACTAGCTTGGGGGCCATCATCGCCGCGAGTGCACGCTTTTTTACCGTCGCCAAGTGGGTCGGTGCGGCGTATCTGATTTATCTAGGAGTAAAGGCGCTGCGCTCAGCCGGCTCGATGCACTCGGTGGCGCTGGGCGAGGAGGCCGCCGGCAACGAGGGCGGACTGCGCGGCGTGTATCTGGGAGCGCTCACGCTGCAATTGGCCAATCCGAAGGCGCTGCTGTTTTTCTTGGCGTTGTTGCCGCAGTTCATCGATCCTGCCGTTTCGGTGGTGTCGCAGATGCTGATCCTGGCGGCAACGTCCATGTTGCCGGAGCTGTGTATCTTGACGGCCTATGGTTGGCTCGCGCATCGCGCGGTGCATGCCAGCGTCCGATTCGGCGTGACCGGCAACATGAATCGCTGGCTGGCTCGAATCGAGGGCGCCGGTCTATTAGGATGTGCAACTCTCGTCCTCAAATTCAGCCGCGGCAACTAGCCTGAACGGCCCAGGAGGGGGAAAGCTCGACGGAAGCTCCAGGAAAGCTGGATTGGTCCGTGTGGGAATATATCGATCGTGCATGAATTTAGGCTGGCCGCCATCAATCGACAAAAGGGGAAGACATGAGGGACATGAGGCAGTTACTGGCAGTACTCCTGTGCATCGGCGCCGGGCAGATGGTTGCGGCGGCGGAGACGGCGGCGGCCGATCGGCTGGTCCATCGCTATCTGAGCGTTGAGATTTCGCCGAATGCGGAACTCGTGGCCTCGGTCGAAGGCGACTCTTCTGCCAGCGGCGGCGTCCCGACGGTTCGCGATCTGGTGATCAGGCAGGCGCACTCCGGCGCCGCCATCACCGTTGCGATGCCCTGCGGCCGAGTACCGCAGTGCTGGCCCGATTCCCCGGCGTGGAGCCCCGACGGCAAGCGCCTGGCATTCACGTTGCGCTCGCCGGGCACGCATGCGCGCTCCATCTACGCGGTCGGCGCCGACGGCAACGGGTTGGTCAAACTGCTCGACTTCAGCGGGACGATCGAACGCCTGCGCTCGATGCCGGATGGCAGGCTGGCCATGCTGGCCGTTCAAAACGCGACCAAGGAAGTCGGCGCGACCCAAGCCGGCGCGCCGATTGCAGGCGACTTGGACGCCGCGCCGCCGGAGCAGCGAATCGCGATCCTGGAAAACGGTGCATTGCGTTGGGTCTCGCCCCCCGATCTGTTCGTTTACGAGTATGACTGGCGAGCCGGCGGCAAGGGCTTCATCGGAACGGCAGCGCCCGGCGACGGCGATAACAATTGGTGGACCGCCAAGCTCTACGCCTTTCCGGATAGCGGCTCCGGTGCGCATGTGATCTACGCGCCTGCCGATGAACGCCAACAGTTGGCCATGCCAAAAGTATCGCGGGACGGCTCGGTGGTTGCCTTCATCGCCGGGATCATGAGCGACTTTGGTTCCACCGGCGGGGATGTGTATGCGCTGCGCCTGGACGGCGGTACCGCATTGAATCTGACCCCCGACATGCACGCGTCGGCCACCGCCATCGATTGGCGTTGCGACGGCCACTTGCAGGCGGAAATTCTGGCGGGTGACAAGACTCAATTCGCGGATTTGGGCGCCGTCGCCGCTGCCCGCAACGGTTCGGGACTCAAAGCCGCGGCCATGCACGTCGTGTGGAGCGGCGAGGAATCCTTCGGCGATCGAGCCCAGGGAATCTCCACGGCGTGTCCGTCCGGTGTGACCGCGGATGCGCACGAGTCGTTTACCCAAGCCCCGGAGATTGAGATCGGCACCATCGGCCATTGGCGGAATCTGACCTCGACCAATGCCGGTTTGAGCTCGCCGGCACGCGTGCAGAGCGTCTGGTGGAAGAACGACGGCTTCGATGTGCAGGGCTGGCTGCTGCTGCCGCTCAAAGTAGAGGGCAAGATCCCGATGATCACCATGGTTCACGGCGGCCCCGCGTCGGCCGTCACCCCCGTCTTTGCCGGCCCGGGGACCCTCGGTGCACTGCTGGAACACGGCTACGCCGTATTTAGGCCGAACCCGCGCGGCAGCTATGGTCAGGGCGAGCGCTTCACGCAGGCGAACGTTCGTGATTTCGGCCACGGCGATTTGCGCGACATCCTTGCCGGCATCGACGCCGCGGCGAAGGTCGCACCCATCGATACGGCACGCCTGGGGCTGACCGGCGGAAGCTACGGCGGCTTCATGAGCATGTGGGCCGTGACCCAAACCAATCGCTTCAAGGCCGCCGTTGCCGCCGCCGGCATCAGCGACTGGTTGTCGTACTACGGCGAGAACGGCATCGATGCGTGGATGATTCCCTATTTCGGCAAGTCGGCGTATGACGATCCTGCCGCGTATGCCGCCTCCTCGGCCATCAACTACATGCACAACGTCAAGACGCCGACCTTCGCCTACGTCGGCGAGCGTGATATCGAATGCCCCGCGCCGCAAACCCAGGAATTCTGGCATGCCATGAAGGCGATGAACGTCCCGACATCCATCATGATCTATCCCGGCGAAGGTCATGGCCTGCGCGATCCGCAGCATTTGGCCGACGCGCAGCAGCGCACGCTGGCATGGTTCGATAAATACTTGAAGTAGTAAATCACCTCCATCGCGGCATCCAATCGAGCTTGGCACGTCGCTTGCAACTTCGCTGGTATGAATGCAACACCGCCGGTCTTTCAAGCACAGCGCAGCAACGATGTCTCATCCACCAGTGCATCGACTGCTACGAGTTCGCAGGCTGCTCCCGCGAACGCCCGTGATTTTGCCGGCGCTCTGAGCGAGGCAGACGCCAAGCCGGCGCGCAAGGTCGTTACCGGCAAAGCGCACGCGGCCGATCCAGGTGGCGGGCCATTGCCGCCGGCCGGCAATCGGGTGCCGGTGGCCAGCACGCCGCCGCCTCCGGCACGGAACGACGCGGCCACGAACCCGGCCAACGCTGCGGCAGACGGGCCTAGCCCCGGCAATACGCCGGGTCCCTCCGTGGCGGCGGGCGCGGCTGGTGCGGGGGTGACGGGCGTGGCAGGTGCGGTGGACGCAGCTGGTGCGGCTGCTGCGGCCGGTGCAATTGTCGCAGCCGGCGGGACGCCCGGCCTGCCTGCTGTTTCAACAACTCCCGTGGTCGCCGTGACCGCCCCTGTGATTGCGCCCGTGGTCGCACCGGGGCCAGAGGCACCGTCCAACGCCGCGCCGAATGCGCTGCCCGTCCAGAGCGGTCCGGCCGCGGCCGTCCTGGCGGCACCGGGCTCGAGTACATCGACCGACACGGTTGCAACAACCCTCACCGGTGCATCGATTGTTACAGGTGCATCGATCGCTACAGGTGCATCGATCGATACGGGTGCATCGATCGATACGGGTGCATCGATTGCGGATGCTCCGGCGCCCAATGATCCCAGTGCCGGGAAGCTTCCCGATGCCGGATCTGAGCCGCATGCCGCCGCAGCGGCGCCCGCACCATTACTCAGCGCTGATGCGGCCGCCAACTCGCCGGCGCGTGTCGTCGCAGGGACGGGAACCGTAGCGTTCCGCGCCAGACCCGTGGAGGGTACGGCGGGCAAGACAGCTGCGGACGCCGCCGCCTCCTCCTCCAATCCCACGTCCGCCGCCAGTACGGCAGGTTTGACTGGAACACCTGACGGCAATCCGGCGTCGGCCAGCGCGGACGAGGCGGCCCAAGCGGCTGTGGCGTCGGCCATTACCCAGGGTGCCGGCGCGCCGGCGGGGTCGTCGTTCTTGGCCGATGGTTCGGCGGCGCCGGAAACGGGTGCGACGCCCCCGGGTGTCGGCGGACCGCAGGGCCTGGCGGCCCTGGTCGCGGCGGCATCGGCTCAACATGCGACGAGTTCGGCGGTAACAACTGCAACGGCGGCATCCATCGCACAGGCGATCTCGGCTTCCGTCAGTGCCGGTGCAGCCGATCGGCACACGCACGGCGGCGGCACCGACTTCTCATTGTCCGGGGCATCGAGTCTATCCGGGACATCGAATGACGGTACGGTCGGCGCGGCGCAATTCTTGAGCTCCGGAACTTCGGCCTCGACCGATGTCTCCTCGACGGCCACCTTGAAGGTAGCGCCGGGTGTCGATACGCCGGAGTTCGGACAGGGTGTTGCGGACCGCGTGTCCTTGATGGTGGACAGTAATCTGACCAGCGCCAAATTGCAGGTCAACCCGCCCGCGCTCGGGCCCATCGAAGTCCGCATCGCGCTTCAAGGCGGCCATGCACAGGTCTGGTTTACCAGCCACAGTGCCGTCACGCGGGATGCCTTGGAATCCAGTTCCCCGAAACTGCGTGAAATGCTGGGCAACCAGGGTTTTGCGCAGGTGAGCGTCGATATTTCGCAGCGCTCCTTCCAAGAGCGGTCGCCGCCGTCGAGAGGCTATGAGGTGGCGGGGGCGATCGGCAGCGAGCCCAGCATCGCGGTGCAGGCATCGAGCGCGGCGTCGCGGACCGCCAGCGCACTGCTCGATGCCTACGCATAAATTATCTTCGGGTTCAGACCATTCCGCCGCTGATGGAAATCACTTGGCCGGTGATGTAGCCCGCGTGCGCTGAGGCTAGGAACGCCACCAAGCTTGCGACCTCGTCGGGCGATCCGGCGCGTTTCATCGGAACGAGGGTGTCGATGGCGTCCGCGTCGAACGCCGGCTTGCTCATTTCAGTGGAAATGATGCCGGGCGCCACGGCGTTGACGGTGATGCCCCGGCTCGCCACCTCCAGGCTCAGCGCCTTGGTGGCTGCATTCAGGGCTCCCTTGGCCGCTGCGTAGTTGACCTGTCCACGATTGCCGAGCAGTGCGGTGACCGACGAGATGCTGATGATCCGGCCCCAGCGAGTCCGGATCATCGGCAACAGCAGCGGTTGTGTGACGTTGTAGAACCCGTTGACCGACACATCGATCACGCGATGCCATTGCTGCGGACTCATTCCCGGAAAGACGGCATCGTCATGGATGCCGGCATTGTTGACCAGAATCTGGATCGGTCCCTCCTCGAGAAGCGCATCGAGCGTGGTGCGCGTCGAGTCGGCATCGGTCAGATCGAATTGTATGGCGCGCGCCTGGCCACCCACTCTGATGATCTCGGCGGCCGTCGACTGGGCGGCGGCCATGCCGCGATGCGCGTGGACGTAGACAAAGTGGCCTTGCGCGCTCAAGGCGCGGCAGATTGCGCCGCCGATGCCGCCGCTGCCGCCGGTGACCAACGCACGCATCGTGACATTACTCATGCTTGAACCGTCCACCCGCATCCAGCACCACCGAGGCGCGCCCGCTCAGCAGAATGCTGTTTCGGTCGCGCAATGCAAATTCGTATAACGCCGTCAGTCCATCTCCGGCCAGATGGGTCGCCTCGCAAATCAAATCCGATTCGATGTCGTCCAGCCGCGTCACGAACAGGCGCACGTCGCGCAACCCCGCGAGAAGTCCGACCTGCGGCGGACCGTGCCGTGAACCTTCAGGGGCATTGCCACCGGCGCGGGTTGCCGCGTCAGTCGCAGCATGGGTCGCGGCATCAGTTGCAGCGTCAAGCACCGTGTCGCCCGCCGCCCTGGTAGCCGTGCCGGCCAGTGCTCCATGCAACGCCATCGCTTGCGCCGCGTATTCTATACCGGCGGCGCTGCCCAATCGGCCGTGCGAACGCAGCGGATTGTCGGGTGCGCGGTGCGTGGCCGTGGCGCAGCGAATGTACTGCGCATTACACTCGACCACTTCGTCCAGCAGGCACATGCGCCCCTGATGGGGTATGCGGGCCTCGATCCACGCGCGGTTCAGACGCATGGTTCGATCCGTACGGCGGCGCGCGACACGTCGAGATACTCGAGAATCACGCGTCCGGGGGCGCCGATGGCCAGCAGGTGCAGGAGCGGCAGGGAGCGTGCCGCCGGAATTGCGAGTCGCAGCGCCTCCATCTGGGCATCGGCCATTTTGTCATGCGGCTCATCCGTCAGGGTGAGTTCAATGCGCGTCGCGTTGGGAGTTCTCTCGGGCGTGAGGACCATCGCCACACCGAGAGCATCCGGGACGGGGCGTTTGGCATACAGCGGCGGCGGGTACTCCGTGTCATAGGCGACGAGCAGCACGGTTTCGCCGTCCACCGTGACTTGGGTCAGCGCTTCCAGCAAACCGGCGACGAAGCTTGCGTCGAATGCGCAAAGCACATTCGCGGCGGCCAACGAACCGGTGGCGATGCTCCAGTAGCCGGCCGCCACGTTGTGTACCGAATTGGAGAAACGCGTGGGCGACACCTCGCGAGCCGGCGTCGCCAGCGCCTGACAAATCTCGTGGCAGATATGGCCATCGCTCCCGGAAGAGGAGAACACACTGGGCATTTGCAGCAGGTCTGCGCCGGCGTTCGCGGTCGCTTCCCGCGCCAGCGCCAAAGCCAATTTCACGACGCGTCCCGTGCGCCGCCGCTCGGCGGGCGGCAGCATGGCGGGGACTGGCAGGACGGTGGGCGCGGGCACGTAGAGCTGGCGACCCGACAGCACCGCCGCGGTCTGCGGCCAATTGTGCAGCCCGGGGCCCAGCACGCCGAGGCCGCCGATGTATGCGGACAGGCTCATCCCGCGCAGCCGAGAATCAAGCTGCAATTGGTACCGCCGAAGCCGAAGGAGTTGCTGAGCACTCGACGGACCGCGCCGCGCCGATTCTCCCGAATGTAGTGCGCGGTGAGGGTCGGGTCTACCCGTTTCGTGTGCACGCCGCCCGGCATCAATTGATGCCGTATGGCAAGGGCGCTGATCACCGCCTCGAGCGCGCCCGCCGCGCCCAGCGTGTGCCCGGTCGCGCCCTTGGTCGAACTGCAGGGCACGGTCGGACCGAAAATGCTGGTGACCGCCTGGCTCTCGGAGCGGTCGTTGCTGGGCGTCGCGGTGCCGTGCAGATTGATGTAGTCGATGTCGCCGGGCTGCATCGACGCGGCATCCAGCGCCGCCTGCATGGCGCGCTTCGCGCCCAAGCCCTCCGGGTGAGGGGCCGACATGTGGTGTGCGTCGCTGGACTCGCCCACCCCGTGGAACAACACCGCGTTGCCGTCCAGCGACTCCGGCACCCGTTCCAGCAGCGCAAAGGCGGCAGCTTCGCCTATGGATATGCCGTCGCGTGCGGCGTCGAAGGGCCGGCAGGGCGCAGGCGAGGTGAGCTGCAGAGAATGAAATCCATACAGCGTGGTGAGGCACAGGGAGTCGGTGCCCCCGACCAGCGCGGCATCGATGAGTCCGGCCTCGATCATGCGCCGAGCCGAACCGAACACCTTGGCACTGGAGGCGCAAGCCGAAGAAGCCGCCACCGCCGGACCCTCGAAGCGGCAACGCTGCCGCAGATAATCGGCGACCGAAAATGAGTTGTGGGTGGTGCCGTATTCAAAGCTTGCGGGCAACGCGCCGGTGGCCGCGTCGCGCGCGCGGTAGGCAAGCTCGGTCTGCATGATCCCCGACGTGCTGGTGCCGATGAATACCCCGACGCGCCGGCGCCCCCAGCGTGCCGCCGCCGCTTGCACGGCGTCGAAAAAGCCGTCCTGCTGCAGGGCAAGTTCCGCCAAGCGGTTGTTGCGGCAGTCGAAGATCTGTAAGTCTTTGGGGAGCCGCTGCGCATCGACGCCCGGGACCTCGCCGATGTGGGTATCGATTCTCACGGTGTCGAAGTCGCAGCGCTTGAGTCCGCTGCGCTGCTCGAGAAGCGCGGCGAGCGTCGCCGCCGCACCGCGGCCGATGCAGCTCGTCGCCGTATATTCCCTGAGCAGCAAGGGCTTCATGGATTTCACGGCAACGTGGAGCGCAGCGTGACGGGGACCAGGCCGGCGCCGTTCAGCGTGTCGAGCAGGCGCGGCAATACGTCCAGGATCACCGGCTTGCCGCCGCGGCCGCGCGCCGCATGACCATCGTGCAGTAGCAAGATATCGCCCGCATGCAGGGAAGTGGTCAGGCGACGCAATACCGCATCCGGATTGCAGTTCACGGTGTCGAATCCGCGCCGTGTCCAGCTGGCCAGCCGCAGTTTCAGCCGCAGGAGCACCGGATCGAGGAAGGGGTTGCGCAAGCCCGCGGGGGCGCGGAAGAATTTCGGTACGTTGCCGGTGACGCGCTGGATACTATCCTGCGCCTGGGAAACCTCGGCATGGATCGCTCCCGGCCCGAGCAAGGAGAAGTTGTGGCGGTGGCTCTGACTGTGGTTTTCGATGGTGTGCCCGCGCCGGACGATTTCCTGCGCAAGGTCGGGATAACGCAACACTCTTTCGCCCACGCAGAAAAACGTGGCGCATGCCCGGTGCGCCGCCAATTGCGCCAGGACTTGCGGCGTGACTTCCGGTTCCGGCCCATCATCGATGGTGATGGCAACTGCCGCTGCGGTGCCGTTGGAGGCGGGCAGGCGGGTCCAGTTCGGGCCGAGCAGCCGGCTTCGCGGCCAGAGCCCGGCCGCGGCCAACGCAATGTGGTTCGCCGCCACCGCACCGAGCGCCCAAGGCCACACCTGCGGCGTCGCGAGCGCGGCCGCGCCCGCGCTCACGTGCAAGGCGGCCGACGCGTATAACAACGGGGAAGGCCTCCACCGACCCACAGCGTCGTGATCCTGATTCATTTGAATTGTGAATCCAGAAAGTTCTCCCATAGCGTGGTCCATGTGCGCCAATCATGGCCGCCGGCGATCACGTCGACCGCGTCCGCCGGCAGTTCCTCCGCGAGCAGTGCATGCGCCGCGGAGAAGCGATCCTCTTGCCCGTAACCTAAGTACAGCGCGGGGCCTGCATGCGCCTTGATATGACGCCATATTCGACGTTCCACATCGTCCTGCGCAAGCTCCTTAGGCTCCCAAGACCCAGCACCGCGCGCCGCCGCGATTTCCTCGAGCAGCATGCGATTCCCCAAGTAGGGCGCCAACAGGCAAAGTCCATCCAGCTCATCGGGATGGCAGCTGGCGAGGTCGAGCGCGATCGCGCCGCCGAGCGAGATTCCAGCCAGCCAAACCGATACCCCCGACCGTCGTGCCGGCAGCAGGATTTCGGCGCGTAGCCGTGCGAGCGGCTCGCGATCTTCGAGGTGTGCCATGCCTAAATCCACGAAGCGCAAATCCAGCGAAATTTCCCGCTCCTGCACCTTCTGCGGGAAACCCTCGCGAAGGAAATCCTGTGCGGAGTGATAGGCTCCCGGCAACCATACCATCTGCGTCTCGGCGGTGCAGCCGGGCCGAGCGGACTTAAGAATGCTGTGCATGGCCATCCGCGGCAGGTGCGCCGAGGGCGGCGAACAGCAGCGCGAGAAAGGTGCCCGGCGCCACGGTAGTCCCGAGCGCAACCAGCACGGGGACCTGCGAAAAAGACAGCAGGCCGAATCCGATGACCGTGCTGGCGTTGGCTATCACCAGCGAGGCCAGGATCGCGTCGTTGCCGCCTTCCGCCGCATGTGCTTGACGGTCGAAGAACAGCGCGTAGTTCGAGCCGACCGCCACGATGAGCAGCATGCCCACCAAGTGAAGAATCGTGAGCTGCACGCCGCAGAGCACGAGTCCCGCGGCCACGGTGAGTACCGACATCGCCAAAGGCAGCAGCACGCGCACGACTCGCCGCGGCGAGCGCAGTGCGACCAGCAGCAGAATCGTCAAGGCGAGGAAACCGCCCAGGGAGAATCGAATGGCCTGCGACAGATAGTCGGCGTACAGCGCGTCCGACTCCTGTTTGAGGTCGAGCACCCGTGCGTCCGCCACGCCGCCCTCATGCAGCGCTGCGATCACGCGGACCGTGTCGATGTCCTGATCCGGGGCGGCGCCGCGCAGCGGCAACAGCGCATTCCATCGATCCTGTTGATGCAGGATGAGGGCATCGAATCCGGCATTCAGAGAGGACCCCGCCAAGTCGCGGGCGGTCACCAGCGGCGCGTGGCGCGTCGCCTCGACATCCTCCAGAAACGGCTGCAAACGTTCGGCGCGCACCGGCAGTCCTTCCACGGCCTGTTTCAGGCGAACGCGCAGATTCGTAGCATCCGGCAGGCTGCTGCGCCGCGCTTCCTGAGTCGCCAGACTCGGCAAGTAATAGGCGGGGCTCTCGAAGCCTCCGATCACCTTGTCGTCCGCCAACACCTGCAGGGCCCGCGCGGCACGTTCCGAGTTGCGCAGGATGGTTTCCACGTCCGCGCCGGAAACGATGACCAGCTCGCGCACGTCCGCGGCGCCCAAGTCGGTGCGCAGCCGCGCGTCATATTGCTGTTCTTTGTGCGACACGGGACTGAGCGCGGACAGCTCTCGGTTCCAGAGCGTGTCCCGATCGTGGTAGAGCACCGTGGCGGTGAGCATGAGCAGCGCCGCGCTGGAGAGCATCATCGCAGCCGGACCGATGCGCCGTACCCGCTCGAGCAGTTGCGCGACCCGCCTGCCGATGGGCTTCACGTCGCGGATCGTGAAATCCAGCGGCAGCAGCGCCGGCAGCACGAAGCGAGTTACCAGCGCGGCCGCGATCAATCCGCTGATGGAATAGAGGCCGAGTTGCTTCAGCCCCGGAAATCCCGAGGGCAGGAGCGAGGCGAACCCGCACACCGACGTGAGCATCCCTAGGCGCACCGTAGGCCACCACAGCTGCCGCCAGTTGCGGTCCGCGGCCACGCTCTGGCGCGACTGAATGAAGAAGTAGATCGAGTAATCGACCGACTCGCCGATCAAGGTAATGCCGAATCCCAAGGTGATGCCATGAACGGCACCGAAACCCAGTGCCACCGCGGCCACGCCGACCACCGCGCCGGTGGTCACCGGCAGCAGGCCCAAGCCAAGCGCCGGCAACGATCGATAGACCATGAGCAGCAAGGCCACCACCAGGATGCTGCTGATGATGGATAAGCGCACGGCGGCGCGCTCGATCTTGGCCCGCGCCGCCACCGCGAATACGCCCGGTCCGCTCAAGTGCAGTTGAACCCCATGGCCGGAGGTCAGCGAACCGCCGGCCGCCGCGAACGCCGTCCGGATCGTCTCGATGGCTCTTTGCTGGGCGTCGCTGTCGGACCCGTTGGCGGTGGTTTGCGCCACTGCCAGTGCGCGGCTTCCATCGGCGGACACCCAGACGCCATCGCGGCTCGGCGGCACCGGGGCGCGCGCCAATTGATCGAGGATGTTGAGCAGTTCGCCCGTCGGATCGCGCGGCAATAGGGACTTGAACAGCAAACCCGCGGGTGAGGCCAGATTGTCGATGGTCTCCCGGATGGCCGCATTCAGTCCGGCGGCTGAGAAGCGCTCCGGGTTGACCGCCTCGCTCAAGAGATAGCGATGCTGAAACAGGAATTCGCGGTCTCTTTGTCCGGGAGCGTCGCCGTTGTTGACGCTGGTGAACTGAGAGTCCTTGCGCAGTCGTTCCATCATGGAAGCCGAGAGGCGGGCGCGGTCGGCGGCATCGCCTTGCTCGAGCGCGATCAGAATCAGACGGGAGGCCGGACCGTCGCGCAGCTGGTCGACCAGCAGTTGCTGCACGGGCGTGGGATCGGCCGGCAGAA
This sequence comes from Gammaproteobacteria bacterium, assembly GCA_021323735.1. Classification (GTDB taxonomy): domain Bacteria; phylum Pseudomonadota; class Gammaproteobacteria; order Steroidobacterales; family Steroidobacteraceae; genus Bog-1198. The sequence continues at coordinate 154,887 of JAJPKM010000018.1, forward strand.
ATGCCGATAGATCGGTGATATAGCGGGCACGCGCCACGACCAACGCCGCGAACGCGACGCAGCCCAACCACACGACGAGTACGCCCATGCGGCGCATGGTCATGGCAGCGTGGATGGCCGCAGCGTCATCAGTGAGCGGTCGCCGTCGGGCTGGCGAATCTCGACGCGCAGCAATTGATCACGCGCGCCGTCGATGCGCACCTGAGCGACCGATTGCTTGGCATTGGATTCCAGAGGCACCAAGGTCAAGGTCCAGCGTGCCAGGCTGCCCGCGAGATCCACATGGAAAAGCCGTTCGAGCGCGCTTCGATCGCCGGCCAGTGTGGCGCGTAGGCTCTCGATGAAGGGCCGGATCTGCGGATAGGTGTTGAGGTCGATCACGCGGCGGCTAGACCCGCGTTCCATGGTCAATGTGCCGCCGCTCAGCACCAAAGTTTCTGCATGGGGTAGAAGGGTGCGTTTCTCGAGGCGGTCCGGTGCGTCGTAGCGCAGTTCACCCGAGGATTCGATTGGACGGCTCAGCACGGCGAGAAAACGCTGCTCGATGAACTCAACTCTGCCATGCTGGCGCATAGCCAAGAGACCCATGATTTCATTGAGATCATCCAAGGCGGGCGGCGCGCTCGCGGCGGCGCTGCCGCACAGGGCGCAGAGAACACTCAAGGCCAGCATGGGCAGTGCGCGCATCATTCGCTCCGGTTGCCGGCGGGGACGCGCCAGAAATCGAAAAAATTGAACCAGTTGTAGGGATTGCTGCGGCAACATTGCTCCAGCACCGCGGCATAGCGCTCGATCGCCGCGCGCACGGCAGGACGACGGCTGCCGGCGTCGGTAGCGGAGAAATCCGCCACGCGCTCGAAGGCCACGTGGTAGTGATTTCCGCCGCGGTACAACCCGACCATGAAGAACACCGGACAGCGCAGAATGGCTGCCGCGCGCATCGGTCCTGTGGGCAGGTACGCCCGTTCACCCAGAAAAGTGACGGCCTGCGCAGCTTCCTCGCCCAAGGTGCGGTCGGCCAGCACGCCGACGCAACCGCCGCGCTCGAGCCGTTCAGCGATGCGCAACATGGCATCGAGCCGGCCGAGCGATATGATGTCCGGAACCGATGGTGGATTCACGGCGGCAAGGATGCCGCTGATCTTGCGCGCGTTCTCCTCGTACATGGCCATCGAAACGGACAGCCCCGTCCGGCGCCGGCTCAGCGAATGCATGACCGCGAAGCTGCCCATGTGCGCACCGAGCAGCAGGGCGCCGCGTCCCATGGAGGTTTGGGCCAGCACCGCTGCCTCTCCCTCGATGGAAATATCGAATTTGTCGAACTGTTCGTTCATGAGATAGACGCGATCGTGGATGGTGCTCGCAAAGTTCAGGATTTGCAGAAACCGATCGCGGGGCGTGGCCGCCCGGCCGAGGGCGCGGCGCAGGTAGTCGCGCGAGTGGCGCCGCGCGCCGGGCCCGAACAAGAAGAAATAAACCGCGATGCCATAGAGGATGACGCGGCTCGAGGTCCGCCCCAGCCGCAGTGAGAGAAATGCCATCACTTTCAGCAGCCAAAGGCTGCCGCGTTCGCGATGCGTGACCCATTCCGCCGCTTTGCCGTGATCGACAAGATTCGCTGCGTCAGGTTTCATGGAGCGTGCCGTGTGCCACCTTGCGGTTCTCGGCCCGAATCGTGAAGTGAATCAATCCGGCCGCGGGCGCCTCGTGCTCGATGACGAGCTGCTCGTCCGGGCGGACCGCGCCGATAAATTTGGCCGAGCCGATGCGCCAGCCCTTCAGGTCGATTGCGCGCGCGAGTTCGACGGCATGAAGCATTTCGTCGAGCAGTATGGCACCGGGCAGCACCGGAAATGCCGGAAAGTGGCCCGCAAACGCCGGGTGGTCCGCGGCGATATGCAGCGCGCTGTGCATTTTCACGGCGGTTCCTCGGTCCGCATTTGACTCTCGGCGAAGCCCTGCAGCGCCTGTTGCGGCAGCTTGCCGGCGGCGTTGCGCGGCAGTTCCTCGACCAGGAGCAAGGGCCGCGGCAGGAATACCGGGTCGATGCGCAGCCGCAACTGTTCCGTCAGTGCCGCGGCGCTCAATCCCGGCGCCACCACCACGGCGCCCAATCGCGCCACGCCGGCGGAACCCGTCGAATCCTCGCGCAGGAAAAATGCGCCGTCCACCACCCCCGGAATGGCGTTCAGTTGAGAATCCAAATAGGCAAAGGAGCTGCGCTTGCCGGCGACGTTGACCATATCGGCGGTGCGACCATGCAGCAGAAACTCTTCCGTGCCGGTGATCTCGATGACATCGCACATGAGCGTCCTCTGCTCGATGTGGCCGCCCTGTGCGTAGACCCGATCATCGGCAACACTCAGCCGAACGCCGGGCCAGAGCCGCCATGCCGCGGTCTCGGCCGTGCGGCGCATGGCGATCTGGCCGGTCTCCGTCGAACCGTAGATCTCCAGCAGCGATGTGCGGTATTTCCGCTCCACTTCGCGCGCCAGTTCTGGGCTCAAGGGAGCGGTGGCCGATACCACCAGATCCACCGGCGGGAATTCCACCTCGGACATGGTCAGGATGCGCAAGTGAATGGGTGTGGTTATCAGTACCCGGGGGTGGGGCGCGGCTTTCACCGCCGCCGCAATGTCGGCGGGATAAAACGGCCGCTCGGCGCAGAAGGCATTGCCGCTGAGCAGAGCCAACAGCACGGTGGATTCTAAACCATACATGTGTTGGCCGGGTACGGTGCCGATGAGCGTGTGACGAAGGCCATCCGATAACCCCAGGCGCGGCGCGCCGCTTTGTATGCAGCGAGCCAACAACCCCCAAGTTTTCCGGTAGGGAACGGGTGTGCCCGTCGAGCCGGAAGTAAACACAATGGCGGCGAGCTGCGTGGTGGGGATGCCGGGGACGCTGAAGGACGAGGAGGCCGTGGTGGGCGCTGAGGCCGTCACCGAACCTTGAAACTGCCCCGGATAATAGACCTGCGGCAATTCAATATCGCAACGCGGATCGTCCGTCAGACAGAAGGCATCCGGAGCGAAGGCGGCAAGCTGTGCGATGACCTGCGGGGTATGTGTCGAGGGCAACAGGCTCACGCGCTGCGATATCAGGCAGGCCGCAAGCCCCACGGTGAAGTGGTATCGATCGGCACAGACGTTCAGCACGTGTCTGGAGTCGGGCAGGCGCTGCGCCAAATGGGCTGCGTCGGCGAGAAATTCTTGGGCGGTGATCGGGACGCCCCCACGGTAGGCGATGATCGCCGTCGGGGAGCCATGCGATAACAGTGGGATGGTTTCCATGGGACTCAACGCGGACTCGCGAAGTACACGCGCAACGTGGCGATCAGGCCGCTGGTTTGCCCTTTCGGCAGTACGCGGCGACGCACGGCGTACTCCGCCGCGAACATGAGCGGGATCAATGGAAGCGACAAGAAGTTGACGAAAAGCGACCAGATACGCAGGGGTGCGAAGGCAAACAGCAGAGCGGTCACGGCAATACTCAGGACGAAGAAAACCACCCACGCGATGGTGACGGCCCGAGTGTAACGCAGCTCGAGCGCCGATAGAGGCCCGTGAATCTTGTCGGCGAGCCGCGTGCAAAGCGGCACCCGGCCCGGGAGCAAAGAGCGCGCGAAGCCGGAAGCGACGATGATGTAGAAGCCGCACTCCTGGACCAGGGACACGATGGGAAAATTCCGGGTCAACAGCGGCCAATACTCATGCACCAGAAATGCCACGACCGCGGCGGCAAGACCCGCCTGCAGCGGACCGGTCCAGCGCCATGTCAAAGCCAACCCTATCGTGAGCATGGGCGCGAGCGCGAGCGCAGCCCCTAAATCGCGAGCCTGCGGATGTGAATTGCTGTAGTGCGACAGTAGGGCGTAGGCAATGAAGAACACAGCGACCGCAACAAGCTGCAGTCTACGCCCTGAGGCCATGGCTACTTGGTTCTATGCGCCGCAATGTACTCTGCTAGATGCCTCATGGAACGGAAGATCTGCTGATTTTCCTGGCTGTCGGCCCGCAGGTGGATGCCGTACTGCTTGGAGACGATCAATGCCACCTCCAATATGTCAATCGAGTCCAATCCAAGGCCTTCGCCATACAGCGGGGCATTGGGATCGATATCCTGGGGTTGTACCTCCAGATTCAGTGCCTGCACGAACAGCGCGGCAAGTTCCCGCTGCAGACCGACATCGGCCAGCGGCGCCGGCGGTTGCATGAGCGACGCTTTGTCGGACATAGTTAGGAGCGGCTTTCGATCGGAGTTTCTAAAGTAGCGGCATTATATAGGTGCGGGGCGGTGCGGCAACCCCGCACCCCGGATGGCGCAGCCCGCCGGCCGGAATTAATTCACAACGACGAAGGACTTGTTCGTCAACCGCGGCGCAGACGTCTCACCGCCAGCAGCGGCAACCGCAGGATGAAGCCGAAGAACAGCCGAAAATGCATCCAGGTGAGCAGCGCGTTGTCGCGCCAGTAGTTGAAATGCGAGACGCCGCCCTCTTCGGGCTTGAAGTAACGCACCGGGGCGGGGAGGTTGATGGGCACGATGTCCCGCCAGCTCAAACGCACCACCGCCTCGACGTCGAAATCGAAGCGCCGCATCCAGAGCTGCCGGCGCATGATGCCGATCAGCGGATCGATCGGATAGACGCGGAAGCCGAAAAGCGAATCGCCGATCCCGGCCCACAGGGTTTCAAGATTCGCCCACCAGTTCGATATCTTGCGGCCCTTGACACGCAGGCCCGGTGCGCTGGCGTCGAAAACCGGCTTACCCAACACCATGGCCGCCGGCGATGCGATCGAGGCCTGCATGAAGGTCGCGATACTGTCGGCAGGATGTTGTCCGTCGGAGTCCATCGTCAGCACATGCGTAAAGCCCAAAGCCCGTGCCTCGAGCATGCCGAATAGCACGGCGGCCCCTTTGCCGCGGTTCTTGGGCAACACCGATACACGAAGATTCACATCGGCAGCCGCCATGGCCGATAGGCGGTGTTCGGAATGATCGGTGCTGCCGTCGACGATCACCCAGACGGGAGCCCAATGCTCGAGCGCCGCGCGCACGGTGGAATCCATCTTGGGACCCGGGTTGTAACTTGGGATGAGTACGAGGTGAGTGCTCGACGGCGTCATGGTGCGCGTTTCAGCCAGCGGTTTTGCAGCGCCGTGTCGAGCGCCTGGCGGTAGTAGCCGTCCAGTTCTTCGGTAAAGGCGCCGACGTCGGTCGGCGGATCGAAGCGCCGCCCCAGGCGAACACGATAAACAATGGGCAACGCGGGCCGCTTGAACAGCGGCCAGCCCTTGCTCAAAAACGGCGAATCGGTCTCGATGAGCAGCGTTTGCACGGGAACCTTGGCGTGCTTCGCAATCAGTCCTACGCTGCCGACCAGCGGGTTGATCGGCGCGCGCGTGGTCCGCGTCCCCTCGGGAAACAGCAGTAGAACACCGCCTGCGGCAAGGTGCGCCACGGATTCCTTGACCATGTGCCGCGACGAGTCGTTCCGCACGTAGCGCGCGAGGCGCGACCCCGAACCTAAGAATACATTGTTCATGAGCTCCGATTTCATCACGCAAACCAGATTCGGATGCCGGGTCAGGATCAATAGTGCATCGATCAGTGCGGGATGATTCGGCGCCAAGATCACTGGCGGGCCGCCCCGCAGAGTGTCGACGGCACGCAAATCCAAACGATACGTGCCGGTGACCATCAACGACCACGAATAGAGGCGAAAGCCTGCCATGATGCCGAAGCGGCCCACTGCTGTCCCCAAGCGTGCCGGCAAGATGAAGTAGAGCGGGATCGCAAATACCGACCAGCTCAGACAGATGAGGCCCAAGAGGGTCAGCGAGCTATAGAGCGCGAAATATTCGTAGCTGATTTTCAGAAAACGCGGCATCGTCGCTCAGTCCGGCAGTTCCACGGTCTGTGTTGATTTTCGGATCATCCAGGCGAAACCGAATCCCCCCGTCCAATAGCTTTTGCGTTGGACCAGCGGACTGTCAATGAATGCCGCGCCGGCCAACGTGTCGTAGCGCATGTAGGCGCCCACCCAAAACTTCGGATATCGTTTGGAGAGCGCCGCCAGCGTCTGGGTTCCGGCATAACCGCCGGCGGCCTGGAATTCCGGCCGTGTCGCGGTCGCAAATTGAGGAGCGACTGAATAAAAATAGGCATGGTAGCGCCGATCCGCGAACAGCGGGCCCGCCAGAAGCCCGAGATTCCAGCCTGGAACCCCGAAAGGGTCCTTCAGATCGACATTGAATCTCGGGCTGAAGGTCCATCCGATGATGTGCGGCGAGGATTCCACCGTCGTCGCCGCGCGCAGCGGCATGCGCAGGTCCAATTTTACACGGCGGTTCTCGCTGCGAAACAAGTGCAAGTCGAACGATGGACCCAATTCCACCGTGGATTGCAAATTCGGCATGCCGCTGCGTTCGCGATCGTTGCGCACCGGCGTCGTCACATTGAAACTCAGATTGATGTCAAGCCAGTCCTGATTGAACAGCGTGCCGCGCACGCCGTCGCGGTCCGCCTTGAGGAATTTGCCGTTGTAGACTACATAGGGAACCGGGAGGGGGTAGGCGTGCGTGGTATTCGACCCTCGATAGTCCTCGAAGACGACCGCGCCCGCGCCCAGTCCGAATTCCCACAAGGGTGCTTCGCCGGCCTGCGCGGGAAATGCCCACGCGGCCGCCACCAGCAGCGCGGCGCCGAGGGGCCGAGGCCGGCCGCCGGTTGCGCGCTGGTGCGCAACCCTGTTCATGTCGGCCTCGGGCATACACTTCGCCTGGGTTAGGGTAGTCTGAGATACTAAGCCATGCATATCTTGATTGTCGAAGATGACGAGGTTGCGCGCGATTACCTGGCTAGGGCGCTGCGGGAAGCCGGACACACGGTGGATGTCGCCGCCAACGGTCTGGAGGGCCTGCAAATGGCCTCATCGGTCGTGGTGGATTTGGCAATCGTCGATCGGATGCTGCCGAAGCTGGACGGACTCGCGCTGGTGCAGTCGCTGCGCGCCACGGGCCGCAAGATGCCGGTCCTCATTTTGAGCGCGCTTGGCGACGTGGACGACCGGATTACCGGTTTGCGGGCCGGTGGCGATGATTATTTGACCAAGCCTTATCACATGGCGGAGCTGCTCGCGCGCATCGATGCGCTGGCGCGCCGCGGCGACGCCGGCAGCGCGGAACCGAGCACGAAACTGAAATTGGCGGACTTGGAACTCGACCGCATGACTCGGCGGGTGATGCGCAACGGCAAGAAGATCGAGCTGACCGCGCGCGAGTTCCAATTGCTCGAGTTCATGATGCGCCATAGCGGGCAGGTCGTGACCCGTACCATGTTGCTCGAGGGTGTGTGGGACTATCACTTCGACCCGCAAACCAACGTGATCGACGTACACATCAGCCGCCTGCGGCAAGCCATCGACAAGGATTTCGACAAGCCTCTGTTGCATACGGTGCGCGGCGCGGGGTACAGCTTGCGCGAAGACGAGTAGCGGCCGTTAGGGCGCCAAAATGGGACCCGATCAACGCTTCCTCGGTGTACTCGGTACCTCGCCCTTCCGTATCGCCATCGTCTATTCGATCGTATTCGCCATCGGCGCGGCGGCTCTGATCTATGCCGTGGATTTTGCCGTCTCGCGCGTCATCGACGGCAGCACCTACAACTTGATCGAGGCGGAAGTGCAGGGGTTGCGCGAGCAAGTGCTGGTGCTGTCGCGCAACGACTTCATCGAATTGATCGAGCAGCGCTCGCAGGAACAGGATGTGCGGGGCGCGGTGTACCTGATGGTCGATCCCCAGCTGCGGCCCGTCGCCGGAAATGTACCGGCGTGGCCGAAGGTGGATGCGAGTGTGGGCAAGTGGTTCCTGTTCAAGGTGACGGTGCCGTTCGGCGACGAAACCCGTGAGCATGAGATGCGCGCGCAGCGCTTTCCGCTGCCCGGCGGCTATCGCATGCTGGTGGGGCACGATGTGCAGGAGAGGCAGGACGTCAAGAATCTCATGATGCGCGGCCTGATCACGGCGGTCGTGCTCACCTTGCTCTTGGGGCTGGGCGGCGGCTTTTGGATGGGGCGGCGGATTCTTGCGCAGGCCGGGGCAATTTCCGCGGTGGCCACGCAAATCATGCGCGGTGACCTGTCGCAGCGCTTGCCGGTGCGCGACGCCGACGATGAGATCAATACCCTGGCGCGCGAGATCAACACCATGCTCGATAAGATCGAGCAGCTGACCTTGGGCATGCGGACCGTGCTTGACAGCGCCGCGCACGACTTGCGCACGCCCTTGAATCGGCTGCAGGCAACGGCCGAGGGTGCCATGACCACGCTGGTCGCGGGCTCGGCCGAACGGCGCGTGCTCGAGAGAGTGACCACCGAAGTCGATCGAATGCGCAGCACCTTGGATGCGCTGCTGCGGATCGCGTTGGCGGAAACCGGCACGGTGGCACGGGAGCCGGTGAATTTGTCAGAATTGGTGGCCAGCGTGGTGGAACTGTATGCGCCGGTGAGCGAGGAGCGCGGGATCGTGCTCGACAGCTCGGTGGCGCCCGGCGCACAGGTGCTGGGCAATCGGCAATTGCTGGCGCAGGCGCTCGCGAATCTTCTGGATAACGCCATCAAGTTCACGCCCGACGGTGGTCACATCCGAGTGGTGCTGGATGGATCCGGCGCAGCACCCCAGGTCATCGTTCAGGACAACGGACCGGGTATTCCGGCAGACAAGCGCGAGCTGGTGCTGGGCCGGCGGGTTCGTCTCGATGAGGCGCGGAAATTTCCGGGGTCCGGTCTGGGGCTGTCGCTGGTCGCGGCGGTGACCAAGTTGCATGGAGCGCACCTGGTGCTCGATGATGCCGGCCCGGGGCTCAAGGTCTCGTTGAAGTTTTAGGCTCCCAGCAACCGATCGAGGAGAGTGTATGTTGAAGATTTCGGCCTGCGTGATGGGCATCGCCGGCCTGGCCGCCTGCGCCAGCAATCCGCCGCCATCGGCCAAATCCCCGGTGCCGCAATCCGCGCATCGCTCCGGCATCGATCTCGAGTACGTGGACGGCTCGGTTCGTCCCCAAGACGATGTATACCAGTACCTGAACGGCAAGTGGCTGCGCAGCTTCGAGCTGCCGTCCGACAAGGGCGCGGTAGGCTCGTTCACCGCCATCGAGGATGCAACCCAAGAACAGCTGCGCGGCATCGTCGAGGGCCTCGATCAAACGGCATCGGGCGATGCGGACCCGGATGCGAAGAAGCTTGCGGATCTGTATGCCAGTTTCATGAACGAAGAGCAGATCGAGGCGCTGGGGATGAGGCCGTTGCAAGCGGAATTCGCGGCCATCGACGCCATCAGGGATTTGAACGGCATCTCATCGCTGATCGCCCACATGAACGCCATTGGCGCCGGGGCGCCCTATGGGCTCGGGATCAATCTGGATGCGAGAGACTCCACGCAATACGCCGTCACCCTGTTTCAGAGCGGATTGGGTTTGCCGGACCGCGACTACTACTTGAAGGACGACGCCAAGCTCAAGGACGCACGCACCGGCTATCGGGTGCATATCGAGAAGATGTTGGCTATGGCAGGGGAGGCGAAGGCCGCGGCGAGCGCGGATGCGATCCTGGATCTCGAGACGTCGCTGGCGAAGATTCAGTGGACGCGGGTGGAGGAGCGAGACCCCATCAAGACCTATAACAAGACGGCAATTTCCGAACTGCCCATGTTGATGCCGGGATATGACTGGCCGCGCTTCGTGCACAGCGCCGGTTTCGAGGGCAAGGTCGACGCGGTCATCGTGACCGAACCGAGTTATTTCAAAGCCCTCGCCAAGGTAATGACGGGCACGCCCTTGCCGGTATGGAAGACGTATTTCAAGTGGCGGGTGCTGTCCGCGTCGGCGCCGTATCTTTCCAAGGCCTTTGTGGATGAGCGCTTTGCCTTCACCGGCGGCATATTGCGCGGCGTTCCGCAAAACCAGCCGCGCTGGAAGCGCGGCCTGGTGCTGCTCGACGGCAGCCTTGGCGAGGCACTGGGCAAGCTGTATGTCGCGAAATACTTTCCGCCGCAGAACAAGGCGCGCATGCAGTTGCTGGTGCAGAATTTGCTGGAGGCGTACCGGCGGGACATCGATACCCTGGATTGGATGAGTGCCGAGACCAAGGTGGGCGCTCAGGCCAAGCTGGCGAAATTATCGCCGAAGATCGGCTATCCGGACCGCTGGCGCGATTACAGCGCGCTCAAGGTTTCGCGCGACGACTTGCGCGGCAACGTGGTCCGGGCCAACGAGTTCGAATACCGGCGCAATCTGGCCAAGCTGGGCAAGCCGGTCGATCGCGGTGAATGGCGCATGCGGCCGCAAACCGTCAATGCATCCTACAACCCGACGAGCAATGAAATCACTTTTCCGGCCGCGATCCTGCAGCCGCCGTTTTTCGATGCGACAGCCGACGATGCGGCGAATTACGGTGGTATCGGCGCGGTCATCGGCCATGAAATGAGCCATGGATTCGACGACCGCGGCAGTCAATTCGACGCCGACGGCAATCTGCATGATTGGTTCACCAAGGCCGACCACGACAAATTCGCCGAAAAGACCAAGGCCCTGGTGGCGCAGTACAACGCCTACGAGCCGGTGCCCGACTATCATCTCAACGGTGCATTGACGCTGGGCGAGAATATCGCGGACAACTCCGGGCTGGCGATTGCCTACAAGGCCTACCGCATTTCGCTGGCGGGTCACGAGGCGCCGGTGATCGATGGATTCACGGGCGACCAACGGCTGTATCTGGGCTGGGCGCAGGTTTGGCGCGGCAAGGTGCGCGAGGCGGAGGCCATCCAGCGCATCAAGACCGATCCGCATTCGCCGCCGGCGGTGCGCGGCACCGCGCCTTTGAGAAACCAGGCCGGCTTCTATGCCGCCTTCGGGGTGAAGCCCGGCGACAAGATGTATCTGCCGCCGGAGCAGCGCGTGGATATTTGGTAAGCGTCAAACGGGCAAGCGTCAAATTATCGGCGGCTGTGGAATCGGTTGAGGCCGATGGGGAGCGCAATGAGACTGGCGTGATTGCAAGTCTATGAATATTAATAGGAAAATAAACCGGCAATTTATGGCATAGAACTTGCTCGATTCCATTGCGGCATGTGCCCGCGTCTGGAATCGAACCATGGCCGACGAAGCTAACGAGACCCCTGCTGCCCCGCCGCCGAAAAATTCGGGTGGGATGATGGGAAAGCTGACGAACGGGTTGGGCATTTTCGCCCTGACCTTGGGTGCCGTCGTGGCCGGGGGCTTCATCAACGCCAAGCTCCATCCCCTGCCCGATTTGAAGCTCGACAAGGATGGCAAGATCACGGCCATCGTACCCATGCCTGCTGCGCCCAAAGCAGCCGAAGGGCACACCGGCAAACCCTCTCTGTACTACGCCATCGATCCGCCGCTGGTGGTGAACTTCGAGGACAACGCGGCAGTGCGCTTCATGCAAATCACCATGGAGATCATGGCCCATGATGAAAAGGCCATCGATAGCGTGCAGAAGAACATTCCTCTGATTCGCAATAACCTGCTGTTGCTGATGAGCAATCGCAACTATCAGTCGATGATGTCGCGCGAGGGGAAGGAGAAACTGCGGGAGGAGGCGCTCGCGGAAGTCCGCGCCGTGCAGAAGAAGGAAGGCGGGCTCGACGTCGACGATGTGTTGTTCACCAGTTTCGTGGTGCAGTGATGGAGCAAGCTCAGGCACGCATTTCCGATGAAGAGGTGCAGGCGTTGCTCGAAAAGAGCGGCAAGGACACGCCCAATGCCGTTCGGCCCTACGACTTCGCCGCGCAACGCATCGGCCGAAGCCAACTGCCGCTGCTGGAGATCATTTACAAGAATTTCGCGGACCGCGCGGGGGCTTCCCTGTCCGGATTGCTGGGCCGGGATGCCGCCGTGCATTTCGAGTCCTTGGAATCCTTGAAGAGCGCGGATCTGCAGGCTTCATTGCCGGTCCCGGCCAGCTGCGCGGTGGTGCGGCTCAAGCCGCTGCCGGGCTTTGCCTATGTCAGCGTCGAGCCTGCGCTGCTCCTGACGCTGCTGGATGGCTTCTTCGGCGGCACGGGGCGCGCCAACGCGGATCCGCAAGCGGCGATCGCGCCCGCGGCGCAGCGGTTCCTGGCGCTGATGCTGAAAAGCTTTACCGCGGACGTGACGGCGGCATGGGCGCCGGTGTCGCCGATCGAATTGGAACTCGTCAAACAGGAAACCAATCCGCGGCTGGTGCAGTTGGGCGCTCCGCTCGAATCGGTGGCCGTCGCCAGATTCCACGTGGAATTCGCCGCGCGCAGCGGCCGCATCGACTGGCTGATGCCCGACGCTTTGTTCGCGCCGATCCGCGACGCGCTCGCCGGGGACGGCGCGGCGGCGCCGGTGCGCAAACAGGAGGCCTGGGCGCCGGTGCTGACCAAGGGACTGCAAGAGGCGCAATTGGATACGCGTGCAGTGCTGGCGCAGGCGCAAATCAGCCTGCGCGAGTTGGTGCGTCTATCGCCCGGCGACATCATTCCCATCGAAGCGCCTCAGCAGGTCACTTTATTGGCCGGAAACGTGCCGCTATACCGCGGACGCTTCGGCATTTCGCAAGGGCGCAACGCCCTGAAAATTCTTCCAGGAGCCCCCGTATGAGCCCCCCCGATCCGAAGAGCGCCGTGGCGCGCGCGCAATTCAGCGACTTAGGGCCCAACGGCGCCGCCGCCGGCGGGCAGGAGATGAATTTGAACCTGATCCTCGATGTGGCCGTGACGCTCGCCCTCGAGGTCGGACGCGCGAAGATGTCGGTGCGCGATCTGCTGGCTCTGGCGCCCGGCGCCGTCGTCGAGCTCGATCGTCTGGCCGGGGAGCCGCTCGATGTTCTGGTCAATGGGGTCAGAATCGCGCGCGGCGAAGTGGTGGTGGTGAACGAAAAATTCGGCATCCGGCTCACCGACGTGGTGAGCGAGACGGAAAGGATGGAGCACGCCAAATGACGGCGATGGCGCCATCCGCTTCGCCGCTGTCGGCCGGCAGCCTGGCGCAGCTGACCTTGAGCCTCATCGCCATCGTGGCGCTGATTCTTGCGCTCAGCTGGGTGCTGAAGCGATTCAAGCTCACGGCTCCACGCGGCTCCGTGGACAGCGAAGTCCTGGATCAACTGTCCTTGGGCCCGCGCGAGCGCATCGTCCTGCTGCGCATCGGCGATGCCCAAGTGCTGGTGGGTGTCGGCGCAAGCGGCATCGTCCCCTTGGCTCCGCTGAGTACACCCGTCGTCCTCAAAGCGGCCGCCCGATCACCGGCATTCGCGGAGCGCCTGCGGGACATGATGAAAGGCCCCGGCGGTCCGCCATGATCGTCATATCTTCGCGCCTTCGGCACCGATGGCTCGCCATGTCGGGGACTTGCGTGGCGCTGGCGTTGATGCCGCTCGCGGCGGGAGCGCAGGCTGCACTGCCCGCCATCGCACTCAAAACCGCGGCGGACGGCGCTCAGACCTACTCGCTCACGCTGCAGATATTGATATTGATGACGCTGTTGACGTTGCTGCCGGCGATTCTGCTGGCGATGACGGCATTCACGCGGATCATCATCGTGTTGTCGATTCTGCGCCAGGCCCTGGGTATGGCGACCACGCCCTCGAACCAGGTGCTCACGGGGCTGGCGCTGTTTCTCACCTTCTTCGTGATGGGCCCGGCGCTCGAGCAGTCATATGCTTCCGGCATCAAGCCCTACCTCGACGGCCAGCTCGCGGGGGAGATCGCCGTCGATCGCACGGTGGCGCCGCTGAAAAAGTTCATGCTGGCGCAGACCCGCGAAAACGACCTGCAGCTGTTCTCCAAGCTCTCCGGCAAGGCGCAATTCGCCAGTGCCGATGAAGTGCCGCTCTCCGTCTTGGTGCCCACGTTCATCACCAGCGAGTTGAAGACCGCGTTTCAGATCGGGTTCATGGTGTTCATCCCCTTCCTGGTGATCGACCTGGTGGTGGCGAGCGTACTGATGTCGATGGGTATGATGATGCTGTCGCCGGTGTTGGTCTCCTTACCCTTCAAGATCATGTTGTTCGTGGTCGTCGACGGGTGGGCCTTGCTCATCGGCACCCTGGCGTCGAGTTTCCATCAATGACGCCCGAAAACGTCATGGACCTGGCCCATAGGACGCTGCTCGTCACGTCGCTGATTTCCGCGCCGCTGCTGATCATTGCGCTGATCACCGGCTTGGTGATCGGCATGCTGCAGGCGGCGACCCAGATCAATGAATCCACCTTGAGCTTCATCCCGAAGCTGCTGATGCTGGTATTGACCCTGTTCGTTGCCGGTCCGTGGATTCTGCGCGTACTGATCGATTTCACGCACGACTTGTATGCCGGTATTCCGGCGATGATCGGCTGACCCATGCAACCGGTGACGCTGAATGCCGCCGACCTGTCCCTCTGGGTGAACCGGATGTGGTGGCCGGCGCTGCGCATCAGCGGTTTCGTGCTCACGGCGCCCACGACCGGTGAGGCCGTGGTGCCCGGGCGCGTCAAAACGGTCCTGATCCTGGCACTGGCTTTCTTGCTGGCACCGTTGGTCGAAGTTCCTCCAAGCCTGTCTATCTTTTCGGCACCCGGCGTCGTGACCGCCGTGCTGGAGCTGCTGCTCGGCGTGGCGATCGGCATGGTCGTGCAAATGACATTCGAAGCGCTGGTGTTCGCCGGGCAAAGCATTTCGCTGACCATGGGCTTAGGGTTCGCGACGCTGGTGGATCCCCAGCGCGGCGCACAGGTGCCGGTGATCGGCCAGATGTTCATGATCTTCGGCACGCTGACCTATTTGTCGATCAACGGGCACTTGATGCTGCTCGGCGCCCTAGCCCAAAGCTTTCACACGCTGCCGATCGGTGCCGCGAACGTCGATCAAGGCTTGCTCACGGCGGTGGTGGTGTGGGGCGCGCATGTGTTCGACACGGGGCTGCTGATCGCGTTGCCGGCCCTCATTGCACTGGTGATCGTGAATCTGGCTCTGGGCGTGGTGACTCGCGCCGCGCCGCAGCTCAACATTTTCGGCATCGGCTTCACCATTACGCTGCTGTGCGGCTTTCTCGTGCTCCTCGTCGGACTCGGCGGCATCATGTCGGGCATCTCGAACCTGATTGACAGCGCCCTGACCGCCGCCTCGCAACTGGTCGGCGTACCGGCCCCCGGAGTACGCTGATGGCTGAATCCGAAACGGGCGGCGAACGAACCGAAGAACCTTCCCAACGACGCTTGCAGGAGGCGCGGGAGCGCGGCCAGGTGCCTCGCTCGCGCGAACTCACCACGTTCGCCGCCATGATCGGCGGCAGCACGGCTTTCGCGGCGGTCGGCGGAACGCTGGCGGCACATCTGTCTCAGATGATGCGCCGCTCGCTGTCCATCGATGAGAAGGCCCTGCGCACCACCGATTCGATGAGCGCGTCGCTCGGCGATGCCGCCATCAGCGCAGCAACCGCCATGCTGCCGGTGTTCGGCACGCTCATCGGCATGGTGCTGTTGGCTTCGGTGGTATTGGGCGGCTGGAACTTCAGCACCAAGGCGCTCACACCCGATTTCTCGCGCTTGAATCCCTTGTCGGGGTTCAAGCGCCTGTTCGGACTGCATGGCGTCTCCGAGCTGGCCAAGGCGTTGCTCAAATGTTTCGTGGTGGGCGCCGTTTGCGTGGGGATCGTCTCCTGGATACTCGGCGACGTCCTGGCTCTCGGCAGGATGGCGCCGCAGGCCGCCATATCGCGAGGCGCCGGCTTGGTAAGCTGGGCCTTCGTCTGGCTGTGCGCGTCCCTGGCCCTGGTGGCGGTCGTGGATGTGCCCCTGCAGATATTCCAGTTCAAGCGCGCGCTGCGCATGACCCGCCAGGAATTGCGCGACGAGGCCAAGGAGCTGGATGGCCGCCCCGAGACCAAGCAGCGTATCCGGCAAATGCAACAGGCGCTGGCGAAGCGGCGCATGATGCACAAGGTGCCCACCGCCGATGTGGTGATCGTCAATCCCACCCACTTTGCGGTCGCGCTGAAATACGATGCGAGAAAAATGCGCGCCCCCGTGGTGGTCGCGAAAGGCATCGACTTGGTGGCGGCGAATATTCGGCGCATTGCCGAGGAACATCGGGTGCCGGTGTTCGAGTCGCCGAAGCTGGCGCGCGCGCTGTATCGCTCCACCGACCTGAATAAGGAAATCCCGAGCGGCCTGTACGTGGCGGTGGCGCAGATCCTGTCGTACATCTTCAGAGTCCGGACCTTGAATCCCACGATCGCGGCGCGCATGGCGCGGCCGGATCCCAAGGTCGGCGATGAGTACTTAGACGCATGAGCGCACAAACGACAGCGGCAAGCTTCGGGGCGTTCGCCCGCAATGGTCTAGGGGTGCCGGTGCTGGTCATGGCGGTGCTCGCCATGATGGTGCTGCCGCTGCCGGCCTTTCTGTTGGATGTGTTCTTCACCTTCAATATCTCTCTGTCGCTGATGATCTTGCTGGCCGTGATCTATGTACGGCGTGCGCTCGAATTCGCGGCCTTTCCGACAGTGCTGCTGGGCGCCACGCTGTTGCGCCTCGGTTTGAACGTGGCCTCGACGCGCATCGTGCTAATCAACGGACATACCGGCGGCCAGGCGGCGGGCCACGTCATTGCGGCCTTCGGCCATTTCGTGGTCGGTGGCAACTATGCCGTGGGCATGGTGGTGTTCACGGTGCTCGTGATCATCAATTTCGTCGTGATCACCAAGGGCGCCGGACGCATCTCCGAAGTCAGCGCGCGCTTTACACTGGATGCCATGCCGGGCCGGCAAATCGCCATCGACGCCGATTTGAACGCGGGCATCATCACCCAGGCTGACGCCATCATCCGCCGCCAGGAAGTCCGCGAGGAAGGCGATTTCTACGGTGCGATGGACGGTGCCAGCAAGTTCGTGCGCGGCGATGCCATCGCCGGGATTCTGATCGTGTTCATTAACTTGTTCGGCGGCACCATCATCGGCGCGGCGCAGCACGGTATGTCGCTTGCCGACGCAGGACGCAACTACGCGCTGCTGACGATCGGGGATGGATTGGTGGCGCAGATCCCGGCGCTGCTGCTGTCGGTGGCCGTGGCCATTCTGGTGACGCGCGTCTCGCGTCCGCACGACATGAGTCAACAGATCATGTCGCAGGTGCTGGGCCAGCCGCGGGCGCTGGGCGTTACCAGCGGCATTCTCGGGCTGCTCGGCATCATTCCGGGAATGCCGAATGCCGTCTTCCTGTTGATGTCGGCTCTGTGCGCCGTGGGCGCCTACACGTTGAGCAGGCGCCGCGCCGCCGGCGCGGTGGTCGCGGTGGCTCCGGTGGCGGCCCAAGCGGTCCCGTCGGAGCAGAAGGAATTGTCCTGGGATGATGTCGAGGCCGTCGATCTCATCGGTCTGGAGGTCGGTTATCGATTGATCCCCCTGGTCGATCGCAACCAGGGCGGGGAACTCATGGGCCGCATCAAGGGCGTGCGCAAGAAATTGTCGGAGGATCTGGGGTTCCTGATTCAGGCGGTACATATCCGCGACAATTTGGAACTCGGCCCCAACTCCTACCGGATCACCCTTCTAGGCGCGCCGGTGGGCGAGTCCGAAGTATTTCCCGATCGCGAGCTCGCCATCAATCCGGGCCAGGTCGTGGGCAGCATGCCGGGGTCCGCCACCAAGGATCCGGCCTTCGGCTTGGATGCGATCTGGATCGACAAGGTGCGGCGCGAACAGGCGCAGGCTCAGGGCTACACGGTGGTGGACGCCAGCAGCGTCATCGCCACGCACCTGAGTCATCTGCTGCAGTCCCACGCGCATGAGCTGTTGGGTCACGAGGAGGTGCAGCAGCTGCTGACCCGCCTGGGGAAGACCGCGCCAAAACTCATCGAGGATCTGGTGCCCAAGCTGCTGCCGATGAGCGTGGTGGTCAAGGTGCTGCAGTACCTCTTGTTGGAGCGGGTGCCCATCCGCAACCTGCGCACCATCTGCGAGACGCTGGCGGAACTCGCGCCGAAGACCCAAGACCCGGTGGTGCTGGTGGCGGCGGTGCGCGTGGCGCTCGGCCGCACCATCGTGCAGAACATCGGCGGGCTGCGCGAGGAACTGCCGGTCATCACGCTGGATCCGGCGCTCGAGCAGGTGCTGCAAGATTCGATGACCGGCGCCGAGGCATCGCCCGGGTTCGAACCCGGTCTTGCCGACAGAATTCAACAGTCGCTCGGCGATAGCGCGCGCCGCCAGGACGCTGCGGGTGAGCCGGCGGTTCTGCTGGTTGCACCGAAGATTCGTCCTTGGATCGCGCGATTGATGCGCCACGCCACCCCGTCGCTGGCGGTGCTTGCCTACAACGAGATTCCGGAAAACCGCCGCATTCGCGTCATCGCCGCGGTGGGTCGCTGATATGTGCTTGGCCGAGGTTTGCTTGATTCAACGGAGTTGACATGAAGATAAAACGATACACGGCGCCCAGTATGCGCGCGGCTCTTGCCCAGGTGCGGACGGAGCAGGGGCCGGATGCCGTCATACTCTCGAGCCGCCGCGGCAACGAGGGCATCGAAGTCATCGCCGCCGTGGACTATGACGAGGCCTTGTTCGCCGATGCCAATCGACAACGGCCGGCGCCCATCATGGCCCCATCCGTAACGGCTCCGGCGCTGCCGGCGTTGAGCGTCGCACCGGTGCCCCAGGCTGCGGCCAAAGCGCCGCTGCCACCCAAGGCGTCACCGGCCGCGCGGGCGTCGATCGCCCCGGCGCCGCGACAGACGGCAGTGCGGGAACACGCCACCACCGCCGCGTCCGCAGCACCTGGATTTACCGCGGCGCCCGGACTGGCGGCGACGCCTGGATCCACGGCAGCGCGTGGACCTTTCGCGGCGTCCCGACCCATGGCGGCGTCTGAATCCGCCGCAGCGCATGGATCCGCCGCGACGCCGCGACCGGCGGCGGCACCCGTTGCATTGCAACGCCCGGTGCAGCGAGCCGCTGTGGTCGCTGACGCAGGCTTCGGCGCCATGCGGCGCGAACTGCAAGATCTTCGGCGGTTGCTCGAGACGGGGTTGGCCGGCATGACGTGGAGCGACAAGCGCCTGCGCGAACCGTTGCAGGCGCGGGTGCTCGAAGAACTCGCGGCCATGGATATCGCTCCCGATGTGGCCATGACGCTGGCGGCGTTCACGCCGCGCCGCACCAACCTGGAAGATCCTTCGCACATTCCGCTGGCATTGCTGGTCAAGCACCTGCCGGTGGTCAACGACATGACCTGCGTCAGCGGCGGCATCACCGCCGTGGTCGGTCCCACCGGGGCCGGTAAAACCACCACCATCGCCAAGCTGGCCGCACGCTGGAGCATGCGGCATGGTAGCCAGGATTTGGCGCTGGTGAGCACCGACGGCTATCGGATCGGCGCGCGCGAGCAGCTCAGCACCTATGCGCGCATTCTCGGCGCACCCATGCATGTCGCCAACGACGGCAAGGAACTGGCCGGCGTGCTGGAGCGGCTGAAATCCAAGAAACTGATTTTGATCGACACTGCCGGCATGGGACCGCGAGACGTTCGCCTGAACGAACAGCTGGCGGCGCTCAAATTGGGGGCCGCGCGTGCGCATGTGCTGCTGGCGCTGCCGGCGCAGGGCGAAGGCCATGCGCTCGACGAAATCGTTCGCGCCTTCGCGCGGGCCACTCCCGCAGCCTGCGTGCTTACCAAGGTGGACGAAGCGGCGAGCCTCGGCGCGGCGATTTCGGTCGCCTTGCGCCACAAATTGAAAGTCGCCTATGTCTGCGACGGACAGCGAGTCCCGGAGGATTTGCACGCGGCGCATCTGAAGCGCGTGTGGCTGATCCGAGCGGCCTTGCGGCTCACGAAGCGCATGACGCCGATTCGAGACGAAGCCTCATTGGCGCGTGCTTTCGGAGGAGTCGCCGGACATGCGTGATGTCAGACTCTCACCCGATCGAGCCGCCGCCCTGGCGGAACTGAATGCGTCGCGTCCCGTCAAGGTCATCGCCGTGACCGGCGGCAAAGGAGGCGTGGGCAAGACCACGGTTTCGGCCAACCTCGCGGTATCGATCGCCGCGCAAGGCCGCGATGTCATGCTGGTGGACGCCGATTTGGGACTGGCGAATGTCGATGTGGTGCTCGGTTTGCATACCCGCTTCCACTTGGGTCACGTCATTCAGGGCGAATGCTCGCTCGAGGATGCGATCGTTACCGGTCCGCACGGGCTGCAAATCATACCGGCGGCATCGGGCGTCAAGCGCATGGCAACCCTGTCGCCTGCCGAGCATGCGGGGATCATCCGGGCCTTCAGCGATCTGTATCACCAAATCGAAGTGCTGGTGGTGGATACCGCGGCCGGATTGCACGACAGTGTCATGACCTTCAGCCAGGCGGCCCACCACGTCCTCGTGGTGGTCTGCGACGAACCCGCTTCGATCACCGACGCCTATGCGCTCATCAAGGTATTGAGCCGCGAGCACGGTGTACAGCGCTTCCAGATCTTGGCGAATCAAACCCGGCGTTCCGGCGAGGGGCCCGCGCTGTTCCAGAAAATACAGCGAGTCTGTGACCGGTTTCTCAATGTGACGCTGGAGTTCGCCGGTTCCGTACCCTTTGACGACTATCTGCGCCGCGCAGTGCAGCGGCAGACGGCCGTGGTCGATGCCTTCCCGGCATCAATTTCCTCCATCGCGCTCAAGAATCTGGCGTCTAAAGCCGATAAGTGGTCTGTGCCTCAGGGGGCACGAGGTCACCTCGAGTTCTTTGTCGAACGGATGGTCGGGGCCAGGATTGCTCCCGCGACGGTATTGCAATGAGAGCAAGTACACAGTACACGAACACGCAAAAGCGCGGCACGAAACCGGTTACCGCCGATCATGCGGCCATCGATCAGGTGCCGCAGCAGGAATTGGTGTTGAGACATGCCGATTTGGTGAAGCGCATTGCCTATCACTTGGTCAGCCGCATGCCGCCCAACGTGGAGGTCGATGACTTGATCCAATCCGGGATGATAGGGCTTCTGGACGCCGCCAAGCACTATTCGGCCACCAAGGGCGCCAATTTCGAAACCTATGCAGGCATCCGCATCCGCGGCGCCATGCTCGACGAGGTACGCAAATCCGATTGGACGCCTCGCTCGGTGCATCGAAACATGCGCGAGATGGCGGATGTGATTCGCAAAATCGAGAACGCCAAGGGACAGGATGCCACGCCGATGGATATCGCCGAGGGTCTAGGCGTCTCCATCGAGGAATATCACAAGCTGGTGCAGGACGCAGCGAGCTGCCGGCTGTTCAGCTTCGATCAAATGGGGTCGAGCGAGGATGAGTCGAGTCCCTCCAATCACGCGCGCGATGACGGGCCCGGTCCGCTGGACGACATCGAGGACGCCGGTTTTCGCGGCGCAATGAGTGCTGCCATCAACACCCTGCCGGAGCGGGAAAAACTGGTGCTCTCCCTGTACTACGACGAAGATATGAACTTGCGGGAAATCGGCGAGGTGCTCGAGGTCTCCGAATCCCGCGTCTGCCAGATCCACGGTCAGGCCCTGGTGCGCCTGCGGGCGCGCTTGGCGGAGTGGCTGCCGCCGAATTGATCCGATGGATATCCTTAGCATCATCGGCATCGTGCTTGCGTTCATCGCCATCATCGGCGGCGCGATACTCAAAGGCAGCAGTGCCGGTGCGCTGGTCGGTAGCGCCGCATTCGTCATCGTCGTGGTGGGTACTCTCGCCGCCAGCCTGGTGCAGACACCCATGGCCACCTTCATGCGGGCCTGGAAGATCGTTTCCTGGGTGTTCAAGCCGCCGGCGGTCAACCCGGCGGGCATGATCGAAAAAATAGTCGAGTGGAGCAACATCGCCCGTAAACAGGGCCTGCTCGGTTTGGAATCCGCGGTCGAAGGCGAGAAGGACGAGTTCCTGAAAAAAGGCCTACAGTCCTTGGTGGACGGCGGGGAGCCCGATGCCATCCGCTCCAGCATGGAAATCGAACTGGATACCATGGAGCACTTCGATACACAGGCTGCAAAGGTTTTCGAATCCATGGGCGTTTACTCCCCCACGCTCGGCATCATCGGTGCAGTGATGGGTTTGATGGCCGTCATGCAGAACCTCAACGATCCCTCGAAGCTGGGCCATGGCATCGCCGCGGCGTTCATTGCGACCATTTACGGCATCGCCTTCGCCAATCTCTTGTTCCTGCCCATGGGCAACAAGCTGAAGGCCGTGATTCACGGACAGTCGCAGGTCCGGACCATGGTCATCGAGGGTCTCATCGCCATTGCACAGGGCGAGAACCCGCGCAACATCGAATCCAAATTGCAAGGCTACTTTCACCATTGATCGCATGCCATGGCCCGTAAGAAAAAGCACGAAGATCATGTGAACCACGAGGCCTGGGCCATTCCCTATGGCGATCTGGTGACGCTGTTGTTCGCGCTGTTCACGGTGATGTACGCCATCTCGTCGGTCAACGAGGGAAAATTCAGAGTTCTATCCGACGCGATGATCGCGGCATTCCACGGCGCGCCGAAGAGCCTTCAACCGCTGAACCTCGGCGAGAAAGAGCCGGGCAAGGGTGGCGACAAGCCGCTGGTCGGGATCACGCCGACCGCGCTCATCAAGATCAAAAGCCAGGGTAACCCTGCTCCCCCTCCGATCGTGCAGCCGCCGGAACTGAACGGCTCCTTGATCCGCATGGAGCGGCAGGTGCAAGAAGCGATGCGCGCGCTGATCGATGCGAAGCTGATCACCGTGCGGCGCGAGAGCATGTGGCTGGAAATCGAGATCAACACGGACATATTGTTTCCGAGCGGCTCCGGTGCCTTTTCGACCGCGGCGGAACCGGTGCTCGACAAATTGGCGGAGGTGCTGAAGCCCTTCCCCAACCCGATCCGCGTCGAGGGCCATACCGACGATCGGCCGATTCATACCGCGGCGTTCCCGTCCAACTGGGAGCTGTCGGCCGCGCGCGCCGCGAGCGTCGTGCATCAATTCACCAAGCAGGGCATCGATCCTTTGCGGCTCGAGATCGTCGGTTTTGGGGAATTTCATCCGCGTCAGCCGAATGACTCGAGCGATGGTCGCAACGCCAATCGGCGCGTCGCCATCTTGGTGCTCGAGGCTGTGTCGCCGGCCAACACCACCACCGCAAGGACCCAAAGCGACACCCCGGCCAGCGTGGCCCCGGGCGTTGAATTGGCGGACGCCGGTAGCTCGACCAATCGACTGCTCTATCGGGTGGCGCCTACCGAGCTGGAAAAAACCGTTCAGACAAAGGACCCCAAGCCCGCAGCCACCCAACCCCGAATGAGCGAGGGCGCCCATGAGTGAAGTCGACCGCGTAAGTAATTCAGGACTCTATCCCGCACTTCCGATCGCGGATCGGCGCGGCTCCAATGATGACAAAGAGCGCCGGCAACATTCGGACAAGGGTCCCGACAAACCTGCCGCGAAATCAACCGATACACCCGGCGCACCGCGACCACCTAAGTCACAGATCGACGAATACGCCTGACGATCCGTCGCGGCGATCCGCAGCGCTTGAAGTAGCAATTTTGGCCTTAAGCTGCGCGGAGGCAGAACTGGTCACGCAAGCACGCGCGCATGCGTTCAAGACTCTAACCACTGCATGGTCGGCCCGAGAATTGATTCGGCCGGCGGCGCTTCCGCACTGCAAAAGATTTGAAGCGCGTCTAAGTTTTTCTGCCGGGGCTTTCCATATGCTTCGGCAACTAAAAACTGCCAACTACCTTCTGAAGCAATGCACATGTCGACACAGCGCTATTTTGCGGGACTTTGTCTTGGTTCGGCCTTGCTGCTCAGCGCCTGCGGCGGCGGTGGCGGTGGGGGCAGCAGCTACAACGGCGGTCCTCCCCCTCCTCCTCCCCCCGCGACGTATTCGGTTGGCGGCACGGTCGCAGGACTTGCCACAGGCGTCAGCGTGGTGTTGCAAAACAGCGGCGGTAATAACACCACGGTCTCTGCCAACGGGAGTTTCAGCTTCGCGACGGCGGTGACTAATGGCACGGCCTACGCCGTGACGGTTCTGACTCAGCCGACCGGACAGATCTGCACCGTGAGCGCGGGTAGCGGCACGGTCGCCGGAGCGAACGTGACCGGTGTTCAGGTCGCCTGTGTGACCAACACGTACACGATCTCCGGCACCGTGACGGGTTTGAACACGGGAGCACAGGTCACTGTGCTGAACAATACCGGTAACTCGACCACGGTGAAGGCGAACGGCGCTTTCAGCTTCACCACGCCTGTCACTTACAACGGCAGTTACGCCGTGACCGTGGCGACTCAGCCCATTGCGCAGGTCTGCACGGTGACCGGCGGCACCGGCACGGTGACAGCCAATGTATCGGGCGTCGCCGTGGTGTGCGGTCCTGCGACAGAGTTGGTGATCCACTCCTTTGACCCGAATCCAGACGGCGTCCAGCCTTTCACAAACACCATTCAAGGCGCCGACGGGAATTTCTACGGTACAACCTATTTCGGCGGCACGACCAACAACGGCACTGTGTTCAAGATTACCCCCGCGGGCGTCGAGACGGTGCTGTATTCCTTCAAGGGTGACGCCACCGACGGCGGTTTCCCGAACTCATTGATTCAAGGCAGCGACGGGAATTTCTACGGCACGACGGTCGCTGGCGGTACGAATTTCGGCGGCACCGTGTTCAAGATCACCCCGGCCGGCGTCGAGACGGTGCTGCATTCCTTCAAGAGCGGCGCCACCGACGGCGGTTTCCCGAACTCATTGATTCAAGGCAGCGACGGGAATTTCTACGGCACGAGTTCTGGCGGTGGACCGAGCGGCTACGGCACCGTATTCAAGATCACCCCGGCCGGCGTTGAGTCGGTGCTCCATTTCTTCGCGGGCGGTACCACCGACGGAAATCAGCCTCGGGCCGCCATGATTCAGGGCAGCGACGGGAATTTCTACGGCACAACATATTTCGGCGGCACGAATGGTAACGGCGCCGTGTTCAAGATCACCGCAGCAGGCCTGGAGGCCGTGCTCTATTCCTTCGCGGGTGGCACCGCCGATGGCAGCGGGCCTCAGGCCGCCATGATTCAGGGCAGCGACGGGAATTTCTACGGTACGACCTATGCCGGAGGCACGAATAATGGCGGCACCGTGTTCAAGATCACACCGACAGGCGTTGAGACGGTGCTCCATCTCTTCACGGGCGGCCCCACCGACGGCGCCCATCCTCAGGCCGCCTTGATTCAGGGCAGCGACGGGAATTTCTACGGCACAGCCCTTGTCGGCGGCCCGACCGACAACGGCACCGTGTACAAGACTACCCCGGCAGGCGTCGAGTCGGTGCTCTACTCCTTTGCGGGCGGCACCACCGACGGCAACCAGCCTCAGGCTGCTTTGATCCTGGGCAGCGACGGGAATTTCTACGGCACAACCCGTGTCGGCGGCACGAATGGTAACGGCACCGTGTACAAGATCACCCCGGCAGGCCTCGAGTCGGTGCTCTATTCCTTCAGTAGGGGATCCGAAGGCCTGGGTCCGGTGGGATTGACCCAAGGCAGCGACGGGAATTTCTACGGCACGACCTCAAGCGGCGGCACGACCAGCAACGGCGCCGTGTTCAAGATCACCCCGGCAGGCGTCGAGTCGGTGCTCTACTCCTTCGCGGGCGGCACCGCCGACGGCAGTGGGCCTCAGGCCGCCCTGATTCAAGGCAGCGACGGGAATTTCTACGGTACAACCTCTTTCGGCGGCACGTCCGGCAACGGCACCGTGTTCAAGATCACCCCGGCAGGCGTTGAGACGGTGCTCCATTCCTTCTTCACGGTCGGCGCCGACGGTGCTCAGCCTCAGGCCACCCTGATTCAGGGCAGCGATGGGAATTTCTACGGTACGACTCGTTACGGCGGCACGAGTAGCGGTGGCACCGTGTTCAAGATTACCCCGGCAGGTGTTGAGACGGTGCTCTATTCCTTCGCGGGTGGCACCGCCGACGGTGCTCAGCCTCAGGCCGCCTTGATTCAGGGTAGCGACGGGAATTTCTACGGCACAACCCTTGTCGGCGGTACGACCAACAACGGCACCGTGTTCAAGATCACCCCGGCAGGCGTTGAGACGGTGCTCTATTCCTTCACGGGTGGCGCCGCCGATGGCAGTGGGCCTCAGGCGGCCTTGATTCAGGGTAGCGACGGGAATTTCTACGGTACGACCTATGCCGGAGGCACGAATAGTGGCGGCACCGTGTTCAAGATCACGCCAGCCGGCCTCGAGACGGTGCTCCACATCTTCACGGGCAATGGCGATGGATTTTTACCTCAGGCCGCCTTGATTCAGGGCAGCGACGGTAATTTCTATGGTACGACCTATGCCGGAGGCACGAATGGTGGCGGCACCGTGTTCAAGATCACCCCGGCAGGCGTTGAGATGGTGCTCTGTTCCTTCACGGGTGGCACCGCCGATGGCCGTGGACCTCAGACCGCCTTGATCCAAGGCAGCGACGGGATCTTTTATGGTACGACCAGCGGCGGCGGCTCGACCGGCTTCGGCACAGTCTTCAAATTCTGAGTCCGATGCGAGAGGACATAGCCGCATAGACAATCCGCGTTCAACCGCATGGGCCGGTACTCGTCCGGCCCATACGGCCCGCATCGGATCTGCGCCGATCCGATCTGGTCACGCCGTTCCACCGACGCAAGAATCACGAACACAAGAAAACCGTTCGAAGAATCGGCCGACGGCGTTTGGCGAGATCTTTTGGCGACAAACAATGGTTTGATAAACCGACCGCCGTGTGGTTGAAGAGCGGTTTATTCGTCGGCCCGGTGCTTCCGCACTGCAAAAGATTTGAACCGCGTCTAAGTTTTGCTCCTGTGGCTGAACATATGCTCCGGCAACTCAAAAACCACGGACTACCTTCGGAAGCAATGCACATGTCGACACAGCGCTATTTTGCGGGACTTTGTCTTGGTTCGGCCTTGCTGCTCAGCGCCTGCGGCGGTGGTGGCGGTGGCGGCTACAACGGTGGTCCTCCCCCCGCCACGTATACGGTCGGCGGCACGGTCTCAGGACTTGCCAGCGGCGTCAGCGTGGTGCTGCAAAACAGCGGCGGCAACAACACCACGGTCTCGGCCAACGGAAGTTTCAGCTTCTCGACGGCGGTGACTAATGGCGCGGCCTACGCCGTGACGGTTCTGACTCAGCCGACCGGACAGATCTGCACCGTGAGCGCGGGTAGCGGCACGGTCGCCGGAGCGAACGTGACCGGCGTTCAGGTCGCTTGTGCGACCGGCACATACTCGATTTCGGGCACCGTGTCGGGTTTGAACACGGGCGCACAGGTAACTGTGCTCAACAACACCGGCAATTCGACTACTGTGAAGGCAAACGGCGCTTTCAGCTTCACCACGCCTGTCACTTACAACGGCAGTTACGCCGTGACCGTGGCGGTTCAGCCCCCGGCGCAGCTCTGCACGGTGACCGGCGGCACCGGCACGGTGACAGCCAACGTATCTGGCGTCGCCGTGGTGTGCGGTCTGGCCACCGAGTCGGTGATTCACTCCTTTGATCCGAATCCGGATGGCCTCCAACCCTACGCAAACGCCATTCAAGGCAGCGACGTGAATTTCTACGGGACAACGGCTAGCGGCGGCACGAGTGGCAAGGGCACTGTGTTCAAAGTCACTCCTGCGGGCGTCGAGACGGTGCTCTATTCCTTTACTGGCGGCACCACCGATGGTGTGAGTCCTCGGGCTGCCTTGATTCAAGGCAGCGACGGTACTTCTACGGCACGACGAGTGGCGGCGGAACGAGCAACACCGGCACCGTGTTCAAGGTTACCCCGGCGGGCGTCGAGACCGTGCTTTACTCCTTCGCAGGTGGCACCACCGATGGTGTGAGTCCTCGGGCTGCCTTGATTCAGGGTAGCGACGGGAATTTCTACGGGACAACGGCTAGCGGCGGCACGAGTGGCAAGGGCACTGTGTTCAAAGTCACTCCGGCGGGCGTCGAGACGGTGCTCTATTCCTTTACGGGCGGCACCACAGACGGCAGTGTCCCTGTAGCCGCCCTGATTCAAGGCAGCGACGGGAATTTCTACGGCACGACCTCCTCGGGCGGCGCGAGTAGCGTCGGTACCGTGTTCAAGATCACCCCGGCGGGAGTTGAGACTGCACTCCATTCCTTCGCGGGCGGCACCAGTGACGGCGGTCAGCCTATCGCCGCCCTGATTCAAGGCGGCGACGGGAATTTCTACGGCACGACCTCTTCTGGCAGCGCAAATAACACCGGCACCGTCTTCAAGATCACCCCGGCGGGCGTCGAGACTGTGCTCCATTCCTTCGCCAGCGGCACCGACGGTTTCGGACCTTTGGCCGCCTTGATTCAAGGCAGCGATGGGAATTTCTACGGCACTACGAGTTCTGGCGGTACGAACAACAACGGCACCGTGTTCAAGATCACCCCGGCGGGCGTCGAGACGGTGTTCTATTCTTTCTCGGGTGGTACCGACGGAAGCCAGCCTCAGGCAGCCTTGATTCAAGGCGCCGACGGGAACTTTTACGGTACTACGTTGAGCGGTGGCACAACCACGAACGGCACGGTATTCAAGATCACCCCGGCGGGCGCTGAAACCGTGCTCTATTCCTTCGATAGTGGACCTGAAGGCCAGACCCCGACGGGATTGATTCAAGGCAGCGACGGGAATTTCTACGGCACGACCTCCAGGGGCGGTACGAGTGGTAATGGCACTGTGTTCAAAGTCACTCCGGCGGGCGTTGAGACCGTGCTCTATTCCTTCACCGGCGGCACCACCGACGGCGGTAATCCGGCCGCCGCCTTGATTCAAGGCAGCGACGGGAATTTCTACGGCACGACCTCCGCCGGCGGCACGATTGGCTATGGTGTCGTGTTCAAGATTACCCCGGCCGGCGTTGAGACCGTGCTCCATTCCTTCGCTGGTGGCACCGACGGTATCGGGCCTTCGGCCGCCTTGATTCAAGGCAGCGATGGGAATTTCTACGGCACGACCTCCGCCGGCGGCACGAGTGGCAACGGTGTCGTCTTCAAGATCACCCCGGCGGGCGTTGGAACCGTGTTTTACTCCTTCGCGGGTGGCACCAGTGACGGCGGTCAGCCTATCGCCGCCCTGATTCAAGGCAGCGACGGGAACTTCTACGGCACGACCTCCGCCGGCGGCACGAGTGGCAACGGTGTCGTCTTCAAGATCACCCCGGCGGGCGTTGGAACCGTGCTTTACTCCTTCGCGGGTGGCACCACCGATGGTGTGAGTCCTCAGGCTGCCTTGATTCAAGGCAGCGACGGGAATTTCTACGGCACCACTTATGGCGGCGGCACGAGTGGCAAGGGCACCGTGTTCAAGATCACTCCGGCAGGCGCCGAGACCGCACTCCACTCCTTCGTTAGAGGCACCACCGATGGTGTGAGTCCTCAGGCTGCCTTGATTCAAGGCAGCGATGGAAATTTTTACGGCACCACCTTTTCCGGCGGCACGAACAACCGCGGCACCGTGTTTGAGGTCACTGCAGCTGGGGTCGAGACAGTGCTCTATTCCTTCGGGGGCGGTACCGATGGAACGCTTCCCAACTGCTTGATTCAGGGCGCCGATGGATTTTTTTACGGCACGACCAGCACCGGCGGCGCGACCGGCTTCGGTACGGTCTTCAAATTCTAAGTTCCGCTTACGAGCCGTATAGTTAGGCCGACAATCCGAGTTCAAGCGTATCGGCCGGGCAGTTGCCCGGCCGTCGCCGCCTGAATCATGAATGCTGCCATGCGATATCTGCGCTACGATTGAGGCAACAATCAGGCAGGTGTCCATGAAGTATCTATCGATGATTTCGATGGCGGCATGCGCCGTGAGTATCGCGGCGACGGCCGCGCCGGCAGTGGCTGCGCCGGTGGTGCCGGCACCGGCACCGGTATCGCAGCCGGACCTAACGCTCGAGAAAATCATGGCCGATCCGGATTGGATCGGGCCGGCTGTGAAGGACCCTTATTGGTCCGCCGACGGACGTGCCGTGTACTACTCGCTGAAGCGCATCGGCTCGCCCATCGTCGACCAGCATCGAATTGACCCCAAGAGCCGACGGGATCAGGTGCTGGACGCCGCGGCGATGGCCGATGCCGATGGCCCGGCAGTCTATGATCGCGCCGGGAAGCATGCCGCATTCATACGGAATCGCGATGTCTTCGTGCGCGACCTGGCGACTGGCCATTTGACGCAGATCACTCGGACGCCGCAGAACAAATCGGCACTGCAGTTCTCCTTGGACGGAAGGCTGCTGAGTTTCCGCGGCGATGACGATTGGTTCGTACACGACTTTCGCAGCGGGGTGACTGCGCAGGCCGCCATCGTCAAGGCGGAAAAGGATCCGAATGCACCGCCCGCGGACGATTTGCGCGACATGCAGTTGCGCACTTTCTCCACCTTGAAGAAATTGCACGACGAGGCCGAACTCAAGCGGCTGCACGAAGAGGCTCTGCAGAAGGGCGATGTGACGCGCCCGGTGCTGCCCTTCTACCTGGGTGACGAGTTGGTCATTCGCAGCACCGAGTTGTCGCCGGACGCGCGCTGGATGATGGTCATCACCGAACCCAAATCGCAGGTCAAGGGCCGGGAAGGCCAACTCACCCGCTACGTCACCGAGTCCGGTTACGAGGAATTCGAGAAGGAGCGGGTGCGCGTCGGGCGCAACCCGCCGGCGCCGCAGTCCCTGTTGCTGCTCGATCTCACCGCCCATACCGTGCACGCGCTGCCCATGGATGCGCTCCCGGGGATCTATGACGATCCCTTGAAGTCCGTTCGCGAGGAGAATGCCAAGGCGCTGCCCGCGGCAACCGCGCCGCCCGCCGAAGGTGCGCTACCCGCGGCAGGCGCCAAGGCGCCGCCGAGCAGCGAACGCAAGCCGCGCGGCGTTTGGTTGGTGAGCGATGAGCCCGATGCCAGCGCGGGTGGGGTGATCTGGAGTGCCGACGGCCGCGTTGCCGGTATTCAGATGCTTTCCATCGACCACAAGGATCGGTGGCTGGTCAGCGTCGACGTTACCGATCCGGTCCTGCGTCCGCAGCAGCGTCTGACCGATAGCGCCTGGATCGGCGGGTCGTTCAATGAATTTGGCTGGCTCGACGACAACCGCACGCTGTGGTACGAGTCCGAGGAGTCCGGCTACGCGCATTTGTATACCAAGGCGCTGGACGGGGCGCCGCGCGCGCTGACCCACGGCCAATTTGAGGTGTCCGCTCCGCAGCTGTCCGCCGACGGCCGCTGGTTTTATGTGCTCAGCAATGCCACCGCACCCTATTCATACGATGTCTATCGGGTGCCGAGCGCCGGAGGGACCTTGACGAGGCTGACGCGGTTCGAGGGAGTCGAGAAGGCGGAGCTGGATCGGAGCGGCAAACAGCTGCTCATCACTCACTCGACTCCGTACATGCGTGCGCAAATTGCGGTAACTCCGGCGGATGGGTCAGGGACGCCGCATGAGCTGACGGATACGCGTACCGCCGAGTACAAGTCGATGGCGTGGATAACGCCTGAGATCGTGAAGATTCCGTCCACCCATTTCGGCGGGGTCATTTACGGCAAACTCTATCGCGCGCCGGGCAGCGATCCGTCCGCGAAGAAGCCGGCCGTGCTGTTCATCCATGGCGCCGGCTATCTGCAGGATGTGCATCTGCATTACTCGTACTACTTCCGCGAGCAGATGTTCCACAACATGCTGGCGCACAAAGGCTATGTGGTGCTCGATCTGGACTACCGCGCTTCCGCAGGTTACGGACGTGACTGGCGCACGGCCATCTATCGGCAAATGGGCCACCCCGAATTGGAAGACATGCTGGACGGCAAGAAATGGCTGGTGGAGCAGGCGGGCGCCGATGCCAAGCGCTTCGGGGTCTATGGCGGTTCCTACGGCGGCTTCATGACGCTAATGGCATTGTTCCGCGCGCCGGGAGAGTTCGCTGCCGGGGCGGCGCTTCGCCCCGTCACGGATTGGATGCAGTACAACCACGAGTACACCTCGGGTATTTTGAACGAGCCGCAGGTGGACCCGATTGCCTATGCGCGCTCGTCCCCCATCGAATTCGCCGCCGGCTTGCGCGATGCGCTGCTCATTTGTCACGGCGTGATCGACGACAATGTGTTGTTCGAGGATTCAATGCGGCTCTACGAACGGCTGATCGAGTTGCGCAAGGACAATTTCACCATCTCGCCATACCCCCTGGATCGACACGGCTTTACCAATGCCGATTCATGGCTCGACGAATACAAACGCATTTACCGCCTGTTCGAGTCCAATCTGAGGTAGCGGTTACCGAGAGGCTGCCTTGCCGCTTGCCTTGGATTCAAGTCGCCTGTTGCGTCAGGTGCGGGTTTAATTCTTGTACCTGCGCCTCGATGAAGTCGAGCGCCGCGGTCTCGACCTGATCTGCAAATTGCTTGCGCCGATTCTTCGAGAACACTCCGCCATTCTGGTAGGCCATGCGAATCAAATTCGCAAGCGTCGAGCCTTGAATGTCGTAGCGGTCATTGACTCGCCGCACGACCTCATCGTAGCAGCTAAGATACGCGACCTCCTCCTTCAAGTCCTTGCGCAAGGCTTCGAGCGCCATCTCGTACAAAAAACTCACGCACGGAGTGGCATCGAAGTAGCGGTACATCGAGGGTGAGCCCTGGAACTCAAAAGCGAAATTCTCCCCATCGAGCCAAGTTGCTTTCCAGAACGCACGCGCAGGCACCGAGAAGGACTTGAGCGCCTGCAAATACTTGAGTTCATTGCGACGCATCGCCGCGGAGAGCGGCAGGATGGAGCCTGAGGGCAGGGCGCCGGATTGGCACAGCGCATAGTGCGCAAGGTAGCGCGACAGTCGTCCATTGCCATCGCCAAAAGGGTGGGCGAACACGAAGCCAAAGGAGGCAAGGGCTGCGCGCACCAGCGGTGCGATCCCCGGCGCGGTTTCGACATTGGCAAGCCTCGAGATGCTCGCAAGAAGCGAGTGCACGAGAGCGGGTGGTGGCGGCAGATACGAGACTCCGCCAGGGCCCGGCACGCCGTTGTTCAAATGATTCTGGAAGGATCGAAACGAGGTTTCCTGGGCGAGCCTGCTCGTGACGGTGGCATTTTGAAGCTCCACCCAGTGCTCTTCATCAAGTGTTTGGCGCGCATGGGCTTGCCGCAGCAGGGCGGCGAAGGCTTCTTGCTTGTTACCCGCCGGCCGCTCGCCTTCGATTTCGAAGGTGCTTCGGGTCTCATCGAGATACGCCCAGGCGAGCGCACGCTCAAGTTGTGTGGGCGGGACGCTATCTAAAAACTCGCGTACTTGCACAAGAGGATCGGCTTTGAGCAACGCCTCAAGATCAGAGGTGCGCCGCAAGCTCGGACAAAAGTCCCAGTCGCCCAAGCCATTGAAGGCGACGCCCCAGCGCTTGTCGCGGTTGGCCCCCTCGACGGTCACGTAGAGTGCAGGGTCGAAGAGAAGCGCCACGGATCCAGAGATTCCGGCCGGAAGATCTTCGAGGAACTGCCCGGTAATCGCCTCCCAGATCGCACAGAGCTTGCGGATGTACTGGCCGGCAGGCGCGGCACGCAGCTGCGCGAGGAGCGCGGCGGGCTCCAAGTGCGCACAGGACGCGGCGAGCACCTGAAGATCGGTTCCCTCGTGCTTCAAAGCAAATAAAAGGTGTTCGATTACATCCTCGCCCGGCGCGCGCTTGGCGGGAACGGCAAGCTCGCCCGCTAACCGCTCGACCCGCGTGACACTTCGGATGCGGGCCGGGAAGGCCACCGGCGGTAAGGACAGCTTCAGCCGATCCTGGACATAGGCATACCCGATGACGGTCATTCGCCGCTCGGTAGGGAGGTGGATGGCATTTTTATCTATGGCAATCGGTAGTTTTCTATGGATTCGGCCATTATACGGTACTTTTATATGCAATGACTTAATAAAAAACTTTTTCTATGTAACCTTGCTAAGGTCCTCGATTTTCCATGTGTCGACGGCCATTTACATGAGAACTTCTTGCTGCATCGAGTCAATTGCGGTCGCAATTCCCGGGAACCGTCGCTCGAAGGCTGCGGGACTGGTTGCGCTATCAATTTCCGAGAGCGGACCCCTGCGCAGCAGCAGGAATCAAACTGAGTACAATCCCGTTCTCATTTGGCGTTGACACTTGCGGGAGCGCACCGCAAAATACGCGGCTCATTTTAAGGAGGGGTACCCAAGCGGCCAACGGGGGCAGACTGTAAATCTGCTGGCTTATGCCTTCGTAGGTTCGAATCCTACCCCCTCCACCAGAGAAGGATGTGGGGTTGTGCCATTGGCTTTACGGAGTGCGGGTGTAGTTCAATGGTAGAACGTCAGCCTTCCAAGCTGATCACGTGGGTTCGATTCCCATCACCCGCTCCAAATGGATGCGGCCCACGTAGCTCAGT
>JAJPKM010000005.1 GCA_021323735.1 Gammaproteobacteria bacterium
CTCAACCGGTTGAGTTTGTCCTCAGGCACATCTTCCGACATCCAGTCGCGGCCGTTGTCCGTAAAGTACATCTGCTTATTGAGCGGATTCCAATCGAACCCGACGGAATTGCGCACGCCCAAGGCCACGACTTCGGCGCCGCTGCCATCCAGATTGATGCGCCGGATTTGGCCATGCGCGGCGTCATGCAGTACGTTATTCCCCGGCTGACCCACCGGTATATAGAGTTTATTGTCCGGACCGATCGAAATGAATTTCCAGCCGTGGGCTTCGTCCTTGGGTAAATCATCGTAGATCACCGTCGGTTTGGGCGGATTGTCGAGATGATCCTCGATGCCGTCGATCTTTGAGATTTGCGACAGTTCCGCGATGTAAAGTGTGCCGTTGTGAAACGCCACACCGTTCGGGCGATGCAGGCCGCTGGCAATGACCTTGACCTGGTGATCGGCGTGGGTGATGGCATACACCTTATCGACCAGCCGCGAGCCGACGAATACGGTGCCTTTGTCACCTTCCCGCAATGAACGCGCATTGGTCATGCCGGCGGCGTAAACCTCCAGGGAAAAGCCCGGCGGCAGCTTGAGCTTGGCCGTCGGCAATTTGTCGACCGGGGTCGCAATCGGCGGCGAGGAGATGGGTGCCAGCTTGGCCGCCTCCAAGTTTTCAGGCCTGCCGATCAACGGGGAGCCGGGCGGCAATACGGCGGCCGGCGGGGACGCTGCCGCCGGCGTGGTGGCCGGAGGAGTCTGGCCCCAAACAGCGGTGCCGGTGAGGTAAATGGCGGCGCCGGCCAGCAACACGCGCCATCGAGCGGTACGTAAGATCATGTGTGCCCCCAAAAAACGCAGCATCCTATCAGACCGAAAACCTGAGCAGGCAAAGGGCGACGACATCGCCCCGCCAGGCCACGATTTGCATGCGCTGACCCGACATCGCCTCAATTTCTCAATCGCTTACTCGCTTGATCGTCATGACGTTGCTTTCACGGCTGTCCGGATGCCCGCACACCGTGGGATTCCAAGTGGTCCCGACCAGCACCCACCCCGGCGGCACCGCCGCACGGCAAGCCTGAACGATGGCGCCCGGCGCCTGGTCGCTGAGTCGTTGAAGGGTCCAGACGTTGAAGGCAACGCCTGTGGGGTTGCCGCACACGGTGGGATTCCATGCATCGTTGATCTTGATCCACCCGGGCGGCAGCGATCCGGCGCAAACGTATTGCGTCTGCAACAGCGCTCCCAGTACCAATCGCGCCCCGGGCCCCTGGGGTTCAGCCTCCACGGGCTTGGTCTCAATGGGTTTTTCCTCCTGGGGCTTGACTTCGCGACGCAGGGCTATGGCTGGGGTTTGATTCGCGGCAGAAGCGCCGAGTAGCTCCAACGCCGCGTTCGTGACCGAACCCGGTTGGGACGAGCCATTGCTGCAGCCCACTTTCCTGGCGCTCATCGGCGCGAGATTCACAGCCACCGCGCCCACTTGGTTGCCGCGTTCGCCGATGAGCGTGATCGATGCGGACAGCCGGGCAAAGGGATGCAGGTTCACAACATACAGCAGGCCAGCGGGCCGTGCCCCTGGACCGCATTCGTTGATGCTACCTTGCAAGGTAAACGCCGCAAAAGAGCCGGCATCGGCGCTCGGGGCTTCGGGTTCACCCGGATCGACATACTTCGCGCCTTGTATGGTGATCACCACCGGTACGGTGAGTGCTCCCGTCCGCTCGAGCGGTGCGCGATATGTCGAGGTGCAGCCGATCGGCAGCGCTTCGCGCGGTTCCAACCGGCGCGCATGGTACTTGGGGAAGCGGTCGGTGATGGGTTTGAGGCTCGCATCGAATAAGATGAAGTGCTGCTGCGCTGGGACCGAGTCGTACTTGAAG
Source organism: Gammaproteobacteria bacterium (assembly GCA_021323735.1). Lineage (GTDB taxonomy): Bacteria > Pseudomonadota > Gammaproteobacteria > Steroidobacterales > Steroidobacteraceae > Bog-1198. The sequence continues at coordinate 1,874 of JAJPKM010000005.1, forward strand.
CGGGCGTCGATACTTTGACTAGGACTGACGTTCGTCGCGTAGACCACGAAGCTCTTGTCGCCGGGATCAAATCCCTCGCAGCGTTCCGCACGGACTTCCAACCGGATATCGTCGATCGCCGCCGCCTCCACGGGGTGCGAAAGCCCGAAGGAAGCAACGAGCGTGAAAGCGACAAACGCGCGACCGAACGACCGTTTCATCTCGGGCAGGCTCCTTTCGCCATCGTACTTCACTCGCAAGATCTTTCCCACGGGCCGCCGGGACCGATGCGGACCACCCTGGTTCCAGGCAGACCGGCTCGATGGCAGCGAGGTGCGCGGACTGTGCGCAGGCGCACAGACGCACCAGGAGGGGTTTGCCCATCATGCCGGAACGGCTGGGATGGAGATTCGCAATGCACTCGAAGAGCAAGTTCGTCGTTCACGGTCATCTATTATTGCTCGTGCTGCTTTGCGCGGGATGTGTCGTCGCCACACCCAGCCGTCACCCTGCCTACCTGCACGCTCTGACAGACCTGCGTGCCGCGCGCTGGATGCTGGAGCATCGGCCGGGGGATGCCGCCGTCAGCGTGCATGAAGACGAAGCCATCGTTGAGATTGACCGCGCGATTGCAGAGATCAAGCATGCCGCGATCGATGACGGCAAGAACATCCATGATCATCCCCCCGTCGACCTACCGAATGATTTCCGTGGCCGGCTGCACCGGGCAGACGAGCTACTGAGGAAGGTCCGTGCCGATACCTATCGCGAAGAGGACAATCCCGCGGCGCGTGAGCTCCGCGATCGCGCCATTGCGCACGTCGATGCCGCGCTGCATGCCACGGATCGGGCAATTCATGACGTAGAGGTTGGCCGCTAAGAAAAGTCGTTAAGAAAACGGAAGGGCCGGTTAGCGCGACGTCAATGCGTCCATGTCGGCTTGCATGCGCCGCTTGTACTCGTCTGACCAGTGCGCTCCGGGCTTCTGATTGCCCTTGCTCTGAGGCTGAGGTTCGGGCTTCGCCTTAGGTTCCTCCAAGGCTCTTTTCACGCCGGCTTTCAGTTTGAGCGTCGTGCGTGGCGAGGGGTTGGCGGGTGAGTTCGGGTTGTCCATGCAGTTATATCGGCCTCCGTTTGAACTAGCTCGTGATCGAGCTGACCGAGCCCGATTCTACCTCAAGCCCATTGGCACACCAATAACTCTGCACCGCCGCAGGGGGCTTAGGCACGTTTCATGCCCAGGAAATGGCCTACAATCGCGCACCTGCCTCGCGCGACCCGCCGAGCGGTATCGGAAATTCAACTGTCATCTCCATGAAGCAATCCATGCAACCCATCACGACTGCCGCCGCGAACGCATTCGACTACCGGGTGACGCCCTATCTTAAGTCGCTGCTGCAAGATCGGCCGGCGGACGATCCCTTGAGTCTCCAGTTCCTGCCCCAGCCACAGGAGCTGACCGCGCTGGCGTACGAGACCTCAGATCCAATCGGGGATACGCCTTTTACGCCGGTGCCTGGAGTCGTGCATCGCCATCCGGACCGTATCCTGCTGAAGGTGGCGCATTCTTGCCCGGTGTATTGCCGCTTTTGCTTCCGGCGCGACATGATCGGCAGCAAGGGCGAACCCCTGCAAGGAGCGGCGCTGGATGCTGCAATCGCCTATGTGCGCGCGCACCCCGAAATATGGGAAGTCATTTTGACCGGTGGCGACCCCTTCTCGCTTTCCGCCAGACGCCTGCGCGGCATCCTGGGCGATTTGACAGCCATCGAACATGTCAGCGTGCTGCGCATTCACACGCGAGTGCCCATCGTGGCACCGCACACCGTGGATGAGACCTATGTGAGCGCCCTGGAGCAGCCGTTGCCGATATATCTGGCGGTGCATGTGAATCATGCGGACGAGATCACCGATGCCGTCGTTGCGGCGCTGCGGCGGCTGCATGCGGCCGGCATCGTTCTCCTGAGCCAGACCGTACTGCTCAAAGGCGTCAACGACAATGTGCCGGTGCTCGAAGCCTTGTTCCGCCGGCTGGTACGGTTGAAGGTCCGTCCCTACTATCTGCACCATCCGGATCTGGCGCCGGGTACCTCGCATTTCCGTGTACCCATCGATGTGGGGCAGCGCCTGATGCATTCCTTGCGAAGAACGATGTCGGGATTGTGCCTGCCCACCTACGTGCTCGACATCCCCGGGGGATTCGGCAAGGTGCCCATCGGTCCGATGTACGTCGGCGCGCGAGACGCCTCTGGGTGCAGACAGATCCAAGATCCCGCCGGTCACCGGCACACCTACCCGGAGTAGGCGGGATCCCAACCTGGGCCGCTGGAGGCTCCGGTTCCTCCGGAACGCCGCCCCTGGAACAGAATCGCGTTGCCGGCGACTCATCACCTCATCGGCGTCGATCGTCTCCGCGGTCGCGGTGGTCCCACCGTCCTCGATCATCGCGGTGTCCGCGCCCGTCGTGATCCCCCCAATGACCGCGGCCGTAGTAGACCGTCGGCGGTGCGTAGTAGCGCGGTGTCTCATAGATCACCGGCGGCGGTTCACCCCACCAGCCGAATGGGTTGATGTTGACGCTGACGTGCCCATCGGCAAAGGCGGCGGAACTCGCTGCGAGCGCCAACGCCCCGATGCTGAGTGCAATTTGCTGCTTCATGATGATTCCTCGATGCCCGGCGATGCGGCCGTTTTCGCGATCGCCGGAACAACTTCAGTTGGCTTTGGCGACCTTTTTCCCATCGTGATGATGACGATGATGACTGAATACCTCGTCGGCTTCCTTCTTCTGATCGTCGGACATCGTGGAATACAAACTGGAGAAGGCGCTCGAGAGCCTTTTGACGCCGTTTGCATGGGCCTGTGCGATTTCGGCATAAGAATTCAGATCATCGATCGCCGTCGCGTATGCAATGCTCGCGTCACGTTTGTCGATGGCCCGGTCAAGATCCCTGGTGTTATCGCGCATCGTGTCCGCGACTTCCTTCCACTGGGACTCCTCGGCGGGAGTAATTTTGAGCTTCGCATGCAGATCCGCGATGTGTTTCTCCACGGCGGCATCGCGTATGGCATCGCCCTTCGTCCTCGTCGACCGGGAGCCATCGGCGGAGGCGTGTGAGTTCGCGGATGGTTCAGGTGTTTGCGCGAGTGCGCTCCCAAACACCAGCGTGGATACCAGAACAGCAACAGTCAATTTCATAAAGTTCTCCGTGGGGTATGCATTCTTGGATGCACCGGCATTCTTGAACAGAATGGACAGTTGACGCTTTTTCGTCGGTGCGCCGCCGCACACATGGGGCAAGAACTCACGGTAACCCAAGATGGGGCGGGGCACCGTCAGACGCGGGCGCAATCGCCCATGCCGCTGCACCTACAGGTCGCCTGGGAATCGGCATCCCTGACGGTTTTCCCACATCGGTACACTGTTTCGATGTCGGTGTGGTGAAAGTGTCCTCTTGATCGCGCTTCCAGGACCGCCACACGTCCGCAGGTGCCGCCGCCGCGCAGCGGTCGCGCTTGGGTGCCTCCAAAGTCATTGCCTTGCTGCCTAAGGCCTGATGAGCGCAAAATTGCGCTCCCTTCCTGGGCCTAATGGAGAGAAACAACGTATGTGCGAACAAGACGATCTGGAAGAGTTTGCGCGGCGCTCGAACGAGCTGTCGCGGCGCCAATTCGGCGCCCTGGCCTTAGGAGTAGGCCTCGCCGCCTCACTGCCGAAGCTTGCCAATGCCGCCGAGACTCAGGGAGCGGATATCGAAATCAAAACCGCGGACGGCACGGCCGACGCGTATTTCGTGCATCCCGCCAAGGGCAAACATCCGGGCGTGCTCATTTGGCCGGATATTTTTGGATTGCGCCCGGCGTTCAAGCAGATGGCGACGCGGCTGGCCGAGTCCGGCTATTCGGTGCTGGTGATCAACCCCTTTTATCGCACCCACAAGGCACCGACCTCAGCGGATCATGCGGATTTCAACGATCCCGCGACCCGTCAGGCGCTCATGGCGTTGGCGGGGACGTTGAGTCCCGCGACCGCCGATACCGACGCCAAGGCTTTTGTGGCCTATCTGGACAGCCAGCCTGCCGTCGACAAGAAGCGCAAAATGGGCACCACCGGATACTGCATGGGCGGCCCCTTCGTATTCCATACGGCCGCGGGCTTTCCTGACCGCATCGGCGCCGCTGCCACGTTCCACGGTGGCGGTCTAGTCTCGGACAAGGCGGACAGTCCGCATCTCTCGATCCCGAAGATGAAGGCGCACTTCCTCATCGCCATTGCCGAGAATGACGATAAGCGGCAGCCGGAAGCCAAGGACGTGCTGCGCGATGGTTTCGCCAAGGCCAAGCTGCCCGCCGAGATTGAAGTCTATGCCGGCACGCTGCACGGGTGGTGTCCGCCCGATGCCCAGGTGTACAACCACGACCAGGCGGAAAAGGCCTGGAGCCGGATGCTGGCGCTGTTCAGCAGCTCACTGGCGTAAGGGCTGGAACGCGGCGCAGCAAGCGGCCGCATTGCCGCAAGCGACGAGCGCCCCTCGAAGGATCAAGGACCGGTTCTTCGAGGGGCCGCACGGCCGACGCTCGCGGCCACTCGGAATACTTAAAAAGGCTAGGGCGCGGCTGAGACTTGAAGGGATCAATGCAAGCATCTGATAAACCCCGGATGTTGGGCCGATTCGTCGTGCTCAGCAGCCTTAGCGTCCTCGGTGCAGCGGCTTTCACGCCAAGCATCATTGCCATGTCCGCGGACTCGCTCCCGACCGCAGCCTCGTTGTCCGTGTTCGTGCTTCTGGTATCCGCAATTTGCATACCATCCGCTTGGTTCGGATTGCAGCTCGCAGATGCGGCGCATCTGCCAATGCCGTGGCTTCGTAGGCTGGATCGGCAAGCGGAAGAAGGGCGGCCGGGGGGCGCTGTCCCTGCGGTTGCACTGGGTGTTCTCTTCGCCATCGGTGCAAAGTACCTGCTGTATCATTTTCATCTGCCAAACCTGGCGGGCTCGCTATGGTCCAGGATGGCGAGTGTCTTTTTTGCCGCCGGTAGTCTGGAAATTGTCGTTCATCTCCTGATCATGAGTCTGGTCGTTCGTCTGAGCGGGAAAGTCTGGATGGGCATCGTGGCGGCGGCCATTGCCTTTGTGATTTTTCACGCCACGGGTTTGGCAGGGCAGAGCATCGAGCTGGTCACAGCTTCGCTGCTGCTCAATGGAGCGCTGGGTTTGGTTTTGGGAGCGCTATATGCGCGATATGGGTTCGAATACCTGCTTCTTTGCCATGCCGTGGCCCATGTGCTCGCCGTAGCCTTTTGACGCTCAACGCGTTTCAGGATGGCTGCAATGCCGGTCGATCGCGCGCACCGAAGATCTTCAAAAATGACGGCGAACTGAGTTTTTCCGCATCGCCGTCACCGGTCACACATCGAAGAGACGGTAGGCATCGGCAAACGCGCCGAACGGCTCGCCCAGCGGTAGGAACTCATGCGCTACATACCCCGGGAAACCCGTGTCGGCGATGGCCTTGGCCACGGCGCCATAGTTCAGCTCCTGGCTTAGGTCGATTTCGTGGCGCCCCGGGACACCGCCGGTGTGAAAGTGCGCGATCCATGGAATGCTGCGGCGGATGGTGCGGATGATGTCGCCTTCCATGATCTGCATGTGATAGATGTCGTACAGCAGCTTGACGCGCACCGAGCGCACCGCCTGTACCACCTCGATGCCGAAAGCCGTGTGATCGCCCTCGTAACCTACGTGATCGACGCGGCTGTTGAGCAGCTCCAGGCAGATCGTGACGCCGTGCTTCTCCGCCAACGGCGCAATTCGTAATAAACCGTTCACGCAGTTGGCGACATCCTCCGCCGGGCCGGCGCCATGCCGATTGCCGAACATTGCGATCAGATTGGGCACGCCGGCCTTAGCAGCCAGCGGAATGCTCGCCTCCAGCTCCGCCAGCAGCAGCGGATGATTGGCCGGGTCATTGAATCCGTTCTGAATGAACCCCTCACGGCGCGCCGCATAGCCCATCGATGAGACCATGCCGGCATCCCGCGCCGTCTGCCATTCATCGGGATACAAAAGATCAATGCCGTCGAACCCGATCTCCTTGGCGCGCCGGCATAGATCGGCCAGGGCGACCGTGCGCATGGTCCAGCGCGCGATGGATTGCTTCAGGCGGCCACGGTGCTTGGGCGGCGGCGCCACTTTAAGATTCTTGAGATAGGAAAAACTCGCCGCAATGCTGTCGAAGGGCTGCTTCGCATCATCGTGTTCGACGATGAAGTGTTCGACGCCGCTGCTGCGCGCGCTCGCCAGCAGGTTGGGCCAGTCGATGATCCCGCCACCCACCTCGCGCATGCCATGATCGGGCGACCCTCCAGTGTCCTTGACGTGCACCAGTTTGCAACGCCCCGGCCAGCGGTTGAAATATCGCAGCGGATCTTGGCCGCTGCGCACGATCCAATACAGATCCAGCTCGAAGCCCACCAGTTTGGGGTCCGTGGCCTCGAGCAGCACATCGAAGGGCAGCAGGCCCTCGAGCGGCGCAAAATCAACGGCGTGATTGTGGTAAGCAAATCCCATCCCTGCCTGGGCGGTCATTTCGGCGGCGCGGGTGAACTGATCGGCAACCCGGCGGTAGTCATCCATGGACTTGCGCAACGCATCCGGGATGGAAGGCACCACCACGTAGCGGCACCCGAGCCGCAGCGCATCGTCGAGCACGCCGTTCCAGCCGTCCTGTATTTTTTCGAACGCCACATGCATGGAAGGAGCTGCCAGTCCCGCCTCGTCCATCACCCGGCGCACTTCCGCGGCCGAGTGGCCGAACAGCCCGGCAAATTCCACTTCCCGGTAACCGATGTGCGCCACCCTTCTGAGGGTGCCGTTAAGATCGCTCTGCATGCCGGCGCGCACGCTGTAGAGCTGCACGCCGATGCTGCCGAGGTTCAAGTCTCCCGCGGACACCGAGCGCGCGGTGCGAGGCAGCGCAAGAGCACCGCGCGACAGTGCCAGGCTCAAGGCCAGCCCCGAGTTCCGCAGAAAGTCGCGCCGGCCGCTCTTCACAGCTCGAAGCGCCGCATCCGGCCCACCGCGTAGTCGCAGGCGCGCGCCGTCAGCGCCATGTACGTGATGCTGGGGTTCTGGCAGGCGCTGCTGGCCATACAGGCGCCATCGGTGACGAACAGGTTGTCGACATCCCACGCCTGATTCCATTGATTGAGCACACCAAGATCCGGGGTCGCGCTCATGCGCGCTCCGCCCATTTCATGAATGCAATGTCCGGGTGGATTGTCTTTCGGCTGCAGCGTGATGTCCTTACAGCCGGCAGCCTCGAGCATCTCGGCCATGGCCGTCATCATGTCGGCCTGCATGGCACGCTCGTTGTCGCGCCAACGAACCTCGATGCGCGCGGCGGGCACGCCCCACTTGTCCTTGACGCGAGGATCGATGCTGACGCGATTATCCGCGTGCGGCAGCGTCTCGCCCCAGCCCGCGGCGGAAAGCGTCCAGGGATCTAAGTTCGAGATCAGCGACCGCTTGAAGTCGGCACCGAAGCCCGGCAGGGCCGCGCCCCGATGCCAGTCGCGGCGGCTCGATCCGCCTTGCATGCCATAGCCGCGCAGGAATTTCGGATGCTGTGTCGAGACATTGCGGAAGCGTGCGATGTAGATGCCGTTCGGGCGCCGGCCGAACGTGGTGCGGTCCTCGAAGCCGCTCATGGTGCCAGAGGCTCCCGAGCCGTAGTGATGATCCATCACATAGCGCCCGAGCGTGCCGCTTGAATTCGCCAGACCATCGGGAAAATGCGCGCTCTTGGAGTTGAGCAGCAGCCGCACCGACTCGATCGCCGAGGCGCAGAGGAACACCACGCGGGCCTTGTATTCGGTATCACGCAGCGTGCGCGCGTCGATCACCCGCACGCCGCGGATGCGCCCACGCTTCGCATCATAGGTCAGTTCCGCCGCGATGCTGTGCGGACGCAGCGTCAAGTTGCCCGTGGCCTGCGCCGCGGGCAGGGTCGAGCCTAAGCTGTTGAAATAGGAGTGTGTGATGCAGCCGCGCTCGCATGGCCCGCAGTAGTGGCAGGCCGCGCGGCCATTGTGGTTCTGCGTCAGGATGGCGACGCGGCCGATGGTCATGACGCGCTCGCTCTTGAAGGACTTGAGAATCCGCTCGCGTGCGGCGCGCTCCACGCCGGTCATGGGCATGGGCGGCAGGAACTCGCCATCCGGCAGCTGTGCCAAACCCTCGCGTGCGCCGGACACCCCGATGAAGCGTTCCACATGCGAATACCAGGGCGCGATATCTCGGTAGCGGATCGGCCAATCATTGCCGTGCCCGTCCTTGGCGTTGGCCTCAAAATCCAAATCGCTCCAGCGATAAACCTGGCGGCCCCACATGATGGAACGGCCCCCGACCTGGCGGCCGCGAAACCAGCTGAAGGGCGCGCCGTCCGGATGGGTGTACGGATTCTCGATATCGTTGACGAAGAATTTGTGGCCCAGTTCATCGCAGGCGTAACAGCCGCTCTGTATCGGCCGCTCGCGTTTCAGCGGTGCGCGATCGCCCCAGCCGCGGAACGGAACTTCATAGGGCTGAACATGCTCGACAAAATCCTTGGCTGGATCGATGGGGCCTCCTGCCTCGAGCACCAGGGTCTTGAGCCCCGCCTCGGTGAGTTCCTTCGCCGCCCAACCGCCCGAGATGCCGGAGCCGACCACGATGGCATCGAATTCGTTAGGCGTCTTCATCATGTCAGGCTTGCCGGCGCGAACGGCGCATCGGCATCGTAGCGGCCCGGCACGATCACGAACTTGAGGATGTCCTGCTGCACGGGTTTGCTGGTGAAGTAGCCGTGAATGACAAGTTCCTTGAGATGGACGTACCCGCGTTGGGCCGGGGTGAGGTCCAAGGACCCGCCGGCAGATTCGTTGGAAGATCCGCTGGAAGATCCAAGGGCCGCATCGAGTGTCGCGATCACGATGGCTAACCTCGAGTCTTCGAGCCCCGCCACCGGCGCGCCGGCCACCTCGCGCGCAAAGCCGTCGATGGCGGTCAAATCTCGCAGGAAAGCCGACCGACGGGCGACTGCGAAATACTCCGCAAGCACCAGGTCGATCCAGCTCAACACGCCCACGTCGGTCGCGCTCGGTGTGTCGGTGCGCGGCAGAATAGTGTCGGCGATGCGGGCGATCATGTCCGATTGCGCGGCGTTGAGTATGCGCGGTTCGCGCGCACCGTCGGCGGCAACGGCGCTCCACACGGCCTCGGCGGCGGCGGAGGTCAAGCTCAAGGCAAGGCCCCCGCGCGCCAGGATTTTAATGAGAGTGCGACGATCCATCGACGTTGAACTGCGCATTCGCTCACGACTCCGGAAGGCACGGCCTTACCCGAAATCTGGCACAGTTGGGGAAGGTTGTCGACTTGCGGTTGGCTAGGAACCATCCCTTAGCCCCAAGGTCCCTTCATTGAGGGTCCATACGCCAGGAGTCAAGAATTGCCGATCGAGGAGAGCCCGTTGCCATCCGCGCGATATCTTACCGGGGCTGTGGTATTGGCGGTGCATGTTGCCTTGATCGCCGCGCTGATGGTGGCCTGGCGGCCCGGAACGCTTGGGCAGACGGCCGCGGACGCGGTTCAATTGCTGTACCTGGCGCCCGTAGTCCCGCCGCAGCCACGCACAGTGGTGGCCAACCTTCGGCGCCGCGGGGGTGGCATGAACGTGGTGCTGGCCCCGCCAGCCTTGGACCTCGCATCGTTTCCGGTTGCATCAGTACCCGGCTCGAGCAACGGCGAGGGCTCGGGTGTCGATTGGACGGCGGAGGCGCGGCGCGCTCTGCAGGCATTCGAGATCCGCCACCATCAGCCTGCCCCCAACCAGTCGGTGTCGGGAGGGCCGGAAGAAGAGCACTGGCATCCAGGTACGAGGCACCATGCGGGTGAGAGATTCAAGAACGCGAATGGCGACTGGATCGTGTGGATCGATGCCAACTGCTATGAAATTGCCGGCGCCGAGACGCGCGCCTACGCGCATGTCGCACCGCTGACCCAACTGATCTGCCAGGATCCGCCGGACAAGAACACACCGTGACGGGCGGTAGCACCCCGAGTCCGAGCTACAATACCCTGCAACTTTTCCCGTTCAGCGGGGTTGTACCGGAAACGTAGCCTTTCAAGCGTAGCAACAGATAGGAAGCCTTCCGCCATGACTCCATTCATGAAGCGACTCCCGATTTTTCGAGCGGGCGTCTGCATTGCGTTTCTTGCGACAGGTCTCATTGCCCCGAGGGTTCATGCCGAGGACTACGCCAAGTCCTTCAGCGTCTCGAATCGCGCCAATGTGCACGTCGAGACCAATGACGGCAGCATCACGGTGGTCGCCGGCGATGCGAAGCAAGTGGAATTTCGGGTTGAGTACAAGGGCTATGAGCTAGACAAGACCTTGCATATCGAAGCGCATCAACAGGGAGATGACATCGAGCTCTCGGCCCGGGTGGTCAACCGGCTGCAGTTTGTCTTCGGCAACACCAAGCGCGTGCACATCGAGGTGCGCATGCCGAAAGAGGCGGATCTGCGCGTCGAAACGGGTGACGGTTCCATAAAGGCCAGCGGTCTGTCGGGCAACATCGACCTGCACACCGGCGACGGAAGCCTCAAGGTGGATTCCCTGGCGGGCATCCTGCGCCTGCGAACCGGAGATGGTTCCATCGAGGCCAGCGATCTGGACGGCCGTTGCGAGGCCGTCTCCGGGGACGGACACATTCGGCTCTCTGGCCGCTTCGATGCTCTGCTGGCCAAGAGCGGCGACGGCAGTCTCGATGTGAGCGCCCTTCCGGGCTCCAAGTTGGAATCCGACTGGAGCATCCGGTCCGGCGACGGCGCCATCGATGTGGCGCTGCCGAGCGATCTGCCGGCCGACATCGACGCCAGTACCCATGACGGGCACATCAGCTCGGATATACCGATCACCGTGGCGGGAATCATCGGCAAATCCCATGTGTCCCATGTGCACGGCAAATTGAACGGCGGCGGCCGCTCATTCACCATCCACACGGGGGATGGTTCGATTCGCTTGAAGCAGGTGTGATCTGGCGGGCCAGGGAGAATGCTCGAGGCCTCCCTTGGCGATGCGGTTTATTGATTCCCGAAGAATGTCTTGACTGCCGTGAAACAAAACGGCGCGACGAGCTGCGCGTGGTAGGCTTCCTCGACGGCGAGTGCACCGCCATCCGTGGCACCATGTGAGACCGCATCGGCGGCGACCAGCGATTTTGCCGCTTCAAAACCCTGTTTCAAATTGCCGTAGGGGTCGTTGGCCGTCACCGAGGCCTCCAGATTCAGCATGCTCGAGGGCGCGGACGCGGGTGCGTGTGATGTCCAGTAGTTCTGCATCAGCTGTGCGTTGAACCAAAACACCAGCGGATCCTCGTCGCCACCGCAAAGTAGTACCGGCGCCGTCGGCACCCAATCCCGCAGGTCATTCATCTGCAGCGCCTGCCGCCAGGGCAGCCCCGGACTCGCCGCCGCGATGCCGGTCGTGACGCTGGGGAAGCCCCCGTCGGGGTGCGCCTGGGCGTCTTCGAGGTAGCTCAGACGATAGCTGTTCTCAAGCAGATTGCCGGGGCCAAAGCCGAGCGCGAACACCGGCGCCAAATTCGCGGGGGTCGTGGGTGGCGTGATGGCGGCGAACTGCGGCGCCGGCGGCGTAGGACTGAAGAGCGCGTATTGCGGTAGCTTTCCTTGTGCGTACAGCTGGCTGCGAGGCGTGGTGCTCGGCAATAAGGACGCGATACCGGACGCGTACTGCGGCGAGAATACGTCCGCGGCGTTCGCGTAGATGTTGCCGTAGGTCCTCTGATAGGCCGTGATCAGCAGCGTGGCCGACACGGGACCATCGCCATTGACCTCGCCGTAAAATACAGCGTCGACGAATGCAGCCAACGCATAGGGTCCCGACATGGGCGCGGATGCCGTCACGTTCATGCCGGCGCCCTGCATGGCCCGGTGCGTCGCCATGGCCACGTAGCCGCCTTGCGAGTAGCCGGTGATGAACAATTGTCCGCCATCCGTGGTCAAGGTCGCGGACGCATAGGGGAGGGCGGTACGCGCCGCGGTCAGAGCGTCAATCATGTCCTTCGACTGCTGATCGGCGATCAAGTAGGGATGGTAGGACAGCGTTGAAGTGTCGTACCCGGCGTAGTTAGGGGCCACCACGATGTAGCCCTTGGATGCAAACAACGCCGCCAGGAAGAGCGTTTCTGCATTGCTCATATCCGTCATTTTGAAGGCGCGGTCGGTGGTCGTACCGTGCGCATACAAAAGAATCGGGCGCTTCCCGGTGCAGTTCGAGCCCGCACCGGTGGGCACCATCAAAGCGCCGGAGGCGGTCGTGGACTCATTCGCGCCGCCCACCGTGGCGTACTCGATGTCGTACAGGAGAACATCGCACACCGGCGCACCACTCAGCGACAGCAGTTGCAGGTTGCTGGCGAGGTTGAGTGTGATCAATAAATCCGATGCTTTGACCGTCGAGACGAGTTCGGGCGGGGTTTGCAGCAGCGCTCCACGTGCCGTCCCTAAGGTAGGTGAGGAAGTACCCGCGCCTTTGCCCCCGCAAGCCAGCAGCAGCGCGGAAAGAAGACAAACAAGACCAGGGGCTAAGCCTCGAATGACGCGCAAGGGCTCACCTCCAAGGGCAGCGTCGTTCAAGGCTAGGCTAGTTCTTCGGCGAAGTCTGTCAGGCTGCCGCTGCGCCTGATCGCGCTGTTACGCAATATCTTGTCAGAAAAGGCGGACTTCACGCGGTGATCCGGCATGGGCAGACCCACAGAAAGCAACCCCAGCAAGGGGCGGTCGCCATACAATGTGGCTGGCGGCTGTTGCGCAAATGAAAATTCGGGGGTAGCGATGAATAGAGGAATTTGGATAGGGGTGCTCATCGCGCTGAGCGGAGCCTGCGCGTACGCTGACATTGCACCGTCGGTCGCACAGAGCACGCTGCAAGGTCAAGCGCGGCAGTTCGGCATTTTTTACGGAGGCACAGCTGCCCAGTACGACCTGTGCGTCAAGAAGGGATTTCTCCCCAAAGGCGATCAAAGCGCCGAGGAGATGGCCAAGTCCATGCTCGAGAAAGTCCTTCAAGCGTCGAACATCGGACCTGACCTGTCGGTGTACGTGCAAGACGGCTGGGACACGATGAAGCAGGAAGTCGCACAGCACGAGTCCTTCTACACCCAAGAGCGCTGTTCCGGTGTGGGAAAAGAGTGGGCCAAGATGATCGCGGTGTTGCGAGCCAAGAGGATCAGTTCACCCTAGGTCGATCTCACCGCTGAATTCAACGCTCGCCTTCAGTACGACCTTCGGCCTCATCCGTCAGCCTCATCGCTTTCCCATGCCCATATCCAGGATGATTTTGGTGACGCCCTCGACGCGGCGCGCGTCTCTCTCGGCGCTTTTCGTGATGACGGGATCATTGAGGGCAGCGGCCAGTTTGACGACGCCGTGATGTACCTCGACGCCGACTGTGCCGGCGGGGACTTGTTCGTCTTGATCCAGTTCGGCAATCACCTCTTGCTGAATTTGCGCATCATTCTTCATTAGAGACCTCCTGTTTCCGTATCGGGTTTGGAATCAGCATGGCGCCGGGGAATGGGCGGGCAAAGCGGAAGACATGAAGTGGTACGTAGGACAAACACTCGGAAGCCTGTCTGAATATTCCCCGCGACCGCGACCGCGATGGATTTGGCTATTCGATGACGGCATGGGTGTCCGCCGGCACGTGTTGGGGCGGCTTCAGCAACAGCACCAATGGCAGCACGGCCAAGGAGAGGATGCACATCAGCCAGAAGTCATCGAGATAGGCGATCATCGTCGCCTGCTGGGTGATGGCGGCGTCGAGCGCTGCGGCGCCGGCCGGATGGTGCAGGTTGAAGGCGGCGGCGACCGCCGGGTCATGCCATGCGGGGTTCGCGTAGTTGATGCTCTCGGTCAGCGAGGCGTGCGCGACCACCGTATTGCGGACCAAGAGAAATTGCACCAGCGAAATTCCGATGCTGCTGCCGATGTTGCGAACCAGGCTAAAGATGGCGGTGCCCTGGCTGCGCATTGACGCGCTCAAGGTGGCAAACGTCGAGGTACTCAAGGGTACGAAGACCAAACCCAACCCTAACCCTTGCCATACCCCCGGCCAGATGATGTCGCTGACGCCAAGATCCAGCGAATAGTGGCTCATTTGCCAGAGCGAAATTGCCAGGACCATGAAGCCGATGGTCAGCATGAGCCGGATGCTGACTTTCCCTATCAACCGCCCCGCCACCAGCATGGCCAACATCGTGCCGATGCCGGAAGGGGAGGTGATCAGACCGGTGGTCGCCACCGGATAGTCGAGCAGACTCTCGAGCATGGTGGGAATGAGCGCACGGCTGGCATACATCACCAAGCCGACGACGAAGATGAACAGGGTACCGGTGGCGTAGTTTCTGTTCTTGAGGAGCCGGTAGTCGAAGAACGACTTTTCAGCCGGGGTGAGCGCCGTATGGGCCACGAAGTAGGTGCCGGCAACCCCGCACACGATGAGTTCGACCCAGGTTTCGGTCGACGAAAACCAGTCATTCTGCTGGCCCCGGTCGAGCAGCATCTGCAAGGCACCCACCGCAAGGCTCAACGTGGTGAAACCAAACAGATCGATCTGCATGCGTCGCTCGGCCGGCGTCGGTCGGATGTATCTCCAGATGCCGTAGAAGGCGATCATGCCCACCGGAACATTGATGAAAAACACCCACCGCCAGTCGTACTGGTCCGTCAGCCAACCGCCCAATGTCGGGCCCAAGATCGGACCCACCATGACGCCCATTCCCCAAATGGCCATCGCCGAGCCCTGCTTTTCTCGCGGATTGATGTCCATGAGCACGACTTGCGAGAGCGGTACGAATGCAGCCCCGAACACACCTTGCAGCAGACGCGCCGCGACGATCTGGCCCAGCGACTCCGAGACGCCGCACAGCGCCGAGGCCAGCGTGAAGCCCGCCACCGAGAACAGGAAAACGGTTTTCTGTCCAAAGCGGTCGCAGAGAAAGCCGGTCAGCGGTGTGGCAATGGCGGAGGCAACGATATAGGCCGTTAGCACCCAGGCAATTTGGTCCTGGGACGCCGACAAACTGCCTTGCATGTGCGGGAGCGCGACGTTGGCGATCGTGCTGTCGAGCGTCTGCAGAATCGTCGCCAGCATGATCGAGATCGTGATCATGGGTCGATTCAGTCGCGCTGTCATGAACGTCTCGGTGCGACGCATTTCCGGAAACCTCTCCAGGAGAGGCTCTAATTAGATAGCATACTAATTGTATGGTAACTATCTAATAAAGTAAAGGGACTTCCGGCAGCGGATCACGCAGTCGCCCGGCAGGCCTACCAGGGTGCCGACTTGTAGTCCTTCAGGAACTGTCCCCACACATGCTCGCCCGTCAATCTGCCGACGAATATCGGATCGACGATGCGCGACGCGCCGTCGATGATGTCGAGCGGCGGTGCGAAGCCCAGTTCCGCCTTGCGGGATGCATGTGCCGCAGGGTCCTCATCGGTCACCCAGCCGGTGTCGACCGCGTTCATGTGGATGCCGTCCTTCACGAAGTCCGCAGCGCTGGTGCGCGTCATCATGTTGAGTGCCGCTTTCGCCATGTTGGTGTGCGGATGCTTGTCGGTCTTGGTGGTGCGATAGAACTGCCCTTCCACTGCGCTCACATTGACCACGTGTTTGTGACGGTCCGGTGTGCGCAGCATGAGAGGCTTCAGCCGCGCGTTGAGCACGTAGGGCGCGACGGCGTTCACGAGCTGGACCTCGAGCAACTCGGGGGTTTCGACTTCATGCATGCGCAATCGCCAGCTATTGACCTCGCGCAGGTCCACCTGCTGCAGATCCTCGTCGTAGCGATCCGTCGGGAACAGCGCTTCGCCGTGCTCATAGTCCTCATCGAGATAGCGCCGCTGCGAGAGCGCGGCGCTGTGCAAAAGCCCCTCGGCGCGTTGCCGCCCAGGCACGATCATCGGCCCATGATTGAGCGCCGGCAGTTCTTGGATGCTTCGCCGCAGCTGGTCGTGAGGTGCCAGCGGCGCCCGCCAGGACTTGGGTAGGCTGTCCAACGATTCCGATTCCCGCGCCAGAAGATGCCGGAAAAAACCCGCTGGCCGACGCACCGTCTGGCACGCATTGTTCAGGATATGGTCGAGGCGCGGCAGCCGCTCGAGCAGGAACTGCGTGAAGATCTCGACGCTCGGTGTATGCCGCAAATCCAGACCATGGATCTGCAGCCGGTCGTGAAACTCGGCATAATCCGCTTCTCTCGAGTAGCGCTCCACCGCATCGATCGGAAAGCGCGTGGTCACGATGACATGCGCACCCGCCCGCAGCAGCTTGAGAGATGCCTGAAAGCCGATCTTGACGCGGGCACCGGTGATGAGCACCTGTTGCCCGCTGAGATCGGCGCTCAGCTCGCGCTTGGCATAGTTGAAATCCCCGCATGCCTCGCACATCGAGTCATAGTAGCGATGCAACTTGGCGTAGGGCTTCTTGCAGACGTAGCAATTGCGTTCCTGATGGAACTTAGGATCTGCCTCGCCCGAAGAGGCTTTCGGTCTCTCGAGCCGCAGCGGCGCATAGACCTTCGAGCGGCGCTGGATGCGAAGACCGGCACCCTCGATGAGCTGCCGATCCTGGGCCTTGGTGACCGCGCGCTTGGCGCGTCGAAACGCCTTAGCCATGCGGGAGACATCGTGCCGTTCGGGCTTCGCGACCAGGCCGGCGAACATCAGCAGTTCGCGCCGTTGTTCCGGCGGCAGTCGGGCGAGGTGCGAGCGATCGGCCTCGATCGCCCGCAGCACGCGCAGGCAGGCGAGAATATCCTCGTCGCAAATCGCGGTCATGCCGATTGCGCAGACTCGGTCGAGCTGCCGTGGTCGGCGCGATTCTCCGGAAAGCTCAAAGTCTTGAAGCGCACTGCCTCAGCTTCGCCGAGTTTCTTCTGCGCGCGAATCTCGTTCACGAGTTCCAGCGCGCTCTTGGTACAGGGCGGCAGTTCCGCATCGCAGGGCTGTAATGGCGTCAGGCGTTGTCCCCAGCGGATCAAGTGCGCGGACAGCGTCAACCCGCCGCCGAACGCAGGCATCAGTACCAGGCTGGCGGGTGCGACACGACCTTCCTCCACGGCCTCCACGAGAGCGACCGGCGCCGTCGCGGAACTCATGTTGCCGTATTTCTGCACGGTGAGAAACACTTTGTCGGCGCTCGCGCCGGCGCGCTTGGCTACCGCGTCGATGATGTGCAGATTGGCCTGGTGCGGTACCACCAACCCGATGTCATCCATGGTCACGCCGGCACGGTGCATCACATCGAGGCTGGCATCGCTCATGCCCTGCACGGCCTTGCGAAAGATTTCCTGGCCGTCAAAGTCCCAGCAAGTCTGTCCGAATTGCACGCCCTGATTGGCGTACATGGTGCCCATGCCGCGCACTCGCAGGATTTGCCGCGCGTCCGCATAGCACTGCAGCTTCTCGCCAATGACACCCGATTCCTCCTCCGATTGCTGCAGCACCATGGCCGCCGCGCCATCGCCGAACAGCACCGCCACGTTGCGGTTGTCCCAGTCCATGTATTGGGAGATCAATTCCACACCGATCACCAAGGCATTCTTGACGATGCCGCTCTTGATCATCGATGAGCCGATGGAGAGCCCGTACATGAAGCTGGTGCATGCGGTATTGACGTCGAAGCTCGCCGCTTGAGTGGCTCCAATACGCTGCTGCACGCCGGAGGCGCTGTTGGGAACCGTCTCGTCGTTGCTGCAACTGCCGTAGATGATCAGCTCGATGTCCTTGCCGCTCATGCCCGCGCAGGCGATGGCGCGGCGTGCCGCCGTGATGGCCAGCTCGATGCCGGGGACATGCGAGATGCGCCGCTCCTTCATGCCGGTCCGGGTGGTGATCCACTCATCGTCCGTGGGCAGGAAAGTCGCCAGGTCTTGATTGGTCAAAATGGACGGCGGTAGGCATTTGCCCCAGCCGATGATGGCAGCGTGACTCAAAGACTCCCCCAGATTTATTCGAATTAATCGCGTATTGTCACCCATATGGGCGCAGGGCGCACGCCACGCCAACACCGCGTCGCAGCAGTCGGTCGGCCCTTGCCGTTATGTTGACTACCGCACATACGGCAATCGCCTATAGGCCTAGTCTGGCACATCCGGTGAACCTCGCGGTTCCTGACTGGAGGCCATGGATTCTTGAGGCTTCTCCTAGGGAAAGGAACATTATGAAACTCGAGCGCTCATCACCGGTAACGGCGTCGAGAAAGTCGCCCAGCGGGATCCTTGGCTTTGACGAGATCACCGGCGGCGGCCTGCCGCGGGGACGCACCACGTTGGTCGCGGGTGGTCCGGGCTGCGGTAAAACCATCTTCGCGCTGCAATTCCTGGTTAATGGCGCCAAGGAATTCGGCGAGCCGGGGATATTCGTCGCCTTCGAGGAGGAATCGAGACGCATCACGGCCAATGCGGAGAGCTTCGGCTGGCCGCTTACTCAATTGCGGCGAAGCAGGCTGCTGTTCGTCGATGCCCAACCCAAGCTCGATCTCACGCAGTCGGGAGACTTCGATCTGTGCGGAATGCTGGCCGGCCTGGCACTTCAAGCGAAGCAGATCAAGGCGCGGCGAATCGTCTTCGATGCGTTGGACATGGTATTGGCGCTGCTCCCCGACCTTGCGGCCCGCCGGCGCGAAGTCTATCGGCTCCATGACTGGCTCATGGCACACGATCTGACCTGCATCTTTACCCTCAAATCGGGCGTCGGCGAACCTACGTTTACCTCGCCGCAGCCCTACGGATTCATGCAGTTCATGGTGGACTGCTCGGTGATTCTGTCCCACAGCGTCGTGCACGGCGTATCGCAGCGCAACCTGCGCGTGCAGAAATACCGCGGCTCGAGTTTCGATGAAAACGAGTCGCCGTTCGTGATCGGTGACACGGGATTCAATGTGGCCATCTCGCGAATCCTGGGCCAGCTGGACGCCAAGGTAACGCAGGAGCGGGTCAGCAGTGGCGTCAAGCGGCTCGATACCATGTTGGGCGGCGGCTATTACCGCGCCGCGACGGTGTTGATCACGGGCGTTCCGGGAACGGCCAAGACCACGCTGAGCGGAGCCTTCGCCGAAGCCGCTTGCCGCCGTGGCGAGCGTACGATGATCGTGAGTTTCGACTCGGACGGCAGCGAGGTCATCAGGAACCTAGCCTCGGTGGGAATAAAGCTGGAGCGCTTCGCCAAGAGCCGGCTGCTGCGCGTGGTCTCGGCGCGCACCATCACCGGCAGCGCAGAGGCATGCCTGGTGCGTATCAAGGCGCTCGCGGTGGCGCACCGGGCTCGGTGCCTGGTGATCGATCCGGTATCGTCACTCTCGAATTCCGGCAGCGAAGTCCGGGCCCATGGTGTCGCGGAACGGCTGATCGATTGGTCGAAGTCGGATCGAATCACTCTGGTGTGCACCAGTTTGCTCAATGAAATCGAGGGCCAGGCGGTTGGGGACTCGGCGCTGCACATCTCGACGCTGGCCGATACTTGGATTCATCTGAACTATCTGGTGCAGGCCGGGGAGCGCAACCGCGGCATGTCCATCATCAAGTCGCGCGGCACGGCGCATTCGAATCAAGTGCGTGAACTGATCTTGAGCAATGCCGGTGTCACGCTGGCCGACATCTTTACCGCCGGCGGGGAAGTGCTGATGGGCACCATGCGCTGGGAGAAGGAAAGCGCCGAGCGTGTCGCGAAAGAGGTCTCCGAGGTCGCCGGAAAGCTCAAACTCGTTACGCTCGATGCCCAGCAGGCCGAATTGCAAGTACGGCTCAAGGCCGTTCAGACCGAGCTGGTGGCGAAGCAGGTGGAAAAAACGCTGCTCGCCAGCACCACCGCCAGCCGCAAGGCGGTCACTTTGCGAGGCAGCGTACGGATGCGCGAACTGCGCGGTGGCGACGCACCGAGGCGCAAGTGACCGCTGCAAGCCGACAGGCCATGTACAAATTCCGGCTATTTGTGGCCGCCGATACGCTGAATTCCGCCCAAGCGGCGAGCAATTTGCATGCGCTATGCAAGGCGCACCTGGCGGGCCGTCATGAAATCGAAGTCGTCGATGTGTTCAAGGACCCGAAGCGCGCGCTGGCGGAAGGCGTTCGCATGACACCGACTCTGCTCAAGCTCTCGCCGGGGCCCGTGAGAAGGATCGTCGGTACTCTCGCGGATGTTGCCCGCGTCATGCAAACCCTGGGACTCGACGCCGAAGCTGCATGAGCGCCGAACCGCCACCGCCGGGCGACGATGCCGACGAAATATCGGTGGTCATCAAGGCGCTTCGCGCGGCGGACCTGCGGCTGGAGGAGTTGACGGCCGGCGAAATAGACACGGTGTCGGATCGCGAGGGGCGCTCATTCCTGCTGCAGCGGGCGCAGAACCAGTTGCGCGACACCGAGGCGGCCAAGCAGGCGGCGATCTTGAACGCGCTTCCGGCATATATCGCCGTACTGGACGTGGAGGGGCAGGTCTTGTCGGTGAATGAGATCTGGGAGCGATCGACGGCCGGCAACCCGCTGCATGGTCCTGGCTACGGGGTGGGAAAGAATTATCTGGAGATGTGCGACATGCAGCGCGGGCGGGATTCAACCGACGCCCATCGCGCCGCGACCGGCATTCGGTCCGTGCTGGCCGGCGAGCAGCGTAGCTTTTCAATGGAATATCCCTGCGCTCTGCCCACCGAGCGCCGCTGGTTTCTGCTGACCACTACACCATTGGCCGCCGATCGCCTGCGGGGCGCCGTCATCATGCACGTGGATATCACGGATCAAAAGCGTGGCGAAGCCGCGCTGCAGCGCTTTGCCGCTGCGATGGATGCCACCGCCGACGCGATATTCTTGGTCGACCGATCCAGCATGCGCTATATCCACGTGAATGAGGCGGCATGCCGTATGCAAGGCCAGACTCGCGAGTGGCTCCTGGCATCGCCACCCGAGAAGCTGCTGGGTACCTCGTCCAAGGAGCTTGCAGAGACCTACGACCGCTTGATCGACAGCGGTATCGATGCGAAGCCGATGGAGATATTGCGGCCGCGCGGCGACCGTTCGATGGCATGGATCGAGCTCAGACGGCATGCTCAGCGGACCGGCGATAGCTGGACCATCGTGACCATGGTGCGCGACGTAACCGATCGCAAGGAGGCTGAAACCCGCATCATCCACCTCAATCGGGTGCACGCCATGTTGAGCGGGATCAATACCCTGATCGTGCGCGTGCGCGACCGCGGTGAATTGTTCAGCGAGGCCTGTCGCATCGCCACGGACGAGGGTGGCTTCCGGATGATTTGGATCGGCTTGGTCGACCGGTCGCTGCACAAAATAACTCCCGTGGCATCGGTGGGCATGCGTGACGAATTCCTGGAGGAGATTCGCGAACGATTTACGCTCGACGAGGGGTCGCCCATGGGCAACACCATGACCGCGCGGGCGGTCAGAGAGGCCAGGCCGTTGGTTGCCAACAATTTGGAATTCGACACCAACGTCGTGTTTCACGAGCAGCATTTCGCCGCGGGCATCCGATCGATGGCCGTGTTGCCGCTGATCATCGGCGGCGTGGTGGTGGGCGTCGTGGCCTTGTTTGCCCACGAACTGGAATTCTTTCACGAGGGCGAGATGAAGCTCTTGACCGAGCTCACCGGCGATATTGCCTTCGCGATCGATCACATCGAGAAGCAGGAGCGGTTGGACTACCTGGCTTACTACGATGTTCTCACCGGACTTGCCAACCGGGCGTTGTTTCTCGAGCGCACGGCGCAATACATCCGCAGCGCCGCGACCGGCCGCCGCAAGCTGGCCTTGTTTCTGATCGATCTGGAGCGATTCAAGAATATCAACGACAGTCTCGGCCGTCCCGCGGGCGATCTGCTGCTGAAGCAAGTGGCGGCGTGGCTCACGCAGATCGTGGGAGACGCAAACCTTCTGGCTCGAGTGGACGCGGACCATTTTGCCGTGGTGGTGCCGGGCATCAAGCATGCGCGCGATGTCATGCGCTTGCTCAAAAAGGCCATGCTGGCATTTCTGTCCCACCCGTTTCAGCTCAACGAGGCGGTGTTTCGCATCGCGGCGAAGGTAGGCGCGGCCGTCTGTCCGGATGATGCGACTGATGCCGACACGTTGTTTCGAAACGCAGAATCGGCGCTCAAGAAGGCGAAAACCACCGGAGATAAGTTTCTCTTCTACTCCCAGAACATGTCGGTGTCGGTGGCGGCCCGTGTCACGCTGGAAAACCAACTGAGGCAGGCGCTCGAACGACGCGAATTCGTGCTTTTTTTCCAACCGAAGATGAATCTGCTCAGCGGCCAAGTCACGGGCGCGGAGGCGTTGTTGCGGTGGAATGACCCCCTGACCGGATTGGTCGCCCCAAGCCGGATCATTCCCATCCTGGAGGAAACCGGCTTGATGCATGACGTCGGTCGATGGGCGCTCAACGAAGCGGTCGCTACCTACCGCCGCTGGCGAGCCGCGGGTCTTCCGGCGGTCTGCATTGCCGTCAATGTGTCGCCCATGCAACTTAGGAATCGCGGTTTCCTCACCGAGATCCGCGAGGCGATTGCCGATGATCCCGTGGCGGCGGCGGGCCTTGAACTTGAAATCACCGAGAGTTTGATCATGGAGGACGTCCGCCTCAGCATCGGCAGTCTGCGCGCCATTCGCGCATTGGGGATCAAAATCGCCATTGACGACTTTGGCACGGGCTTCTCCTCGCTGAGCTATCTGGCCCGGCTTCCCGTGCACACCCTGAAAATCGACCGCTCGTTTGTCATCGACATGGGGGCCGGACCCGAGGGGCTGGCGCTGGTTCAGACCATCATCAATCTAGCGCACTCCATGAAGCTCAATGTGGTCGCGGAAGGGGTGGAAACGGAGGAGCAATCGCGCCTTTTGCGCTTGCTCAATTGCGATGAAATTCAGGGCTACTGGTTTGGGCATCCCGTACCCTGCGATGTCTTTGAGGCCAAGTATTTGAGTCATAAGGCCTTGCCGTGACGCCCGGCGCCGCTTCCGAAGTTTTTCGCGCCGGCCGCTGTCTCGCCGGAGGCAATGGTGCATAGACCATGGGCTATTTCATTGGCCATGGCCTTATCTTCGTCCAGTCCCCACTGCTCGATGGCGGAAAGCCGATCCTGACGCATCGCGGTCTGGGGAAAGCTCGAGAGCGTCTGCGCAAGAGAAATCGCGGCCGGTAGTGCTTCCCCGTCGGGCACGCATCGGTTGATCAGTCCGATGGAAAGCGCTTCGGCCGCATCGACCGAGCGGCCGCTCAGAATGAGATCCATCGCCCGCCCGTGACCGATGATGCGCGGCAGACGTATAGTGCCCAGATCCACCAGCGGAATGCCGAAGCGGCGATTGAATACGCCGAAAATCGCGCTCGCGCCGGCGATCCGGATATCCGCCCACAGGGCGAGCTCCAGGCCTCCGGCCACCGCCGGACCCTCGATGGCCGCGATCACCGGTTTCGACAGGCGCAGCCGTGGCGGTCCCATGGGCGAATCGCCGACCGTGGACAGTTCCACGCGGGCACCCGATGCGATGGCCTTCAGATCCGCGCCGGCGCAGAACACATCGTCGGCACCGGTGAATACGGCAACGTCGAGCCCTTGATCGGCATCAAAGGCCCGAAACGCGTCCGCCAGAGATTTAGCCGTGGCAGCATCCACGGCGTTGCGCCGTTCGGGACGCTGCATGCGGATGACTGCAATTCGATCGATGGTCGTCACTGATATGGACATGGTGACTCCGTAAAAATAAAGTACCGGGCCAATAAAGTCGGCGACCCGCGAGGCGCGGAACAAGCTAACCTTGAGTACGGCTGATTGGCAATTGGAGTGAAGCATGATCGAACGGCAGGTTGAAATCAAAACACAAGACGGTCGGATGAACACGTTTATCTGTCATCCCGAGCGCTCGAGTCCCCACCCGGCCGTCATACTTCTGATGGACGCGCCGGGTATTCGGGAAGAGCTTCGCGATATGGCGCGCCGCTTGGCCACGGTGGGCTATTACGTGATGCTGCCGAATCTCTATTACCGCTCCAACGTGGAAGAGCTGGGCTCAGTGGTGGGTGAGGTGAACAGCGCCACGCGCCAGAAAGCGTTGCAGCTCATGACCACCATCAACATCCCGATGGTCATGCAGGACATTGATGCCTTGATGGCCTTTGCCGACACCGACGCCGCGGCGTCGACCGCCGCCATGGGCTGCGTCGGCTACTGCATGAGCGGCCAGTACGCCGTCAATGCCGCGGTACGCCACAAGGATAGGATTCGGGCGGCAGCCTCCATGTACGGAGTGGCGCTGGTGACCGACAAGCCGGACAGCCCGCATCTCGCCCTGCGGCATACCGACGCCAGGCTGTATTTCGGCTGCGCCGAGACCGATCCGTATGCGCCTCAGGAGATCATCGATCAGCTGCGCACCGAAGTGGAGAGCCGCCGCGCCAATGCGGAGGTGGAGATTTATCCCGGCACCGGACATGGCTTTGCCTTTCCCCAGCGTCCCGTCTACAACAAGCCGGCGGCAGAGCGGCATTGGGAGCGTCTATTCGCGCTGTTCGGCGATACCCTCGGAGTGCGGCATCCACGGGAAGGTGGATGACCGACGAAGTGGCCCCCAGGCCTGCGGCAACCACCATCCTGGTGCGCGCACGCGGCAAGCAACCTGAAATATTGCTGCTGAAACGCGGCGCGCACGCACGCTTCATGCCCAATGCCTATGTGTTCGCCGGCGGCGCGCTCGATCCACAGGACGAGAGCGCCGAGGCCCACGATCTGTGCACAGGCCTCGATGACCAAGACGCCGGCGAGCGGCTGCGGCTGCAGAAGGGCCTAAGGTTTTATGTGGCCGCGGTCCGTGAAACGTTCGAGGAATGCGGCCTGCTGCTGGCCTACGACGCACATGGCGATTTGGTCGACCTGAGCGCATGGGATGAGGCATATTTGCGCGACGCGCGGCTGCAATTGTCCGGGGGGCGGTTGAGTTTGGCGGCGCTCTGCAGGGCGCATGGCTGGCGCCTGGCGGTGGACAAGCTTATTTTCTTCAGCCACTGGATCACGCCGCCGGGCGCTTTGCGTTTCGATACGCGATTTTTCCTGTCGCTTGCACCACCGAGACAAACTGCATCGCTGGCCGGCGACGAAATGTCCGAACTCGCGTGGTATACCGCGGCCGAAGCTCTCTCGGAGTTTTCGAGCGGGCGATTGCTGCTGATGTTTCCGACGCGCGCGATCCTGAAGGATATTGCCGAATTTCCGGATATCGACGCACTGTTCGAGTTCGCGAGCCGGCCGCGACACATCACGCCCATCACACCCGTGCTGCCGCGCCATACCGCTGCCTGGAAGCGCTGATATCAATGCTAGCGGCGGGTCGCTCGTCGCGCTATTATGCGGATATTCGATCGTTTGGAGGGTCGGTCATGGCGCAATTGATCGTGCGGGATTTGCCGGCGGAGTTGGTGCTGGCGCTGAAGCGGCGGGCGGCCAAACGGAATCGCAGTGCCGAGCAGGAACATCGAGAAATTTTGAAGGCGGCGCTCATGGGGACGAAGCGGCGGCCGTTGGCGGCAGTGCTGGCGGCCATTCCAAACGTAGGGGAGGACAGCGACTTTCGGCGTGAGCAGAGCGATCGTCGGGGCTGACCGTGTATCTCATCGATACCGATGTGATCAGCGAAATTCGCAAGGGCGAGAAAGCCAATTCCGGCGTGCGGGAGTTCTTCGAAAGCACGGTCCGTGATGGGAAGGCTCTTTATTTATCGGTGGTGTCAATCGGTGAGCTGCGACAAGGAGTTGAGCGTATCCGGCACCGCGGGGATGAGGAACAGGCCCATCTCCTGGAACGTTGGCTCAAGCACGTGTCGAGCGCTTATGCCGATGCGATCTTGCCCATTGATGAGGAGACCGCGCATGTGTGGGGCCGCTTAAGGGTTCCGAATCCGGAAAATCCGTTGGATAAGCAGATTGCGGCCACTGCCCTCATTCACGATTTAACGGTTGTGACGCGCAATACGGAACATTTCGCGCCCACAGGGGTGAGGCTCAAAAATCCGTTTGCATGACTTTTTGTCAGTTGTCCTCAGCGGTCGCCCGCTCGTGCGGGTGATCAGCAACCAAGCCGACTCCTGCCACATAAAGAACGGATTCGGAAATTCCGTCCAATCCCAAGTCCTTTTCGATCACTGAATCCTTGAGCGCAGCCGTGCTGAAGGGAGCCAGTCCCAGCCTCGTTGCGCAGAGGCAAAAGGTCTGACAAAGATGACCGGTCTCGAGCAGGACAACCCGATAGGCCCGCGCTCTACCGTACTTCCACATGGTCCTGGCGAAAACCGCTGTCATGATGAACAGCGCTGCTGCCTTCGCAGGATACGATTGATCCGCGCAATACGTGCTTGCCATGCGCGGAGTGGCTCTGCCAGGGAGCCGTGCCAGGCGATTGTCCCTGGCCTGGTAGCGATACATGCCCCTCTCGAGCCCCTCCACCCTGAGCGCCATCAGATAGACCTCGCCGGGGTGTCTTGCGCCGCCCGATGGGCTTGTCTTGTATGGAAGTTTTCCAAATGCATCGCTTTGGAAGTAACCCTGGACACCCCACGTTGTTTGCAGCAGCTTTGAGATGTTCCCCAGAGACACCTCTCCTCTCGCAAACTCTCCGTGCGTCCTCCTGGCGTGCAGTGTCTCGAAGAACGTGTCGCCGGCTATCTCATGCGGCGGTAGCCGGACCGTATCGGCACCCCTGATCGTTTTGAACTGGGGCGGGGCTCGAGTTGATGGAAGCGTCTGCATTTTCTTTTCGATGGGCCAATCGCGAGGAACGTACGGGGTGTCCTTGGTCATGAAGTGAAATCCGCCTTCCGGGAGCCAGGGTCTCCATGACGAGCAAACCCGTTCATCTCGTTTCCATTCGGCGGATCCGTGCTCGAGCAGGAGTTGGGCATCGATGAGCTGCAGCAGCGCCATTGCTACGCTCCTGCGGCTGTAGGAGCGGAACTCAACGAGCGCATCCCGCATCGTCCGCGGGGTGAAGAAGAAACGAATCAAGTCGAGGGTGGCCGGATGCGTTGAGAACGTCCTTCCGGTGAGAAAGTTGGCGATTCGCAGTCTTCCGCGCTCCCAGTAGGCAATCTGGCAGGACGCGCTCTTCAGCCTAAGCGACCGCATCCAGCGAGCTCCGCAACGACAATCGCCACTAGATTCTAGAGCCTATACTCATGCATCAATATCTTCTCCAGTCGAGTGTGGAGTTCCTTCAATCCTGTTTCCAATTTCATCCGTGTTATGGTTCCGCGTTGATTTTGCCCTTGCAGCCTCGCCAACTCGACTCGCGCTCTCCGTGTCAGCTCGCGGACAGTTTTCAACGACCGGGCGTTGACCGGCAGCTTTGTCGTGCCTGTTCTCTTCGATGCCATGGTAACTATCTCCCTTCTTGTTTTAAGGACAATCAAGACTACGAGCTTAATTTCCGAGCCCGGACATCTGCGTGCTCCGGCTGCGCTTCCGCCTTCAACCTCATCTTGCTCAGCAAAGCCTGGAATCTCGGGTCGCCGTGCAGGTTTCGAAGCAGAGGGTCGGTCTTGAGGTAGAGCATACCGTGCTCATGTGTATCATAGGCGTGATCGAGCCATCGGAAGGCATCGTCAATTTCGCCGCGGTATGCGTGGACCGAGGCGACTCCGTATGCGTCCCTCGATGCAAATTTATTCGTCAACGAATGCAGTGCGGCGTTGGACTCGGTGCGCTGTCCCAGCGCGAAGTAGGCCATCGCGAGGCCGCGCAGTCTGTACTGCTCGTTGGGCTCCTGTTGCATCGCAGCGAGCGCCGCGGCGAATTTACCAAGGCACAGGAAAGCGATGCCCACGGAGCTGTTGATCCTGTTGAACTCCGGATGCAGATGAAGCAGCTTTAGGCGCGACTGCAGGCATTGCTCGAGCCGGTTGGCGGCGCAGAGTGCGACGCCGAGCGAGTCGAGGATGTTCGGGTCGAGCGGATTGTGCGCGACTTCATCCTGGTACAACTCCACGGCCCGGTCGACCTCCCCGAACGTGATTGCGAGGTCACCGAAAGCGCTTGGCAGCAAATCAAAGCGAGGGTCGAGCTCGCGCAAGCGTTCCGTGTCCGCCCTGGCCGCGGCCCAATTCCACGCAACGGTCCCGTCGAAACCTGCGCGCGTGTAGTACGCCCAGGGGATGTTGGGCTCGAGCCGGATGGCCCGCTCCAGTGCATCGAGCACTCGCCGGCTCTTCTCCTTCGATGGCAATCCTTCAAGGATTTCCTCGCTGAGGTATGCGCTCCCGAGGCGCGCCCACGCCAGCGCGTAGTCGGGACTGATATCGATCGCTTGCTGGTAGAGCTGGGCGGATTTTTCCACATCCTGCAGGGTCCTCCGTGCCTTGAAGTAATTTCCCTCCAGAACGAGGTTGTACGCGCGGATATCGGGGGCGTGGTTGCCCGGCTGACTGATGTTCCGCAATACGACGCGCAGGGCCTGGGAAACCTGCTCGGCAATGTCGTCCTGTACTTTGAAAACCTCGACGAGGGCGCGATTATTATAGGTGTGCGACCAGAGCGACACTCCATCCGACGCGCGAATCAGCTGCGCGCTGATGCGCAGCTGCCGGCCATCCTTGCGAACGCTGCCCTCCAGCAAATGCGTCACAGCCAGCTGCCGCGCGATTGAGCGCACGTCTTCGTTCTTACCCTTGAATTCGAACGACGAAGTGCGCGCGATGACCTTCAGGTCCGTGCCGTGCACAAGGTGGTCTATCAGTTCCTCGGACAGCCCGTCCGAGAAATATTCCTGTTTCGGGTCCCCGCTCATGTTCACGAATGGAAGCACTGCAATCGAATCCAGCGGGGGGTTGGAGACGGAGGTACCGTTGGTGGGTGCATCGGCAGTAGGGGTGGCGGCAAGGGGGGCGGCTTGCCGAGCGCTCGAGGCTCCTTCGGCCACGACAGCGTGCCGGGACAACCAACCCCTGTCGAGGGCGAGGTAGGCCAGTCCCGCAGCCGCGATCGCAACAATGGCCGCAGCAACTATAAGGGCGACCGGCCGAGTCCGGGGCGCAGTGTGTGAAGCGAGTCCGGCGAGCAGCGTTTCCACCGTGCCAGTCCGTGTCTCGCGGTCAAAGGCAAGCGCCTGGGCGAGCGCTGCGTTCTGTTCCCGTGACAGCCCCAGAAGCGGCGGCATTTGGGCAGCATTTTCCCGAGCTTCAAGCGCGGTAAGTTCGCCGAATGGCCGCTCTCCGCAGAGTATCTCGTAGATCAGGCAGGCGAAGGAGTAGATGTCATCGCGTCGGTCCGCTTCCTTCCCCTCGAGCATCTCGCAGCTGGCGTAGACCGGGGTGAGCGCGCGCGCTCCGATAGAAGCGTGCAGCAGTGGACCGCGCGACACTCGCGCAATGCCAAAGTCGAGCAGTTTGGTCCTCCCTGAGACCGTGAGAAACACATTCCCAGGCTTTAGGTCGCTGTGGACCACGTTGTGATCGTGCGCATTGCTCAACGCCGCGCCCACATCCTCGATAATCGGCCAGGCGTGGCTAAAGGGTATGCCGCGGCCAAATTCCTCGTCGAGCAGCATGTTAAGCGACTTGCCCTCGAGGTACTCCATCAGCACGTACAGCCTTTGGCCGTCGACGTTCACCGAATGCATATCGACGATGTTCTGATGGCTGAGCTTGCGCGTTCTACTGACTTCTTCGCGCAGCAGCATGAGGGCCGCGGGTTGTAATTCCTCTCTCAAGACCTTGATGGCAAATCTCTCGCCGGGCACTTGCTCGTCGGTGGCCAGGTACACAACTCCCATCCCCCCTTCACCGATCTCGCGCTCAATGCGGTAGCGGTCGCCGAGTAGCTCACCGACCGCCAGCCGCGGAGACCCCTTCCGGGACGGACCACCTTGCGCGCAGGCCGACGCCTGTCGAGCGACTTCAGTCCCGCGGGTCGAGACCTCGCTGGGGAGGGATACGCGGGGAATTTCTTCTGCGGTCATAGGGTCTGCAATGCGCGCCCTGATAGGTGGGGGAGCATGCGCCCACTCGACCAGGGAGAGCAAATCCGATCGACAAAGATCGGCCGGCATGGATCCGGCCTGAGATCTTTACGACTCCTAAGAACTTCCTAAGGACTCCCTAAGGATCTCCCGTCGCCTGGTAGTTAACGTTGTAGCCGAGACTTGAAGCCCGCAAGCGATGAAGCTGGGTTCGCAAGTCGTGAAGCGACCACTAACCATTTTCCTGCAGGAGACAACCATGTACTTGGACACCAACACCAACAGCAAAATTTTCAGCGCTTGCACCGCGACAGTAATGAGCTTGACGTGCGCATTCGTTGTCGCCATTGCGTTCATACCTAAGGAGACCGTCAAATTCCAGGATCTAAATATCGACAGCCCCGCCGGCGCGGCAGCTCTCTACCAGCGCCTTCATGCCGCGGCGCAGCATGTCTGCTTCGCGGGTTGGGATAGGGCCCCCGCAAAAGTGCAGCGAGCCGAGGCCTGCGCCATCGAAGCGGAATCTCGTGCGGTGGGCCAATTGAATGTTACCGCACTGACCGCCTACTACCAGGTGAAAGGCCGCCCGGACGCGACGCTCACCGCGAGCTTGGCGAAGTGATTGAGAATTCCCGAAGGATCCGAGCCGCTCGGAAGTTAACGCTGTTCCCGAGTTTTGAAGACCGCAAGTCGCGCAGCGTCAACACATCTTGTCAGCGAGGCCCGAACATGAAAACTAGAATTCAATTTTTGACGGCTTGGATTCTCGTCAGAGTTCAAACCGTCACCGCGAACTTGGATCCCGAGATCCTGCAGTGGCCGGGAGGCATGATCATTGCGCTGCTTCTTTGGCCTTACTTAGTCGCCCGACCGGCCACCAATCCCTAGGAACTTCCTATGAAGATGTGAATATTCGCTCGGCAAGGAGTATGTTCGTTCGTCTGCGGCGCCTTCGTAGCCCGTTTGCGGCAGTTGCGATAGCCTACCGTCGGATACAGCGTCCAGTCGCATTTGCAAACGCACACGAGCGGGATCATGAAGCTCGAGTTCAAAGATTGCATTTTCGATACAGCATCGCGGGAGCTATTCCGCGGGGGCGCGATCGTGCCGATTGAACCCAAGATGTACTTGCTGCTTGAGGTCCTCATCCAGCGTCGACCCGCGGTCGTCACGAACGTCGAGCTGGATGAGATATTGTGGCCCGAAGTTTATGTGGAACGCGGCAGCTTGACCCGGCTGGTGTCAGAGCTGCGAAGTGTGCTCGGCGACTCGCCGCGCGAATCGCGCATTATCCGCACGGTTTACAAGACCGGCTATTCTTTCGCTGCCAATGTAGTCGGAAATGATGGCGCGATCAAACGCGTTTCCAAGTTATTTCTGCTGTGGAACGAACGCATGATGCATCTCGAAGAGGGCGAGAACATCCTGGGGCGAGGAGAGGAGTGCACGTTGGTGATCGATGCGACGACGGTTTCGCGGCGCCACGCGCGAATTACGGTTTCACGCGACGCCGCGAGTATCGAAGATCTTGAAAGTACCAACGGCACTTTTGTCAACAAGAGCCCCGCAAAAGTGCCGATCGCGCTCAAAGACGGCGATGAAGTTGCTCTCGGGACTGCCGCCATGCGTTTCCGCAGGAGCGACCGGTCTGCACAGACAGAGCGAAGCGTGGAGGCTTAAGCGATCTCAACTTTGATGAATGGGAGCACGCCCCCGTACTCGATCGTCTACCAATGTGTCAGCGATGCCCGTCCGATCGTTAGGCACTACTGTACCGAGCGAGCGTTGAGCGCTCCTGCCAGATGTGTGCACGGCGGCCGGCTCTAGATGAAACGACCATCGAGTCGAATTGCCCGTTGGATCGAATGTTGCCCGCGGAACGTCGATGGAATAAACCCTTCCGTACCGAAGTCTCCACAGTAACGGACAAACACGCGGCGGAGGCCGCACTCGCCGAATCACGAGAACCAATAGCTCAATCGAAGGAGATATCCATGTTGAGAACACGTGCATCGCTTGCACTCCTGTGCGCTGCGCTTTTTGTATACAGCGCCTCTTACGCCGACTCGGCGGCGGGATCGACCGATCAGGTAATACAATGGAACCAAGCGCTGCTGAAAATCGTCCGCACGCCGGGAGCGCAGCCGGCAACCGTACACCCGACACGGAGTTTTGCGATCATGCACGCGGCGATTTATGACGCCGTAAATGCGATCGACGCGACGCACAAGCCTTACCTCGTCCATGTCGAACGGGTGTCGCCACATACCTCGCAAGAAGCGGCGGCCGCGTCCGCCGCCCATGACACGTTGATTGCGCTGTATCCAGCCTCTCAGCCGACACTCGATCTGCAACTCGAGCAATCACTGGCGGTGATTCCCGACGGTGTCGACAAGACCACCGGGGTCGACGTGGGCAAGGCAGTTGCTCAGGCCATCCTGGCTTTGCGTAACGACGACGGGTCGGCCGCGCCGCTGATTGCCTTCGTCCCTGGCAATGCGCCCGGAGACTACCAATTGACGCCGCCCAATTTACCGACGCCTGCGTTCACGCATTGGTCAAAGGTCACTCCCTTCGCCTTAGAGCGCGCAAATCAATTCCGTCTCGGGCCCCCGCCGGCACTGACCAGCGCCCAGTACACTGCCGCCTTCAATGAGGTGAAGTCGCTGGGCATGCTGGGCAGCACGACCGCCACGGCGGATCAGAAGCTCATCGGCCAGTTTTGGGGCGGAGCAATTCAAAACTACTGGAATGAAATCACTCAGACGGCGGTCCAGGCGCATCACCTGACAACTGCGCAGAGCGCACGTGTGTTCGCCTTGCTCAATATCACCCTGGCAGACGAAGTGATTGCATTTTACGACACCAAGTACACCTATGACTTTTGGCGGCCGGTAACCGCGATTCGCGCCGCCGACACGGACGGCAACCCCGACACCTTGGCGGATCCGAACTGGCTTCCGCAAGCCACCAAGACCGCCGCCGATCCGTCATATCCGGGTGCCCATGCCACGATTAGTTCGGGTGCCGAGTTCGTGCTGAACACCGTGTTCGGCCAGAAGCCTTTTAATTTGATCATCACTTCTGAAGTGCTTCCCGGAATCACCCGCTCCTTCGATAGTTTCGCGGGCGCCGAGAGCGAAGCCAGCGCGAGCCGAATCTTCGCGGGCCAGCATTTTCGCACCGATGAGAATGCCGGTGAAACACTCGGCAGGCATGTGGCCGACTTTGTTGTCGACAACTTCCTGACTCGAGTTCACGACCGCGACGACCGGGATCACGAGGGACGCGATAACTGATTGATGGAGCGCCGCCGAGTGGCGGCCATAGCGTTAATGTCCCCGCGCCGGCGGTGAGTGCAGGCGCGGGGGCTACAATAGGCATCGCAGCAAATCCAGCTTCACACGCTGGTTACCTCCTCCACCCATCCCGCGAGCGCGTTGAGCAGGTCGGCCTGGATCTCCGCGTTGGTGAATGCGCTGCGTGCGGGCACGTGGAATGCGTGGTCGGTGTCGGGCAGCACACTTAAAGTGGCCAGGCTTCCCAACCTCGTGATGAGCGGATCGAGGAATGCGCGTTGCGCAAATTCGTCGCGTGCGCCCTGCAGAAACAGCATGGGAATCCGCACTTTGGCGAGGTGCTCGGCGCGGGTATCCGAGGGCTGCTTGGGCGGATGGAGGGGAAATCCCAAGAAGACCAGGCCGCGCACATGCGGTAAGGGATTGGCCGCCTGCGCTTGCGAGGTCATGCGTCCGCCGAAGGACTTGCCGCCGGCAATCAGCGGCAATCCCGGCACCAACTCGTGGGCCGCGGCGACTGCGGCGCGAATGGTGGCGTGACAGATGGCCGGTGGATCTGGTCTTCGGCCGCCCTTTTCCATGTAGGGAAATTGATAGCGCAGCGTGGCGATACGGCGCGCGGCGAGGTCGTCCGCCAATTTCTCCATGAAGGGATCCCGCATGCCGGCACCCGCACCATGAGCCACCACGAAACAGACTTTGGACTGCGGCGGACAGATCAAGATGCCAGAGACGCGTGTGGTCGCGCTGACGTCGATGTGCACGGGGTGAAGGTCGACGGTGGTCATTTATTGAGGCCGTAAATGCAGCAGCGCAGTGGCAGCGGGGCAGGCCCTAACCGCGCGTGGCCCGCTTGATGGCATCGGCCAGCGGCCGCGCCCCGTCGGTGTAATTTTTCCACGGCTTGAGTTTGTGCAGCAGCCGCGGCGCCGTGCGCACGGTATAGGACTTAGGATCCAGGCCCTTTTTGACCTCATGCCATTCCACGGGCATCGAGACCGGAGCGCCCTCCCGCGCTCGCGGCGAGAGCACCGCCACTGCCGTTGACATCCGGTCGTTGCGTAAATAGTCCAAGAAGATCCGGCCGGAGCGCTTGAGCTTCGACATGTTGTCGAGAAATCGGGTGGGGCTGTCCTGCGCCATCTGCGCACAGATCAGGTGCGCGAAGTTCTTGGCGATAGGCCAG
>JAJPKM010000027.1 GCA_021323735.1 Gammaproteobacteria bacterium
CGCAGCAACCTGCGATCGATGCAGCGCCGGCCGACCCTTGTGCAGGCATTCTGGAAACAAGTTGATTTGTTCTGAATATGTCACTTATTTATGCAAGACTCAATAGTATCAGTTTCTCCATGTACTTAATCGCTCACAGGGGAGAGAAGCGAATGGCGAATGAACAAGATTCCGGGCTAAGCAGACGTGATTTCGTACAAGGTGCCGTTTCCGGTGCGGCGCTGGCGGCGGTTCCCATGGGGGCGTTCGCCGCAACCTCAGGCGGCGAGGCGGACAAAGCGGCCGTCATGGCGCAAATCCCGAAGATGCACGCCGCGAACCTCAAGCGACTACAGGACTGGATCGCGCTGCCGTCGATCGCCGCCGAGAACCGCAATTTTCCGCAGGGTCCGGAGTACATGGCGAAGCTGGCCCAGGAGGCGGGGTTCGGTAATGTGAAACTCATTCCGACGTCGGGCAAGCCGGGCGTGTTCGGCAAAATCGATGCCGGCGCGCGCACCACGATGGCGATTTACTTCATGTACGACGTGAAACAGTTCGTGCCTGAGGAGTGGAGTTCGCCGCCTCTGGAGGCGCGCCTGGTACAGAAAGAGGGCTTGGGCACCGTTTGCATGGGGCGCGGCGCGGTCAATCAAAAGGGGCCGGAAAACTCCTTCTTGAGCGCGCTGATGGCCTTCAAGGCGGCTGGGAAGAAGCTGCCCGTCAATCTCGTGCTGGTTTGCGAGGGCGAGGAGGAAATTGCTTCGCCGCATTTCCAAGAAGTGGTCAAGAATCCCGAAGTCATGGCGGAACTGAAGAAGTGCGTGGGCGTCTTCATGCCGGAAGCCGGCCAGGATCGCGATGGCGGCGTGCAAGTGTCCCTCGGCGCCAAGGGAGTGGTCGAGTTGGAATTGATCTCGAGCGGCGAAACTTGGGGACGCGGGCCGGCGCACGATGTGCACTCGAGCCTCGAAGCGCAGGTGGATTCTCCGACCTGGCATCTGGTTCAGGCATTGCATACGCTGGTCGAGAAAGATGGGCATACGCCGGCGGTGGAGGGCTTCTTCGACAAGGCCAAACCGCTGACCGCAGCACAGGAACAGATGATCCGGGATCACGCCGCCAAAACGGCGGAGAGCACGGTGAAGAAGGCACTGGGTGTGCAGCACTGGGTGCATGACAAGAATTGGGTGGACTCGCTGATGCTGCTCGAGTCCCGGCCGACGATCAACATCGAAGGGCTGGTGGCGGGGTACACGGGTCCGGGCGGAAAGACGGTGCTGCCGCACAAGGCGGTGGCAAAAATCGACATGCGTCTGGTGCCCGACATGACCGCGGCCGATACGCTGCAGAAGTTGAAAGCGCATCTGGCGAAGCAGGGGTTTGCCGACATTGAAGTGAACATGAGCGGGGGATACAACCCGACCACGACGGAGGCAGGCAGCAAGTTGATTCAAACTCAGCTGGCCACGTATCGAAAGCTCGGCCTCGATCCGCAGCTATGGCCGCGTTCCGCGGGATCCTGGCCCGGCTATGTGTTCACCGATGCCCCCTTGAATCTACCCGCCGGTCATTTTGGCTTAGGTCATGGGACGGGCGCACATGCTCCGGACGAATATTACTTGATTGAATCCACCAATCCGAAAGTGCAGGGATTGGACGGCGCAGTCGCCTCCTTCGTGGAGTATTTATACGCTCTGGGTTGACTGCTCTCGGCGGAACACTCAGGACTGAAGCCCAAAGATCGCGCGGCGCCGCTCAGCGGCGGTGCCGCGCTTTGACCAGCCGGGTTACCGATTGGCAGCGTTGTCGATTAGCGGCGTTGTCCATTGGCGGGCATTCCCGATTGCCCGCGTCCTGATTATCCGCCCTCGCGCTCGCTCGATCAACCGTTGAAAACGCCGCCGTACTTCTCACGCAGAACGGTCTTCTGCACCTTGCCCGTGCCTCCCACGGGAAGCGATTCGAGGAAAATGACTTCCTCGGGCACCCACCACTTCGCGACTCGCTCGGCGAGAAACCCGAGAATTTCCTGCGCCTCCAAGCAGTGGCCCGCTTTGCACACCACGAACAGCAGCGGCCGCTCCTGCCATTTGGGGTGCTTGACGCCGATCACGGCCGCGGCCGCCACGGCGGGATGGCCGAGGGTGGCATTCTCCAAGTCGATCGAACTGATCCACTCGCCGCCCGTCTTGATCAAGTCCTTCGCGCGATCTCTGATCTGCATGGTCCCCTGCGCATCGATCGTGGCGATGTCGCCGGTGGGAAACCAGCCATCCTTCAGGGGTGAGGTGGCGCTCCTGTAGTAGCCGCTGATGATCCATTGTCCGCGCACCATGAGCTCACCCTGCGACTTGCCGTCGCGGGGCAATGTCCTGCCATCCTCGTCCACCACCTTGATATCCACGCCGAACACCGACTTGCCGGCATTGGCGGCGGCCGCATGCCGCCGCGCCGGTTCCCATTGCAGCTGGGCTTCGGTCGCGCAGCTCAAAGTAGCCACCGCCGTGGTTTCCGTCATTCCCCAGCCCTGGCGCACCTCGATGCCGAAGCGTTCGTCGAACTTGGCAATCATGGCGAGCGGCACGGCGGAGCCGCCGGACAACACCCGCCGCAGGGTTGAAAACTTCAAATTGTGCTGTTCGACGTACTGCAGCAGTTGCAGCCACACCGTGGGAACGCCTGCGCTCACCGTGACCTTCTCGCTTTCCATCAATTCGTAAAGAGAGGCGCCGTCCAGACGCGGTCCCGGCAGGACCAGCCGGGTGCCGCCGATCAAACATCCGTACGGGGCGCACCAACCGTTGATGTGAAACATGGGCACCACGGTGAGCATCGACTCCCTGGAGGAGAGGCACAGCATGCCCGGCATGCAGATGGTCATGGCGTTCAAAACGATCGCTCGATGCGAATACAGCGCGCCCTTGGGGTTGCCCGTAGTCCCTGAGGTGTAGCAAATGGCCGCGCTCGATCGCTCGTCGAACTCAGGCCACGTGAATGTATCGCTCTGCGACTCGATCAGCGTCTCGTAGCAGTACACGTTGGCCACGCCGAGGGTAGGCATATTTTGCGCATCGGACATGCATATCCACGCACGGACGCGGGGGCAGCGTTCGGCCATGGCGGCGACCAGGGGAGCGAAGGTCGAATCGAAGAACAGCACCTCGTCCTGCGCATGATTCACGATGAAGATCAGCTGATCGAGATGCAGGCGGGGATTGCAGGTATGAACGATCATGCCGCTCCCCGACACCGCATAATAAATCTCGACGTGGCGGTGATTGTTCCAAGCCAGGGTGCCGGCCACCGACCCTGCGGCCAACCTCAAGTCGGCGAGGGCATTCGCCAGCTTCCTGGCGCGTGCGCCGCATTGCGCATAGGTGTAGCGGAACACCGGGCCATGCGTTTCGCGCGACACGATTTCCGCGTCGCCGTTCTGTGCCGCCGCGTGCTCGATGATCGCGGAGATCAGCAGCGGCCGATCCATTATCAATCCTGGCTGAAGCATGTGCTCTCCCCCATCCGCCTGGCTATTTGTGCGCGGCCGCGCTTTCCTGGGCGCGGTAGCCGATCCAAGCCTGTTCGATCAGATAGGCGCGCACGTTGTCGGCATCCTGTTCGCTCAACAGGTCGCTGAAGCGCTCCATCCCGGCCGGAGCCAGAATACCGCGCAACAAAATATCCTTGAACTGGGCATGCAGTCCGGCATCGAGCTTTCTAAGGTCCGGTGTGGTGCTGGGGCCGAGTTGGTGGCAGCGCGTACATTGCTCGATGAAGGTGACTTCACCGGCGTCGATTTGCGCCTGCGTCGCCTTCTGCTCGGGCGGCTTGGGAAAACCGGGTTCGGCTCGCGCCGGCGGAGTGGGCACGGCGCCCCCGCCCAGTTTGAAGGCGATGATGCGATTGGTGTTTTGATACTTGAGCGCCGCACTGCTGGGCGGGATGGGGCCCACGGTGATCGCGGTACCGCCGTAACCGACCTGAACGGCGACGTACTGCACGCCGCCGACGGCATAGGTCATGGGCGCCGCCATGATGTGGCTGCCGGTTTTCAGCACCTTCAGCACCTTGCCGGTGTCGGCCGCGTACACCCACAACTCGCCGCTCCCTCTACCTTGAAACACCAAGTTGCCGGCGGTGGACATCACGCCGCCGTCGTAGCCGCGGATGCCGGAGGAGGTCTCATGTTCCCAAACCACTTTTTGACGCATCGGATCCCAGGCGCGGATCAATTCGCGTACCGGCTTGACGTGGCGCATGGCCTTGATGGCCTGTTCATCCGGCACCGGCCCGAACAGCCGTGCCGCATCCTTCGAATCATAGGTGTCGTCGGGAATGATGCCCTGGGCGGTGAAGAATCCTTCGATGTACTTCACTTTGCTGCCGTTGTGCAGCAGGTCGACCCAGATGGTCGGTACGTCGATGACCGGAATATAGGCCAGTTGAGTCTGCGGGCTGTACGACATGGGATTCCAGGTGTGGGCACCGAACCAAGAAGGGTAGATATTCTTGGCGGTCCCATACCAATCCGCCTGCGGCGTGACCACCGGCCTGCCGGTTTTCATGTCGACATGCGTGGCCCAGTTCATAAAGGCAAAGTTCCGGGCTGAAAGCAGCTGACCGGTCTTGCGGTCCAACACATAGAAAAAGGCGTTCTTCGAGGCCTGCATGATCACCGAGCGGGGAGTCCCGTCGATTACGATGTCGGCCAGCACCATCTTTTGAACGGCGTCGTAGTCCCAGCTGTCATGCGGCGTTTCTTGGTAGTACCAAGCCATGCGCCCGGTGGTCGCGTCGACCGCGATGATGCAGGTGGCGTAGAGGCTATCGAGCTGTTTCGGGCCCAGCTGGCGAAGATCGTAGGGGGCCGCGTTGGCGGTGCCGAAATACAGTAGATTCAATTTAGCGTCGTAGGCGAACCCGTCCCATGCGGTGGCGCCGCCCTTGAACTCCGGCTTGCGGTGCGGATCCCAGGTCTTGTCGGCGGCGGCCAACTCGGGATTTTCATAAGGCTGGCCGACGGCGGGCGGCACCGTGAAGAAACGCCATTTGAGCGCACCGGTCTTCACATCGTAGGCCGATATGTAGCCGCGCACCGCACCGTGCCCCATGTCGGCACCGCTGTTGCCGATGACCACCACGTTGCCGGCAATCTGCGGCGCCCCGGTGCTGGAGTACGGTAATTTGCGATCGATGATGGTGTCGGCTTCCCAGACTTTCGTCCCGGTAGCCGCGTCGAGTGCATGCAGACGTCCGTCCACGGAGGCCACGAACACCTTGCCCTGCCACACTGCCACGCCGCGATTGACCAGGTCGCAGCAGGGATTTCTCCCCATGAAGTAGTCGGCCTTCGGATCGTAGCGCCACAGCTCCCGGCCCGTGGCGGCGTCGACCGCGTACACATAGCCCCAGGTGCCGGAGGTGTACATCACGCCATCGATGACCAGCGGCGTGGCTTCCTGGCCGCGTTGCGGCTCGCCCAGGTCGTAACTCCAGGCGAAACCCAGCTGTTTGACGTTGGCGGCGTCGATGCTCTTCAAGGGCGAGTAATAGGTGCCATCCTTGTCGCGGCCGCCCGTGAACCAATTCTGCGGTTCTTGATCCGCCGCTTCCAGCCGCGCCGCATCCACATTTCCGGCGGCGGGAGCGACGCCGCTCCCGGCCGATTCCGCGGCCGAGGGGCCCGTGGCCGCGAGTGCCGAACCCGCCTTCAGTCCCAGTGCGGCTTCGCAAATCAATGTTCCGCAAACCAATGCTGCGCAGACCAGTGCTGTAGGTATTCGCAAGAGGATCTCCCGGGGGCTCTTAAGGTTTGGCATCCCCGAATATAGTATCTTGTGGGCATGCCAATGATGCTTAAGAACGAATGATTCTCAATATCGAGGATCTGCGCCGGCTCGCGCGGCGCCGGATTCCGCGGGCGATGTTCGACTATGCCGACGGCGGCTCCTACGATGAGCGCACGATTAGGCGCAACGCCGCGGATCTCGATGCCATGACTTTCCGGCAACGGGTCATGGTCGACGTATCGAAAATATCGCTGGCCACCACCTTTCTCGGTTCACCGGTTTCAATGCCGCTGGCCATCGGCCCGACCGGTCTCGCCGGTTTGTTTCACGCCGACGGCGAGATTCTCGGTGCCAGGGCCGCCGCCGCCTGCGGCATCCCGTTCTGCCTCAGCACCATGTCGATCTGTTCCATCGAGGATGTCCGCGCGGCCACACAGCAGCCGTTCTGGTTCCAGCAATACCTGATGAAGGATCGCGGTTTCAACCAGGAACTCATCGATCGCGCCGCGGCAGCGGAGTGTTCCGCGCTCATGCTCACACTGGATCTGCAGGTCATCGGTGAGCGGCGCCGCGATCCCCGCAATGGGTTGACCATTCCGCCCAAGTTGACGTGGAGAAATGCCTGGGACATCGCGACGAAACCCGGCTGGGCCCTGAGGGTGCTGTTCGGCAAACGGCGCACGTTCGGCAATCTGGTGGGCCGTATCGGCGGTAGCAGCGGGATCAATACGCTGGCGGAGTGGACGGCAACGCAATTCGATGCATCGGCCAACTGGCGCGATGTGGATTGGGTGCGAAGCCGCTGGCCGGGGAAGCTGATCCTGAAAGGCGTCCTCGATGCCGACGACGCGCGGCTGGCCGTTGCCGCCGGCGCCGATGCCATCGTGGTATCGAATCACGGCGGACGCCAGCTCGACGGTGCGCCCTCGTCGATCTCGGTTTTGAGCGAAATCGTCGAGGCGGTCGGCGGCCGTTGCGAGGTGATGTTCGACGGCGGTGTTCGCTCCGGCCAGGATATTGCAAAGGCCCTGGCGCTCGGTGCGCGCGGGGCGCTGATCGGGAAGGCATTTCTGTATGCGCTGTCGGCGGCCGGAGAAGCCGGCGTCAAGCGGGCCGTCGAAATCATGCGCAACGAGCTGCGCGTGACCTTGGCGTTGACCGGAACTTCGAATCTCGACGGTGTCGGGCGGCACATATTGCGGACCTGACGGGACCGCGGGCGCGATACCCGGACGGGGCTCGCGGCTGTTTTGCAGTATTGCGAAGAACCAGTGCACAATCACCCGATCATAGGGAGGCCTGAACGTGCCGATGCCGACCCCGTCCGCGGACCGCCAACCCGGGCTTACATGGGATATCACCAGCCGCGGCTTCGCCCAGGGTGCCGCCGAACTCGGCGTATTTGCGGCGCTCTATTCGATGCTGGTGGCCGTGGGACTGGGCCTGCACGACAACGCCGAGCAGCTCACCGTCATGTGGCCGGCGGCAGGGTTGCTGTTCATGGCGCTTTGGCTGGCACCGCGCCGCCAGTGGATTTGGATTTTGGCTATCCAGGTGACGGTGGAATTGCTGGCCAAAGTCATCAAGTCCGATCCTTTTATCTTCGGAAACGCTCTGCCGTATGCACTGGCCAACTCGCTCAACGCCATGGTCGGTGCATGGGTCGCGACGCGGCTCGTCCCCTTTCCACGGATTCCACGCCTGCAGAACGTCCTGTGGTTCATCGCCGCCGTCGCGATCGGTGCGGCAGTCAGCGCCATGGTGGGCGCCTATGCCTCGACGCATACCTTCCTTGGCCCCGAGTACCTGCGCGAATGGCAGATCTGGTGGGCCGGGAATTGGCTGGGATCACTGTGCATCGCGCCGATCTTGATGGGGTGGGCCGTCCGTCTGCATGCCAGGGAGTATTCGGCCCCGACGAATCCCCCCCTCGAAATGATTTTCATCGCCTTCGCGATGCTGGCGATGACGAGCTGGGTGTTCTCCGCGCCCCCCGGCGGAGTCACCACCATTCTGGACATGCCCTTCGTGCTATTGGCGCTCGGGCTGGTGGTGGCATTTCGCATGCCGCCGCGCTGGTCCACGCTGCTTACGGCAACGACGGCCCTCTTGGTGTCGTACTTCGCCAGCCGGGGCTTGGGTCCCTTCGCCGGAGACCCCAGCCCCTTCGTGCGGGTAGGCGCCGTGCAGCTGTATCTTGCAACGCTGGTCGCGATCAACTTCTTGCTCACCGTCGTACTGCACGAGAAACGCAATGCGTTCCAGCTATTGCATACCAGCGATCAGCGATACCGCAACTTCATCGAACATAGTTCCGAGGCCGTGTGGCGCGTCGAATTGTTGGAGCCCATGGATCCGAATCTATCGGTGATCGATCAGACGGCCTGGTTGGAACAGCATGCCCATGTCGCCGAGAGCAATTTCGTTTTTGAGCGCATGAATCGGGAAATGGGTCTGAAAGAGGGTGATGCGCCCCGGTGGGGCAACGATTTACCCTGGGTCAGGGCCTTCATGGAACAACTGGACGCGGCGTCGAGATGTGGCTACATGATGGACGGCCTGCAGTTCACCGCCGGGGCAGGCGCGCGGCAGCGCAGCTACATCGGGAGCTTTCGAGGCTGCATCGAGCAGGGCAAGTTGGTGCGCCTCTGGGGCGTTGCGCGCGACGTGACCGATCTGACGGAGCTGAACGAGCGGCTGCGCCAGCAGCAGGAGCGATTGAAGCTCTATGCACGCCAGCTGGTGGGCGCGGAGGAACGCGCGCGCCGATCGACGGCCGTCGATTTGCACGACGGCATCGGCCAGCAACTTGTCGGACTGTCGATGATGCTGGATGCATTGGCGGCTCGCTCGCCGCCGGAGGTACGCTTGCTGCTGGGCGAGGCGACCAATACCGTGCGCGAGGTGCAAGCCATTGCGCAACGGGTCATCGCCGACTTGAGCCCGCCGGGTCTTTACGAGTTGGGACTGGGGCCCGCGCTACAGTGGCTCAGCGTCTATATGCGCGGCAAGGAGCTTCTGCAAGTCGATCTGCACGTCGAAGCGGAGGAGTCGGACATCGATACCGATCTGCGTGTGCTCGTCTTCAAGGTCATCAGAGAGCTGTTGCGCAATGTCATCAAGCATTCGGGGGTGCAGTCGGCGTCGGTCACGGTTACTCGCTCGCCGAACGAGCTGCGCGTGGTCGTGGACGATCGCGGCGTCGGCTTCGAGTGGCAATTGAGTCTGTTCGAATCGAGGACGCATGGATTCGGCCTGTGGAGCGTGGCCGATCGGGTGCGGGAAGCCGCCGGCGAAATGACCGTCGACACGGGGCCGGGGCGCGGCTGCCGCGTCACGGTGGTGTTCCCGCTGGGTGCCCTCGGTGTTGCCGTGCAACCCACCGACCTGAAGCGCGCCGGCGCGGATGCGGGACCCGCTCGATCCACCGGGATGTGATTTCAGGCCTGTG
This sequence comes from Gammaproteobacteria bacterium, assembly GCA_021323735.1. Taxonomy (GTDB): domain Bacteria; phylum Pseudomonadota; class Gammaproteobacteria; order Steroidobacterales; family Steroidobacteraceae; genus Bog-1198. The sequence goes on from JAJPKM010000027.1 coordinate 9,220, forward strand.
CCAGGCGGCGCGACATGCGCAGCGCCGCCTCCCGGCCCTGGTAGTACCCCTGGACAATACCCAATTGTTCGAAGCCCATGCGCGAGTAAAAGATCTTCGCGCCCTCATTGTGAGTGCGCAATTCGAGATTGATGCGAAACACACCGGCTTCGAGTGCGGTCTTGGTCAGCCAGTCCATCAGTTGCGATCCGAGACCCTGGCGCCGATGTTCCGGCGCCACCGCCAGCAGATTCAAATGCGCGACATCATCGCCGAAGTGCATGATGGCGAAGGCCGCGATCCGCCGTTCGCGGCGAGCGACCACCACCGATGATTCGGGGCCCGAAATGAAATGCTGCACGCGAGCCGGTGTCCACGACCAGGTCAGCCCCTGTTCGATCAGGTCGCGGGACATTTCCGCGATTTCGCGGGCATCGCCGGCGCGCGCCAGACCGATGGAGGCGAGTTCTGACAAATTACATCTCCGAGGCCAAGTCAGCGGCTGCGATAGCGATCGGTGGCAAGCACGAGTTCGTGGGTATTGCCCGGTTCGAAGGCCGAATGCCCGGCATCCGGGACCAGCCTAAAATCCGCCTCGGGCCAAGCGCGATGCAAATCCCAGGCGCTGGTCGCGGGACACACGACGTCGTACCGGCCCTGCACGATGGTCGTCGGTATATGCCGAATGCGCGCCACATCGTCGATCAGCTGGCTCTCGCTGCGCAGGAAGCCGCGATTCACGAAGTAGTGGCACTCGATGCGCGCGACCGACAAGGCGAATTGGTCCTCGCCCCACTTTTTGATGTTCTCCAGATTGCTGTGCAGAAAACTGCAGGCGGCCTCCCATATCGACCAGGCGCGCGCCGCGGACAATGCCGCCCGTTGATCGGTGCCGGTCAATCGCTTGTGATAGGCGCTTAGGTAATCGTCGCGCTCGTCGAACGGGATGGCGTTGCGATACGACTCCCAGGCATCGGGAAAGATGTCGGAGGCGCCGTGCTGGTAGAACCAGCGGATTTCGGCGTAGCGCAACAGAAAAATTCCGCGCAGCACGATTTCAGTCACTCTCTCGGGGTGTGCCTCGGCATAGGCCAGCGACAAGGTGCTGCCCCAGGATCCGCCGAACACCAGCCAGCGCTCGATACCCAAGTGTTTGCGCAACCGCTCGATGTCCGCGACCAAGTGCCAGGTCGTATTCTCCACGAGGCTCGCGCTCGGCCGGCTGCGCCCGCAGCCGCGCTGATCGAATACCACGATGCGATAGTGCCGCGGGTCGAAAAATTGGCGCGCGCGCTTGTCGGAGCCGGCGCCTGGACCGCCATGCAAGAACACCGCGGGTTTGCCTGCCGGGTTGCCGCTCTCTTCGTAATAGATTTCATGCACGTCGGAGACGCGCAAGAAGCCCTGGCGATAGGGCTCGAGCGCCGGATACAGCTCGCGCCGCGGCACGTTGCGGGGAGTGGGGCGGGAAATTTCCCGCGCTTTGACCGCGCGCGTGGATTTGGCGGCGCTGACCGAGGGTTTTTTGACCGAGCGCCGCGGCGCCGGGCGAGCTTTGGCCCTTGCGGCCTTTTTCTTCTTCATCACGTAACCTCTTTATACTGCATTAAACTCGCGCCACCATCGGCCCGAGCGGCCGTCCCCCCAACAGATGCATATGCAGGTGATACACCTCCTGGCCGCCATGTGCATTGCAATTGATGATCAGCCGGTAACCGCTCTCTGCAATTCCCTGCTGCCGCGCCAGGTCGCGCGCCACGATGAACATGTGGCCGATGAGCGATTCATCCGTTTCGGCGATGTCGTTGGCGGTGGGAATGGGTTTATGGGGAACGATTAATATGTGCACCGGGGCCGCAGGGCGGATGTCGAGAAAAGCAATGACTCGCGGATCCCGGTAGAGTACGGTCGCCGGTAGGTCGCCGGCGATGATTTTCTCAAAAAGCGTAGGCATTTCATACGCCTCCGTTGATGGATAGCCGTCAAGATTACAGGAACTTGCCGGCGCTTTGGGCCGCAAAAGCGCTTGGATTTGGAAGTCCTGCGCCGGATCCCCCTCCTTTCAGAATGTGATCCCGTAATAGTAATGGGAACGATTCTCATATAGAATCGCGTTCATGCTATCCGACCGTCCCAGCCTGAATGTGCCATCGGCCAACGCCGACATCCCGCTTGCGGAGCTCGCCGCAGGGGCCTTCGCGCGGGTGGTTTCCGTGTCCACGGACGATGCGGCGCCTGCCGATTTGGGAAGGCGTTTGGCGGAGCTGGGATTTCTCCCGGGTGAGGCGGTGCGCATCGTGGCGCGCGGGCTGATGGCGCGGGCGCCGATTGCCGTGCGCATCGGAACCGGTACCTTTGCCTTACGGCTGTTTGAGGCGGCCTGTATCCGCGTGTGCCCGGAGCAGTCTCTGGCCTCCTGACGCTTCATGGACGCCACGCTAAGTGCTCCCAGCCCTCTCATTGCGTTGGTCGGCAATCCCAACTGCGGCAAGACGGCGCTTTTCAATATTCTCACCGGCAGCCGCCAGAAGGTCGCCAATTACGCCGGCGTAACGGTCGAGCGCAAAGAGGGTTCGCTGCTCACGCCCTCGGGGCTCAAGATTCGCATCCTCGACTTGCCCGGCGCGTACAGCTTGGACCCGCTAACGCCCGATGAGCAGGTGACGGCCGATGTATTGCTCGGGCGCCGCGCCAGCGAAACTCCGCCCGATCTCATCGTCTGCGTCACCGACGCGACCAACCTTCGCCAGAATTTGAGATTGGCCTTGAGCCTGAAGCGGTTGCGCCTGCCCATGGTGGTGGCGCTCAACATGAGCGACATTGCGCGACGCAAGGGCATCATCATCGATGCCGGGCGTTTGAGCGCTGAGTTGGGCGTGCCGGTGGTTGCGACGGTGGGCGTGAAGGCAGCCGGCGTGCAATCGCTGATCAAGATGCTCGACAGCATTGTGATCCCGGACCGCGGATCTCAGCCGGTGCCATGGCAGCCGCTGGGCAGGGCGGATATCGAACACGACCAGGCGGAAGTGCGCCGGATTCTAGGCGTGGTGGGCGGTGACCGGCTCGACGGCATTACTTTCAGCGATCGCCTCGATGCCGTGGTGCTGCATCCGCTGCTCGGGCCGGTGATTCTGGCGGTGATTCTGTTCCTGGTCTTCCAAGCGGTATTCGCCTGGGCGCAGGCGCCCATGGACGAAATCAAACTGGGGGTGGCGGCCTTTGGCAATTGGCTGGGGGCTGCACTGCCGCCGAGCCTGCTGAAGGACTTGGTGGTCAACGGCGTACTCGCCGGCGTGGGCAGCGTGCTGGTGTTCTTGCCGCAGATCATCATCCTGTTCTTCTTCATCCTGGTTCTCGAAGACTCAGGATACTTACCGCGCGCCGCATTCCTGTTGGATCGCATCATGGGCAGCGTGGGGCTGTCGGGGCGCGCCTTCATTCCCCTGTTGTCGAGCTTTGCGTGCGCCATTCCCGGCATCATGGCGACGCGCACGATTCAAAATCCTCGCGATCGCCTGGCGACGATCATGATCGCGCCGCTGATGACATGTTCGGCACGTCTGCCGGTGTATGCGCTGATCATCGGTGCTTTCATTCCGCGGCGCTTGGTATGGGGCGGACTGGAATTGCAGGGCGTGGTGCTGTTCGGCCTGTATCTGATGGGCGTTGCCAGTGCGATGGCGGTGGCCTTCGTCCTGAAACGCACCGGCAGGAGCGGCCGTCTCCAGGCGCTCATGCTCGAGCTGCCGGCCTATCACTGGCCGAACCTGCGCAATTTGGCGATCGGTCTCTGGCAGCGCGTCGAGATCTTCATGAGCCGCGTCGGCACCATCATTCTGGCCCTGATGGTCATTCTCTGGGCCTTAAGTTCATTTCCAGCGCCGCCGCCGGGGGCCACGGGGCCAGCCATCCAGTACAGTATCGCCGGCCACCTCGGCGCGTGGCTCGCCGTGCTGTTCAAGCCCATCGGTTTCAATTGGCAGATTGCGATCGCACTGGTGCCGGGCCTGGCGGCGCGAGAAGTTGCGGTGGGTGCGCTGGGTACCGTGTATGCGCTATCCGCAACCGGCAACGATGTGAGCGGCGCGCTCACGCCGCTGATTGCTCAGTCCTGGAGTTTGCCGACGGCGCTGTCGTTGCTGGCATGGTACGTGTTTGCCCCGCAGTGCCTTTCGACGCTGGCGACGGTAAAGCGCGAGACGAATTCTTGGCGCTACCCCATCCTCATGGCGGCGTACCTGTTCGCGATGGCCTACGGTGGCTCCTGGATCACGTTTCGCATCGCCACGGCGTTGAGTTGAAGCATGAACGCCGTACTCGACAACTTTCTGGTGGGCATGGTGCTGCTGTTCAGCATGGGATATGCCGCCTATAAGCTTGGGCCGCGGCGCCTCCGCGCGCAACTTCTGAAGACGGTAAGCCGGCTGCTGTCGGCAGCCCCCGCCTTCTTGAGGTGGGATCGAGCCGCCCAGAAGCTCACCGCCGCCGCCGGCGGACCGGCGGGGGCATGCGGTGGGTGCGATAATTGCGGGACCCAGACTTCACCGCCGCAATCCTCATCGGCCGAGATCAAGATTCCCGCCGCGAGTATTCGCCGGCGCGCCTGAGCGTCCTCGAGTCCGGGCAAAAGATCCCGGGTGAGCCGCAGCACCCCGAGTAAGGTGCCGTCCCAGGCGCAGCGCCCGCTACTTCCCCGCGCTTCCCGCGGCGGGCGCCAATGCGCCCTTGAGACTCACCACCCCGCTCACGGTTTTCGGGTCGACCGTGATTTCCTGCAGCTTGGCAGCCACGTCAGCCGGGACCTCTTTCTGGGCGCGACCGCCCAAGTACTGGGCGAAGAATGCCTCGGACGCCGTGATGTAGGCCAGGGTGTTGATGGGCCGCGCAAAGCCGTGACCTTCGTCCGGCGCCACGATGTACTTAACCGGCCGTCCGTTGTCACGCACCGCGGCCACGATCTGGTCGCTCTCGCGAACATTGACGCGTGGATCATTCTTGCCTTGAACCACCAGCAACGGCGTGACGATGGCCTTTGCCTGAGTCAGAGGCGACTCGGCAACCAGCAGGGTTTTGCCCTGCGCAGTGGTCGGATCGCCCATGCGGGTGTACATCTGCTTGCGTCCCGCCTCCCAGTAAGGCGGTATCGCGTCGAGCAGGGTGATGAGGTTGGAAGGCGCCACATAGGCGACCGCCGCGGCGTAAACCGACGGCGTGAATGCCACGCCGGCCAGCGTGGCGTAGCCACCATAGGAGCCGCCGGTGATACCGACGCGTTTCGCATCGACGATGCCTGCGGCGACCAGCGACTTCACGCCCCAGGTGATGTCATCCTGCATTTTCCGTCCCCACTCGCCGTTGCCCGCGTTCAGGAACTTCTTGCCGTAACCGGTGGATGCTCGGAAGTTCGGCTGCAGCACGGCGTAGCCGCGATTGGCCAGAAATTGCGCGTTGGTGTCGTAGCCGAAGGAATCGCGGGCCCAGGGTCCGCCGTGCGGGAAAACGATGAGCGGCAGATTCTTGGCCGGAAGCCCCTTCGGCAGCGTGAGGTAGGCCGGGATATCCAGGCCGTCGGAGGACTTGTAGTGATAAGGCCTGCGCTGCGCCAGCGCCTCGCGAGGAATGTCCTCGCGCACCCTGTACTGCATCGCCAAGGTCTTTGCCGGACGATTCCAGACATACACCACACCCGGCTCGGTATCGCTGTGCGCGGTGACGATCCAGATGTTCTCATCGTTGGAGTGCGCGCCGAAACCAAGCTCGAGCCCGGGAAGCTTCGACTGCAGCCAGTGGTAGTCGTTCTCGAAGGCGCGATCCTTGAAGTAGCGGCGCAACGTGTCGTCTTCGTACTCGGTGAATAAAATGCGATGATCGACTTCCGAGATCTCGACATTGCGCAGATCGACGCGCTTGTCCGGATCGCTTTCGATCTTGGTGACGGCGCCGCTGCCCACGTCCATCACGTCCAGCTCCGTCAGGTCCAACGCACCCTTGTTGGTGGCGAGGTAGACGTTCTTGCCGCCGGCATCGAAATCGAAGGCGCCGCAGTTCTCGAGCACGCTGCAGCTGTAGATCTGCTTGAAACCGTCGGCGTCGACGCGCAGGGTCTCGGTGTCGCCGGCTTTGGTGGTTCGCACGGCCAGACGCAGCGTACCGGTGTCATCGAATTGCCACCCGGCGATCTCCTCGGTGTTCTTGCGCAATAGCTTCTTCGCGCCGCTGGAGATGCTGAGTTCGTACAAATCGTGCCACTTCGGGTCCCGGTCATTCAGGCCGATGTACAGGACGTCCGGCTTTGACTTGGGCACCGAGAAAATCTGGGTTCGCACCCCTTTCAGGTCGGTGAGCGCGCGCGTGGGCGGCACGCCGGTCTTGCCGTCCGCCGGCAGCTTCGGATCGATGGCATAGACGTTGAAATTTTCATCGCCGCCCGAATCCTGGACGTACAGAAGGTACTTCGAGTCGCGGCTCCAGAAATAGTTGCGGATCGGTCGGGACGCTTCGGCACTCATCGGCCGGGCGGAGCTGAAGGGCTCGTCGGCGGCCTTGACCCAGATGTTGCGGGTGCCCTTGTATGGCTTCAAGAATGACAGGAACCGGCCATCCGGCGAGATCTGGGCCCCGGCGATGGCGACCTCGCCGTAGAACAGGTTGCGATCGATGAGAGGCGGCTGATCGGCAAGAGCCAACGGTGATGCGCCCGCGGACAGTAGGGTCAACGCCAGTACGAGGTGTTTCACGGTTATTATCCTGTTGCAGTGTAGGTGATCGCCGGACTGCGCCATAATGCCAGACTGTTCCCAGCAATCCGAGTTACAGAAGTGCCCATTCCCGACATATTGCGCGATCGCCTGCGATTGCCCGTCATCGGCGCGCCCATGTTCATCGTCTCGACGCCGCGCTTGGTGCTCGCCCAGTGCAAGGCCGGCATCGTCGGTTCCTTTCCCGCGTTGAACGCACGGCCCGTCTCACAGTTGGATGAGTGGCTGGCGCAGATCACCGAGGAACTGGCGGCTTTCCAGCGCGCCAACCCCCTCGCCAAGGTCGCGCCCTATGCCGTCAACCAGATCGTGCACGGCAGCAACAACCGCCTGGAGCAGGACGTGGCACTGTGCGTCAAGCACAAAGTTCCCATCATCATCACGAGTCTGCGGCCCCCCGCGGAGGTGGTGACGGCGGTACATGAGTATGGCGGCATCGTGTTCCATGATGTCATCAACCTGCGTCACGCCGAAAAAGCGGCCGCGCAGGGTGTCGACGGCATCATCGCCGTGTGCGCGGGTGCCGGCGGCCACGCGGGCCTGCTGAGCCCCTTCGCCCTGGTCAAGCAGATCCGCGAGGTGTATCCCGGCACCATCATTCTCTCCGGTGCCATGAGCAGCGGTGCGGATGTGTTGGCCGCGCGTGCCTTGGGCGCGGATCTGGCGTATCTGGGAACCCGCTTCATCGCGGTGGAGGAGGGCAACGCGCCGGATGATTACAAGCAAATGCTCATCGACAGCGTGGCCGAGGATATCGTCTACACCTCGTTGTTCAGTGGTGTGAACGGCAATTATCTGCGCGGCAGCGTCACGCGCGCGGGTCTCGATCCCGATCATCTTCCCGAGGCGGAGAAGACCAAGATGAACTTCGGTACCGGCGGCAACACGGCCGCAAAAGCTTGGCGGGACATTTGGAGCGCGGGCCACAGCGTCAGCGGCATTCACAGCATCGAGGCAGTGGACGCACTGGTCGCCCGTATGGAGCGTGAATATGCGGTGGCGCGTGAGCGTTTCAGCTATTAGCCGGAACCATATGAACGACCGGCATGTTGTTAAGCGAAGGCCGAATTGGGCGGGCATTTTCCGGACCGCCGTGAATCCATTGCGCTACGCAATCCCTGCTTCGCGCAAGCCCGGTGTGGCCATCCATGGCCACCCGCGCGACGCATGCGCCGCGCCCATGGAGGCTGCGGGAAAAACATCCCTGTTTTTACGCTCCGGAAAATACCCGCCCAACCCGTCCTTCTTGGAGCTCTATCAGGTTAGCCTGTCCAAATATTTTCCGCGACCGCGGGCGCCGGCTTAATGCGTTTGCGTGCCGAACAACTGCCGGCGGCGCTGGCGCGGGGTATGACCGGGATCTACTTGGTTTCCGGCGACGAGCCACTCCTCGTGGGTGAAGCCGCGGACGCCATTCGCGCCGCGGCGCGCGCGGCGGGCTATGCCGATCGGCGGGTCTTCTTCATCGACCGCAGCTTCAGCTGGGACGAGCTGCGCCTGGCCACTCAGTCTCTGTCGCTGTTCGCGGAACGGCGGCTGTTCGAGCTGCGAATGCCCAACGGCAAACCCGACAAGGGGGCGGCGCTGCTTACGCAGCTGGCTGAGCAACCGGTCTCCGACCTGACCTACCTCGTGCTCACCGACAAACTCGATAGGAAGGCCAGCGATGTCCCGTGGGTGCAGGCTATCGAGAAGCACGGCACCTGGGTGCCGATTCTGCCCGTCGATACCGCTGCGTTGCCGGGCTGGCTGCGCGCCAGGGCGAAAATGCTGCACATCGATATCGACCCGACAGCCGCGCAGCTGATCGTCGACCGGGTCGAGGGCAACCTGCTGGCCGCGCAGCAGGAATTGGAGAAATTGAAGCTCTTGGCGAACGGTGCCGCGATCGATGTCGACCTGGTGCTGAGGTCGGTCGGCGACAGCGCTCGCTATGATGTGTTTCAACTGGCGGAGGCGGCCGCGGCCGGCGATGGCGCGCGTGCGCTGCGTGTGCTGTTGGGCCTGAAGAGCGAGGGTGTGGAACCGACTCTGATCCTGTGGGCGCTGCTGCGCGAGCTGCGCGGCATGTGGCAGGCGCGCGAACGCGGTCGCTTGCGCAACAATGCTCGGGGCAGCGGTTGGAATCTGGCCGCGACCCCTTCGGAACGCGCCATGGCGCGCCTCAAGAAGCTCGCCCTGGCGCCCCTGTTGATTCAGGCCGGTCATACCGACCGTGTCATCAAGGGCTTGGCCCCGGGGGATGCCTGGAGCGCCCTCACCGGCTTAACCGGTGCCTTTGCCGGCGCTTTGCAAGCCGGTGCGGATTCAGGCAGGGTGAGCTGATGAATCCCATGGGCATTTTTGGCGGAACCTTCGATCCCATTCACTATGCCCACCTGCGTACCGCCTTTGAATTGCAGCAGGCATTGCGGCTGAAAGAGATTCGATTTCTTCCCGCCGGTAATCCTCCGCACCGCGACCAGCCGCTGGCAGACGCCCAACTGCGGCTGCAAATGGTGCAGTTGGCGACGGCAGGGCAGGCGGGATTCCTGGTGGACGATCGCGAGGTGCGCAAGGAGGGGCCTTCGTATTCGGTGGATACCCTGGCCGAACTGCGGCATGAATATCCCGATCGCAGCCTCTGTCTCATCGTGGGCATGGATGCGTTCTTGAGCCTGCCCAAGTGGCATCAGTGGCAGGAATTGCTTCAATTGGCCCATTTGGTGGTGGCGCACCGCCCCGGCTGGCGCGCTCCGGGCATGGGTCCTTTAGGGGAGCTGCTGGTCGACCGAGGTACCGGCCGCATCAACGACCTGCACGAATCGCGGTCCGGGTGTATTTTTATTCACGCCGTGACCCAATTGGAGATCTCCTCGACCGAAGTCAGGCAGTTGGTTGCGATGGGCCGCGATCCACGCTTCCTCATGCCCGATCCAGTGCGTAAACTCATCCTCGATACCCAGTGTTATTCCAGGAACCGGACAACGTAGTGCCAGCAAAGCGAAAGACCTCTACCAGCAAGACGACAGGCGGCAAAAGAGCCGCCGCCAACCCGAAGCCATCGCACAAGCCGAAGGCCGCAGCCGCAGCGGCCGGCGCAGCCGCCGGTAGCCGCACCAACCCTAAGCCATCACGCAAGCCGCAGGCCGCAGCTGCAGCGGCCGGCGCTGCCGTCGGTAGCCGCGCCAAACCCTCCCTCAAGACCACCGTCAGCGACGCCCTGGAAGACATGAAGGCGCTGGAGGTGAAGTTCCTGGACGTGAGGGGTCTCACCGATATCGCGGACTGCATGGTGATCGCGAGCGGAACCTCCGACCGCCACGTGCGCTCGGTCGCGCAGCGCGTGGTCGAAAAGGCCAAGGAGGCCGGCTTTCGGCCGCATGGAGTCGAGGGTCAGCAGGACGGCGACTGGGTGCTCATCGATTTGAACGAGATGATCGTCCACGTGATGTTGCCGCGAGTCCGGGAATTCTATGGGCTGGAGAAGCTGTGGGATATGACCGCCGCAAAGCGCGCAGCGCGCGTCTGAGACGAGCGATAGCATGAAGTGCCGGTTGATCGCTGCCGGCACGCGTATGCCCGACTGGGTCAACAGCGGATTCCTCGATTATCAAAAACGTTTGCGCACCCCGCTGGTGCTGGAACTGCATGAGATTTCCGTGGCCACGCGGCGCGCCGGCGAGAATCCGGAGCGAGCCGTACAACGCGAGGGTGCGGATATGCTGGCCGCCCTGGGCCGCGATGACTATGTGGTCGCTCTCGAGATTGCGGGCAAATCGATGAGCACCGAGCAGCTGAGCGTATGGCTGGCGGAGCGTCTCAGGGATGCGCGGCCGCTTGCGCTGTTGATCGGCGGGCCCGACGGGCTGGCACCGCCGTGCCGGGAAAGAGCCGACCATCATTGGTCTCTTTCGCCGTTGACGCTGCCGCATGCGCTCGTCAGGGTGGTGGTGGCCGAGCAGATCTATCGAGCAATGAGCCTGTTGGCCGGGCACCCCTATCACCGCGCCTGATGCGTTACCGCATCCGATACCCACCACCGTGCTCGGGGCCTATCGTTGCACGATATGCCGCTCAATCGCCGCGCCTAAAGACACGGTGTTCGGTATCCTGCCGTGATGTCCGCCGCAGCCTTCGTCTATCTCGCCTCAGCATCTCCCCGTCGGCGCGAATTGCTGGAGCAAATCGGCGTACCGTTCCGGCTCATCGCCGCGGAGCTGGACGAGACGCCGCTGCCCGGCGAAGCCCCCGAGGACTACGTCGCGCGGCTGGCCGCGGCAAAAGCCGACGCCGGCTGGCAGCGCAGCCGCGGCGCGGAGCATGCGCCGGTCGTGGCGGCGGATACCGCCGTGGTGCTGGACGGGAGAATTCTCGGTAAGCCTAAGGACAGGTCCGATGGCGAGAGCATGCTGCTCGAGCTTTCCGGCCGCAGGCATCAGGTATTGACTGCCGTCGCGGTGCGCTCATCGGCCGGCAATGAGGTCAAGATCAGCGGCAGTTGGGTGACTTTTCGGCCCGTGAATGCCGCCGAAGCCGCCGCTTATTGGAGGACGGGGGAACCGCGCGACAAGGCGGGCGGCTATGCAATCCAGGGTTATGCAGCCATTTTCATTGCGGACTTGGAGGGCAGCTACTCCGGCGTCATGGGCCTGCCTCTATTCGAAACGGCGGCATTGCTGAATGCTGCCGGGGTTGCGCTTTGGCAACGCGCCGATCCTTAAGCAGGCTACCGGCCGATGAGCACCGAAATTCTGATCAATGCCAGCATGCACGAGGCGCGCGCGGCCGTCGTCGAGAACGGGGTGCTGCAAGAGGTATTTCTGGAGCGGGCCAGCCGCCGGGGATTGATCAGCAACCTCTACAAGGGCCGGGTTTCCCGGGTGCTGCCCGGCATGCAAGCGGCATTCATCGACATCGGCCTGGAGCGTACCGCATTCCTGCATGCCTCCGACATCTTCGATCCACGCCACGCCGATACCGGCATCGAACCGCCGCACACCGACAACATTCGCTCGCTGGTCGCGGAAGGCAACGAGATTCTGGTGCAGGTCGTCAAGGACCCTCTCGGCACCAAGGGTGCGCGGCTCACCACGTACATCACCTTGCCGTCTCGCTACCTGGTGTTCATGCCGAAGGGACGGGGGGTGGGGGTATCCGCGCGCATTGAGAATGAAACCGAGCGGGAGCGTCTGCGCCGCGTGGTGGATGCGGCCGTCGAGCCGCAGGACAACGGCGGATTCATCGTGCGCACCGCGGCGGAGGACGCGGCGCCCGAGGCGCTGCGCGCCGACATGGTCTACCTGCGCAAATTGTGGGAGTTCATCCGCCAGAAAGGCCTGCGCACCCAGCCGGGCAACCTGGTCCACGCCGACTTGTCTCTGCACTTGCGCGTGCTGCGCGACCTGATGCATCCGGGCGTGGACAAGGTGCTGATCGATCAGCCCGGTGCCCATCGGGAAATGCAGGAGTTCGCCACGGCATTCATGCCGGAGGCTCTGCCGCGCATCGATTTTTACGCCGACCCCCGCCCGCTGTTCGATCTCCATCATGTCGAGGAGGAAATCCAGAAAGCGCTGGATCGCAAGGTGCCGCTGAAGTCCGGCGGCCATTTGATCATCGATCAAACCGAGGCGATGACCACCATCGATGTCAACACCGGTGCCTTCGTCGGCCATAGAAATCTCGAGGAGACCATATTTCGCACCAATCTCGAGGCGGCGGTGACCATTGCGCGGCAGCTGCGTTTGCGCAACTTAGGCGGCATCATCATCATCGATTTCATCGATATGGAGGAGGCTGAACACCGCCGGCAGGTCATCCAAGCGCTCGAACGCGCGTTGAATGAGGACCACGTCAAGACCAACATCTCCTCGGTATCGCCGCTGGGGCTGGTGGAAATGACGCGTAAGCGCACGCGTGAGAGCCTCGAACATCTGCTGTGCCATTCTTGTCCAACTTGCGAAGGTAGGGGGTTCGTCAAAACGGTGGAAACGGTTTGCTATGAGATATTCCGCGAGATCGTCCGCCAATCGCGCCAGTTCGAGTGCCAGCAATTGATGGTGCTGGCCCATCAGGACGTCATCGAACGGCTGCTCGATGAGGAGTCTTCGGCGGTGGGCGAATTGGAATTGTCGACCGGCAAACCGATACGCCTGCAGACCGAAGCGCTCTACACCGTGGACCAATACGACGTCGTGCTGATGTAAATGGCTATCCGCAGGGTCGTCAAATTCTTGAGCATCGGTTTCGCGGGCCTCTTAGGGCTGGTGCTGCTGTTGATGCTGGCGCTCAAGTTGGCGCTCGATCGGGCGCCCCGCTACCAGGCCGAGATCAAGGAGTGGTTTCACGCACAGACCGGGTACCACATCGCCTTTGCCCATGTCTCGCCGGCATTTCGCTGGTACGGTCCGGAGCTGTACTTCGACCGGCTGGAACTGCGCTCCAAGGATGATCAGCGCGTGCTGGCGCGCGCCGCGGCCGGGCGCGCCGCGGCGGATGTCTGGCAGCTGATACGCACCGGCAAGCTGCTGGCCGGGCGGGTTGAAATCGACTCGCCCGCCATTGCCGTCGCGCGCCTGGGTCCCTATCGGTTCGCGGTGGCCTCGGAAATCGAGCTGGGCGGTGACGAGTCCCCGATGAGGACACTCAACCTCGATGACCTGCCGGTGGGCAGGGTGGTGATCCGGCACGCGGTGCTGACGCTGCAAGATTGGAACGCGGCGCTGCCCCAACTCATTTTGCAGGACGTCGACATCGACACGCGGCGCGATGCCAGCGAACTTTCCCTGGCTTTCAATGCACTGCTACCGTCGGTGCTGGGTGGCACCGTGACTTTCAAGGGAACCGTGCACGGCAGCGGCGATGCGCGCAACTTGGCCTGGGATGCGCTGGCGCGCGTGCGCGACATGTCATTCCCGGGCTGGCACCAGCTGCTGCCGGGCTATCTGAGCAACCTGGACGCCGGCACCGGCGCGTTCGAGGTGGCCGCGACCGGCCGTGGCGCGGTGCTGTCGCGCGCCGACGCGGATTTCGGGGCCATCAATGTGGTGACACACCAGCCCGAAAGCCCCATCGCCAAGTTCGACCAGATGAACGGCGCGTTGACGCTGGTGCACGCCGCCGATCGTTGGAGTCTCGCGGGCCGGCGAGTTCGTGTCGGGCGCCGCGATCCGCAGTCCGAATTCGAGGTCGATTGGCAGGAGGGTGACGGCGGTTTGTTGAATGTTCGCGCCCACGCCAATTACCTGCGAGTCGAGACGCTGCTGCCGCTCACCGCGTTCCTGCCGCAAAGGGATCTTCGCGACCGCCTTCGCGAGTTGGCGCCGAGCGGAGAATGGACCGATACCTCGATCGCCCTGCGGCGCGACCGGGTCGGTGATCCCTGGCGGATGCAAGTTCAGGCGAAATTTCAGCACGCAGGCTACGCATCGGTCGGGGGGGTGCCGGGCATTCGCGGCGTTGCCGGTTCCTTTGCCGGCAATGAGCGGGGCGGCCACGTCATCATCGATACGAACGGCGGCGTGTTTCATTGGCCCGGACAGTTTTCCCAGCCGGCGGAACTTACGCGCCTGAAGGCCGACGTGTATTGGAAGCGGACACCCGAGGAATTGTTGATCGCTTCACCGGACTGGGAGATCGTCACGCACGATGGAGATATCCGCGGTCAAGTGGCGTGGCATCAGCCGCAGGATGGTTCCTCCCCCCGCTTGACGCTGGTCGCCGGCATTCAAAACGGTATCGTGGCCAATGCGCGCTACTACTTGCCGAGAAGATTGATCGCGCCCTCGGCGCTGGACTGGCTCGACAGGGCATTGGTGGGTGGGCGCATGGTGCGGGCCAGCGTCCTGTTTTCCGGCCCGGTGAGAAATTTTCCGTTTCGGGAAGGAGATGGGATATTCCTGGCGCGCTGTACGATCGAGGGGATGACCCTGGATTACAGCGAAGGCTGGCCGGCGGCGGAAGGTCTGACCACGAACGCTGAATTCCGCAATACCGGCATGAGCGCGCATCTGACGGCCGCTCATATCGGCGATCTTGTCTTGGAATCCGGCGACGCTCATTTCCCCGACTTCGGCAGCGGCGAACTCAAGGTTCGGATCGGCTTGCGCGGGGATGCGGCGAGCGCGCTGACTTACCTGCGGGCGACGCCGCTCGATGCCATCGCCGAACATGCGTTTTCCAACGCCGAGGCCAAAGGGCCCCTGCAGGCGACGGTGGATCTGTTCCTGCCCTTCAAGGACTTCTCCCATCGGCAGGTGTTGATCCATGGACATCTGGCGGGGGCCAGCCTCAATCGGCTGGGCTCGACCATAAGGGCCACCGACCTGGCCGGCGACTTCGACATCGATGGCGGACAGGTTGCGCGCGCCGATGTCCACGGTCAGCTGCTTGGCGGCGGCTTTCAGATGCAGGCACGAACCGCGCGCAATCGGCCGGTGACTCGTACACAGTTGGAGTTTCGCGGCGCGGCCGGTGCCGATGCCTTGCGCACGGCATTGTCGATTCCCGCGTCCGTCTCCATCAGCGGTGCAACCGACTGGAGAGCCGTCCTCAAAATAACCCCGGAGCCGGCTCGGGAGCGCTCGCTGCGCGTGAGCAGCACACTGGTGGGTCTGGAGATGAACCTGCCGGCACCCTTGGACAAGGCGGAGTCCACGCCCTTGCCCAGCTGGCTGGAGATCCAGTGGCCGGCGGTAGGCGGCCCGCAGGGGACGTTCGCGCTGGGGTCGTTGGTGAGCAGTTCATTTGCGCTGGATACCGATGCCGACGGGTTGCGGCTGGCGCATGCATCGCTGTCTTTCGGCACCGGCGAACTCAACGGCGGCGAATCGCAGATATTGAATGTGGGCGGAGCCGTGCAGCGCGTGGATCTGGACGGCTGGCTGCGCCTGAGCACACCCGGCAAGGACGCCAAGCCCCTGTCCTACTACATGCGCACGGCCCGGCTCAACGTCGCCGAATTGGACTATCTGGGCTTGGCGTTCCACGACGTCGCGCTCGACCTGGCCGTGGCCGAGCGCAGCTGGCGTATCAATGTCGGCGGTCCCAATGTGATTGGCGCAATCACCGTACCGACGGTGGCAGGCTCCTCGGAACCTTGGAATCTACAGTTCGACCGATTGCGTTTCGACGTGGCGAGCGGCGAGGACTCGCCGGGGCCCGCCGGCGCGAACCTCGCCGATGCCGAAGACCCGCGCGCGGTTCCGGCCGTCAACTTCCATGCCACGGAACTCATTTGGGGTGAACGCCAATTCGGCGATGTGACCGCGGCGCTCGTGAGGGGGGATTCCGGCGTCGAGCTGAAGTCTTTGAATGTCGTGGGCCCGAGCTTTACCGTCGGTGCACAGGGGGAGTGGCGTGCCAGGGACTTAGGCGTCAGCCGCATCAAGGGGACGCTTGCCAGCACCGACGTGCAGAGCACCCTGAAAGACTTAGGTTATGCCGATGTGATTCAGGCAAAGACCGGCAAGATGGACTTCGATCTGACATGGCTGGGTGCGCCGACCACCGCGGCGCTCGCCCAGACGGTCGGGCGTGTGCAGCTGTCTCTCGAGAAGGGCCAGGTGACCGGCATCAACCCGGGAGCCGGAAGGGTGCTGGGCCTCGCCAGCATCGCTGCACTGCCGCGCAGGCTGGCCTTGGATTTCAGCGACCTGACCGACAAGGGGCTGGCTTTCGACACCGTGCACGGTGATTTCGAGCTACACGACGCCAACGCCTACACCGACAACGTGTTGCTCAAAGGGCCCGCGGCGGAAATCGGTCTGATTGGCCGGGTGGGCTTGAAAACCAAGGATTATGACCAAACTGCCGTGGTGACGGGCAGTGTCGGCAATTCGCTGTCGATCCCGGTGGCCAGTGCTCTGGTCGGCGGACCGGTGGTGGGGGCCGCGGTACTCTTGTTCACTCAGGTGTTCAAACAGCCGCTGAAGGGCCTGGCTCGAGGGTATTATCGCATTACCGGCAGTTGGGATAATCCAACGGTCGAACGCATCAAAAGCGCAGACGCCGCAGCCGCGACTGCCGAGGCACCGAAATAATGGGCAAAGTCGCCGCCATACAGATGACCTCGAGCCACGTAGTGGCCGACAACCTTGCGTCCGCCGGCGCTTTACTGCGCGAGGCCAAGGATGCGGGTGCGCTGATTGCCTGCCTGCCGGAAAACTTTTCGTTCATTGGGCTCAAGGATGCCGACAAGCTGCAAGTCGCCGAGATCGATGGCAGCGGGCCCGTGCAGGCATTCTTGAGCGATACCGCGCGCAGCCTCAAGATGTGGATTCTCGGCGGGACCATCGTGGTCCGCACCAAAGACTCGAACCGGGTGGCCAACGCCTCGCTGCTGATCGATGCCGACGGCAATCGCGCGGCACGCTACGATAAGATTCACTTGTTCGACGTAACCATCCCGGGACGCAACGAACAGTATCGCGAATCCGCCCATGTGCTTCCCGGACGCCATCCGGTGATCGCCGACACACCGGTGGGCAAGCTCGGTTTGTCCGTGTGCTACGACATGCGGTTTCCGGAACTCTATCGTGAACTGGTAGCGCAGGGCGCCGAATGGCTGGCCATGCCCGCGGCATTCACGGTGCCGACCGGACGGGCGCATTGGGAGACGCTGCTGCGGGCGCGCGCCATCGAAAATTTGTGTTACGTGGTGGCGCCGGCACAATCCGGTATGCACACCAGCGGCCGGGAGACATACGGCGATTCATTGATCGTGGATTATTGGGGCCAGGTGCTGGAGCGCCTGGAAAAGGGTACCGGAGTGATTACAGCAGACATCGATCTTGCCAGCCAAGCCGAATCGCGCGCCCGCTTTCCGGCGCTCGACAATCGCCGGCTCGGGCAGAGCCGTTCCGCGGCGGTCATGACATGAACGCCCGAGCCCTTGAAATGAGCCAGTCCAGCTTTGCAGTGGCCGAGAAAATGATTCTGGCGCCCTCCGGCCTCGACGAGAGGCGCTTGAGCCAGGTGCTCGACACGCTGATGAGCCGCGGCGTCGAGTATGCCGATCTTTATTTCGCGTTGTCGCGCGAGGAGTCCTGGTCGCTGGAGGATGGCATCGTCAAGGATGGTTCGCACAGCATCGAGCAGGGCGTGGGCGTGCGCGCCGTCAGCGGCGAGAAGACCGGTTTCGCGTACACCGACGAGGTGCTCCTGCCCGCGCTGCTCGAGGCCTCCGACGCGGCGCGGGCCATTGCCCGCAGCGGCGGCAGGAATGCGGTCAAGACCTGGCAACGTCCGCCGACGCACCGGCTCTATCTGCCCGTGGATCCGCTCGATGCCATCAAGGATGAGGACAAGGTGGCCTGGCTCATGCGTATCGATGCCGACACGCGCCGCATCGATCCTCGGGTGAAACAAGTGATGGCCTCATTGGCGGCGGTCCATGAGATCGTGCTGATCGCCTCCAGCGACGGGACGCTGGTGGCGGATGTGCGTCCGCTGGTGCGCCTCAACGTGTCGGTCATCGTCGAGCAGAACGGCCGTCGCGAGCAGGGCTACAGCGGCGGAGGAGGCCGATTTGGCCTCGATGAGTTGCTGCACGGCGAGGCGCCTTTCGCGCATGGGCGCGAGGCGGTGCGCCAGGCGCTGGTCAATCTCGAGGCGGTGGCGGCGCCCGCAGGTTCCATGACCGTGGTACTGGGTCCGGGCTGGCCCGGTATCCTGCTGCATGAAGCGATCGGCCACGGATTGGAAGGCGACTTCAATCGCAAGGGGACTTCTGCATTTTCCAATCGCATCGGCCAGAAAGTCGGCGCCGACGACGTGACGGTGGTGGATGACGGCACGCTAGATCGCCGCCGCGGGTCATTGAATGTCGATGACGAAGGCACGCCGACCCAATGCACCACGCTCATCGAGAACGGCATTCTGTGCGGCTACCTGCAGGACAAGATGAACGCGAAGCTCATGGGCATGGCGCCAACCGGCAACGGCCGGCGCGAGTCGTTCGCGCACCTGACCTTGCCGCGCATGACCAATACCTACATGCGTGCCGGAACACGCGCACCCGAGGAGATCATCGCCTCGGTGGAGAAGGGGCTGTATGCCGTCAATTTCGGCGGCGGCCAGGTCGACATCACGTCCGGCAAGTTCGTATTCTCGGCGAGCGAAGCCTACCTCATCGAGAACGGCAAGGTCGGTGCGCCCGTGAAGGGTGCGACGCTCATCGGAAACGGACCGGACGTACTCACGCGGGTCAGCATGGTCGGCAATGACCTGAAGCTCGACGCGGGGGTCGGGACCTGCGGCAAGGAGGGACAGTCGGTTCCGGTTGGAGTCGGCCAACCGACGCTGCGCGTAGAAGCGCTGACAGTCGGCGGAACCGCTTGAGCACACCCGGCGCCGACGTTTCCGCCTCGATGATGGACAAGTCCGTCGCGCTCGAGGCCACGGGGAATACCTAGGAAAGGCTTTTCTGTACGTTTGCGCGGCACCGTCGCGTTCACGGCCGGCGCCGCGCGTGGAAAAATCATCGCGCGGCAGGAGAAGGGACTCACGTCGAATGGCAGGATGCCTAAGGGCCGCGGCGCGGGTGGGGCGTACGCCGGGCGTCTTGCCCGCGCCTCATTCGCGCAACGAGACTTGGCGAGCGGCCTACGAAATATGACAATCGGAATACCAAACGGCGCGTTGCCCTGCACTGACCGGAGCCCAACTTGATGCAAATTGACATGTTGAAACCGAATCGAGCGGCGCTGCTGCTGCTCACGTTGAGCTGCGGGAGCGGGATTTTCGCAGGCGCTTCGTTCGCCGCCGATCCAGTCCCGTCGCTGGGACTTCCGGCCGCCGCCGCGGCCTCGATTGGTAAGATCGATGCTCGGCGCATTGCCGAGCACGTGCGATTCCTGGCCAACGACCTGCTCGAGGGCCGTGCTCCCGGCACGCGCGGCGGCGATATCGCCGCGAATTATATTGCCGCGCAGTTCGCGCTCGAGGGTTTGAAGCCGGCGGGCGACAACGGCAGCTACCTGCAGAAAGTCGACTTCGTGGGCGTAAAAACCTTGCCCGGCACGTCGGCCTCGCTGCAGCCCACGCATGGCAATCCGATCGACTTGCGGCTCGCCGAGGATTACGTCGCGGGCAATCAAACGCAGACCGACCGCGTCGAGGTCGATGCGCCCATCGTCTTCGTCGGCTATGGCATCGAGGCTCCGGAATACCAGTGGAATGACTTCAAAGGGGTGGACGTCAGGGGCAAGGTGGTGCTGGTCATCGTCAACGAGCCACCCTCGCAGGACCCGAAGTTCTTCAACGCCGAGGCGCTCACGTATTACGGCCGCTGGACCTATAAGTTCGAAGAGGCAGCGCGCAAGGGCGCCGTCGCTGCCCTGATCATTCACCGCACCGACCTGGCCAGCTATGGCTGGGACGTGGTGCGCAATTCCTGGAGCGCGGAGCAGGTGTACTTGGGTAATGACAAGGATCCGAAGCTTCAGGCGGCATCCTGGATTCAACTGGATGTCGCGCGAAAATTGTTCAGCGCGGTGAATCAAAATCTGGACGAAATGATCGCGGCAGCCGGTACCCGGCAGTTCCAGGCGAGAGAGCTGCCGATGCGTTTCAGGGCGCATATCGAGAGCAAGGTGCGCAAGTTCGAGTCCTATAACGTGCTCGGGCTGTTGCCGGGTAAAGACAGCGGCGGACCTCAGGCGGACGGCCGCGGACGCCAGGCGGTGGTGTACTCGGCCCACTACGATCACCTGGGCATCGACCCCGCCTCGAGCGGCGACAATATTTACAACGGCGCGGTCGACAATGGCACGGGCTGCGGCATTCTGTTGGAAATGGCCCATGCGTTCGCGTCCGCCGCGCCGCCGCCCTCCCCCGTGCTTTTTGCCGCGGTGACTGCCGAGGAGAAGGGATTGCTGGGATCCAATTATCTCGGCAAACATTTGCCGATCCCGGCTGCCCAGATCGCATTGAACCTGAACTACGACGCCATCCTACCCATCGGCATACCCCAGTCCGTCAATGTCACGGGTGCCGAGCGAACCTCGTTCTATCCCACCGTGCAAAAGACGGCTGCTGCCTTTGGATTCGAGATTCAAGCGGATGCCGAGCCCGGCGCGGGGCACTACTACCGCTCCGATCACTTCAGCATGGCGCGCGCGGGCGTGCCGGCGTTCTCCATCAATACCGGCGTGAAATTTGCGGGCCATACCCTGGAATGGGGCAAAGCGCAGCACGAGGAGTACACCGCGAAGCGCTACCATCGGCCCAGCGATGAGTTCACGCCGGACATGGATTTCACGAGCGACGCGGCGGTCGCGAAATTCGGCTTTGCTTTAGGATGGCAGGCCATGCTGGCGAAGAGCACGGTCAACTGGCAGCCCGGCGATGAGTTCGAGGCCGCGCGCCTTCACGGGACGGCGCACTAGCATCTCGGCGCAGTGATTGCATCATGGCTGCGCGACGGCTTCCAAGGCGAGCCGTCGCCGGCGGCCAAGCTTGAGTGAAGCGACAGCGGCATCGAGGCGTTGCATCGGCACGGATGTGTGAAATGCCGGCGTCGACCACGCGACGATGCCGCCAGCCGCGCTGTCATAACCCGGAAGGCGATGACAACGTCGCTTACCAGCGACGGCTCGCGACTCGAGTCCCTGCGATTCCGGAGAAGCGTGCGCTAGATCTCATTCGACAGTGACTCGCTCTCGGTAGGCTGCATCCCGTTATCACACGACGGAGTTTCCATGGTCGACCATTCAATGACGGGCACTTTCCAGATTCCGAAGGATCTCCTGTCCGAAGCCAAGCGCACCGCGAAGCCGAAGAGCGAGCAATTGCACGTGGAGGGCTGGCGCAACTCTTGGTTGTCGCGCATTGCCGAGATGCTGGTCGGAAAGGACTGAGCCTCAAGCCTTTGAGGGTGACTTTGACCGGGGCCTGTGGGTCTGAGCTACCGGCCTTAAGCCAACCTTGAGCCCAAGCCTGAGCTGCGGCGTCGCAGACCTTCTTTTCGGCGCCGGCGTGCGGAACGGGCGACGCATGGCACTCAGGCAGGTTCTTTGTAGGAAAAACGGACGTAAGCCGTAGGTCTGGACCTGAATATGAGGTTTTAAGTTAAATCAAGCAGCGGCGAGGGCGACACGGAATTAGGATGGGCGCAGGAGATACTATGCGCCTGGCACGTCCTGTCTACGAAAGCTTGCCCATCATCTACATGCTGCTCGGTGGCCTGGCCATACTGCTTTTCTATATCAATCCTCTCGGCTTTGCCGGCAAAGCGGCCTTCCTCATCGGCGTCCTCGCCGAAACGGCGGCGCTCACGTTGTTCCTACGGCGTCGGGACTACCGCGAGCTGAGCCGTGAATACAACGGCGAGACCATCGAGCTGCCTTCCAACTTAAGCGGTTAGGCTAGGGTTAAGCGGCTAGGCTAGGGCTCTTAGCCGGATTTCGGTTTCTCGATGGTACCGGTGGCCGTGCCGGTCTCGGTCGCGTCGACCGGATCGAGTGAGTTTCTCACCCGCGGCGACCGCTCGTCGATGTACATGATTTCGTGCTGGCCGACCTGCACCACATCGCCGTCGTTCAAGTTGTGGCGCCGCACGCGTCTTGACTGGATAAAAATGCCGTTGGTGCTGTTGAGATCTTCGATGACGCAGGAGTCCTGCTGGGTCACGATTTGGCAGTGATGCCGGCTGATGAACTTGCTGTCGATCTGCAGATCGTTGTCCGATGTGCGGCCGATCACCAGACGGCCGGACTTCAATTCCCGCTCCACCAGGGTCTTGCCTTCGCTGGCCAGAAGAATCCGGCCGACTATGGGGCTGGTGTCGGTCGGCGGCGCAGGTCCTTGTTCGATCGTGGGCACCTTCATCCGATTGGTGCCGGAAGCGAATTCGACCCACTCGAGTTCCTTGATCGCCGCCTCGAGTTCCTCCGCCGTCACCGCATCGCGATCCTTGCCGTAGGCGGCCATCAGGCAGGTGTCGCATAAGGTGTTGATGAGACGCGGTACGCCACCCGTGTACTTGTAGATCGTCGCGTAGGTGTCCTCGGCGAATATACGTCGCCCCTGAGAGCCGGCTACTTCCAGGCGGTGGTCGATGTAGGCGTTGGTCTCGGCCTTGGAGAGTGCGGTCAGATGAAAGCGCAGACGCACGCGCTGCGCCAGCTGGATCAATTCGGCGGAGTTGAGTTTGTCGCTCAATTCCGGCTGGCCGGCGAGGATGATGCGCAGTGCCTTTTCCTTCGTCGTCTCCACCCCGGACAGCATGCGCACTTCCTCGAGCACGCGGTTGGTCAGATTCTGAGCTTCGTCGACGATCAGCAGCACCTTGCGGCCGCAGCTGTACTGTTCCATCAGAAACTGGTTCAAGGTCGCGAGAACCTCCGGCTTCTTCATGTGGAAGGGCGAGAATCCGAACTGCACCAGCACCGTTTGCAGGAACGCCGTGGGTGACAATTGCGTTTGATTGATTTGCGCCACGACCACATCGCTCTGCAGTTCACGCAGAAAGGTTTCGATGAGGGTGGTCTTGCCGGCGCCGATTTCACCGGTGATCACGACGAAGCCGTCGGTGAACCAGATGGTTGACTCCATGTACGCTTTGGCACGCGCATGCTGCTTGCTGAGGTACAAGAACTGCGGATCCGGGCTCAAGCGGAACGGCAGCTCGTGGAGTTTGAACAGTTCTAGGTACATTGCGCGTCAGTTTAAGGTATTTGACGGGCCCGGCGGAAAGGGGTCAGCCGACAAATTCGCAGGAAGGGAATTTGGCCGACCAAAGGTCGGCCCCGCTGGGTGCCGGCTAGGGAGGCCTAAACAAATACGCCCATCCAATTCGGCCGCCCCCACGAATGCGTCAGGAATAATGCAGGCTAGGCCCACTCGATCAAGCGGAGTGCCTCGGCGAGCGCCAGATTGCGGTCCCTGGATTGGCGCCTGAGGATGGTGCAGTGGCCTAGTTTGCGCCCGGGCCGCGGCTCCTTGCCGTAGTCATGAAAGGCCAACCCGTCGATGGCCAGCAAGCGCTCAAGATCGGGCATTTTCCCCAGAAAATTGATCATGGCCGTGTGTCCCAGGGCGCGCGTGCTCCCCAGCGGCATATCGCAAATCGCGCGCAGGTGATTCTCGAACTGACTGGTGACGCAGCCCTCGATGGTCCAGTGGCCGGAATTGTGCACGCGGGGTGCCATTTCATTCGCGATCAATCGGCCATCCACCACGAAGAACTCGATGCACAGCACCCCAACGTAGTCGAGGGCGTTCATGACGCGCTTGGAGTACAGCCTTGCGGTGCGCTCCAAACTCGCATGGGCGAAGGGCGCCACGCTATATCGCAGGATGCCGCCACCATGCGTATTGGCGGACAGGGGATAGAACACGGTTTCACCGGCCGCCGAACGCACGCCGACCAGAGAGACCTCGCGGGAGAATCTTTGAAATTTTTCGTAGATCAGGCCGGCGGCGCCGATCGCATCCCATGCCTCGTCGATCTGTGCGGCCTCGCGCAGCACGAACTGGCCCTTGCCGTCGTAGCCCAGCCGGCGCGTCTTGAGAACCCCGGGAAGCCCAATTTTCCGTGTCGCCGCCAGAAGTTCTTGCTTGCTTTCGACCGCCGCATGCGCTGCTACGGGGATTTTGAGCTTGGCAAATAAAGCCTTTTCCGCGAGTCGGTCTTGCGACACCTCGAGCGCCGCCCGAGGCGGACGCACCCGGGTGATTGTCTCCAGCGGCTTCAAGGCGGCGCCGGAAATGTTTTCCCAGTCGAACGTGAGCACGTCGCTGCGCGATGCGAGCTCGGCCAGGCGCGCAGCGTCCTCGAGATCTCCGAGCAGGGTGGGAGCGACTTGCGCACCGGGAGTGCCGGCGCTGCGATCGAGGAACAAGCAGTGCACACCCAAGGGATATCCGGCCAGCGCCAGCATGCGCCCCAATTGGCCTGCGCCCACGATGCCGACGCGCAAGGACTTCAAGAGTTTCGAGGATCCGGCTTGGCGAGCACCGCTGCGGTCTGCGTCCTGCGAAATTCATCCAACGCGGCGCGGATATCCGCATGTTCGTTGGCAAGAATGGCGGCGGCGAACAGAGCGGCGTTCTTCGCGCCGGGGGTCCCGATCGCGAAGGTGGCGACGGGCACGCCGCTGGGCATTTGCGCGATCGAAAGCAGTGAATCGATGCCGTTCAGTGCCTTGGATTGAATCGGAACGCCCAGCACGGGTAGTGCGGTCTTCGCGGCGGTCATGCCCGGCAGATGGGCCGCGCCGCCGGCGCCGGCAATGATGACCTTTAGCCCGCGAGTGCGCGCGGAGGCCGAATATTCGAATAATAGATCCGGCGTGCGGTGCGCCGAGATCACGCGGACCTCGTGCGCGATCCCGAGATGGGTCAAGGTATCGGCCGCAGCCTGCATCGTTTCCCAGTCGGAAGACGACCCCATGATGACTCCGACCAAGGCTTTCATCGGCGCAAGTTTATCAACTTATGCGAACAGCTGACGCAGAAATGCAAAAAGTTCCCGGGCCCCGACCGGCGAGCGCTGTTCCGCACGCTCCCTTTCTGCCTTTTCGAGCAGCCTCGTCAAGGCCGCCCGGTCGGCATTGGGGTACTCTTGCAGCAACTCATTCAAGGCCACGGCGGGTTCCGACAACAACCGATCCCGCCATCGCTCGATTTGCTGAAAATGGCGGATTTCCACATCGTGGCGCTGTTTGCGCTCGGCGAGCTTGGCGAGCACCGGTTCCGGATCGATGGTGCGCATCAGCTTGCCGATATACTGGCGCTGCCTTACCTGGGCGCCGTGAGAGGGCAGCCGACGCAGGTCGCGCAGCGCGGCGAACAAATTTTCCGGCAGATCCAGCGCCCTGATTTCCTGGTCCGGGAGGGCGGACAACTTGACCCCCAGTTCCTGCAACGACGCGGCTTCCCGCTTGCGGGCGCTCTTGCTCAGCCGCTGCTCGTCGGATTCCTCGGAATCCTGGGTTTCATTATCGATGGTCATATCCCCATGCTATCACCCGGGCCGGTAGAATCATCTTCGGAATTCCCCAACCCGCCAGCTCGGAGAGATGTCGATGGCCCTTACCGATAGCCCTGTGCGCCTGAACCAAACAGACCTGGAATCCATTATCGAGCAGGCGCTCGGGGAAGCCCGCTCACGCGGAGCCTCCCAAGCCGAGGCGGCCGTCAGCCAGGATACCGGCCTGTCGGTGGGGGTACGCCTGGGCGAGGTCGAAACCCTCGAGCATCAGCGCGACCGCAGCATGGGGATTACGGTGTACTTCGGGCAGCGCAAGGGTTCGGCCAGCACGGCGGACTTTTCGCCGGAAGCGGTAGGCGCGACCGTCGCCAAGGCTTGCAGCATTGCACGGTTTACCGCGGAAGATGCGAGTTCCGGTCTCGCGGAGCCGGCTTTGATGGCCCATGCGCCCCAGGACCTCGATCTTTCGCATCCCTGGAATGTGACCGCGGACCGCGCCATCGAGATCGCCAAGAGCTGCGAGTCCGCCGCGCTGCGATTCGATGCGCGGATCAACAATTCCGAGGGTGCATCGGTCGGTACCCACCAGGGCCTCCATGTCTATGGCAACACACATGGTTTCGTCGGAGGCTATCCGACCACGTCGCACACCTTGAGCTGCGTGGTGCTCGCCGGAACGGGGGAGGACATGCAACGCGATTATTGGTACAGCAGTTCGCGCGATTGGCGCGACTTGCAAGATCCGGAGGCGATCGGCCGCGAAAGTGCGCGGCGCACGCTTGCCCGGCTCGGGCCGCGTAAAATCAGTACGCGCCGCGCCCCGGTGCTGTTCGTACCGGAATTGGCTCGCGGTCTCATCGGTCATTTCGTCGCCGCCATACGCGGCAGCAGTCAATACCGGCAGGCGTCGTTCCTGCTCAATGCCGCCGGGCAGCAGATCTTTCCCGCCGATTTCTCCATTGCCGAACGGCCGCATTTGCCGAAGGCCCTGGCAAGCGCGCCTTTCGACGATGAGGGTGTCGCGACGCGCGATCGCGAGCTGGTCGCGGAGGGCGTTCTCACCGGATATGTCCTGTCCAGCTACTCGGCGCGCAAGCTGGGTCTTCAAAGCACGGGCAATGCCGGCGGCACGCACAATCTCATCGTGGCGCCGACGCTTGCGGGCGGTGCATCCGCCATGTTGTCGCGCCTCGGTACGGGATTGTTGCTGACGGAGCTCATGGGACAAGGCGTGAACACGGTGACGGGTGACTATTCGCGCGGCGCCGCGGGATTCTGGGTGGAGAACGGCGAGATTCAATATCCGGTGGCGGAGATCACGATTGCCGGAAACCTGCGTTCGATGTTCCTCGGCATCGGTGCGGTCGGCGATGATATCGACATCCGCGGCGGCGTTCGGGTCGGCTCGATCCTGCTCGAGGAGTTGACCATCGCGGGCGAATGATTCAAGGCGCCGAGTCGCCGGCACGAAAATCACGCCGGGTATCAACGTTGCAGTATCCGCGGCGAGTATCGCCGGCGCGAAAGCCAGCCTCGGTATCGCCGTTGCATTGTCCGCGGCGAACTATGCCGGCGCCATCATGTTTTTACGGCAACGAGATCCTTGAGCGTGCGACCCTGCAAGGGCTTGGCCATGGCGCTTTCGACCTCTTTGAGCAGCGCCATCCCAGGTTTCAATCCGCGAATGCTGATCGCCAGCCGGCCGCTGTGCAGCGCCCGCACCACACGGAAAATCTCGGCGAGCTGAATCGCGGCGATATCCCTGCCCGGCACGAATTTTTCGCCCTCGGTCGCCAGAATGAGCCCATTCTCTTCCAGGCAGTGCAGCACCGGTGCCAGGGCAATGGTGGGGATATCCAATTCCGCGGCCAGTGCGTGTGCCGTCCAAGAGGCGGTGCCGACGGCATAGTCGCGTCCGATGAGATACATGACGGAAATGGCCACTTGCTCGCGATCTCGCGCCGTCAGTTCGAATGGGGTTTGTCCATGGCGTAGGTACTGGGGGAATTGCCAATAAAACGCCAGCTGCGCGCCCAGCAGCAGGATGAGCCAGCTCAAGTACACCCAAATCAGCGTGGTCAGCACGATCGCGAAGCCGGTATACACCGCCACCAAGGACGAGGAATAGACGATGAACGCAGTGAATGCCTTGCCGACGAGGGCCCACATAATGCCCGAAGAGATGCCGCCGATGAGCGCGGCCCGTATATCCACCTTGGTATTGGGGATGAACGAATACATGAAGGTGAACACGATGGTCACGATCACATAGGGCAGCACCGTTCCCACGCCGCCCAGCAGCCAGGCCAACTGCGGGATCGCGCCCAGCCATTGGGCGAAGGGACTGCGTTGGGCGCTCGCCAAGAGCCCTAAGGCAACCGCGAGCAGAATCGGACCCAAGACCATCATGCTCAAGTATTCGGTAAAGCGGCGCGCAAGGTTTCTCGGCCGATCGACATGCCAGAGGAAGTTGAAGCTGGTTTCGACTTTTTGAATGGTGGTGATGACGGTGTAGACGAGGAAGGCCAGGCCAAGTGTACCTAGAAGGCCGCCGCGCATGTTCTGGACGAACTGCATGGCGCTCTCGGTCAGCTGCGCCGACGCGGCGCCGAGCGGCTTGAAGAACTGGTCGAGGATGAATTTCAAATCGCCGCGGGCGCCCAACCCTTTGAGGATCGAAAAGCTGAACACCATGAGCGGCACGATCGACAACAGCGTCGTGTACGCCAGGCTCATGGCCCGCGTGCTGATCTCGCCGTGAAGCCAGTCGCGAATCAGCGCAATGGGATATCGCACCACGCGCAGGACCGGGCCCCACGGGGGTGCCATGCTGCGGGAACCCGTGAACAGTCCGTCTTCGAGGTCTTCGACCCACTTGAGCATACGGGAGAGCCTTACATGCTGCGTGGGGCATGGCAAGATCGCGGGATGCCGGCCGCGGCCACGCGAGTAGTCGAAACGAGCTACGGCGCCGTCGGCAACTCCATGGCCTGGTCAACGGCGCAACAGCTTGGGTCCGGTCAACAGCCTCAGGGCCTCGTCAGCAGCTTCAAGGCTTCGCGGTAATTCTCGCTGGTGCGGTTCAGGATCTCCGGCGGCAAATGCGGAGCGGGAGGCTTCTTGTTCCAGTGCAGCGACTCCAGGTAGTCGCGCACGAACTGCTTGTCGAAGCTCGGCGGGCTGATCCCGGGCTTGTACGAAGTCATCGGCCAGAAACGCGATGAGTCCGGCGTCAATGCCTCATCGATGAGGTACAGACGTCCCGAATGATCGACGCCGAATTCGAACTTCGTGTCCGCGATGATGATGTTGCGCGCGCGCGCATGTTCGGCTGCAAACCGATAGACCTCGAGCGCAATGCGCCGCACCTCGGCTGCGAGATCCTTGCCGATCAGCTTTACGATGGCGTCGAAGTCGATATTCTCGTCGTGCGAACCTGCGGGCGCCTTCGACGCCGGCGTGAATATCGGTTCCGGTAAGCGCTCCGCCAATTCCAAGCCGGGCGGTAGGGAGATGCCGCAGACCGAGCCGTGCTGCTTGTAGTCTTTGAACCCAGAGCCGATGAGATAACCGCGCACCACCGCTTCGATCGGCAGCGCGTTCAACTTCCTGACCACCATGGCGCGGCCGGTCAATTGCGCCCGTTCCGCGGTATCGCTGATGATGTCCTCGATACGCAATTCGGACAGATGATTGGCCGTAATGCGGGCGGTTTTCGCGAACCAGAACAGCGAAATCTGGTTGAGTACTTCGCCTTTGAACGGGATGGGGTCCGGAAGGACCACGTCGAACGCGGACAGCCGATCGGTGGCGACGATCAGCAAGTGCCGGTCATCCACATCGTAGATATCGCGCACCTTGCCCTGGTGAATTTTCCTCAGGCTTCGCAGATGCGTCTCGAAAAGCGGTGCCGAATGCGAATACTGTTCCATGCGAAAGCGCCCGCGACTGCTACCATTGAAGGTCGGCGATTGTGGCGGGACGGGGCGGATAGGTCAACGCGAATGAGTTGGAATGGGGTTTTTTTAGGCGCGCTGTTCGGCCTGCTGATCACCAGGAGTGCCTGGGGAGCCGCCGTCGGCGCCATGATCGGATACATGCTGGACCCCGGGGCGGGGGTGCGGGTGGCATCGTCCAATGGGACCACCTCGATTTCCAGCGAATTTTTCCGGACCACCTTTGAGATCATGGGCTACGTCGCCAAATCCGACGGCCGCGTGTCCGAGGCGGAAATCGATGCCGCTCGCCGGCTAATGCAGGAATTGAATTTGGGCGCCGCGGACGTCAACGCCGCCATCGCCTGCTTCAGGGCCGGCAAATCGCCGGGCTACGATGCAGAACTGGCCGTGGAGCGGCTGCGCGAGTCGTGCGGCCTGCGCTATGACCTGCTGCGCGCCTTCGTGGAGCTGCAGTTGCGCGCCGCGCTTGCCGGCAACGGGATCTCGCCGCCTGCGCGTAGGGTCCTGATCGGAATAGCCGAGCGCTTGGGGCTGTCGGAGGTCGAGTTTTCGACCATGGAGGCGTCACTGCGCGGCAGGCACGGGCGCGGCAAATCCAGCTCCCTGGCGGAATGCTATGCGGAACTGGAGGTCGAGGCCGGCATCAGCGATCAAGAACTCGTCAAGGCGTATCGGCGCCAGATGAGCCGCCATCACCCTGATAAACTCGTTGCCAACGGCCTGCCGGAGTCGATGGCACAAATGGCGAAAGAGAAGACTCAGCGTATTCAAGAGGCTTACGAAGGCATTCGCGCGGCGCGAGGGATGCGCTAGGCTCCCAGCATGGACATCATCATATCGCCGTCGATTCTATCCGCCGATTTCGCGCGCCTCGGCGAAGAGGTCAACGCGGTACTCGCCGCCGGTGCCGATTGGATTCACTTCGATGTCATGGATAATCACTACGTCCCGAATCTCACCGTCGGTCCGCTGGTTTGCCAGGCCCTGCGCAAAGCCGGAGTGAAAGCGCCCATCGATGTGCATCTGATGGTCTCGCCGGTCGATCCCTTGGTGATCGATTTTGCCAAGGCGGGCGCCACCAACATCAGCTTCCACCCGGAAGCGACTCAGCATGTGGACCGTACCATTCAACTCATCCGCCACTGCGGCTGCAAACCGGGCTTGGTGTTCAATCCCGCCACGAGTTTGAGCTGGCTGGACTATGTGATCGACAAGATCGACGTGATCCTGCTGATGTCGGTAAACCCCGGGTTCGGCGGACAGGAATTCATCCCCGAGGTGCTGCCCAAGCTGGCCCAGGCGCGTGCGCGAATCGAGGCGGCCAAGCGCGATATCCGACTGGAAATCGACGGAGGAGTCAAAGTCGAAAATGTCGCCGGCATTGCCAGGGCGGGGGCGGATACCTTCGTCTCGGGATCTGCGATCTTCGGCAGCGCGGATTACGCGCGCACCATCAAGGATATGCGCGCGCAGATCGAATTAGGCAGGAAATCGTAGCCAAATCGGCCTAAAAACCCGGCTGGCTCCGCGCGATGCGTCTGTTGCAGATGCCGACGCGACACGTGGAAGCCTTAAGGCAGGCTCCCGGGACTATTCGTCGTCGTCCTCATCGTCATCGTCGTCATCATCATCAGGCAGTTCGGCGCGCGCATTCTTGCCACCGGCATTTGCTCCGGCCTTTACGGGCACGATCAGCGGCCGCGTCTTGACCTTGGGTCTGGCGTTGAACACCACAATGGTCTTTCCCGTGGCGCGCAGCAGCCCTTGCTCTTCGAGCACCTTGAGCACGCGCCCCGCCATTTCGCGCGAGCATCCGACCAGGCGTGAAAGCTCTTGCCGGCTGACTTTGATCTGCATGCCCTCCGGGTGGGTCATGGCATCGGGCTCGCCGCACAAATCCATGATGGCGTGTGCGACGCGGCCGGTGACGTCGACGAAGGCGAGATCGCCCAGCTTGCGGTTGGTGCGATCCAGGCGTGTGGCCAGCTGCGTGGCCAGCTCGAAGATCAGCCCGGGGCTTTCGGCGGCGATTTGGCGAAAGCGCGGATAGGTCATTTCGGCGAGTTCGGATTGCTGGCGGGTTCGTACCCATGCGCTGCGCGTGGGCTGTTCGTAGAACAGGCCCATCTCGCCGAAGAACTGGCCCTTGTTCAAGTAGGCGAGGACCATTTCGTTGCCATCCTCGTCCTCGATCATGACCTCAACTGAACCGGAAATGATGTAGTACAGAATGTCCGGCAGGTCGCCGGCGTGGATGATCACGGTCTTGGAAGGGACTGTCCGGATACGGCAGTAGCTCAAGAAACGATTGATCGCTGGGATATCGCTTAAGGCTTTTGCCCCTTCTTCCATGGTCACTCCCGTTGGTTCTTGTGTCGCTTAAACGCCGATACTGGCGCACGTTTTATTACATAAGTCCTGGAATCGCAAGCACTAAGAGCGGCCGTCAAACCCAGTACGAGCCGCGCGTCATCAGCATGGATGTCGCACGCATAGCCCATGTTATGGGAATCGGCAGCGCTTTGCCCCCCAGAGAAGCTGCTTTCGCGCCATGTTGCACCTCGTCCCGCGTCATCTGTTCGAGGATGGCGCGGCTGCGCAGGTCTTTTGCGCTCAAGCGCCCCATATGATCGCGCAAATGCGCTTCCACCTGTTTTTCCGTTTCCGCCATGAACCCGAGGCTGGCACCAGGCCCAAGGAACCCGGCCAGGGCTCCGATGGTCAGTGAGCCTACGTACCAGATCGGGTTCAAAAGGCTGGTCCGGCCTTTCAATTCCTGCAGCCGCTCCTCGCACCAGGCGAGATGATCGATCTCCTCGGCAGCGGCCTCCAGCATCGCTGCCTTGAGCTTCGGGTCGCCGGCAGCCAGGGCTTGACCCTGGTACAGCGCCTGCGCGGCCACCTCTCCGGAGTGATTGACCCGCATGAGCCGCACCGATTCCAGGCGATCAGCCTCCTCCAGGGATGTGGGCGCCGGGCCCGCGGGGGTTGTGCGCGAGGCGCGTGGGGGTACGCTTAAGGTCTTGATTACCTTATCGATTTCGCCTATCAGTCGGTCCAATGAGTGGTATCTGCGGGCGTCCATGGACACATTATATTATAGGCGCCGAGTATCAAGGTCGCCGGACTGGCATCCGCGCCCGCTGTTCTGTACACTTTCGCGCCTTCTTAACGACCCGAATTACTTGAGTACTCCATGTATACCGTATTTTCAAAGCCTGAAGAAACACGCGGCGACTGGTTCTTGGTCGACGCGGCAGGCAAGACGCTTGGCCGGTTGGCCTCTGAAATCGCGCACCGCCTGAAGGGCAAGCACAAGCCCAATTATGCGCCGCATCAAGATCTTGGCGACCACATCGTCGTCGTCAATGCCGGCGAAGTGCGTGTCACGGGCGCCAAGCTCACCGACAAGTTCTATCATCAGCACACAGGTTACGTGGGCAATCTGAAGAGCATTTCTCTGGGCAAGCTGCTCAAGGAGCACCCGGAGCGAGCCATCCAGTTCGCCGTCAAGGGCATGCTGCCCAAGGGCCCCTTGGGCCGTCGCATGTATAAGAAGCTGCATGTTTTCGGCGGCAAAGACCATCCTCATCAAGCACAGCAGCCCAAAGCGCTGGAAATCTAAGTTAGGATCATCAATGGCAAATTCAGCCGCGAATTCCTTTTATGGCACGGGCCGCCGCAAAACCTCCAGTGCGCGGGTTTACCTGCGTCAAGGCTCCGGCAAGGTGTCGATCAATGGCCGCACCTTGGATGAGTTTTTCGGCCGCGAAACCGGCCGTATGATCGTGCAGCAGCCCTTCGGTGCGGTGCAACTCGACGGTAAATTCGATGTCGAAGCCCATGTGGAAGGTGGCGGGATCACCGGCCAGGCCGGTGCGATTCGCCACGGGATCACGCGCGCGCTGATGGCCTACGACGAGACTCTTCGGTCGCCGTTGCGCAAAGCAGGCTTTGTGACCCGCGATGCGCGAGAAGTCGAGCGCAAGAAGGTGGGCCGCCGCAAAGCTCGCCGCGGCACGCAGTTCTCGAAACGCTGATCGGATAGGCATTCCCCGCCTGACTGTAGAGATGGGTCGGACGGGTGCGACGCATGCGTCGTACGGGTGGCCATGGATGGCCACCCAGGGCTTGCGCGTAGCAGGAATAGCGCAGCGCAATGCGCCTCGACCCCGTAGATTCGCGCGTAGCGCATCGACAAGATTTGGGGGATCGTCTAGTGGTAGGACAACGGTCTCTGACACCGTTTACCTAGGTTCGAATCCTAGTCCCCCAGCCAGACAGGGCCCGCATCTGCGGGCCCTTTTAGTATCACGTGATTCGTGCGCCGATGGGAACTCTCATGTCCGGTGAAGGCAATTCGGGTCAGCGGCTGGCACCCATGGCGCTGGCGGCGCTCGGGGTGGTGTTCGGCGACATCGGCACCAGCCCGCTGTATGCGGTGTCGGCCTGTTTCGTCGGTCCTGGAATCATGGTCACTCCCGAGCATGTGCTCGGTGTGTTGTCCCTGATCTTCTGGTCGCTCGTTCTGGTCATATTGCTCAAATATGTCAGCGTCGTGCTGAATGCGGACAACAAGGGCGAGGGCGGCGTGCTGGCCTTGACCGCGCTGGTCATCAATACCGCGCGTGCCAGTCCGCGTCGGAAACTCTACGGGACGTTGGGGATTCTGGGGGCCTCATTGTTTTTCGCGGATGGCGCGATCACTCCGGCGATATCGGTGTTGAGCGCCGTCGAAGGTCTGCATGTCGCGGCGCCGGATGCGCAGATTCCGATATTGCCGATCACGCTGATCGTGCTGGTCGGACTGTTCGTCATTCAGAGGAAGGGCACAGGATCGGTCGGTACGGTCTTCGGTCCGGTGATGTTGTTCTGGTTCGTGGTACTGGCGAGCATGGGACTCTACTGGATCCTGCGCGAGCCCGGGGTGCTGCTGGCAGTCGACCCATCGCGCGCGATCGCGCTTCTGGCCGAACATCAGGTTGGGGCACTGGCGGTTCTTGCCGGCGTCTTCTTGTGCGTGACCGGCGGAGAAGCCTTGTATGCCGATATGGGGCACTTCGGCAAAGCACCGATCCGCCTGGGCTGGCTGTGCATCGTCATGCCGGCCTTGGTCATCAATTATTTCGGCCAAGGGGCGCTGCTGATCGAGAATCCCGCGGCCATCAGCAATCCGTTCTATCTGATGGCGCCTTCCTGGTCGCTGTTGCCGCTGGTGGTACTCGCCACCGCCGCCACCGTCATCGCTTCGCAAGCCGTCATCTCGGGCGTCTTTTCGGTCACCACGCAGGCAGTCAGCTTAGGTCTGCTGCCGCGCCTGCGCGTCCTGCACTCATCCGCCTCGGTCGCGGGGCAGATCTATGTGCCGACCATGAATTGGATACTGATGGTGGCGGCGCTGGCCTTGGTGATCGGTTTCGGCAGTTCCGCGGCATTGGGCGGGGCTTATGGCTTGGCCGTCTCCGGCGCCATGACCATCGTAACGCCGTTGACCTTGAGCCTCATCAAATCGCGCACGGGTGAGAGCAGCCGCTGGCTGCGTACCGGGCTGTCGCTGCTGTTCATCGTCGACCTCGCCTTCTTGTTCGCGAATCTGACCAAGCTAGAGGATGGCGGATGGCTGCCCCTGGTGTCCGGTCTAATCATTTTTTGGCTCATGCAAACCTGGCAGAGCGGCCGTGCATCGCTGATGGCCCGCCTGTTGCGCGAGCAGAAGCCGGTGCGCGACTTCATCGAGGACTTGAAGCGCGATCCGCCGGTCCGTGTGCCGGGCACATCGATCTTCCTGGACCCGAAGGCCTCCGGAATCCCGCGTGCCCTGCTCAACAACATCAAATTCAATCGCGTCATGCACGAACGGGTGGTGCTGCTGACGGTGGTCACCCGCGAGGTGCCGCGTGTCGCCGCGGCCAAGCGATTGACGGTGACGCCGGTATGCGAGGGCATCGTCCGGGTGGTGGCTCAGGTTGGGTTCATGGAGAAGGCCGATATCACCTCGATCCTGCGGGAGGCGGAGAGCCAGGGCGTGACCTATGACCCCGAGTTCACCACCTACTTCTTGAGCCGGGAGGAACTGCTGCCGGGACGCCGCTCCGATCTGCCGCCGCTGCGGCGCCGGGCATTCATGCAGATGGCGCGCAACGCACAGGTCATCGCGGATCACTACGGATTGCCGCCGAATCGCGTCATCGAGATCGGCACCCGGCTTGAGATCTAGCCTTCCAAGATTTGTACGCCGCCGTCCCCCGCCACAATGAGGACATCGGCGCGGCGCCAGGCAAACAGGCCGACGGTCACCACGCCGGCAATTTGATTCACCGTCGACTCGAGGGCCTTGGGGTCGGTGATATTGAGATGATGTACGTCCAGGATCGGATTGCCGTTGTCTGTGGTGACCCCTTCGCGCCATACCGGCTGCCCCCCGAGCTTCACCAGTTGCCGCGCGACATAGGAGCGAGCCATGGGGATGACCTCGACGGGCAGGGGGAAGGCGCCCAACAACGGCACCAGCTTGGAGTCATCGATGATGCAGACGAATCGCTTGGAGGCGGCGGCCACCACCTTCTCGCGCGTCAGCGCCGCGCCACCGCCCTTGATCAACACCCCGTCGGCGGTGGCCTCATCGGCGCCGTCGATATAGAGCTGAAGATCGCCGGCGGTATTGAGGTCGAGCTCCTCGATACCGGCGGCCTTTAGTTTTTCGGAAGTCTGGCGCGAGCTCGAGACTGCGCCGGAGAGCTGGATTTTACGGTCTTTCAGCACTTCTATGAGCTGATTGACGGTGGAGCCGGTGCCCACACCTAACACCATGCCGCTTTCGATATAGGGGAGGGCGGCTTGTGCCGCGCGGCGCTTTTTTTCCGATGCGTTGTCCATGTTGCCCGAATTTCCAACCTCCAGAAACAACTGTGCCCGCTTTCGCGGGCACAGTTGATTACTTTCGAAGGCTTACTTTTTCTTAGCGGCCTTTTTCTTCGCTACCTTCTTCTTCGCCTTCTTTGCTTTCGCTGCCATGATAGAAACTCC